>JBBSQA010000065.1:0-1800 GCA_038258285.1 Actinomycetales bacterium | reverse complement strand
AGACCGGCCCGGCCAGCGCCACGGCAGGCTCAGACATCACCTACACCCTCAAGGTCGACCATGTAGGCGGGGCGAGCGGTGCGACCGGGGTGGCGGTCAGCGACGTACTGCCCGCCTCGCTCACCTTCGTGTCCGCCACAGACGGCGGGACCTACGCCGCCGGCACCCGCACCGTGAGCTGGACCGTCGGATCACTCGCCGTCAGTGGCACCAAGAGTCTCGGCCTGACCGCGACGGTCGGCGACGTAGCCAGCGTCGACAACACCGCGACCGTCACAAGCACCAGCACGGACCCGGTCGCAGCCAACAACACCTCGACCGCCACGACCACCGTGAGCCAGGAAGCCGACGTAGCCGTCACGAAGACCGGGCCGGGCAGCGCGACCGCCGGCTCGAACATCAGCTACGCGATCGCCGTGAACCACGTCGGCGGGACGAGTGATGCGGCCGGAGTCGTCGTCAGCGACGTACTGCCTGCCGAGCTCGCGTTCGTGTCTGCCACAGACGGTGGGACCTACGACGCCGGCACACGCACCGTCACCTGGGACCTCGGCGCGCTCGCCGTCGGCGCCAGCACGAGCCTCGGCCTGACCGTGACGGTCGACGCCGCGGCGAGCGGCAACATCGACAACACCGCGACCGTTACCAGCACGAGCACCGACCCGGTCTCAGCCAACAACACCTCGACCGCCACTACGCTCATAGGGTAGTCTTAGACCGAGCCAGACGAAGAGTCAGGTCGGCAAGCCACGTGGTTTCGTCATCGAGGAGGCCCCCTCGCGCGCTTCGGGAAGGAACGAGATCTGCGGCATGGCTGTATCGGTGGGCGACTTTGTCCCTCACGACTCCTGCGATGTGCCGGCTACCGGACGGTGAGCATGACTGCCACTGACAACGACGACGCTGCGCCCGCGCGGAACCGACCGGTGCCGTACGGCCATCACCGAGGCGGAGCCGTGCGCTCGGCCGATGACGAGCCGCGTTGATGTTGGAAGACGATCCACGGGACCATGAGGAGCAGCAACTCCCGAAGCCTCACGGTGCCCCGCCGGTGCTATTTTTCCTGGAGGAGCCCTCCCTCCGCAAGACGGCCACGGACTGGCTTCGTCGCGTTTCCCTCTTCGTCCTGTTGCTCTTGGCGATCGCGTCGGTATGGTGGGCGTATCGCGTTTTCGGGAGCCCCCTCGGGACGGTCCCGCACAAGTCCGTCTCGATGCCATCGGCCGAGCCGGCACCCGCCACGACGGAAGCCATGAAGCGTCGGGAGGGCGTCACGCCACTCTCCGACTCGACCCTGTCCGGGCCCGTGCGTTCTTCGGTGACGTTGCTCGCTCGTGTCGTCGGCCCGGAAGGGCTCCCGCTCGCCGACACCGTGGTGCTCTTCCGCATCGTGGGAGGGTCCGGCAACCTGGAACACGACACCGTGCGGACCGATGCCGGAGGGGTCGCCCAGGCGTCTTTGACGCTCCCGGGCCGGCCCGGGAGCCTCGTGGTGACAGCGGACCTGGCAGGCTCCGAGCGCCCGGGGGCCCGATTCCTGGTCACGGCACAGGCGGGCGCCCCCCGGAACGTCGCGATCGCCCAGGGCGACAAGCAAAGGGCCCAGGCGGGTGGGCTCCTGCCGCATAGCCTCGGGGTGAACGTGACAGATGAGTCGGGCACGCCGATACCCGGGGTGGATGTGCGCTTTCAAGTCGTGGCAGGGGGCGGAATGGTGGCGCCGGAGCGCACCCAGACGGATTCGACCGGACGCGCTTTCACCCGATGGCGGCTAGGAAGCCCGTCCGGCGAGCAGCACGT
>JBBSQA010000064.1:0-2920 GCA_038258285.1 Actinomycetales bacterium | reverse complement strand
CGGCGCGCGCGCCGCCACGCACACGGCCGCCCCCCCCGTCGGCGCCCCCCGCCGGTCCCCGTCGCCGTGTCCCCACACCGTGCCTCCCCCTTACAACCTCACCCCCCCACCCCCCCGGGGTTGGGCGGCTTCTCATCAATCCTGGAACCCGGTCAGGCCTGCTCGACCTGCTGGGCAGACGCGCCACCCGCGGGCTCGAAGCCGGCAGCCTCCGCTGCCTCAGCGGTGCGGAACCATACCTCGGCTTCGGTCTGGTCGTACCACTGCGAACCCTCGACGTGGTACTTCATCGAGTTCTCGTTGCCCTTGACTGCGAAGCCCTCGGGGGCGGAGCCGTCGGCGGTCGGACGAGCGGAGTCGGCACCGTGCGGTGCGACACCATCGGTTGCCTCAGCCACGTCGGCGTCGTCAGCCTTCGTGTTGGCGGCTTCCGTCGAGTCGTCGGCGCTGACCTCGTTGACCTCGACGGTTTCGGCGGGAGCCGCAACCTCGACGCCCGCGTCGTGCGCCTCGTCGGCCTGCTCGATCTCCACCTGGGTCGCGTCAGCTTCCTCCGGTGAAGTGGCCACCGCTTCGTCCTTGGCGGCGTCGCGGTCACGGGCTGAGCGCCTCGTGGCGCCTTCCGCCTGCTCGACGACCTTCTTCTTGGCCACCGGCTCGCGGACCAGCTCGATCACGGCCATCGGGGCATTGTCGCCCTTGCGCGGCGCGATCTTGGTGATGCGGGTGTATCCACCAGCGCGCTCGGACATGTCCGGGGCGATCTCGGTGAACAGGCGGTGCACGACACCCTTGTCACCGATGGTGGTCATCACTCGACGACGCGCGTGCAGGTCACCACGCTTGGCGAAGGTGATGAGGCGCTCGGCCAGCGGACGCATCCGCTTGGCCTTGGCCTCAGTCGTGGTGATGCGGTCATGCTCGAACAGGGCAGTGGCGAGGTTGGCCAGGATCAGGCGCTCGTGCGCCGGACCGCCGCCAAGACGCGGGCCCTTCGTGGGGGTAGGCATGCTGTGTCTCCTTCAGCGAAAAAAATCAGTACTGCTCGTCTTCGGCGAAACTCACGTCGCCGTCATCCTCGATCGAGTCGTCCTCGGAGTAGTCGGCCGTGCTGGGGTCGAACCCGGGAGGGCTGTCCTTCAGAGCCAGGCTCATCTCGCCGAGCTTGTCCTTGACCTCGTCGATCGACTTGGCGCCGAAGTTGCGAATGTCCAGCAGGTCAGCCTCACTGCGGCTCACCAGCTCACCCACCGTGTGGATGCCCTCGCGCTTGAGGCAGTTGTAGGACCGGACGGTCAGGTCCAGGTCCTCGATCGGCAGAGCCAGGTCGGAGGCCAAAGCGGCGTCTCCGGCCGACGGGCCGATCTCGATGCCCTCAGCCTCGAAGTTCAGCTCCCGGGCCAGTCCGAACAACTCCACCAGCGTGCGACCAGCCGAGGCCATCGCGTCACGGGGGGCGACGGAGCGCTTGGTCTCCACGTCGAGGACCAGGCGGTCGAAGTCGGTGCGCTGCTCCACACGGGTGGCCTCGACCTTGTAGGTCACGGCCAGCACCGGGGAGTAGATGGAGTCGACCGGGATGCGGCCGATCTCCTGGTCCAGGGACTTGTTCAACTGGGCCGAGACGTACCCGCGCCCTCGCTCGACGGTCAGCTCCATCTCGACCTTGCCCGAGTCGTTCAGGGTAGCGATATGCAGGTCGGGGTTGTGCACCTCGACCCCCGCCGGTGGGGCGATGTCGGCCGCGGTGACGGCGCCGGCTCCCTGCTTGCGCAGGTACATCACGACCGGCTCGTCGAACTCGCTGGAGACAACCAGGCTCTTGAGGTTCAGGATGATCTCAGTGACGTCTTCCTTGACCCCGGGGATCGTGGAGAACTCGTGCAGCACGCCGTCGATGCGGATGCTGGTCAGGGAGGCGCCGGGGATGCTCGAGAGCAGCGTGCGGCGCAGGGAGTTGCCGAGGGTGTAGCCGAAGCCGGGCTCGAGGGGCTCGATAGTGAACCGCGAGCGAGCGTCGGAGACGACCTCCTCGGACAGGGTGGGACGCTGAGCGATCAGCACAGTGAATCTTCCTTTCCTCGGGCACCCGCTATTTGATGCCCGGTGATGGGGAGCCCGAAGGCTCTTGGTCGGATCCGTCTCTGTCCGCAGACCCGACCACAGGTATGCGGTGAGCGTCGGCATGACGCCGATCTCACCGCATACCTGAACTGCTCTTGCGCGCGGGAGCAAGCCCCCTTGCGACTAGTTCTTGGAGTAGAGCTCCACGATCAGCTGCTCGGTGAGGATGGTGTCGATCTGAGCGCGCGTCGGGATCTGGTGGATCAAGATCTGCAACGTGCCCGGAACGACCTTCATCCACGCCGGGATCGGGCGGTCGCCGAAGGTCTGACGAGCCAGCTCGATCGGCAACGTCTGGACCGACTTGGGCCGGACGTCGATGATGTCGTAGGTCTCCACCCGGTAAGACGGGACGTCCACCCGGTGGCCGTTGACGTGGAAATGTCCGTGCGTGACCAGTTGGCGGGCAGCGCGACGGGTGCGAGCCAGGCCCGCACGGTAGACCACGTTGTCCAGACGCGACTCGAGGATGGTCAGCAGGTTGTCACCGGTCTTGCCGGGACGACGCGCAGCCTCTTCGTAGTAGCGACGGAACTGCTTCTCCATGACGCCGTAGGTGAAGCGGGCCTTCTGCTTCTCCTGCAGCTGGGTGAGGTACTCCTTCTCCTGGGTCCGGCGACGGCCGTGCTGACCCGGAGGGAAGGGACGAAGATCGAAGTTCTTGTCTCCGCCGACGAGGTCGACCTTGAGTCGACGGGACTTCTTGGTGATGGGGCCGGTGTAACGGGCCATGTTTGCTTACCTTTACCTTCCGGCGCTCAGACGCGACGCTTCTTGGGCGGGCGCACACCGTTAT
>JBBSQA010000063.1:0-3251 GCA_038258285.1 Actinomycetales bacterium | reverse complement strand
CCGAAGGCGCTGGCGGTCATCCGGGCGTTCGCGACGCCGCCGACCTCGTTGAGGTAGCGCAGGACGCGGACCGAGCGGGCGGCGGAGAGCTCCCAGTCGGTGGGGAAGTACTTCGGCTTCACCTTGACCTGGTTGGTGTGACCGTCGATGGCGAGCGGCTCCGTGAGGGACTTCAGCACCGGAGCCAGCGCGTCGACCACCATCCGGCCGCGTGGCGACAGCTCGGCGACGTTGGCCTCGAAGACCACGTGCCGCGAGACGAGGCTGACCGTCAGCCCCCGCTCGTCGATGGTGGTGCGTACGTCGTCCTGGAGGCCCTTCGCGGCCAGGGCGGCGAACAGCTTCTTGCGGATCGACACGAGGCGGTCGACCTCGAGCTCGGCGCTGACCACCTTCCGCTCCTGGCGCAGCGTGTCGTAGCGGGCCACCGCGTTGGCCACCGCTGCCTGCTCCTTCGGCGGCAGGTCGGCTGAGACCTCCGAGGGGGCGATCGGTGCCGCGATCGCGGTGCCCGGCTGCTCCAGGATCTGGCTCGAGCCGTCGAGGAGGGACGTCGACTGGCCGAAGCCGGCCGCCAGGCCCACCTTGAGCGCGTTGAACTTCTTCTCGTCGACCTGGCTCATGGCGAACATCACGATGAAGAGCACCATCAGCAGGGTGACCATGTCGGCGTAGGTCACCAGCCAGCGTTCGTGGTTCTCGTGCTCTTCCTCGTGGCCGCCGCGGCGGCCACCCTTGCGTGACATGTCAGGCCGCCTCTGCCCCGGCGCTGCCGGCCATCAGCGAGCGCAGCTTCTGCGCGACCATCCGCGGGTTGGAGCCGTTCTGGATGGCGGCGATGCCCTCGATGGTGACCTCCATGCGGTTGGACTCGAGCTCGCCGAGACGCTTGAGCCGGTTGCCCAGGGGCAGGAAGATCACGTTGGCCGAGGTGACGCCCCACAGTGTGGCCACGAACGCGGCCGCGATCAGGTGCCCGAGCTCCTCGGGCTGCGCCAGGTTCTCGAGGACGTGCACAAGACCCATGACGGTGCCGATGATGCCGACCGTCGGCGCGTAGGCACCGGCGTCGGCCCAGAACTTCGCCGCCTGCTTGTCGGCGGCACGCTTGGAGTAGACCTCCGACTCGAGGATGTCGCGCAGCTCCTCGGGGTCGGTGCCGTCGATCGCCATGGTGACCCCGCGCTTGAGGAAGTCGTCGTCGACCTCCTTGATGGCGTCCTCCAGGGCCAACAGGCCCTCGCGGCGGGCACGCTCGGCGAGCGCGACCACCTGGGGCACGAGGGTCTCCGTCGGCTCCACGTGGCCGGTGAAGGCCCTCACGAACGACTTCGCCGCCGTCTTAGCGTCCTCCATGGTCCCCCCGGCCATGGTGATGAGCAGCGTGGTACCGAAGACGAGCAGCATCGGAGGCAGCAACAGCAGGCTCATGGGGTTGCCGCCCTCCATGACGTTCACCCCGACGACGACAGCGAAGCCGAGGCCGATCCCGATGGCGGGTGCCGGATCCATCAGCCCTCCCGGTGGATCAGCGCGACGTTGGAGGGCACGGGGCGCGGCGCCGGCACCTCGAGGTCCTCGACCTGCATGAAGTTGCTGAGCGCGATGATCTCGCTGCGGTGCTGCCGGATGGCCACGACCACCTCGGCGGGGGAGTCCCGAACGACGTACTTCTTGCCGTCGACGAGGGAGACCACGGTGTCCGGGGTGGAGTCGATGCGTTCGATCAGGTCGCAGTTCAAGACGAACGACGTCCCTGAGATTCGCGTGAGCATGATCACGGCGCACCTTCCTTAGTGCTTCACCTGTGAGTGGCCATCCATGGCCAGGTACCACACCCATCGGCATCGAGCCGGGTGACCTGAGCAGACTGGCTCCACAACGGGGCAGAGAACAGCGGGAGGCCGAGGGCTCTCGCCCCGACCTCCCGCAGCAGCGCGGACGAGTCAGCGCTTGATGTTGACCAGGTCCTCCAGAACCTGGTCAGAGGTGGTGATCACCCTGGAGCTGGCCTGGAAGCCCCGTTGGGCCAGGATCAGGTTCGTGAACTCCGAGGCGAGGTCCACGTTGGACATCTCGACCGCACCACCCATGAGGTTGCCGCGTCGTCCCTGGCCGGACACGCCGAGCTGCGCCGGGCCGGAGTTGGCGGACTCGCGGTAGGACGTCTCGCCGACCTTCTCCAGACCCATCGGGTTGTTGAAGTCGGCCACCGCCACCTGCGCCATCTCACGGGGGACCTGGTCGGAGAAGATGCCGCGGAGCTTGCCGTCGCTGCCGATGTTGAACGACGTCATCTCCACTCCGGGCGGCACGGCCGGGGTGAGCCCAGAGGTGCCCAGGGTGATGTTGATCAGGCCACCGGTCGCCGCCCCGGACGCGTTGAGGGCGTAGCCCTGGACCCGACCACCGGTGGGGGTGGTCAGCGTGCCGGAGTTGTCGAAGGTGAAGGAGCCGGCGCGGGTGTAGAACTGCTCGTTGTTCTTGCGTACGACGAACATGCCGTCGCCCTGGATCATCAGGTCGGTGCTCCGACCCGTCGTCTGGGTCGAACCCTGGTTGAAGTTGGTGCTGATACCGGCGACCTGCACGCCGAGTCCGACCTGGATCGGGTTCGTGCCGCCGCGTGCGGCGCTCTGCGTCGACGCACCGGTGAGCATCTGGCTGAGGGTGTCCTGGAAGACGGTGGTGCTGGACTTGAAGCCGACGGTGTTGGCGTTGGCGATGTTGTTGCCGGTGACGTCGAGCATGGCCTGGTTGACGCGCAGGCCGCTGATGCCGGCGAAGAGTGAGCGAAGCATGGGTGGTTCCTCTCGGATGGATGGGTGGCCCGGGGGCCGGAAGGTGACTGCTGAGCGCGATGGTCAGGCGCTTGTGGACGTGCCGCTGCCAGTGCTGGAGCCGGTGCTGCCGTTGGTGACGGACTGGACCTGTCCGAGCGTGATGGACGTCCCCCCGACCTGCAGCATCGGACCCTGCGTGCCGAACTGCACCCCGCTGACGGAGCCGCTCTGCGCGACGCCGTCCTCTGAGGTCCAGCTGACGGTGCGACCCACCAGGCTGCTGGCGCCGAACGCCATCTGACTGGCCACGAGCTGCGCGGTCTGGTCAGCGACGGACTGCATCTTCTCCAGCGCGGTGAACTGGGCAGACTGGGCGAGGAACTCGCCCGAGTCGGTCGGGTTCATCGGATCCTGGTACTTCATCTGGGCCACCAGCAGCTGCAGGAACATGTCCTTGTCGGCCGACTT
>JBBSQA010000062.1:0-3906 GCA_038258285.1 Actinomycetales bacterium | reverse complement strand
CATCGTGGAGTCGGCGATGCCGGAGATGACCGCGCACCGCTCGCGGACGGTCTGACAGGCCTGCGCGGGGCGGGCCCGTTGGATGTGACCGCGCTGCAGGATGTTCCAGGTGGTGTTGATGGCCTCCCACATCTCGGTGGAGACCGTCTCCCGGGACCGACGAGCGCTCTCCCGGGCTCCCCAGAAGGTGGAGACCATCGAGGCCGGCGACTCGGGGTCCCAGGCGAGCAGGCGCATGACCGAGGCCTGGTCGGCCTGGCCCTCACCGTCGACGCCCATGACGGCCAACAGTGCGCGGGAGGCCGTCTCCTCATCGACCACCGGGTCTTCGAGGAGCAGCTGCACATGCACGTCCAACAAGCGTGAGGTGTCTTCGGCCCGCTCCAGATAGCGGCCGATCCAGAACAGGGACTCGGCGATACGGCTCAGCACGAGGGGGCCTCCTGAGTCTGTGGCGTGGGGTCTGCCGGCGGTTCAACCGCGGGTTCGTCGTCTTGCTGCTGTTGTTGCTGCTCCTGCTCGCTCTGGCTGCTGGAGGCGATCGACTCCTGCAGCCGGACCTGCGGCTCGGAGGCGTGCTCCACGGGACGGGGACGAGGGGCCAGCCGCTGGCGCATCCCGTCGCCGGCCAACACCCAGGTGTCCTTGGACCCGCCACCTCGGCTGGAGTTGACGATCAACTCGCCCTCACCCAGTGCCACCCGCGTCAACCCACCCGGCAGCACCCATACCTTGTTGCCGTCGTTGATCGCGAAGGGGCGCAGGTCGACGTGCCGGGGGCGCATGTGGTCCCCGATCATGGTGGGCACCGTGGATAGCTGCACCACGGGTTGGGCGATCCATCCCCGGGGCGAGGCCAGCACCGTCTTGCGCAAGGTGTCCAGCTCGGCCGGGGTGGCCTGGGGGCCGATCACGATGCCCTTGCCGCCAGCCCCGTCCACCGGCTTGACCACCAGCTCGTCCAGGCGGTCCATGACTTCTTCGCGATGCTCGGGGTCCTCCAGTCGCCAGGTGTCGACGTTGGGCAGGATCGGCTCCTCGTTCAGGAAGTACCGGATGATGTCGGGCATGTAGGTGTAGATCAGCTTGTCGTCGACGACGCCGTTGCCGACCGCGTTGGCGATGGTGACGTTGCCCGAGCGGGCCGCGTTGAGCAGGCCGGGGCAACCCAGGGTGGAGTCGGAGCGGAAGTGCATCGGGTCGAGGAAGTCGTCGTCGACCCGGCGGTAGATGACGTGCACCGGGTGCAGGCCGTGGGTCGTGCGGATCATCACCCGACCGGCTTGGGCCACGAGGTCACGCCCCTCGACCAGACGGCACCCCATCAGGCGGGCCAGCAGCGAGTGCTCGAAGTACGCGGAGTTGTACGGTCCAGGAGTCAGCACCACCACGGTGGGGTCCGCCACCCCGCTAGGCCCGGCCGCCTTCAGCGCCGCCAACAACTTCTGCGGGTAGGCCGCGACCGGGCGTAGGCGGTGGGTGCCGACGACCTCGGGCAGGGTCTGGCTCATCGCCCGCCGGTTGGTCAGGACGTAGGAGACTCCGGAGGGGATACGGACGTTGTCCTCCAGCACCCGGAAGTCTCCCTGACCGTCCCTGATCAGGTCGATCCCGGACACATGGATCCGGACGCCGTTCATCGGGGTGATGCCGGAGGCAGCACGGTGGAAGTGGCTGGAGGAGGTGACGACGTGCTTGGGCACGATGTTGTCTGTGAAGACCTCGCCCTCGCCGTAGACGTCGTCGAGCAGTCGCTCCAGCACGGCGACGCGCTGCGCGACCCCGGCCTCGACCTGGGACCAGGCTTTGGCGTCGATGATGCGCGGCACGATGTCGAGGGGGAAGGGCCGCTCTTCGCCGCCGATGTCGAAGGTCACGCCCTGGTCGCTGTAGTTGCTCGAGAGGTAGTCCGCCCGGGACTGCAGGTCCTCAGCGCTCACGTCTTCGAAGGCCCGCGACAGGTTCTGGTAGGCGGACCGCACCGCCGGATCTTCGGGGATCTCCTCAAGACCCGCTTCGAACATCTCATCGTGCATGTGTGGTGCCAGGGGGTAACCGTCGAACATATCCGCCATGGGGCAGGAGCCTACTGGGCCGCGGCAGTGCTGCCGTCCCAATCCGGTTGCGGCTCGGCTACGAACGTCCTGAAAAGCGGTGTCTGGGTGATGTGCCCTGGGGCGCAACGGGTTGACGGCTGAGGTGATGGCATTGCGGGTCGGGCGACTGCAGCTGGTGTTCTGGGCGGTGCTGCTGGTGATCACGATGGCTTTGGCCTGGGGTGCGCTGGCCGGATGGCCAATACGCCCCGCGGAGCAAGCCGACCCGGTGCTGCAAGAGCTGAGCAGCTACGAACCGACCGCCGACGATCAGGAGCGGGAGAGGCTCGAGCCGGCGTGGGGTGGCCCGGGCGAGGCGAGCACGCTCGTGCTCTACGACACCGTCGGGTACGGCGAGACGCGGGCTGAGGCCGAGCTCGATGGCATCGAGGCGAGCAACCTGGCCAGTCATTTCGGTGACGTCCAGACCGAGCCCATGGCCGACTACACCGCAGGCCGTATGGAGGACTTCGACGCGGTGGTCTACGTCGGCACGAGTGAGACTCAGGTCCTGCCGCGAGCCTTCTACGCCGACGTGGTCACCAGTGACACTCCGGTCTTGTGGGCGGGTGCGAACACCAACGACGTCGGGGCCATCGACCCGAAGCTGGCTGCGGCGTTCGAGGAGAAGTACGGCTGGGACCCCGCACAGTCTGGTGACACCGGGGAGGACGTCATCACCGGAGTGACCTACCGCAGGCAGGAGCTGACCCGGGACGGCGCCGCGGGGCCGATCAGCGTGCCCCAGGTCACGGCGGTCGGGCAGGTCGAGGTGCTGGCTGCCACCCGCGAGGAGAAACCTCGACCGTGGGCGATCCGTTCCGGCAGCCTGACCTACGTCGGTGAGGTCCCGCTGGACGCCGTCGCGGCCACCGACCGGTACCTGGCCTTCGCCGACCTGTACTACGACCTCCTGGACGGTGAGACGGAGCCGGTCAAGCACGCCGCGGTGCGGCTGACCGACGTGAGCCCGGCGACAGATCCTGGTGACCTGCAGGACGTGGCGGACTACCTCATCGAGCGCGACGTCCCGTTTCAGGTCGCCGTCAGCCCGATCGACGTCCGTTCTACCGGGACGGGGCAGACTTTCGACCAGCGCGCGACCACGCTGTCCGAGCGCCCGAAGCTGGTCCGGGTCCTGTCGTCCCTGGAGGATCACGGCGCGACGATCGTCCAGCACGGGACCACCCATCAGTACGTCCAACTGGCCAACCCCTACGACGGGACGTCGGGTCTCGACGCCGAGTTCTACCGGGCGCAGTGCAGCGCGACGGCTGAACGCCCGTTCGACATTCAGCCGTGCGACGACGAGACCCAGATCGTGTGGACCGGCCCGGTCGGCCGCGACGGTGTCGGTGAGTGGGTCCATCGTCTTGAGGTGGGGCGGAACGCCTTCTCGGATGCGGGGTTGACTGCGCCGGGGGTCTTCGAGACACCGTTGGACACGGCGTCACCGAACGCGTACCGAGCGATGAGTGAGGTCTACGAGAGTCGCTACGAGCGGTCGTGGTACTTCGCAGGACAGCTCAGTGGCGACGAGATCCGGTTGGACCAAGCGCGCAACCAGTTCTTCCCCTACCGCGTGCACGACCTCTACGGACAGACGGTCTGGCCCGAGAACCTCGGCGGTCTCGGGAGTGGGGCTCTCAACGGCCAGGGCGAGCGCGGCCCGGAGGACCTGGTGACCGGGGCGCGAGCCAACCTGTGTGTCCGTGAGTCGTTGGCCAGCTTCTCGTTCGACATCTCGGCGGATCTGGATGACTTGGCGCAGACGGTCGAGGGTGTCGAGGACCTCGGATACACCTTCGTG
>JBBSQA010000061.1:0-4778 GCA_038258285.1 Actinomycetales bacterium | reverse complement strand
CGTGGGCTGCAGAAGCCGCGCATAGACGACCGTATTGTCCTGATAGTGGTGGACCTCGGCGTCCCAGGCTCCGGCGCACGTGATGAGGCGGAGCTCCGACTCGGCGGTATCGCCATACACGGCGGTCGTCGGAAAGGCGTCCTTGGGATACTGCTCGGCACGGTAGATCTCGAAGGTCGTCGTTGACCCGTCATCTCGAGTCACCGAGACCGCATCCCCGACATCGAGCTCGGAGAGCCGGGAAAACACCGAGGGTGCGCCGCCACGCCCGTTCACGTGGCCCAGCAACACGGCAGGACCTGAGTCTCCCGGAGGGGGAGATCCGGTGAACCAGCCTGCGTGGTCGTAGGAGGGGCCGCGGGCCGGGACCTCCAGACTCCCGTCAGCGTTGAGGCCCAGGGGGTCGATGACCGAGCTCACGCCGATGGCCGGTATCGACACCGTCGTAGGTGGGCTCCCCGAGGCACGTGTGTCGGCGGCGGCCTCAGGGGTCCTGCTGGCTTGGATGGGGGTGTGCGTGGACGTGGCATCGGTCCGGTGCACCCCCGCGGCCGGGCTGATCGAAGCCAGGGACGACTGCGGAAGAGCCCCGAACCCGCTCGCGCTGACCAGCACGGCTAGGCCTGCTGCGAGTGAGACCCAGGACGCTGCGGCGGCAGGACGGCCGCCGCAGCGTGCAGAGAGGGCTCGGCGCACGTCAGCCCTTGCTCGTGTTCCTGCGGCCCAGGATCAAGCCGCCCAGTCCGGCCATGGCCAGGCCCACACCGAGGAGGAGCAACAGGGGGCTGCTGTCTGGTGCGGGGCTTCCGCCGGTTTGCACACCGCCCACGGGAAGCGGACTGACCTGTCCGTTACCGGAGCCCTCGCCCCCGGAGCCGCCTCCGCCAGAGCCGTTGGCGCCAAAAGCTCCATCGCCACCGTTGTTGCCGGCATCGCCGCCGTTCCCGTCGTTTCCGGCTCCGCCGCCGTTGTCTCCGCCGTCTCCACCGCGACCGGCGCCGCCGCCGTTGTCTCCGCCGTCTCCGGGACCGTTGTCTCCGCCGTCTCCCGGTCCTGCGTTGCCACCGTCTCCGGGGCCGACGGGTGTGGTGGGAGTGGGCTCCTGGGTGCTCGGCGCCGGCGACGTGGGCTGAGGGGTGCTCGGCTCAGGGGTCGTGGGCTCCGGCGTGGTCGGCTCGGGCGTGGTCGGCTCGGGCGTGGTCGGCTCGGGCGTGGTCGGTTCAGGAGTGGTCGGCTCGGGTGACGTGGCCGTCGGCTCATCCGTCGTCGGTGCAGGAGCGTCCGAGCACTGCGGCACGGTGATGGTGTTGGTCTGCAGGCTCACCTGGCCGTTGCGTGCCAGCAGACGGCCCTGAACCGTGGCGCCGGTGTTCGCCGTGATGGACGTGAGGGCCATCACGGTCCCGGCGAAGGCGCTGCCGGTCTCGATGGTGGCCGAGCTTCCTACCTGCCAGTAGACGTCGCACGCGTCCGCCCCGTTGATGAAGACGATGGAGCTCCCGGGTCCGGCGAGGAGGGTGCTGGCGGTCTGGAAGATGAAGACCGGATCGGTCTCGTTCGCCCCGTCGAGCGTCAGCTGACCGTTGAGCGCGAGGGTGTTCCCGCTGTAGACGCCGGGAACCAGGGTCTGGTCGGCTAGGTCGGCCGTCACCGTGACGTCCGTCGGCTGACCGGCCGCGTTGTCGTATGCGATGACAAGGTCGTCCTTGGCGCTGGCCGCAACCGCGTCAGCCGCGTGAGTCTCTCCGTTGACCATTCCGGGCGGGAAGCCGGGGGTCGCCGTGCCGGGGCTGACCCCGAGGTTGCCGTTGAGCACGGATGCGCCGGTGTTCGTGACCGTCTCGCCGGCCAGGACCGCATAGACGCCCGCAGTGCCCAAGCCCACTCGGACCGCGGCGGCAACGGGGCTCGTGGACATCACCACGAGGAGTACGCCCAACAGGAGGGCCGCCACACTGGCGACCAACCGCGAAGGCAATGGACTTTGACGTTGGGTAGGCAGGAAAGATGACATGAGACTCCTCAATAGGGGCAGCACGGTGCTGCGACAGGAGGTCTCATCGACAAAGAATTCCTGCTTTGGTTTTGATTGTGCACTGCATTTAAGAAATCTCCTAAACCCCCATATAAAGAAGGAACGCTATGGAGGTAGGCCTCGTTTTATAGACCAGATCAGGGATAGATGCAGGGCTAAAAAATAGGAAACCAAGAGGGTTCCCCAGTCGCAGTGGGATTCCCGGTGCGCGACCGTGTCGGTCGAGTCTTGTCGGCTCCATGGGGCACCATGACGTGATGGAGCCCACCTACTGGATCGCAATCGGGATGATCGTCGCGTTTGTTCTGCTCGGTTTGCTCTACGGCTACCTGCGCAACGAAGTTCTCCAGCGACACGATGACGACGACCCGGACTCGACGAAGAGGTAGGTGCCCATCCAGGTCGACGAACGGGTCAGGTGGAGGGGCCTGGGTGCGCCGGGGGAGGACGGCATACTAGGGATCGTGCACAGGAGTTGTGCCCACCGCTGAGCAAGGGGAGACATGAGCCATCGCGCCACCCGCCACCACTGGTCTCGACTCGTAGCCTTGAGCGTCGTCGCGGTCGCGTTGACCGGCGTGACGGCCTGCTCCGACGACGCAGAGCCGGAGGCGCCGGGGGAGGAGACCTCCGCTCCCACCGCCCAGGACCGGTTGGACGAGGCCTACGACGTCTTGGCGGAGGCAGGGTCGGTCAGCCTCGTGCTGGAGGGGAGCGACCTTCCCGAGGAAGAGAACGCCTACGTGATCAAGGCAGACGGCGCGGGCACCACGCAGCCGGCTGCTTTCGACGGCACCATTACCGCCAAGATCGCCGGGGTGCAGGCCGATGTCCCGACGGTCGCAGTCGACGGCGACCTCTTCGTGAAGCTGCCGTTCAGCCCGGTGTTCACCTCGGTCAGCCCCGAAAGCCTCGGAGTGCCCGACCCGGCTCGACTGTTCGACAGTGAGGTCGGGGTGGTCTCGTTGTTGTCGAAGACCGACTCGGCCGAGTTCGGCGACCAGAGCAGGGTCGGCAGCGACGTCGTCCAGGAAGTCACCGGCACCCTGTCTGGAGAGCTGATCGTCGACCTGTTGAACGTCGGGGCGGATGACACGGACTTCGACGTGGTCTACGGCCTGATCGAAGACGACTGGGAGGTGCGCACCGTGACCTTGACCGGCGAGTTCTACCCGCCGGCCACCTCGACCTACACCGTGACCTTGGACGACTACGGCGTGCCGGTCACCGTGACTGCTCCCTGACCCCACTGACCCACCTCCCTTGAAGCGCTGCCTCTCGTGACGACCGACCGGACCGGGGGACCGGGTGCCTCCCGCGTTTCCGGTAGCGCCGGTGGACGGCCCCGACTGCTGCTGACGGTGGCTGCGCTGGCGGTGATGTTGGCGGCTGCGGATACGTACGTGGTCGTGCTCGCCCTTCCGGACATGATGGCCGGTGCCGGGTTGGGGATCGAGTCCCTGCAGCGCGGAACGCCCATCGTGTCGGGGTTCCTGTTGGGCTACATCGCGGTGCTGCCGCTGATCGGACGCTTGGCCGACATGGTCCCGCGGCAGCGCATCCTTCTGGCCTGCCTGTTGATCTTCGCGGTCGGCTCTGCCGTCACTGCGGTCGCAGTGGAGCTGCCGGTCATGGTGGGGGGGCGCTTCCTCCAGGGAGTCGGCGGCGGTGGACTCGTGCCCGCGACGTTGGCGTTGGTGGCCGACCTCTGGCCTCCCGGCAAGCGCGGGATCCCGTTGGGCATCGTCGGCGGGGTGCAGGAGCTCGGCGCCGTGATGGGGCCCCTGCTCGGAGCGGCGGTCCTGCTGGTCAGCTCTTGGAGGGGCATCTTCTGGCTCAATGTGGCGCTGGGCCTGCTCTTCTGTCTGGGGGTGCTTGCGGTGGGTTCGACCAGAGCGGGGTCTGCGGAAGCGCTCTCTCGCCCGGCGGCCGAGTCTGAGGGGGAGCCTGCGCAGCGGTCCGGGCCGTGGGGGCCTCTTGGGACGCTCGTGGTGGCCGCGCTGGTGCTGGTCGGGATCGTTCTCAGCGTGCTCGCGCTCAGCCCCCCGGAGTCGCTGGTGACCTCGGTGGCTTACGGCGAGCCGTTCGTTTCGTTCGTCGACGGCTCATCGTCGCGGGCGGCCACCCCGGTGGGCCTGGCCGCGGGCACGGTCTGGCTCGTCGTCATCGCCGTGACCGCTCGAACGTGGCTGCCCCCACTGATCCGTGCCGACCTTCTCGGAGCGACGCTCGTTGCCATCGTGCTCGGTAGTGTCGTCCTGACGTTCTCCACCGCCGACCCCGAGGTCGAAGTCCTCGGCCCGTGGGGTCTGTGGCTGGCCCCAGTCGGCATCGTGGCCCTGGTCGCCTTCGGCATCCGACAGCGCACGGCGGCTGCGCCGTTGATCGGCCCGGATGTCGTGCAACGTCGCGTATGGCCGGCCCTTGCGGTGAGTGTGCTGGTGGGTGCCGCGATCGTAGCCATCGTGGTCGACGTTCCGCTGCTGGCCCGACTGGATGGTGAGTCGAGCCAGACGCAGGCGGCCTTCGTGCTGGTCCGCTTTTTGGTCGCTGTGCCGGTGGGGGCGGTGCTCGGTGGTGTCCTGCTGCGCTGGATAGCCCCGGGGCTGGTCGCAGCCGGTGGGTTGGCCGTCGCGACGGGCGGGCTCACCGTCATGGCGTCGTGGACCGTCAGCTCCCTGGCGGAGGGTCTGGTCACCACGGCGACCCTGGCGGCAGCCGGGTTGGGGGTCGGTCTGGCCAT
>JBBSQA010000060.1:0-5238 GCA_038258285.1 Actinomycetales bacterium | reverse complement strand
GTAGATCCGTGGCTCCTTCAACTGGAGCACACCGACAGCGATGCCCAAGCCTTGCAAGGCTTGGGCATCGCGGTTCGTTCAGGTCGTCGATCGCTCAGAGGGTGACGCAGACCCCGTCGTCAGGGGACCGGGGTTCAGTTGCTCCGCGCCATCTGGTGCTCTCTACGGGCAGGTTTGAGCGAGGGCATATGTTGAGCAGCTCCTCGGGTGGCGATACCTGCTACGGCTACTGACACTGCGCCGATGATCAGACCGGCGACGTCATCGATGATGTAGTGCCAGCCGAAGTAGATGGTGGAGATCAACGTGAGCGCCAAGAACACCCACATGGTGATCCGTACCACCCGCGGGAAGCCCGCCAGGTGCACGATCAGTGCCGCAGTGAACACGATCGAGGTATGCAGCGAGGCGAACGCGGCGATGCTCTGCACCGAGTTCGTGCCGAAGGGATCGGTGATCACGTTGGCGCGCGCCCTGAGCATGCCTGCCTGCAAGGAGCTGACTCCGGTGGCCGGAAGGTCCGTGTAGTTCCAGCTGCGCACCGCGAACGGGCCGAGTGCCGGCAGAAGGTAGTAGCTGGCCGTGCCGAGAGCCCAGTTGAGGCAGAGGGCTGTGGTGTACCACAGGCCCAGGCTGACGTCGCGAGACCACACGAGGGCGGCGGCCAGCGAGATCGGCACGAAGAAGAGGAACGAGATGTACACCCACGACAGCACGTGCGCCGACACACCGGTGCCCAGCACGTTGTGGAGCACCTCGGCGGGAATGGTGCCGAACCCGAGCAACCGGTCGCTCGCGGCCAGCATCGCGTCGTCAGACTGCTGGCGGGCCACGGGAAGGAAGCTCTTGAGGTTGCGGTAGCCGACGTAGGTGACGTAGAAACTCGCCAGCGCTATCAGCACGATCACGAGACGCTGCAGGGGCCATCGCTCGGCGACGACCTCCTTGAAGGAGGAGCGGATACCGCTCCAGTCCTTGGCGCGCGAGATCACCCGGGGGATGAGGTCAGCGGCGATGAAGAGGAAGAGGATGAGGGGCAAACGAGTCCAACTGGGACCGAGGAAGCCGTCAGGGTCGCGCAACGGTAGGTCTAGCGTGAGCGCTCCGACGACCGCCAGTCCGCCCGTAATCAAGGCGGTCGTGACGGCTAAACCGAGCCCACGCCCCTTGCGCACGATCGATTGAAGGTGTGGGGTCATCACCCCATTGTGCCTTGGGATGACCCAGAACAAGGTATGGGACCCCACAGAACCGGATATCTACGACCCAATCGTGCGAAAGTGTCGGCTACGCACCCGCCACATGGCGTTCACATGAACGTGTGTTGTCGCTTTGGAAGTCGTCCGCCACGGCCCTCGCACCCCGACGAGAGATGTGGCGGACGACTCGTTTCTGACCTCCGTCCTGAACGGCGTCTCGACGCGGGTTCTCACCCGCCGGACGCCCTGTTCTCACGGCCAGACGCGGACCTTCAGAGCGAGCTGGACGTTGGCGATCGGATTGAGGATCGTCGCGGTGGACGAGCCGGCGAAGAGGAGCCCGACCGGGTTGTTCTCCAGATCCAGGACCAAGGAGCCGGAGTCGCCACCGGCAGACATGTCCGTGGTGACGATCTGGTTGCAGAACTTCGCCACATTGCCGCCGCCGTAGTTCACGTTGATCGTGGCGTTCACGGCCGTGACCCTGCCCGTCGTGAAGTGGGTGGTCCGCCCCGTCTTCTTCAGCAGTTGCCCGACCTCGGCGACCCTGACCGCCGAGGTCGGGTAGCCGGTCCAGTAGATGTCTCGGTCGAGGGTGTCGAAGGAGACCTCTGCGATCGCTGCGTCCACGGCGTTGCACGAGCCGTCGAACTTGATCGGCACGAATCGGGAGAGACGACCCACGGCGTCCGCCGCTGTGCCACCGTCGACCGGACCGGGCTGGTAGATCGGGTCACCGATGTTCGCCTGGTTGGAGTTGGCCAGGACATGGTTGTTGCTGAGGATGTAGTAACGGGGTGGCTTGCCCGGCACCGGGGAGATGTCGTAGCACCCGGCCCCGATCGTGCCGGCGGTGATCTTGAAGTGGCCGACGCTGTAGCCAGGACGCACCGGGCGAACCCGTTTGGCCAGGCTCTGCGCGTCGAGGGTCTCCAGAGCGGTCGCTCCGCCGGCGAACACGTGCCCGACGTCGACCACATCGGTCGGCACCTTGCTCACGGTCTTGGGCAGAGCCTGAGTGGTCCCGAGCATCGAGGAGGGCAGCTTCTCGGTCACCAGGACCATCACGCTCTTGGTGTCGGTCTGAACGCCGTTGCTGATCTTGTACCCGAGGCCGACACCGACCACGTTGTCCGTCCCCATCAGTCGCTCCTGGGCGGCGTCCCGGGCCTGGGCTACTTCGTCGAACCCGACGGGGACGGCTTCGGCTCCCGCCGTGAGGTCGTCGTGTCGCATGGGTCTTGTCCCTTCACTGCTGTCGTATGACGCCAGCCGCCGGGCCTTTCCCGTCGCGCTGGTCTGACATCACCGGAGAGGGATCGCCGTCCTCGGGGGATACGGCCGGACCTGCGACAGGCTCAGCTCCCCCACGGAGGTCTCACAGTTGTCGCACTTCCCAGGGGTCGCTGAGGATGCTCAGTCAGCCCCTTGAGGTGGCCGCGACTGTTACCTTCGAGAGGTGGGTATGGAGGAGTTGAACCTGGGCGTTGGCGAGGAAAGCGCTGGGAAGGATGAGGCCGACCCGGCGCCGACGCTGACCGAAGCGAACGCGTTCATGAGTGGACGTGGCGAAGTGCACGGAGTGGGAGTCGGCGCCACCGAGGACGGCGAACGGTGCGTCGTGCTCTTGGCGGACGGACTGCCTGCGGAAGTGGTGCCCGACCGATTGGATGGTCTGCCGGTGCGCGTGCACGACAGCGACTCCTTCGCCGCCCAGCAGGACAAGGTCGACTAGCGAGTCGCCCTCGCCACCGCCTCTGTTTCCCGGAGCACGCGCAACAGGTTGGTGCCCGCGACCCTGCGAAGATCGTCGTCGCTGAATCCGCGCTCAGCCAAGGCTGCGAACAGGTGGGGATAGCGGGACACGTCTTCCAGTCCGACGGGGAGGTCCGGCACACCGTCGTAGTCGCCACCGATACCGACATGGTCGATCCCGGCCACGTCACGCAGATGCTCTATGTGCGTCACGACCTGGGCCAAGGTGGCTTTCGGCTCGGGGTGGTTCTGCTGGTACCGCTTCACCCACGGGACGAAGGCTTCCAGGTCGGTCGCTCTGACTCCCTCGGCGCTTGCGACCTCGGCGGCCTCCATCCGCCAGTCCCAGCACTCCTGCGACACGAAGGCGGGAGCGAAGACCGCCATACACACCCCGCCCGCCGCAGCCATGGTGGCCAGCACGTCATCGGGAACGTTCCGCGGTGAGTCGCAGATCGCCCGAGCGCTGGAATGACTGAAGATGACCGGCGCGGTGGACACGTCCAAGGCGTCTCGCATGGTGTCGGCAGAGACATGCGACAGGTCAACCAGCATGCCGAGACGGTTCATCTCGCGGACCACCTCCCGACCGAAATCGGTGAGGCCGCCGTGCACACGCTCATCGGTAGCCGAGTCCGCCCAGCCGGTGTTGTCGTTATGCGTCAGGGTCATGTACCGCACCCCGAGGCGGTACAGCATGCGTAACGTTCCCAGGGAGTCCCCGATCGAGTGCCCTCCTTCGGCTCCGATGAGAGAGGCCACCCGCCCGGTCACAAACACCCGCTCGACGTCGTCCGCCGTCAACGCGAGACCGAGGTGGTCGCTGTACCGCTCGATCATCGAGTGCACGGCGTCGACCTGCTCCAACGTCTGGATGACGGCCTGGTCGCGAGGCAACGTCGAGGGCACCCACACCGACCAGAACTGCGCTCCCACGCAGCCCGCACGCAGTCGGGGAAGGTCGGTGTGAGTCGTCAGCGACGTCTTCGAGATGTCGAGCTTGTCCCAGTCGTACGCCGCCTGCTCGCGAGCCTCCCAGGCCAGGTCGTTGTGTCCATCGATCAGGGGTGTGCTGGACAGGAGTGCCGTCACGTGATCGAGGTAGGTCATCGAGGGGCGTTTGCGTCTAGCGTTGGGCCACGGCGTCGGCGATGGGGGTGTCACCGTCGTTGAAGGTGATCGTCCGGCCGACCGTGGAGGAGTCGTGCAGCACCGCTGCGATGACGGCGGCAACGTCTGCTCTGGAGACCTGCGACGCATCGTCGGCGGCGGAGTCGATCGTGCCGGTGCCTTCATCGTTGGTTAGGGCGCTCGGACCCAGGACGGTCCAGTCCAGCCCGGGAGCTCCCTTGAGGTACTCGTCAGCAGCCGCCTTCGCCTCGGCGTAGGCGAAGAAGGCGTTGTCGGACGGCACGCCGTGGTCGGGGCCTGCTCCGAAATAGGACACCATGACGAACCGGCTCGCTCCAGAGGTTCGGGCCGCGTCCACGGTGGCGATGGCAGCGTCTCGGTCGACCGCATAGGTCCGCTCGGCGCTCCCTCCGCCAGCACCGGCGGACCACACGACGGCCTGCTGACCCGCGAGGACGTCGGCGATCTGTGCCGAGTCCAACTTCTCAACGTCAGCCAGCTTGGCCGTGGCACCGGCCGACTCGACCTCGGACGCGTGGTCTGGGTTGCGGATGATCGACGTCACCTGGTCGCCGCGGTCGGCAAGGATGCGGGTGAGGAGGAGGCCGATCTTGCCGTGGCCGCCGACGATCGCGATACGCATAGGAGAAGTAGGCATCTCACTACCCTAGAGGCGTCCACGCGTCGCAATGACGCGGGTGCATCTCGACTCCTCCGTCCCTGGATCGGGGTCATGCCCCAACCGGTCTCGACGCTGCCTGAGGTGCATGGGCTCAACCCGGTCTGGCGATTCACCGTGCCAGTTCTACTTTTCACCGTGCACAGGACACCGAGGCGTCGGGCAGGCCTGTGGCCCGGTCCGTGGTGGGCCGGGTGTGGGGCGGGGTCGTTAGAGGTGCCAGGTGACGCCGGTGGGGTGGACGGTCGCGGTCAGGTTCCGTTCGTGGACGAGCGTGTGGTGTCTGCCGCAGAGCAGCGCGTAGTTGGATAGGTCTGAGGGTCCACCGCGGGACCAGTGCACCACGTGGTGGGCGTCGCACCAGGGTGCTGGGGTGTTGCATCCGGGGAAGGTGCACCCGTGGTCGCGGTGGTGCAACGCCCGCCGTTGCCCGGGGGTCACGAGGCGTTGGGTGCGTCCTTGGTCCAGGATCTC
>JBBSQA010000059.1:0-5463 GCA_038258285.1 Actinomycetales bacterium | reverse complement strand
CCGGAAGCGGCCTTGGTGATCGAGCGAGGTGTCGATCCCGGGTTGGCCGCCATCTGGATCTCGACGTCGTCGAGGCCGTGGCGTCGCGGTCGCTGCCAGACCCCATCCACCTGGAGGGCCCCCGCGTCGTCGACGCCGTCCGGGGCATCACGACCGCTCACTTGGACCTCGATGACCGCCGACCCCATGGCCAGGCGTTTCAGCTCAGCGCCCACTCCCGCCGACAGTCGCCCGGCAGCCTCTGAGCGTGCGGCTCTCAGCGCAGTCCCTCGGCTGGCGACCTCCTGCCCGTGTCGAGCGACCTTTTCGGCCAGCTCGGTGACCTGCTCATCGCTGATGTCTACCCGGTCCAGCCGCTGCGCTGCACGCGCGGCCCAGGCCAAGACCTCAGCGGTGGAGGTGCCGTAGTTGCGCAGCAGCGCGCTCAGCGCCGCACGGCGTTGCTGGACGTGAGCGAGCCGTTCCGGGTCGCTGTCGATCGACTCGGCATACGCCCCGAGGTCGCTGGCGACATCCGCAGCCAGGTACACCACCTCGGACAGTCTGGCCCCCAGGTCGCGGAGGGCTTCGTCGTGGTCGCTGACCAACGCCAGCGCTGCTCCGGCCTGGCTCAACAGGTCCAGCGCAGGGGTGGCCGCTTCGGGTTGCTCGTTCCCCACCAGGGCGCCGTGAGCGCCAGCGGCGGCCTGTCGTAGGGCGTCGGCGTGCGCCAGCCGACCTTCTTCGCTGCGCAGGTCGTCTTCCTCCCCCGGTTGGGGGTCGACCCGGGCGATGTCCTCGAGGGCAGCCCGGAGCATCTGCGCCTCGCGGGCCCGCTCCACCGAGCTCGAACGCACCTCCTCCAGACGGCGGCGTGTGTCCACCCAGGCGTCGTAGCTCTCTTCGTAGCTGGCCAGGGCCTGGGCCACCGGAGCCCCGGCATACTCATCCAGTAGAACTCGGTGCTGGTCGGCCTCCCGGAGACGCCACTGGTCCGACTGTCCGTGCACCGCCACCAAGTGCTCTCCGACCTCCACCAACACCCCCACGGGTGCGGCCCTGCCCCCGACGTGCACCCGAGACCGCCCCTGGGCGCTCACCGTGCGAGCCAGGATGACTCCGTCCCCGGCGTCACCTCCCGCTTCCCTGACCCTGAGAGCGGCCGGGTGATCCTCCGGCACGTCGATGTCGCCCTCCACGACCGCGCTCACGGCACCGTGTCGGACCAACAGCGAGTCAGCTCGAGCCCCGAGCAGGAGCCCCAGACCGGTGACCACCATGGTCTTGCCTGCCCCGGTCTCACCGGTGATGACGTTGAGTCCGGGAGAGAACTCCACCTCCGCGTCGTCGATGACGCCGAGGCTCTGGATACGTAGCGTTCGCAGCATCTCGGCTACGACTCCGCTCGGCGCGACGGGCCTTGCCATCCCTGCACGTTCAGAGCGAACTTGGCCACCAGGCGATCGGTGAAGGGTGACGTCGACAACCGAGCGATGCGCACCCCCCTATGACTACGGCGCACCTCGATACGGGCACCCGGAGCCAGCTCGAACGACCGCCTCCCGTCACACCACATGACGGCGGGTCCAGGCGCTTCGGGCATGATCTCGACCGCCAGCTCCGCGTCCGGGCCCACCACCAACGGGCGCGCGAACAAGGCGTGCGCAGAGATCGGCACCAATAGCAGCGCAGCCACATCCGGCCAGACGACAGGCCCTCCACCGGAGAAGGCGTAAGCCGTGGAGCCGGTGGGAGTCGCCATGATGACGCCGTCACATCCCCACGTGGACAGGGGACGCCCGTCGATCTCGACGGCCAGCTCCACCATGCGCTCACGCGCCGACTTCTCCACCGAAGCCTCGTTGAGCGCCCAACTGCGGCATACGGTGGTGCCGTCGAGGATGACGTCCACGTCGAGCGTCATGCGTTCCTGAACGGTGTAGTCCTGGTCCAGCACGTGATCGACCAGCCACGCCATTTCCTCGCGCTCGGCCTCGGCCAAGAAACCCACCCGCCCGAGGTTGACCCCGAGCAGGGGAACACCTGCCGGGCGAGCCAGCTCAGCGCCGCGCAAGATCGTCCCGTCACCGCCGAAGACCACGACCAGTTCGGTGCCCTCCAGGGCCGGGTCGGTGCCAAGATCCCGGTCGAGCGTGGCGGTGACGGGAGTGTGGTCGGTCACGCTCGGCATCACCTCGACCTCGATGCCGTGCTGGTTCAGGCGGTTGGAGAACTCCTCCACCAGGGCGGGCACCTCAGCGCGGCGCGGGTGGGTGACCAGAAGGATCCGGCGGGTCATCGAGGCTCTTTCATGTCACAGAACGGGTCAGGGCGCGGGCGGCGTCCCGGTCCATCATGCCCGGCCGCTGCGGCTCGACCCAGAGGAGGTACTCGACGTTGCCCCGAGCTCCCGTGATCGGCGAGGTCATCGCTCCCCGCAGGGCCAGTCCGGCCGCGTATACGGCGTCGACGACCTCGCTGAGCACCTGCGTTCGGGAACGGGCAGAGCGGACGACCCCGCCGCGGCCGAGGGCATCCTTACCCACTTCGAACTGCGGCTTGACGAGCATGACGATCGACGTAGCATCGGTGCACCAGGACGCCACGTGCTGCAGAATCTGGCGCACCGAGATGAACGAGAGGTCGACGACGATCACGGCGAGCGGGCCGATGAGATCGCCGGCGTCCACGTCGAGGACGTGGGTGCCGCTTCGCTCCTCCACCCGTTCGTCGCCGCCCAGCGACGCGGCGAGCTGTCCTGTCCCCACGTCGATCGCCACCACGTGGGATGCTCCGTGTCGCAGCAGCACCTGGGTGAACCCCCCGGTGGAAGCCCCGACATCAACACACCGTGCACTGCGCACCTGCTCGCCCAGCGGTGCCCATTGTTCCATCGCGGCGCTCAGCTTCTCGGCACCTCTGCCCACCCAGCTCGGTCCCTCGTCCGTGACGAGGATGCGAGCGTCGTGGTCAACGGATTGCGACGGTTTCGTCACCACCTCATCGTCAACCAGGACAGCCCCCGCCACGATGAGCTCTCGAGCAGTCGCCCGCGCTCGACTGAGCCCCCGGTCCACCAGCAGGCGATCCAACCTCATGGCCCGGGAGTGGTCCACGGCCTCGACCGTATGATCCTGGGGTTCGGACCCGGGACTGGGCTGTGACGGTCAACCACGTGGCGCCGACAGACGATCCTGAAGGCCACGGTGGGCACGGGTCGCCGCTTCCACGTGACGCTCCGTGTCATCGCCGTCATCGCCGACGGCCGATGGACCGACGTCCTCGCGTGGTTGGACCGCCGCAGCGAAGTCCGACAAAATGCGGTCGACGTCTGCGTCTCCCGTCGTCGGTGGTGGGGCGTCAGCCAGGGAGGGCCTGTCCGGCCGGGAGCCGGCCACATGGGGATCAGTCATCGGCTTCAGGCTAGCTCCATAGGTGGCGCGCCTGAGGGATGTTCTCCTCGATGTACGTCGGCTTCTGGCGCTCATCAGCGGCCTCGGCGTCTTCACGGTCGTTCACACCGGTCAGGACGAGCACACTCGGCAGGCCAGCGGCGTTCGCTCCCTCGATGTCCGTGTCCAACCGATCCCCGATTGCGAGCACTTCGCCGGGCTCGAGCCCGAGGCGGTCCAGGGCAATCCGGTAGGACCGTGGGAAGGGCTTGCCGACCACCTCGGGTGTGGCGCCGGTGCCGTGGCTCACGGCGGCCAAGAGTGCACCGTTGCCGGGTGCGAACCCACGCGAGGTGGGCAACGTAGCGTCGGAGTTGGTCGCAATCCAGAGGGCGCCCTCGTTCACCGCATACCCCGCTTCGTGCAGATCCAGCACCCGCATCTGAGGCCCATAGCCTTGCAGTACGGCCCAGAACGTGCGCGGGGGGCCCTCGGCGCCGACCTCCGCAGCCTTCATGATCGAAAACCCTTCGTCCTGCAGAGCTTGCGACACCCCGGGACCACCCACGGCCAGCACCAGGGGATCCGCCTCCACCCCCCCTTCGTCTCGCAGACTCGCCAGATGAGCGGCCCCTACCTGCGAGGAGTTCAACACCTCGTCCGGACCGGCCTCGATGCCCATGGAGCGCAGATGCTCGGCGACCTCCTCGGGCGTCCGCGAAGCGTTGTTGGTCATGAACAACACCTTCAGCCCGTCCTCACGAACGGCCTCGATGCCGGCCGCTGCTCCGTCGCAGGGTTCACCTCCGACGTAGACCACTCCATCGAGGTCGAAGATGACCGCTTTGATCGTCATCGGGTCGAGGTCCCTTCTGAGGAGTCGTCCAGGTCCCACCACGACCCCACCGGAGACTCATCAGGATCCCCATCAGTGACGCCAACGAGGCGCTCGGCGGCGTCCGTCTCGTGGAACTGGTCCGTGTCAGCGGCACGTTTAAGGAACCGCTGGCCTTCTTCGGTCTTTCCGTCGGCCATCAACGCGTCGGCGTAGGCATAGAACACGCGGGATGCCCAGCTGTCCTTGTCCTGCGTCACGTTGACCGCTTCGCGAAGACTCTGCACCGCCGCCGACGTCTGCCCCAGGTCCAGCCTCGCGCCCGAGACGACCACCGCCAGTTCCATCCGCTCCGCGGCGGCAAGCGTTCCGACTTCACGGGACTGAGCCAACTCAATGGCACGCTCCGGACGCCCCAGCCCACGCTCGGTATCGGCTATCAAAGGAAGAAGGTGGTGCGAGCCAGACATACGTCGCGCCGTACGAAACTCTGAGAGCGCTTTCGCCCATTCTGCGCGGCGGTAATGCACCACACCGAGCATCTCGCGGACGATCGGCACACGACCCGCTCGTCGGACAGCGGTCTGTGCATGCGCAAGGGCACGATCGAAGTCCTCGCCTTCGAGACACTCGGACACCGCCAGCAGGTGGCGGGCAACACCCTCTGCGTTCTCCTTCGACAAGGTGCGCAACTCACGGTGAATGGAGCGATCCGCGAGGTCGGCGGTCAAGTGCTCAGGGATCTCCGGCTCGGGCGTCCGCGCGGGCCCGTGTGCCCCACCGGCTCGGCCGCCGGAAGAGCGGTCGCCACCGGCGCGGCTAGCACTGTCAGGCCGCGGCCGACCTCGGCCCTCAGCGCGGGGCGGACCGCCCCGCCGCTCTCCCCCGCCACGACTACCGCTATCCGACCGAGCATCTCTGGCCCTGCCCTCCCGGGACGGTCCTTCTCGGCTATCAAAATCGCTCACGGTAGTCCTCCATAGATGAAAGTGCTGCAGGCGCAGGCATTCGTCCGACACTGTCGCTGCACGGCGTCACGGCACCACGAACGACAGACTGCTCCGGCGAAACTCCATTCCGCCACTCACTGGAAAGGAGTCTAGCGCTCCCCGTTTTGGGGGTTGGGGGAATGCCGTGAGCCCTGACACCTTGTGGGGTGTCAGGGCTCACGGTTGAATGGTTGTCCGGCGGTGTCCTACTCTCCCACACCGTCACCAGTGCAGTACCATCGGCGCTGAAGGGCTTAGCTTCCGGGTT
>JBBSQA010000058.1:0-6477 GCA_038258285.1 Actinomycetales bacterium | reverse complement strand
GCCGACTGGAGATAGTCACCGGTCTCACCACCCTTGAATGACGGAGGCGGCCAACCCCACGTGGGGTTGGCCGCCTCCGTCATTCAAGGGTGGTGAGACCGGTGACTATCTCCAGTCGGCGTAGGACGCGTTGAGCTCGTCCTCCACGTCCTGGGTCAACGTGTTCAGACCACCGAGCATGGTCACCTCGTCGGGCGAGAGGCGGTCCAGCTCGTCCATCACCACGTCGGGCACGTCGTCCGTGTCGCTGAGCGTGAGGGGCTGCCCGAGGTAGCCCGACAGCGAAGCACCGGCCAACGCGTCGGGCCAGGCGCGACCCGAAGCGACGAGCGTGGCGTCGATGTCACCATCGAACTCCTCCGAGATGGCCACCGACGTCTCGAAACGGTTGTCACCCCACAGGCGATCGTCGGCACCGATGGTGTCGTAGACGGTGTCGGAGACCGATCCCGGGCCTCCGAGCACGACGACCTCGTCGGCGTTCAGGTAGTCCAATGCCGCCTGGGTGTACTCGTCCACCTTGTTCGAGCGGACCAGGACCACCGGAGCACCTTCGCTTCCTGCTAGCGCGCCACCACTGAGCGAGTCAGCGAACTTCGTGTCGTCGCCGCTGGCGACGTAGACCACCGGAGCGTCCCGCGGATACAGCTCCGCGATCAGCTGTGACGTCTCGTACCGGTTGGTGCCGCCGATGCGCTCGACGTTTCCGTAGGCATCCAGTGCGGTCTCCACATCGGGTTCCACCGACGTGTCGCCACCGAGGATGACGATCTGCGACGGATCGATGGCGTCTAGCGCGGCCACCGTCTCATCGGGCAGTTCGTCAGGCTTGGTCAGCAGGATGGGGGCGGCCAGGTTGCCCGCCTCCAGAGTGCTGGGCATCTTGGAGTTGGCTGCTGCCGACGACCCGGAGAGAGCGTCAGCGAAGGACGATCCACTGGAGATGTAGACCGTGTCCACCCCGTCCGGGTAGGACAAGGCGATCTTGGCGGCCGTGTCGTACCGGTTAGCACCAGCGATCCGACCTACCTCCTCTGCGCCGGCGACGGAGATGCTGACCAAGGTGCGGCCAGCAGGGCTATCGCCGTTGAGGTAGTTGACGGCGCCCAGGTAGCGGGTGTCGCTCGCCAAGCCGGACCACGTTGCGGTCAGCTCGACCGTATCCGCGGCCGAGACCTCGACCGTCTCGGGCGAGACTGTCAGGTTGCCCGCGTCCTCTTCGCCGACGTAGTAGCCACTGACCGGAACGTCGACCGAAGGCTCAGCCGAGAACAGGTCAACCGCCACGAACCACGTGCCCGCGACCGGGTTGTCGATCGTGAACTCCTCAGTCGACCCACCGGACCCACTGGAGCCAACAAGCTCCGAGTCCGGGTTGTAGATGTTCAGGTCGATGTCCGCAGCCGCGATCTCGTCACCGTAGGTCGCGAACCGCAGCACCTTGGTGCCTTCCGGCACGTCGAACTCACCCACACCGTCGATCGTGGTTCCCGCCGTACGCACGGTCGGGACGACCTGCACGTCGGCCGCTACGAGTCCGTCGATGTCGGTGTTCAACGTGCCGTCGAATCCAGCCACCAGATCGTAGTCACGGCTGCCGGAGGCTCCCGTGTCCGTGATCTCACCCTCGGTCGCCACCGCAGTCGGCTGGATCGCCACCTGGCTGGTCACCGTGCTGGGACCTTCCCAGACCACGGTGCCGAAGGTGTAGGCGTCCAAGGGAGCGCCCGCGTAGTCGAAGGTCACGGTGTACGTGGCTTCGCCGCCGGCCGGCACGCTGATGCTGGCCGGCTCGATGGTCATGTCCACGCCCGACGGCGCCTCGGAGGTGCCCGAGGTGTAGGTCGCGTCGGTGTCGGTCACGTTGGTCACCGTGCGGGTCACCGTCTGCGTGCCTGCGAGGTCACCGATGGCGATCGTCGGGTAGTTCAGGTCGCTGGGGTCGCCCGCACCATCGCAGGAACTGGGGTCCTCGAGGATGAGCTGCAGCTGGTCGATGGAACAGGCGTACTCGTACCAGTCGCTGAACCCCGCGTCGTAGATCAGGCCGGGGTCGTACGACGGAGTCGGCACGACCTCACCGGAACCGTAGTCCAACGGCGTGGCGTCATTGCCCGTGCGCTGGATCGGACCGTCATCGCTGTTGGTCGTCCGGGCGGTGGTCATCATGGCGGACTTGACACCCGCCGGACCCCACTCGGGGTTGTCCTGCATCATCAACAAAGCCAGTCCCGCGACGTGCGGGGCGGACATCGACGTGCCCGACAGGCTGCCGAAATTTTCACCCTCGTAGGCCGGGGGTGCCACGGCTGCGATGACGTCCACACCAGGAGCCGTGATGTCCGGCTTCAGCAGGTCTCCGCCACCGGCGATAGCCGGTCCGTACGAGGAGAAGCCAGCCATCTCAGGGGCGACCACGGTCCCGCTCTGCGGCTCACCGATGGTGGCCGTCGCGTCGTCGTTGGCGGCCTCGTAGGCCTTGACGGCGTCACCGACCACACTGGTGACGTGCACGGTAGGCACCGAGTGGAAGTCGGCGTTCACGGACTGCGCCGGGTCGGTGTTGGCGTGCACCATGCCGACTCCGCCTGCCTCGGCCACGGCCGCGCTCTTAGCGACACGGTCGACCGCGCCGCGGTCACAGATCACGATGTTGCCGTCAGCGCCCGCCGGGTCGATGGCGATCTGGTCGCCGTCGGTGGCGGGGTCAATGTCCAGCCAGCACTGCGCGGCCTCGGTGGCCGTCGCGCCGCTGGCGGGGATGTCGCCTGCGTAGACCAACGGTGCCGGTCCGAGACCCACTCCGACGCCGACCCCTTCGTACTCCGAGGAGTCACCGAGGGTCAGGGCCTTGTTCACGTTGCGGTCGTGGGTGCTCGCGGCGACGGTCATCGTCCACGGTGAGTTGTGCGCGACGCTGCTCTCGCCCACGGTGTCACCGGAGTTGCCGGCCGAGGCCGAAACGAAGACGCCCGCGTCTGCGGCGAACAGGAAGGCGATCTCCACGGGGTCGACGACGAACTGACTCGATCCGGAGACCGAGTAGTTGATGACGTCGACGCCGTCCTCGACCGCGTCGTCGATGGCGGCGACGAGGTCGACCGAGGAGCCGCTGGCCGAGCCTTCACCGTCGGCCCACAGTGCCTTGTAGGCCGCGATGTGCGCTGCGGGCGCCATGCCGCTGCCTTCGCCCAGGTCGACGCCGTTGATCTCGATCGGGACGTCGACGTTGCCCGCAGCGGTCGCTCCGGTGTGGGAGCCGTGCCCGTCGTAGTCGCGCGGCGACTCGAACTCGATGTCCAGGACATCGGCTTCGGCGTCGTAGTAGCGGGCGCCGATGACCTTGTTGTTACAGGTCACGTTGTTCTCGGCGGTGTCCTCGCCCTCGTCGCACTCGCCGTTCCAGGTGGCCGGGATGGTCGAGCCGGTCATCTCGTCGAAACTGGGGTTCTCGGGCCAGATGCCCGAGTCGATGATGCCGACGACCATGCCGTCACCCGCGTCTGCGGCACCGCCGAACTGCTGCTGCCAGACGCCGTCGTCGCCGGTCAAGCCGAGGTAGTCCGGAGTGGTCACCGTGTCGACGGTGAAGGTCTCGCTCTCCCACACGTTGACGACGCCGGGCGCCTTGCGCATGGCGCTGGCTTCCGTTGCGCTCAACTCGACCGCTACGCCGTTGAAGGCGGTGTCGTAGCGGTAGATCACGTCGTCGGTGCTCGCGCCCGCCGCGCGGACCGCAGTGTTCTGCTTCTTCTCCAGGAACTCGGAGTAGCTCTGCGCCTCCCTGCTGGAGGTGTCCACCTTCTCGCCCTCGCCCGGCTTGGTCGCCGCCATGCCCTTGACTCCACCCTCGTAGGTGGCGATGGGAAGGTTCTCCAGCTGGACGATGTAGGCACCGCTGGAGTTGTCGACCGTGAGGTCTTGTGCAGTCGCTGAGGACGCGAGCGCCATGGGGGCTATCAGCCCCGCTGCCGCTACAGCGGCATACTTTCGCGCAGGCGATCTATACGTTGGTGATGGCACGCTTGATCCTTATCCGTGAGAACGATGACGGGAAGAGCGATGCCCAGAGACGGAAAAATGTCGCACCACCATGGGCCTTGTCAGTGTTACCCCAGGATGCCCACGTGTCCAGATGACTTGGAAGAATCGTTACCGTAGACCTGTGCAGTTGCTTCCGGGATTCCTGTTGTTGGGCATGGCGTTGACCTATCTCGTCAGCGAGATTCTGCTGCGTCGAGCCTCCCGCTGGGAGAAAGGTCCACTCAACTACGCCACGAAGCCTGTCGTCCTGCTGCCGCTGGGTGTCTATCTTGTCGCGGCCCTCGTCCTGTCCACGGCGTCGTGGAACATCTTGAACCTGACCAGCGTGCTGATCGTCTTCGGTTTACCCATGGCCTTGGGCGCGTCGTATGCCGGATTCCGCCGGGAGGCACCTCGCGCGGCCTCCGCAACCATCGCGGTATCGCTGAGTGTCCTCGGGCTCGTCAGCGTCTGGGTGGGATACCAGGCGTGAGATGAACACCCTGTCCGTGGACCCGCCTGAAACTGCGCTGAGCCGCAGCTCCCTCTGGGTCGAGACTCTTCTCGTCCTGGGCGTCAGTCTGGGGGCATCCGCCATCTGGTCGGTGCTCTCACTGATCCGCAAGCTGACCGCCGTCGAGTCGTTGTCGGCCCAGACCACCTCGATCAACGTCGCCGTTACCCCTGACCGTCCGTGGCTCGACCTGGCCTATCAGGTCGCCGGCGTCGCGATCGCCCTCGTCCCGGTGCTTCTGGCCCTGCACCTCGTGGGGCGAGACCTCGGAACCGGCAGGCTCGCCGCCCAGCACATCGGGCTCGACGTCTCTGAGCCTCGGCGAGATCTGGCTCGCGGGGCAGCGTTGGCGGCCATCATCGGCATACCGGGGATCGGGGTGTATCTGGCTGCTCGGGCGTTGGGGCTGAACACCACCGTGTCCACGGCCAACCTGGCCGACGCCTGGTGGGCGGTGCCGATCCTGATCCTGGCAGCTCTCCAGAATGCGGTGCTCGAAGAGGTGATCATGGTGGGCTATCTCTTCACCCGGTGGGGTCAGGCCGGGCTACCCATCGTCGCGATCGTCGTGGTCTCGGCACTGATCCGCGGGAGCTATCACCTCTACCAAGGATTCGGCGGATTCATCGGCAACGTTGCGATGGGTCTCATTCTGGGGCTGGTCTATGCCCGCACTCGCCGAGTGATGCCTTTGGTGATCGCGCATACGTTGCTCGATGTCGTGGCTTTTGTGGGTTATCGAGAGCTGGCTCCGCTGTTGGACTGGCTGTGAGCAAGGGGCGGAGAGCAACACCGTCTGGCAGAGTGGACGGATGAGCACTATCAACGTCGTCAACAATGCCGCCGACTCTCGTTTCGAGATCCAGCGCAACGGTGACGTGGTCGGTCACCTGGACTATCGGACTCAGGGCAACACGGTGGACCTGACCCATGCCGAGACCGACAACGCCGTGCGCGGCGAGGGGATAGGGGGGCAGCTGGTGCAGGGTGCACTGGACACGATCAAGACCGAGAAGATGTCCGTGATCGCGACCTGCCCGTTCGTGGCGTCGTGGATCGAGCAGCACGAGGAATACCAGTCGCTGCTCGCTCCGCGCTTGTAGAAACGAAGAATAATCCGCGAGGCAGTCGCGGACTGCGTGACAGGTTCTAGGGCTACAGGCTCTCGGCTCGGCCAGGCGTGATCGCCGCGCCCTCGTACCGGACGATCATTCCTGGCCGGATCTGGGTGCCCCGCCGGGTCACGACCGCTCCGTCCACCGTGACCTCATGATTCTCGATGACCATCCGCGCCATCGCGCCGTCCTGCACCACTCCGGCGAGCTTCAGGAGCTGCCCGAGACGAATCGCTTCGTCGCGGATCGGAATCTCTTCGACGCTGCTCATGCGCAGAGCGTATCGGCGCTGGTATGGGGACTCAATGTCCTGCGCCGAGGTGCCCGGCGAGACGATCATGCCGCTTCTCGCTCTCCTGGTTCAGACCGACGAACGTCGCGGCCTTGCCCTTGCTGGCGTACTTCGCCGAGATCGCGTCCATGGTGGCCACGGTCGAGGCGTCCCAGATGTGCGACTCGGAGAGGTCGATGATGATGTAGTCCGGGTCGTTGACGTAGTCGAACTGCGTGACCAGGTCGTTGCTGGAAGCGAAGAACAGCGCGCCTCGCACCGCATACATCACGGTGTCGTCGCCGGGGTGGTCGATCGTGACGACTTCGGTCAGGTGGGCCACCCGTCGGGCGAAGACGACCATGGCCGTCAGCACCCCGACGACCACGCCGATCGCCAGGTTATGCGTGAGCACGACGACGGCGACCGTGGTCAGCATGACGATGTTCTCGCTCTTGGGCATCCGCCGCAGCGTGGCGGGGTGGATGCTGTGCCAGTCGAAGGTGGCTACCGAGACCATGATCATCACGGCCACCAGAGCGGCCATCGGGATG
>JBBSQA010000057.1:0-6747 GCA_038258285.1 Actinomycetales bacterium | reverse complement strand
GTGATCCATGTCCCCGTGATCCATGTCCCCGTGATCCATGTCCCCGTGATCCATGTCCCCGTGATCCATGTCCCCGTGATCCATGTCCCCGTGATCCATGTCCCCGTGATCCATCGCCGAACCGGCGGCGGGGATTGCGGACCGCTGCCGCGCATCGCGACGGTGCCGATCGGTGTCCGAGAGCTGTTCGACCACGCTGTCCAGGACCGTCGGGAGCGCGGTCGGGTCTGAGATCACTTCGCGGACCCGTGGCCCGGGCATGCTGTCCCACACCGCGCTCACCGCGGCTGCCTCGACATCGCTCGGTTCGCCACACACCAGGAGGACGTCGGCATCTGCAGGAGACAGCGCGAGCACCCAGCCGCGGGCGAGCACAGCACGTTCGGTGGCCACCCTGGCGGCGAAAGCGCCGGTGGCCTCCACGAGGAGAACGTGCAGTCGGGAGGTCCCGAGCGTGGCGATCAGACGACTCAGACCCATCGGAACGCACCTTCACGGCGGGCCCACAACACCGCCACCAGCAAGGCCCCGAGGAACAGGAACATCTCGACGACAGCCCCGGTGCCGAGGCGAGCCACGACGACGGCCCACGGATACATGAACAGCATCTCGACATCGAACGCGAGGAACACCAGAGTCGCGAGATACCACCGCACGTGGTAGCGCGACAGGGCATGCTCCTGGGGCTCGTGACCGGAGAGAAAGGGGAGCGCGTCCAAAGGATCCGTGCTCACCGCGGTGAGACGGTGGGCAGCGGGCAGGGCGAGGACACCGACCAACGCCACCAGCGCCATCGCCACGACACCGGCGTACATCAGGCGCCCCTGGGATCGGCGCTCAGCCGTGGCCGGGTGTCTGACGCCGGGGTGCCGGGAGGCCTGGACGGCTCGAAGCGGCGGAGCCGCAGGCTGTTGGTGACCACGAAGACGGAGCTGAACGCCATCGCGGCGCCGGCGATGAGCGGGTTCAGCAGTCCCGCGGCGGCAAGCGGCAGCGCGGCGATGTTGTAGGCGAACGCCCAGAACAGGTTGCCCTTGATCGTCCTCAGCGTGGACCTCGACAGGCGGATCGCGTCGCCGGCGGCACGCAGGTCGCCTCGGACCAACGTGATGTCGGATGCCTCGATGGCCACGTCACTGCCGGTGCCCATCGAGATACCCAGGTCGGCCTGGGCGAGCGCGGCGGCATCGTTGACTCCGTCGCCGACCATCGCCACGACGGCACCCTCGGCCTGCAGTCTCTTGACCGTCTCCACCTTGTCAGCGGGCAGCACCTCAGCGATCACGTCGGAGGAGTCGATGCCGACCTGGGAGGCGACGGTGTGCGCGGCCCGGCTGTTGTCGCCGGTCAGCAGGATCGGGCGCAGGCCGAGCCGTCGAAGCTCCCGCACCGCCGGTCCCGAGGACTCCTTGACTGTGTCGGCGGTGACTATGACGCCTCGCGCCGCCCCGTCCCACGCGACCCATACCGGCGTCTGTCCTGCGGCCTCGGCCGCTTCGGCACGGTCCAGCAGTTCCTGCGGGAGCTCGATGCCCCAGTCCTGTTCGAGCCAGGTACGTCGTCCGGCCTGGACGGCGTACCCCTCGACCAGTCCCGAGACACCGCGGCCGTCGTGGTTGCTGAAGCTGTCGACGGCGGGCAGTGGCGTCGTGGCCCTGACGGCGGCGGCCACAGCCCTCCCGATCGGGTGCTCCGAGGCGTCCTCGACCGCACCGGCCAAGATCTCGACCTGTTCGTTGGTCTCACCGGGCGCCGCGTAGGTGGCGAGCAGACTCATCGCACCCGTCGTCACGGTGCCGGTCTTGTCCAGCACGATCGTGTCGACCCTGCGCGTCGACTCCAGGATCTGCGGACCCTTGATGAGTATCCCCAGCTGCGCTCCTCGCCCGGTGCCGACCATCAGGGCAGTGGGCGTGGCCAGCCCCAGCGCGCAGGGGCAGGCGATGATCAGCACGGCGACTGCGGCGGCGAAGGCGGAGGTTGCCTCGTGCCCGGTGACCAGCCAGCCGACGAGGGTGACCACTGCCAGCGCGATGACCACTGGCACGAACACACCGGCAACCCGGTCTGCGAGGCGCTGGACGTCAGCCTTGCCGTTCTGCGCGTCCTCGACCAGCCGCGCCATCTGGGCGAGCTGGGTGTCCGCGCCGACACGGTTGGCATGGACCTCGAGCCTGCCGCCGGCGTTGACGGTGGCCCCGGTGACAGGGTCACCGGGTCCCACCTCCACTGGGACGGCTTCTCCGGTCAACAGGGAGGCGTCGATCGCCGACGTGCCTGCCAGCACCACCCCGTCCGTGGCGACCTTCTCACCGGGACGGACCACGAAAACGTCACCGACGACGAGCTCGTGGGCACCGATTCTGACCTCGTCCCCGTCTCGAACGACGGCCACGTCCTTGGCGCCCAGGTCCAGCAAGGCGCGCAGCGCCGCCCCGGACCGGCGCTTGGCCCGGGACTCGAAGTAGCGTCCCGCCAGGATGAACACCGTGACGACTGAGGCCACCTCGAGATACAGATGACTGGTGGCGGTGTCGGATTGCGGCAGCAGGCTGAACTCCATCCGCATCCCGGGCATGCCGGCGTCGCCGAAGAAGAGCGCCCACACCGACCACAGCCACGCGGCGCTGACCCCGACCGACACCAACGTGTCCATGGTGGTGGCACCGTGGCGAAGGTTCACGAGTGCGGCCCGATGGAACGGCAACGCCCCCCAGACCACGACCGGCGAGGCCAGTGTGAGGGCCAACCACTGCCAGTTCGTGAACTGCCACTGCGGGACCATCGACAGCGCCAGGACAGGCAAGCTCAACAGGGCAGACCAGAGCAGCCGCTGCCACAGTTCGACGGCCTCGCGAGCCGGTCCGTCCTCGCCGCAGTCCGTAGCGCCGGTCTGCGCCATCTGAGGCTCAGCAGTCGGCAGGTCTGCGGTGTAACCGGTGGTCTGCACGGTCTCGACCAGTCGCTGGGGCGGCATGTCCGCCGGGAAGCTGACCTTGGCCTTGCCGGTGGCGTAGTTGACCGTGGCACTCACGCCGTCGAGCTTGTTCAGCTTCTTCTCCACCCGGGCGGCGCACGACGCGCAGGTCATCCCGCCGATGGCAAGCTCGACCCCGCCCCTGGTGGGGTTCGGGTCAGCGTCGATCTGGTTGCCCATGGGATACGTCTTCCGTTCGTGGCGGCCTGACCGCCTCGGGTGGGACTCTCGCGTCTCAGCCGTCGGCGAGCCGGTAGTCGCCGGCCTCATCCAGGGCGGCCGCGATCGCGGACCCGTCGAGCGGCGCCTCCGACGTGACGTGCATCGTCGACGTACCGTGAGCGACCAGGTCGATGTCGACCTCGGTGACGCCCGGTAGGGCGCCGAGCTCGTCGGCTACCGCCGCGACGCAGTGCCCGCAGGTCAGCCCGACGATCGGATAGGTCTGAGTGGTCATGTCGTCCCTCCATGTTGTCGAGGTGCGGCACGGGCGCCGCACGCGTCGAGAATGCCGAGCATCGGGTATGACAGGTCAGGAGCGCACCAGCCGGGCGATCGCGGCAGAGGCTTCCTTGATCTTGTCCTCAGCGGTCTCTCCCCCGGCATGGATCGCGTCGGTGACGCAGTGGCTCAGGTGTTCCTCGAGCAGCCCCAGCGCCACCGCTTCCAGCGCCTTCGTGGCAGCCGAGACCTGCGTCAACACGTCGATGCAGTACTGGTCCTCCTCGACCATCCGCTGTAGGCCTCTCACCTGGCCTTCGATCCGCCGCAACCGCTTGAGGTGGGCGGCCTTGGTGTCGTGGTACCCGGGGGTCGTGGTGTCCACGGCCGATCCTTTCTCCTGGTTCTGCGAACGGCCCGCTGGGGGTTCAACCGATCCGTGCATACCCTCTGAGGGTATGTAGCGCTGATCACCATACCCCCCACGGGTAATGGGTGCAAGCCCGGGGCTCGCAATGGAAGCACCGGACACACGTGCGACGAGCGCGCTCTGTCTGGCATAGTGGGAACATCAAATGACCGTACATTTAACCGGCTCGCCGTTCCCGGGCCGCAGGAGGCTGGGCATGCTGCGCAAGACCAGGATCGGGGATGTCGGGGAAGACCCGGACTACCGGTTCAGTCTCGCCAACGAGCGGACCTTCCTGGCTTGGATCCGTACGTCGCTCGCCCTGGTCGCGGGCGGGGTGGCCGCGCTGACCCTGCTCCCCGACGACTTCGGGCCGTCGTGGTCCCAGGAAGTGGTCGGGGCGGTGCTGCTCTGCTTGGCGGCAGCCGTGGCAGTGGTGAGCCTGCGTCGGTGGGAGGCCACCGAACGCGCGCTGCGCACCCAACAACCCCTGCCCTCTCCGTCCTTGCTGCGCGTGGTCGCTGCGGGGGTGGCCGGGTGCGCGCTGCTGATCTTGCTGCTCGCGCTGCTGGGACGCTGACGTGGCGCCGCGGTGGCACGCGAGCGCCCCGGACGACGACGAGCTGTTCAGCACGGTTGCGGCAGCCGAACGGACCGCGCTGGCCTGGGAACGCACCGGGTTCTCCGTCGCGGCCGTGGGTGCCCTGCTGTTCCACGCCGGGGAGAAGGCGGGCAGTCCGCTCCCACTGATCGCGGGTGTCGTCACGTTGCTGCTCGCGCTGCTGCTCGCCGGCGTGCTGGCACCACTGCGCTATCGATGGGTCGTTCGAGCGATCCAACGCGGGGACAGCCCCTTCGTCGCGGCGCCGATGACGGGGCTGGTCGCCGTGATCGCCGTCATCTGCGTCGTCGCCGTCTCGTCGGTGCTCCTGTGAGGGCAGCACCGTCGCACGACGGAGAGTTCCTGGCCGCCCGGAGAGTGGCTTCGGGAGCGTCGCCGCTGTCACGCAGACGAAATGCGCTGGACGCCCGAGACGTCGGTTGACATCGTCATGGCCATGCGACAAGGCGAGATCTGGGGCACCGATGCTGCCCGCCGCTATGACACCCCGGGCACCGGCATGTTCGCTGCCGATGTCCTCGAGCCGACGGTCAGGCGGCTGGCTGGACTCGCCGGTGAGGGCCGAGCACTCGAGCTCGCGATCGGAACCGGCCGTGTCGCGGTGCCGCTGGCCGAGCGCGGCATCCCCGTCATCGGGATCGAGCTGTCCCGTCCGATGATCGACCAGCTCCGCAGGAAGGTCGACGAAGCCACGATCCCGGTGGTTGAGGGTGACATGGCGGCCGTCCGAGCCCCGGGCGTGTTCACGTTGGTGTACCTCGTCTACAACACGATCTCCAATCTGCTCAGCCAAGACGAGCAGGTCGCGTGCTTCGTGAACGCCGCGCGTCATCTCGAACCCGGTGGCCGGTTCGTGATCGAGCTGTGGGTACCTGAGCTACGCAGGCTTCCGCCGGGGCAGCAGGCCACCGTCTGGGAGTCTCAGACGGAGTACATCGGGCTGGACACGTACGACGTCCTCCATCAGCAGGTCGTCTCGCATCACTTCTCCTTCGGCGACGGCGAGGAAGCTCAGCTGCTCCGAAGCCCGCACCGATACATCTGGCCGGCTGAGCTTGACTTGATGGCTCGGGTCGCCGGGTTCGAGCTGGAGAGCAGACATGAGGACTGGTCAGGCTCGGAGTTCACCGCCGAGTCGCGATCACACGTTTCTGTCTACCGCCTTCCGACACCTGCCTAAACCTGCTGCGGTCAAGCACTACGGCGTACGCCGATTGACTCCTCAGCTACATCCGCTCGGTGGCGTACGCCTCGGTGACATAGGGCAGACGGAGTCCCCGCCCACCCGCGGCCTCCCTGTCGTACAAGAGGCCAACCTCGGCCAACACGTCGGCGCGCTCCGCCTCAGGAAGCGCGATGATGTAGGAGCGGGAAGCGACCAGGTCGAGCAGACCTTCGCGATCGACGTCCTGGCCGAAGGCGAAATCGCGCGCGACGATGGGTCCGAAGAGCCCCGAACCAGCGAGTTCTGTGGAGTTCAGCCAGTCGATGCCGCGCGGCTGTGACGGGCCGAAGTTCTCCGCGCCGATGATGCCGCTGAGTCGGCGGACCCACGGCTCACGCTCGTCGCGGAAGTTCCAGACCATCCCGAGCCGACCGCCCCGACGCAGGACACGAGCAAGCTCTGGTACCGCCTTGGAGGTGTCGAACCAGTGCAACGCCTGGCCGATCGCTACGACGTCGAAGCTGTCGTCAGCGAACGGCAGCTGCTCACCGCCGCAGCGCAGGGTCGGGACCTCGAGGGTGCCACTGAGCCGTGCGACCATCCGAGCCGACGGCTCGGTCGCCACCACCCGGTGGCCCAGGGCCAGCAACGAGACGGTGAGCTTGCCGGTCCCTGCTCCAAGCTCGAGGACCTGCTGTGACCCGGCACCGGTGAGCCACGTGACCGCATCCTCGGGGTACCCGGGTCGCGAACGCGCGTACGTGCCGGCGGCCGAGTCGAACGTGCGGCCTCGTTGCGTCCGCATCGAGGCATCCATTGCCCGTCAGGCTAACAACGCGGGGGGCGTCACCCGGTGGTCGAGCGTCACCGGTGGTCGAGCCTGTCGAGACCCCCCGGTGGTTGAGCCTGTCGAGACCCCCCGGTGGTCGAGCCTGTCGAGACCCCCGAGCCCAACTCCGGTGGTCGAGCGTCACCGGTGGTCGAGCCTGTCGAGACCCCGAACGGTCCAACGGTGCACGCGGCGGTGCGGAGGTCGGGCTCTTGCGCCTTCGCTTCGCTCTTGACGGCGCTGCGAGTCCTCGCCCTCCACTCCCCCACACAATTCGGCCCACTCAATAGTCGGACGTCACTCG
>JBBSQA010000056.1:0-7364 GCA_038258285.1 Actinomycetales bacterium | reverse complement strand
GGGGGGGGCCCCCCCCCGTCGCCCCCGGCGGTCTCCCACAACCACACGGCCGCCTCCCCCGCGTGGATATGGCCCGGGTCACCCCCACCCTGGACGCCCGGCGGCCCCCACCCCCCGGGGGGGGGCCCCGCCTCGGTCGTTGGGTGGGTGGTGGAGCCTCACCGGAACCGTCATGGCCCGATAAGCGTCGAAACGTGTACGGCGAGAAGGGCGAGGGAGACACCATGAACAGTCACCAACGGCGGATCGTGCCCGCAGTGGTCGCGTTGTCGGTGCTCTGCGCCTGCGGCAGTCCCCAGCAGAGTGCACCCACCGCGGACCCGGCAGCCGAGACGTCATCCGGCAACGTCACTCCGTCCGACCCCGCGTCATCACCGGATATCGTCGACGACATGGCCTCGACCTCCGGTCCCGGAAGTGCGGGTCCCGGGCTGCCTACCGGCGGAGTCAGCGACGAGGTCGCCTCCCGGCCCGCGGTGCAAACGGCCGTCCAGGACCTGGCCCAGCGACGCTCGGTCGCGGTCGAAGACATCGTGGTGGTGGGGTTCGCCCAGGTCACCTGGGCCGATGGGGCACTCGGGTGCCCCCAGCCCGGCACCGTGTACAGCCAGGCCCTGGTGGACGGCCAGCAGTTGATCTTGCAGGTCGACGGCGCGGATCAGGCCCCAGCCTCCTATCACGCGGGTCGCGGTGGCACCTTCCGTTACTGCGAGAACCCCCAACCTCCCACCTCCGGCAGCGGAGCGGGATCGCGCTAGGTCCCGCGGCCGGGCGAGAGCGCGCCAGGTCCCGCGGCCGGGCGAGAGCGCTCTAGGTCCCGCGGCCCGTCAGCACGGCCACTCCACTGCGATCGACCCAGACGTCCACCCGATCACCGGTCTGCACGCTGATCGACCGGCCCGCTGTGCCCACCATGTCACCCAGGCCCTCCATCTCCAGGTCGACGCTGAGCAGATCGCTGCGTGCCGTGACCCGAGCCACGCGCCCCCGGAGCGTGGAGGCTGCCTCGGCGTCCGGGGCCAAGTCGCGGGGCCGCGGCCCGAGGTGCAGCGCAGAGCGCCGCAACGCCAGGCCCGCACCCCCGGCCACCGCGGCACGCTCATCATCGGCGCTGGCAGAGCGGGGGATCGCGGCGTCCAGCACCTTCTGGGCAGCGGCACCGTGGAGGACGGAGGAGTAGCCCAGGAAGCGAGCGATCTCGGCGTTGCCGGGCTGGCGCCATACCTCGTCCGTGGCCCCGTGCTGGGCGAGTCGGCCTCGCAGCATGACCGCGGTGTCGTCGGCCATGGCCAACGCCTCGTCGTGGTCGTGGGTCACGACCAGAGCGGTGGTGCCGGTCTGGGTCAGCACGGTCCTCAGATCGCCGGCCAACCGTTCGCGCAGTTCCCGGTCCAGCGCGGAGAGCGGCTCGTCGAGCAGGAGCAGCCGGGGTTTGGCGGCCAAGGCCCGGGCCAGAGCGACGCGCTGCTGCTCACCCCCGGACAGGCTCTGGACACGTCGATCCTGCGCTCCGCTCAGACCGACCAGGTCGAGCAGCTCACCGACCCGGTCACGAACGTCTGCCTTCGCCACCGATCGCAGTCGTAGCGGGTAGCCCACGTTGCGGCCCACACTCTGCTGAGCAAACAGCTGACCGTCCTGGAACATCAACGCGAACCCGCGGTCGTGGGTGGGGATCGGACCCATGTCCTTCTGGTCGAAGCTGACGGTGCCGCGGCTGACCTCTTCCAAGCCGGCGATGGCCCGCAGCAACGTGGACTTGCCGCAACCCGAGGGGCCCACCACCGCGAGCACCCGGCCGGCGGGGACGTCGAAGGTCGCACCATCGACGGCCACGAAGTCATCGAAGGTCACGCTGACCTCGTCCAGACTCAACATCTCAGAAACTCCCTACGTCGGCGGGCCGCAGGCGTTCGACGAGCCCGATGGCGGTGGTGGTGAGCACGGCGAGCACCACGCTGGCGGCCAGCGCCATACCCGCGTTGTCGACCCCGGGTGAGCTGATGAGGTCGTAGATCAGGACCGGGACGGTCGGCCGCTCCGGTCGAGCCAAGAAGCTGGTGGCCCCGAACTCCCCGAGCGACACGGCGAAGGCAAAGCCCGCGGCCGCGATGACCGGCCGAGCCAGCAGCGGAGCTTCCACCGTCCAGGCGGCGCGGAACGGACCGGCCCCCAGACTGGCGGCACTCTGTCTCAAGCGGGGGTCGACCCCACCCAGCACCGGCGTGAGCGTGCGGACCACCAGGGGCAGCGCCACCATCGCCTGGGCAATAGGCACCAGGATCGGCGAACTCCTCAGATCCAGGGGTGGCGTGTCCAGCGTGATCAGGAAACCGAAGCCGATCGTCACGGCGGACACACCGAGCGGCAGCATGAACAGTGCATCGACGCTGGACAGAAGGCGCCGCTCGCGACGGTTGGTGGGCAGCCGCGTGACCACGATGGCCACGATCAGACCCAGCGTGAGAGCCAACACGGTGGCATCGACGGCTGTCCGCAGCGAGTTGCCGATGGCATCGGTCACGCTGACCCGCAGCGATCGGTTCGCTGAAGGGTCGTTCAGCAGCGCGTAGTACCGCAACGTCCAGCCCTGTTCGTCCCGCACACTGCGCAGGAGCAGGGTGCCCAGGGGCACCAACACGAACGCGATCACCGCCAAGGTGGCCGCCAACAGGGGAAGGTCACTGCCGCGCGGGGACCGAGCCGGAGCGGTGTTCTGCCGGATGGCCTGCTGCCCCGCGGCGCGCGCCCGAGCGGCTCCACTCAGGAGCAGCAGCACGACCACGACCTGCAGCACGGAGAGCACCGCCGCTGCACGAAGGTCGAAGAACTGTGTGGTCAAGAAGTAGATCTCGGTCTCGATGGTGCCGTACTGCAAACCGCCCAAGGTGAGCACCACCCCGAAGGCGGTCGAGCAGAAGAGGAAGACCAACGTGGCTGCGGAGATGACCGCCGGGCGCAGCGCGGGGGCCGTGACGGTGCGCCATACCTGCCAGGGGGTGGCCCCCAACGCTGCCGCAGCGTCCTCGGGTCGTCGATCCATCCCCGCCCACGTCGTGCCGACCGTGCGGACCACGACCGCGATGTTGAAGAACGCGAAGGCCAGCAGGATCGAGATCCAGGTCCCGTCCCAGCCCAGGAAGCCAGCGGGGCCGTTCGGAGCCAGCAGCGCACGGAACATCACTCCGACCACCACGGTCGGTAGCACGAACGGCATCGTCACGATGGCTCGCGCGACCGCCCGGCCCGGGAACCGCAGGCGATACAGGACGAACGCCACCGGGAGGGCGATCACCACGGTGAGCACCGTGCCCCCAGCGGCGATAGCCAGCGTGAAACTCAAGACCCGGATGGTGCGGGCTCGGGCCAACACCTCGGGCACTCCCGAAAGGTCCAGGCCCCCGCCTTCGGCGACGAAGCCACGGGCCAACATGCCACCCAACGGCAGCAGGAAGAACACCGCAACGAAGGCCAAAGGCACACAGGCCACCGCCGCGACAGCGACCTTCGGCCACACCCTGGACAGCGTCACGCGCCTAGCCAGTAGCGATGTCCGCCCACTGGGTCACCCACTCGAGGCGGTTGGCTTCGATCTCGTCGGCCGGGATCTCGTAGGGGGCCTCGGCCACCTTGGCCCAGCGGGCCCAGTCCTCCGGCAGCTCGGCCTGCTCGGAAACGGGGAAGACGTACATCGACTCGGGCAGCGCCTGTTGCACGGAGTCCCCGAGCATGAAGTCGATCAGGGCCTCGGCTCCGGCCTCGTTCTCGGCGCCTTCGATCACCCCGGCGTACTCGACCTGGTGGAAGCACGTGTCCATCAAGGCGGAGGTCGTCGGCTCGCCACTGTCCTCGTTGATCGTGAACGGCGGCGACGACGCATAGGACACCACCAACGGCCGGTCACCGTCGGCCCCACCGGCACTGAAGTCGACGAGGTAGGCGTCCTCCCAACCAGCGGTGACCTTGACGTCGTTATCCACCAGAGCCTGCCAGTACTCCTGCCAGCCCTCCTCACCGTCGCCGCCCTCACCGAACTCGGCGACCGTGGCGAGCATGAAGGCCAGGCCCGGGCTCGAGGTGCTGGCTCCGGGGGTGACCAGCAGGCCGGCATACTCCGGGTTGGCCAGGTCGGCCAGCGTCTGAGGTGCTTCGATGTCACGCTCGGCGAACCAGGTGTCGTCGACGTTGACGCAGACGTCACCGGAGTCGATCGGGGTGAGGTATGAAGAGGCCTCGCCGTCCAGCATCTGCTCGCTCACACCCGGGGGCGGATCGGCCGGGGTGTAGGAAGCGAGCACTCCCTCCTGCACGGCCCGGGAAGCGAAGGTGTTGTCGATCCCGAAGACGACGTCGCCCAGCGGGCTGTCCTTGGTCAGGGCCAACTGGTTGGTCATCGAGCCGGCATCCCCCGAGGGCTGCACGGTCAGGTCGTAGCCGGTCTGAGTGGTGAACTCCTCGATGACCTCATCCGGAAGCGAGAACGAGTCGTGGGTGATCAGGACGACCTCGCCGCTGCCCCCGGCCGACTGCTCCCCGTCGGCGCCGCCTGCGTCGACTTCGCTCGAGGACGCAGCATCTCCTTGCGTGGACGGTTCGTCGTCGCCGTTTCCGGTCAGGGAGCACCCGGCCAGAGCCAGGGTCGCCACGCCGAGGGTGAGGGATCGGGTGATGTGACGTGCAGTCATACGGACCTCCTTGGGTCAGGAGGGGTGTCGGCGGTGGGCCAACGAGACTCGACTTCCTCCACCGGTACGAACCGGATCAGGTTCGAGGGTCTGCGGCCTGATGCCGCACTCTCAGCGCTGGTGCGCTCCCCTGTCGTAGACCTCAGCCTAACCCCCTTGGCCGGTGAAGCGCGTGTGGGAGGCTAAGGGCATGGGAAATCTGGTGTGGAAGGTCATGGCAACCGGCGCTGCGGTCGGCGCGAGCATCGCCGCGCGCAAGCTCACGGACGGAAGCTGGAAGTTCCTGCGTGGCGAGGATGCGCCGACGAACCCGGAGGACCCCGACGCCGGTTGGGGCGAGGCCATCGCCTTTGCCCTCCTTTCGGGCGCCATTGTGGGCCTGACCCGGATGCTGGCGAACCGTCAGGCTGCCACGATCTACAAGCGATCCGCAGGACACCTCCCCAAGCAGTTGTCCAAGAACGACTGAGCATGCTGTGCCTTCGCAGCAAAGCATGCGAGGGTAGTCGCTATGGCTCTTCTGTACTTCGTGGTAGCGGCGATGGTCTTCCTGCTCATCTTCGGTCACGCCGTCACGCCACGATCGAAGAAGAAGCCGCTGTATCGCTGGAAGCTGGATGACTACGGCGACAACCTGGTGCGCGGTCTGCGTGTCTTCTCCGACGCTGGGGCGCGCAACCGCTGGCGGATGGAAATGATGCAGAATCAGGCTGACTACAGCGAGAAGGGTCGGATGGACGGGGACCGTCTTCCCACCGACCACGCCCCCCACCCGCGTGAGCAGATGCCGCCAGGGGCAATCCCACCCCATCTGCGGGGTCCAGATGGGCACCCGAAGTATCGGCCCGACGACTGGATCGGGGCCGATGGCACCGAAAGCGATGAGCCCGACGATGGTGTCACCCGCTCAGCCTGAGGACCGGCAGCGCCTTCGGGTGTTGATCGCCTACTCGTACTCGATGCACTACCGCCTCGGGGTGTTCCGGGCTCTGTTGGCCCAGCCCGACCTCGACGTCACGATCGCAGCCGGGACGACACCGCGACACGAGAGTCCGTCCGTCGCCACCAGTGGGGTCGCTCCGATTCGACCCGAGGATCTGCCCGAGTTGCAGTGGCATCGCACCTTCTCCATCGGATGGTTACGGTTCCAGCCAGGGTTGTTGCGGCGCAGCCTGTCCAGCCGCTACGACGTGGTGATCTGGGATCCCTCGATGCACTGCTTGACCACGTGGCTGTCGTCGGTGGTGATTCGAGCCAGGGGCCAGTCCCTTCTGTACTGGGGCCTGGGATGGACGAAGCAGCACGGACGCTTCAAGGAACGGTGCAAGGTGGCGGTCTTTCGACTCGCACACGGGTTCATGACGTACGGGCAGCGCTCGGCTGAGCTCGGGGTTCAGGCTGGCTACCCCGAACCACGTCTGTATGTCGTGGGAAACAGTTTGCCGGACCACCCAGCTGCGGGTGAGGCGGCAGCGACTATGCCACCCGAGTCGCCGCTGATGCTGGGCGTCGCTCTGCGTCTGAGTGGACGCAAACGCGTGGACCTCCTCATCCGCGCGGTGGTCGCACTCAATGCCCGAGGAATCGCGACGCGGGCGATCATCGTCGGTGACGGCCCCGAGCGTGCGGCCCTGCAAGGGCTCGCTGAGGAACTCGACGCCGATGTCGAGTTCGCCGGGGAGCTGTACGACGCCGAGAAGATCGCCGACTACTACCGTCAGATCCATCTCACCGTGATCCCCGGTCACGCCGGCCTCACCGTCATCCAGTCGCTCATGCATGGACGGCCCGTGGTCACCCACGACAACCCAAGCAACCACGCAGACGAGTGGACGGCTATCCGCGCAGGAGTCAGCGGCGCCTTCTTCAGCGAGGGCGATCTCGATGCGCTGGTCGACACGATCCTGCAGATTCGCGAACAGCTGATGGGCGGGGCAGATGACCGAAGGGCTGTGGCCGCGGCCTGTCGGGTCGACTTCCTCCAGCACGGATCTCCTCAGGCCCACGCCAAGAGGATCATCGACTCCGTCATGGACGTGGTCGCGAAACAATCTCCCCGCCGCTTCTCACGAGTGTCCCCGCGGGAATCCGTGACGAACGACCAGACCTAGTAAGCCCTAGGAGGGCGACCCAACGATCCACCCGCCTCGGGCAGGCCTGTGGCCCGACCGTGGTACGCCGGGTGTGGGGCAGGGTCGTTAGAGGTGCCAGGTGACGCCGGTGGGGTGGACGGTCGCGGTCAGGTCGCGTGCGTGGACGAGGGTGTGGTGTCTGCCGCAGAGCAACGCGTAGTTGGATAGGTCCGAACGACCACCGCGGGACCAGTGCACCACGTGGTGGGCGTCGCACCAGGGTGCTGGGGTGCTGCACCCGGGGAAGGTGCACCCGTGGTCGCGGTGGTGCAACGCCCGCCGTTGCCCCGGTGTCACGAGGCGTTGGGTGCGTCCTTGGTCCAGGATCTCTCGGTCGGCCCCGAGGATCATCGGGACCAGGTCGGCGTCGCATGCCATCTTCCGCACGGTCTCCGGGGACAGGACGTCGCCGGTGGCGGTGCGCCCGGTGCCGGTGAACGTCGCTTGGAGCAGGTCCCAGGCGATGGTCACGACCACGGTGGCTTTCGCGCACGTCGGGACACTCTCACCCCCAGCGATACCCCGTTTCAACACGGTGACGAGCGCG
>JBBSQA010000055.1:0-7901 GCA_038258285.1 Actinomycetales bacterium | reverse complement strand
TGTCTGGGAGGCGGATGGCCGAGACCGTCGCACGCCGCGGCGGGGTGGTCATCCTCCCGCAGGACATTCCGGTGCAGATGATCGAGCGCAGTGTCAGCGCCGTCAAAGGGTGCCACCCGGTCTACGAAACCCCCATCACCATCGCCCCCGAGGCGCCCGTGGCCGAGCTGCTCTCGATCATGGGCAAGCGCGCGCACCACGCGGCGGTGGTCCTCGACGGCCGGCGACCCTTGGGCATGGTGACCGAGCGTGACTGTGCCGACGTCGACCGATTCGCGCAGGTCAAGGACGTGATGAGCGACGTGATGGTCACGGTCGAGCCGGGCACCGACGTGCGGGAGGCCTTCGACGCCTTGGAGTCGGCTCACGTCGACCTGGCTCCGGTAGTCGGCAACGATGAGTTGTTCGGGGTGGTGACGCGCACCGGCCTGGTGCGGTCGGCCATCTATACCCCCGCTCTCGACGCCTCGGGGCGCCTGCTGGTCGGTGCGGCGGTGGGCATCAACGGGGACGTCGAGGCCAAGACCCGCGCCGTACTCGCCGCGGGGGTCGACGTGCTCGTGGTCGACACCGCGCACGGCCACCAGGACAAGATGGTCGACGTGCTGCCCGTGGTGGTCCGGGCTCGCGATGCCCACGAGGCCTCAGCGGGCGTGCGGGTTCCGATCGCCGCGGGAAACGTGGTCTCAGCGGCTGGTGCGCGCGACCTGGCTCAGGCGGGAGCCGACATCATCAAGGTCGGGGTGGGTCCCGGTGCCATGTGCACCACCCGCATGATGACCGGAGTCGGTCGACCTCAGTTCTCGGCCGTGCTGGAGTGCGCGGCAGCGGCGCGAGAGCTCGACGTAGCCGTATGGGCTGACGGCGGAGTGAAGTATCCCCGCGACGTGGCCCTCGCCCTGGCTGCTGGTGCGGGGTCGGTGATGATCGGGTCCTGGTTCGCCGGCACCTACGAGTCACCGGGAGATCTGATGCGCGACGCCGACGGGAGCCTCTACAAGGAGAGCTTCGGGATGGCCTCGGCCCGCGCGGTTCGTCATCGCACCCGGGACCGTTCGGCCTTCGACCGGGCCCGCTCGGCATTGTTCGAGGAGGGCATCTCCTCGTCGAAGATGTATCTGGATCCGCAGCGCAGCGGCGTCGAAGACGTGGTGGACCAGATCATCTCCGGGGTCCGCAGCGCCTTCACGTATGCCGGAGCGCCGGATATCGAGACCTTTCAGGAGCGCGTCGTGGTCGGCATACAGGGGGCTGCCGGCTACGAGGAAGGGCGCCCCCGCCACACCTCCTGGTAGGCCACCCCCAGCCACTTGTTGCCACCTCCAGCGCCGTGTAGAGCGCTGGAGGTCGCTTTAGTGGCTGGGGATGGAGGAGGTCTCCGCGACCTCATGCCCGCTTGCGGGGCATCGCGATGTGCGCAGACCGGATCCACCGCAGGATTCGCTGCGGATCGCTGAGATCTGACCAGGTCACGCGCACGACTCCGTAGCCCAGTCTGCGGATGGCGTCCTCTCGGCGCTTTTCGGCGAAGAGCGCGTCCGGGCCGGTGGCAGCATCGGCATACTTCGTTGCCCCGTCGAACTCGACCACGAGGTTGATCTCGGGAAGGAGGAAGTCGACCCGAGCCACGAACTGCCCGTCCGGACCCCGCACCGTGAACTGGGGGATGACCGCGAGCCCGGCGTTGGTGAGAATCAAGCGGAGCAGCGATTCTCCCGGTGACTCCGCGCTCGGGCTCGAGGCTGCGACCGCAGCGCGAGCCGCGGCCATGCCCGGTGTCCGCTCGAGTTCCGCCATCCAGAACTCCAGCTCGTCCCGGGAGGTGATCCCTTGTCTCAGCGCGGCGTCTGCGGCGACCAGGCCCGGTTTGAGGCCACCGACGAACGCCGTCCCCAGCACGGCAACCGCACCGCAGACCGCGGGTATGCCGCCCGCTGCGGTTGAGGCATCGCGCGGGTAGCCCTCGTGCAGCGTGTGGTGGACATGCTTGCGCGTGGTGCCTCGGCCCGGAGTTCGCGCCACGTGGACACGATCCAGATACGCGTAGGAGACGGGCAGGTCCCACGCGAGTGCCGCACTCGTGTGGGTAGCGACCAACTTCTGTGGCTGCGAGCGGAGGATCGCGTCCAGCCTCAGCCGGTGCAACGCCTCGGGGTCGGCCGAGCTCGCCACCGAGGTGTCGATGTAGGCGCCCCGGCAGACACGGTCCAACAGGCTGGAACGGACGGCTGACTGCAGGTCCGTTGCCGAGAAGCCGATGCGTCCCGCCTCGGTGGAGGTGAGCACCGCCGAGTTCTCTTGGAGCCAAGCGTGGAGGAGGCCGGCATCCATCGAGTCAGCATGGCGGATTTCGAAAAGAGCGTCGGTCTTTTGTCCACAAGAAGGCACGACCGAGACACCCCCAGCCGATAGTGCGACCTCCAGCGCCTAGTTCGACGCTCGAAGTGACACCAAGTGGCTGGGGGTGGCTGGGAGAGGGGGGTTAGGAGCGGTGGTGGCTGGCCAACCAGGCCGCGCCGATGATGCCGGCGTCGTTGCGCAGCTGGGCGGGCACGATCGGTGCCCGCAGGTGCAGCAGGGGTAGGAAGTTCTCGGACTTCTTCGACACGCCACCCCCGACGATGATCAGGTCCGGCCAGAGCAGGTCCTCGATGTGCGCGTAGTAGTGCTGCAACCGAGCGGCCCAGTCCTCCCAGGAGAGGTCCTCGTTCTCGCGGACGCTGCTGGCGGCACGGGTCTCGGCGTCGTAGCCGTCCAGCTCCAGGTGACCCAGCTCGGTGTTCGGGATGAGCTCGCCGCCCAGGAACAGCGCGGTCCCGATACCGGTGCCCAGCGTGGTCAACAGCACCGTGCCCTCGTTGCCGCGTCCCGCGCCGAAGTGCATCTCGGCCGCTCCCGCGGCGTCCGCGTCGTTGACCACCAGGGCCTGCCGACCGAGCACGTCGCTGAAGAGCTCCTCGGCGTCGGTGCCGATCCAGGCCTGGTCGATGTTCGCCGCGCTGCGCACGGTCCCGTGGTGGACCACCGCCGGGACAGTGACGCCGATAGGACTTTTCTTGCCGATGTCGTCGGAGAAGCCGTCGGCGATCTCGGCGACGACCTTGGCCACCGCCTCGGGGGTCGCGCCTTCCGGCGTGTCGATGCGCTCGCGCTTGGTCGCGAACTCCCCGGCCTCGAGGTCGACCGGCGCGCCCTTGATTCCGCTGCCGCCGATGTCGATACCCAGTACGTGGTCCTTGGCCATTGCTCGCTCCTTTGTGTGGTTGCTCTACGGCAGGGTCAGAATCTCGGCGCCGTCGTGGGTGATCAGCAGGGTGTGCTCGAACTGCGCCGACCGCTGGCCGTCCGCCGTGATGATGGTCCAGCCGTCGTCCCACTCGTCCCACTCCGGGCTACCGAGGTTGAGCATCGGCTCGATCGTGAAGGTCATGCCCTCCTCGATGAGTATGTCGTGCTCGGGTGCGTCGTAGTGGGGAATGATCAGGCCCGAGTGAAAGGCCTGCCCCACGCCGTGTCCGGTGTAGTCACGCACGACGCCGTAGTCGAAGCGCTTGGCGTAGGACTCGATGACGCGGCCGATGACGTTGACGGCTCGCCCCGGCTTGGCCGCCTTGATGGCTCGCCGCAGTGCTTCCTCGGTGCGCTCGACGAGAAGCCGGGACTCCTGGTCGACGTCGCCCACGAGGAAGGTTGCGTTGTTGTCGCCGTGGACCCCGTGGATGTACGCCGTGATGTCGACGTTGCAGATGTCCCCGTCCTCCAGCGGTCGGTCGTCGGGGATGCCGTGGCAGATCACCTCGTTGACCGAGGTGCACAGCGACTTGCTGAACCCGCGGTAACCCAGGGTCGAGGGGTAGGCACCGTGGTCCAGCAGGAACTCGTGGCCGACGCGGTCGATCTGATCGGTGGTGACCCCGGGCGCGATGGCCTTGCCGCATTCGGCCAGGGCCTGAGCGGCGATGCGACCGGCGACCCGCATGGCCTCGATGGTTTCGGCGTCCTTGACCTCGGAGCCGGTGAACGGCGTGGGCCCCTTCGCCCCCACGTACTCCGGGCGCGGGATGTCGGACGGCACCGTGCGTAGCGCACCCACGCGGCCGGGGAGCACCGGCGCGGACCGTGGGGCGGAGAAGCGTTCGATTCCGGTCGCGGACACAGGCGTGACGCTGCTGAGCAGGGATGACGACGACGGCATACGCTGAAGTCTAGGTGTCGAGCCCGGACGGTTCGACCCGAACGTCACGGATCCGGAGGCTGAGATGCAGTACTGGTTCAACGTCGATTCCCACAAGGTCGAGGCGCACGATGACCCCGAGCGCGCTCGCAGCGCCAACCTGTTGGGCCCTTACGACAGTGAAGAGGAGGCTCGGTCGGCGCTGGAGAAGGCAGCCGAGCGCAACGAGGCCTGGGAGGCCGACGACGACACGTGGGATGACTCGGACCGCACCTAGGCCAAGCGCTCCGCGTCGACGCGGGCCGAGATGATCAGCGGCGCAGCGCCGGCAGGACGTCCGCCGCGAACACGTCGATCCACTCGCGCTGATTGCGACCGACGTTGTGCAGGTAGATGCGGTCGAAACCGAGGTCGGCGTACTTCTGCAGATGGGCGCGATGCACGTCCGGGTCCGAGGAGATGACCATGCGGCCCTCGAAGTCTTCCGGACGGACGAGCTTGGCCATGGCCTCGAAGTCATGCGGCGACCGGATGTCGGCCTTGGCGAACTTCATACCGCCATTGGGCCACTGGGTCATCGCGTTCGAGAGTGCCTCCTCGTCGGTGGGCGCCCAGGACAGGTGGACCTGCAGCACCTTGGGCATGGTGTCCGGGTCCTTTCCCGCTTCTCGCGCGCCCTCGGAGAAGCGGTCGAACAGGCCTGAGATCTTCTCCAGGGGAGCCCCCACCGTGATGATGCCGTCGGCGTAGGTGCCCGTCTTCTTGGCGTTGATCGGACCGGCGGTCGCGACCAGGATGGGAGGCGCCTGCTCCGGCATCGTCCAGATTCGGGCCGTCTCCATGGTGAAGAACTCGCCCTGGTGCTTGGTGTCCTTGCCCTGGGCACTGGCCCGGTAGAGCTTGTTAATGATCTCGATCGCCTCGAACATGCGCCGCGACCGTGCCCCCGCCTCGGGCCAGTAGCCACCGATGACGTGCTCGTTCAGGGCCTCGCCCGCACCGACGCCGAGCCAGGAGCGACCCGGGTTCATCGCCTCCAGCGTCGCTGCGGCCTGGGCCACGAGCGCAGGGTGCATCCGGAAGCTCGGGCATACCACTCCGGGGCCGAGGTCTCCGGCGGTGGGCTCGCCGACGGCCCCGAGCCCGATCCAGACGAAAGCCGACTGACCCTGGTGGGGCACCCACGGTTGGAAGTGGTCCGCCGCCATACACCCCGAGAAACCCTTCGACTCGGCATACTCCGTCAGCTCGACCGCCTCCCGCGGGTGGAACTGCTCCAGCATCGCGGCGTAACCGATCGTCAGTGCGCTCATCGGCCCAGAGTATGCCGAGCGGCTTCAGTAGGTTGGGGGTGTGGACGAGTGGCTGGCGGAGAAGGTCCTCCTCGCGGTGGAGCGCATCCCTGCCGGGCGAGTGGCGTCCTACGGAGATGTCGCCGGCATCGTGGGGATCGGCCCGCGGCACGTCGGCAACGTGCTGCGCGCCTACGGCTCAGGAGTGCCGTGGTGGCGGGTGGTCAGCCGCGACGGGGACTTCGGTGGAGACCTTCTCGACCGGGCCAGACCCCATTGGGAGGCTGAGAACATCGTGGTGAAGTCCAACGGGCTGGGCTGCCGTATCGCGCACTACCGCGCCGACCTCCACGCCTTGGCGCAGGCCTATGACGCGGCCCTGGCCAGCACCTCCGACCCATCGATCGACCCCGCGGAGGACGGCTGAGCGCTTTCGAGGGTGAAAGAGCCTTCGAGGGCGGGCTCAGGCTTCGGGGACGTTGGCGCTGAGCTCGGCCAGCCACGCTCGAGCGTTACCGTCCGAGGGAGCCCGCCAGTCCCCACGGGGGGAGAGCGCCCCCGCCGTGGAGACCTTGGGCCCGTTCGGTAGGGCGGAACGCTTGAACTGACTGAAGCCGAAGAACCTCTTCAGGAACAGCTCGAGCCAGCCTCGGATCTCGGCGAGCGGGTAGGCCCGGCGCTCTTCGTCGGGGAATCCTGACGGCCACGCCCCGTGGTCGGCGTCGTGCCAGGCGTGCCAGGCCAGGAAGGCGATCTTGCTGGGCCGGAACCCGTGTCGTAGCACGTAGTGGAGGTGGAAGTCCTGCAGCTCGTAGGGCCCGATCTGGGCCTGGGTGCTCTGGTGCTCGTTCCCCTCCGAGGGCACCAGCTCGGGCGTGATCTCGGTGTCCACGATGGACTGCAGCACCGCCCCCACCTCGCGGGAGAACATTGAGGAAGAGATCACCCAGCGGATCAGGTGCTGGATCAGGGTTTTCGGCACCCCCGAGTTCACGGTGTAGTGCGACATGTGGTCGCCCACCCCGTAGGTGCACCATCCCAAGGCGAGCTCGGAGAGGTCCCCGGTGCCGAGCACGATCCCGCCGCGCTGGTTGGCTAGCCGGAAAAGGTAGTCGGTGCGCAGTCCCGCCTGCACGTTCTCGAACGTCACGTCGTAGAGGGGTTCCCCGTCGGCGAAGGGGTGGTCCATGTCGCCCAGCATCTGTCGTGCGGCCGGGGCGATGTCGATCTCCTCGAAACTCACGCCCAGCGCTCGGGCGAGCGCGGTCGCGTTGGACTTGGTGTGCGCCGACGTGGCGAAGCCCGGCAGCGTGTAGGCCAGGATGTCGCTGCGTGGGCGCCCCAACCGGTCCATCACCCGGGCCGCCACGATCAGGGCGTGGGTGGAGTCCAAGCCACCCGAGACCCCGATGACGACCTTGGGACCGCCGATCGCGGACAGCCGCCGCTCCAGTCCGCTGACCTGGATGCTGTAGGCCTCGTAGCAATCCTGGGCCAGCGCCTGGGCGTCGTCCGGCACGAACGGGAAGCGGTCGACGCTGCGTCGCAGGCCAATGTCGGTATGCGGTGGCGCCAGCGTGAAGCTCACGGTGCGGACCCTGCCGGTCCGGTCGGCGTGGACGTGCCGATTGTCGTCGAACGAACCGTTGCGCAGGCGGTCCTGCCGGATGCGGTCGAGGTCGACGTCGGCCACGCTCGCGCGGGCGCCCTCGCTGAATCGCTCGGACTGCGCCAACAGGACGCCGAGCTCGTAGATCATCGTCTGCCCGTCCCAGGCCAGGTCGGTGGTCGACTCCCCGTCCCCGGCGGCCGCGTAGAGATAGGCACAGAGCTGGCGGGAACTGGTCTGCATACACAGTGCGTGTCGTTCCTGTGCCTTGCCGATGTTGATCGGGCTTCCGGACAGGTTCGCGATCACGGTCGCGCCGCTCAGCGCGGCGGTCGCGCTCGGGGGGATGGGGACCCAGACGTCCTCGCAGACCTCGACGTGCAACACCAGGCCGGGCACGTCCGTGGCGGTGAAGGTCAAGTCCGGGCCGAACGGCACCCGGGCGCCGAGGAGGTCCATCGACTCGCCGTGTTGGTCGGCACCGCTGGCGAAGTGTCGCTTCTCGTAGAACTCCCGGTAGTTGGGAAGATACGACTTCGGGGCGACTCCGAGCACGACGCCACGGTGCACGATGACGGCGCAGTTGTAGAGCCGGGTGCCCTTGACCAGTGGCACTCCGACCACGAGCACCGGTAGGAGGTCGGCGCTGGCGGAGACGACCGACGCGAGCGCATCCAGAGAGGCGTCCAGCACCGGGTCCTGTAGCAGGAGGTCGTCGATCGCGTAACCGCACAGCCCCAGCTCGGGAAAGACCGCCACCGCGACCTGGTCGTCAGCACACCGCCGTGCCTGCTCGATCGTGCGCATCGCGTTGGTCGCCGGGTCC
>JBBSQA010000054.1:0-7992 GCA_038258285.1 Actinomycetales bacterium | reverse complement strand
GTCTGGACGCGCTCCGGCCGATCGCTGCTGAGTCAGAGTGACACGGGCGACGTCTCGATACGCACGGCCGGTTAACTCAGAAAGGGTCTTCGTCTGGCTACCTTGATGACCCACTGGGCTTCTCCGTGGAGGCGGGCGGGAAGGACCTTCTCGCCATCATGGAGGACGGCGACCCTTGAGGCCCCAGTACGTCACACGGGCTTGATGACAAGCATGTCCAACCAGCGCCGCTGAAGCGACGCTGGCTGTGACCCGTTACAGGCCTGCCTCGTGGTGCTGCGACGCCCCTGTCGCGGCACGCAGGTGTCCTCGCAACTGCTCGCCGTAAGGGGAACGCCATCCGGTGTCGTCAGGGACCTCAAACACAAGCGCGAGCCGACTGACGATCATCACCGATTGGGGATCCTCAACTGAGACGCCCTGAGGACGCCACTTAGCGGCAACAAAACACCGCCACTTATCGGCGAAAGTCACACTCAACCCGTCATGCAAACTATCTCACGCGAACGGGTACAACCGGCAGTTTAGGTGACAGTTGGTCGGCCAAGTCTATGCAGGCCTACCGGGAGCTGGCCGACCCGCAGACCGGGAACCCCACCACCTACCGGGCCCCACCTGGCCTGGTCGTTTGGCCAACCTGGGCGCCCGGCTGTCCGACCAGGAGGCGCCCCGATCACCCTGGTCAGCGATCTCACCGCTGACCCCGAGTTGCGGTTCACCCCGTCCCGGGGCGGCCGTGACCAACTTCACCGTGGCCTCCCCGCTCACGTCCGGCTGCGCGATGACCGCCACGGTGACCGTCGCGGTCGTCACCGGCTGAGCCGCCGACCGAGCCCTGCAGACAACGCCGCGGCGCAGGCCCATCCTGGCCGTCGGGTAGATTGTGCTGACACCCCGCCCCCGCGGATCGTGGGTCGAGATGTCGTCTCCTGGACTTTTCTCGGCTCCCGTCCCCGACCCGAGAGGACGGCAATGTTGGCGATCGTCGTGGCCTTCATGGTCGCCTCTGTTGCTGCGCCTGCGGTGGTCGGGCGGTTGGGTCGTGGTGGGTTCGTGGTGTTGGCCGGTGTGCCTGCGGTCGCCACTGGGTGGGCCGCCACCCAGTTGACCCGGGCCACGTCCGCTGATCCGCTGGTGGAGAGTTACCGGTGGGTGCCGCAGCTGCAGATCGACCTGGCCGTCCGCATGGACGCCCTGGCCTGGCTGATGACGATGATCGTGTGCGGCGTCGGTGCCGGTGTCCTGCTCTACTGCGCCCAGTACTTCCAAGCCCACGAGACCAGCGGACTGGGTGCCTTCGCGGCATACCTGGTCGCGTTCGCCGGGACCATGGTGGGCCTGGTCACGACCGACGACATGCTCACGCTCTACGTTTTCTGGGAGCTCACGACCGTCCTGTCCTACCTGCTGATCGGTCACCACAGCACCAAGAAGTCCAGCCGGCTGGCGGCCAAGCAGGCGTTGATCGTCACGACGTTCGGCGGTCTGGCCATGTTGGTCGGCATCGTGATCCTGGGACAGAGCCAGCACACCTACCGGATCAGCGAGATCATGCAGTACCCCGGCGACGGGACCGCCGTCAGCATCGGCGTGGTGCTCCTGCTGATCGGCGCCTTAACGAAGTCGGCGCTGGTCCCGTTCCACTTCTGGCTGCCGGCGGCCATGGCCGCGCCCACCCCGGTCAGCGCCTACCTGCACGCTGCCGCGATGGTGAAGGCCGGGATCTACCTGGTCGCCCGGTTCGCCCCCGCCTACGCGGATCTGGACGCCTGGCGGGCCATCGTGATCGTCGTCGGCGGGGCCACGATGATCGTGGGGTCCGTGCGGGCCCTGCGGCAGGTCGACCTCAAGCTGTTGCTCGCCTACGGCACGGTCAGCCAACTCGGCTTCCTCACCGTGCTCTTGGGCTGGGGCACGCGTGAGGTGGCGACGGCCGGGCTGGCGCTCCTGCTCGCTCACGCCCTGTTCAAGTCGGCGCTCTTCTTGACCGTCGGCACCATCGAGCACGGCGAGGGGACGCGTGACCTCCGCGACCTCGGGGGTCTCGCGCGGCGGATGCCGTGGTTGACCGCGGGCGCCGTCGCCGCGGCGATGTCGATGGCCGGCCTGCCACCGTTGATCGGCTTCGTGGCCAAGGAGGTGGCCTACGAGGCGATGCTGCACCCGGACAGTCTGTGGTCCCTTGACGGGTTGGGGCTGGTGGTGGTGCTGGCCGGGTCCGCCCTGACCCTGGCCTACAGCGCACGCTTCGTCTGGGGGGCGTTCGGGCCAGCGACCCGGCCCCCGGGCGCCAAACGCAGCGCTAGGCACCCGGTCGGGCCCCTGCTGGTGGCCATCCCCACCACCCTCGGGCTGCTCGGGTTGGTCCTGGGGCCTCTCTCCCCGGCGCTCAACACGCTGACCCGCCCGTATGCCGCGGCTTGGCCACAGGGGCAGCACCCGATCGAGCTGGCGGTGTGGCACGGTGTCTCGCCCGCGCTCGTGGCCTCGATCGGGACCTGGGTGGTCGGCATGGCGATCTTCCTGCTGGCTGGGCGGTCGACGGGGTCGACGTCCTGGGTTTCTGGGGGCATCGACGCCGGTCGCGCCTACCGCGGCACCATGCGGGCCACGGACCGGTTGGCACTGGAGCTGACCGGGGCCTTGCAGCGGGGGTCGCTGCCGATCCTCCTCGCGGTGATCCTGGTTGTGCTCGTGGTCTTCGTGGGCGGCCAGCTGCTGCGGGGGGCCACCTGGCCGGCTCAGGTGCGCTGGTTCGACTCGCCTGCCCAGCTTGCGGTCGGGGCCCTCGTCTGCCTCGCCGCCGTTGCCACCGCCCGCGCCCGGCGGCGCTTCCGCGGCGTGTTTCTCCTCGGCGTCACCGGCTACGGGATGTCCATGCTCTTCCTGTTGCACGGCGCCCCGGATCTGGCGCTGACCCAAGCACTGGTGGAAACGGTCTCCCTCGTCGTCTTCGTGCTGGTGCTGCGCCGGCTCTCGGGGCGCTTCCCCGACGACCCGGGCGTCCTGACCCGCCGGATGCGCGCCCTGCTGGGAGCTGCCGTGGCCGTCGTCGTCGTGGGACTGGCGGTCTCCGCCTCCGCCGTGCGCACCCGGGAGGCGACGAGCACCGGGCTGGTGGAGCGGGCGGTCGACTACGGCGGCGGTTACAACATTGTCAACGTCATCCTGGTCGACGTGCGGGCCTGGGACACGATGGGCGAGCTGTCGGTCGTGCTGGCCGCTGCCACCGGTGTCGCGAGCCTGGTCTTCCTGCGCGGTGACGCCGTCGCCCGGGCCCGCGAGGAGCTCCAGGTGAACTGGCGGGGCCGGTCCGACTCGGGTCCGGACTCCGCCGAGGGCTCCGGTGCCTGGTTGGCCGCGGGACCACACCTGCCGTCGCGTCGCCGCTCGGTGATCCTCGAGGTCGTCACCCGTTTGGTCTTCCACACCATGGTCCTGTGGTCGCTTTTCCTGCTGTTCAGCGGGCACAACCAACCAGGTGGCGGGTTCGCCGCCGGGCTGGTCTGTGGGCTGGCCCTGGCGCTGCGCTACCTCGCCGGCCGGGCCTACGAGCTCCGCCTCGCTGCTCCGGTCATGCCCGGTCTGCTGCTGGGGGCCGGGCTCGCCATCGCCACGGCCGCCGCCCTGCTGCCGATGCTCTTCGGTTACGAGCCGCTGCGCACGTTCATCTTCGAGATCCCGATCCCGGTGATCGGGGAGATGAAGCTGGTCACCTCGTTGCTGTTCGACATCGGGGTGTACTTCGTGGTGATCGGGCTCATCCTGGACATCCTGCGCAGCCTCGGCTCGGCGATCGACGGGCAGATCACCGAGGAGGCGACCACATGATGCCCAACGTGACCCTCGCCGTCGTCGCCGGTGTGCTCCTCGCCTGCGGTGTCTACCTGTTACTGGCCCGGTCGGTGGTACGAGCCCTCATCGGCTTCCTGCTGATGAGCAACGCCGTGAGCGTGCTGTTCCTCATCGCCTCCGGCCCGGCGGGCGAGGTGCCGATCGTGGGTGCGGGCAGCGGGGGCACGGTCAGCGACCCGGTCCCCCAGGCCCTGGTCCTGACCGCCATCGTCATCACGCTCGGCATGACGGCCTTCGTGCTCGCCCTGGCGCACCGAGCGTGGCAACTGGGTCGCAGCGACCTGGTGGGCGACGACCCCGAGTCCTTCCGCATCCACCAGCGGGCCGAGCGGGACCTGGCCCTGGACGACGACTCGGTGGACCCGACCTCCGCCGACGATCCAGAGCTCGAGGGGACGGTGGACCCCCATGACCGGTGACGTGACCTGGCTCGTGCCCCTCGTCGTGGTGCTACCCCTCGTCGGTGCGGGCATCGCCCTCGCCGCGGCGGGCCATACCGCCGTCCAGCGGGCGGTCAGCATGACCATCCTCGTCCTCGTCCTGGTGATCGCTGCGGTGCTGCTCTACGCCGCCGACCGCTCCGGCCCCCAGGTGGTGCAGGTGGGCGGCTGGCTGCCGACCGAGGGCATCGTGCTGGTCGTCGACAGGCTCTCGGCGCTCATGGTCATCGTCTCGGTCGTCGTCACCATCGCCGTGCTGGGCTACTCCATCGGCCAGGGCCGGTCCTCCTTCGACGAGGAGAGCGACGGCCAGGCACCGTTACCGGTCTTCCACCCCACTTTGCTGGTGCTGTCGGCCGGGGTCTCCACGACGTTCGTCTCCGGTGACCTCTTCCACATCTATGTCGGCTTCGAGATGCTGTTGGCCGCGAGCTTCGTGCTGCTGACCCTGGGCGGCACCGAGTCCCGCGTCCGGGCCGGGGTCACCTACGTCTTCGTGAGCCTGCTCTCCTCGCTGATCTTCCTGATGGCGATCGCGATCATCTACGCCGCGACCGGCACCATCAACCTAGCCCTCCTGGCGGGTCGCCTGTCCGAGCTGCCCACGGGCACCTCGATCGCCATCCACCTGCTGTTGATCCTCGGCTTCTGCACCAAGGCGGCCGTCTTCCCCATGTCGGGGTGGCTGCCGGACTCCTACCCGACCGCCCCGGCGCCGGTGACGGCGGTCTTCGCCGGCCTGCTGACCAAGGTCGGCATCTATTCCCTCATCCGGACCGAGACCCTGCTCTTTCCAGGGCGCGAGCTCGACACCCTGCTGCTCTGCGCCGCGCTCCTGACGATGCTGGTCGGGATCCTCGGCGCCATCGTCCAGGACGACATCAAGCGGATGCTGTCGTTCACCCTGGTCAGCCACATCGGGTTCCTCCTGTTCGGCATCGGCCTCGGATCGCAGGCCGCGCTGTCCGCCGCGATCTTCTACGCCATCCACCACATCACGATCCAGACCACGCTCTTCCTGGTGACGGGACTCATCGAGCGGGTGGGCGGGTCGACAGCTGCGGCTCAGCTCGGCGGGCTGGCCCGCCTCTCGCCGCTGCTCGGTGTGCTGTTCTTCATCCCTGCCCTCAACCTGGCGGGGATCCCACCGTTCTCAGGCTTCCTGGGCAAGGTCGGCCTGATCCAGGCAGGTGTCAACGACGGGTCCTTCATCGCCTGGGCCGTCGTGTGCGGCTCCGTGGTGACCAGCTTGCTCACGCTGTATGCAGTGGCCCGCGTCTGGGGGCGTGCGTTCTGGAGCGAGCCGCACGAGATGGTGCCGACGGCGCCGGGTGGGATGGGTCAGCCGCGCGCGCTCTCCGCCGGTCTCGTCATCCCCACTGCCGCCCTGGTCACCGTCGGCCTGCTACTAACGGTCGCGGCCGGCCCGGTCTACGACCTCACGGCCCGCGCGGCGGCTGACCTGCTCTCCAGCACGCCGTACCTCACCGCCGTGCTCGGCGCCGGGGCGACTCCATGAACCGCCTCGGACGACGGATCCAGTGGCGGCCCACGCTGTGGCTGAGCGTGGTGTGGGTGCTGCTCTGGGGCGACGTGTCGGTGGCCAACATCCTGTCCGGGCTCGCGCTGGCCATGCTCGTCCTGGTCGTCTTCCCGCTGCCCCGACTCAGTATGGGCATGACCCTGCGCCCGGGGGCCTTCACCGTCCTGGTCCTGCGCTTCTTCGTCGACCTGGTCCGGGCATCGGTCGAGGTGGCGTTCGTGGCGTTCCGACCCGGGTCGCCACCTCGTGGGATCGTGGTGGACATGCACCTGCGCAGCGGCAACGAGCTCTTCCAGATCATCACCGCAGAGATGACCGCACTCGTCCCCGGCAGCGTGGTCATCGATCTCGATCCCGAGGACAAGCGGCTCACCCTGCACGTCTTCAACGCCTCCACCCGCAGGGAAGCGGAGGCTACCCGGCGCCGGGTGCTGGGCCAGGAGGCGCGGGTGCTCCGCGCCCTCGACCCCGACCCGGGTGCCAGTCTGGACCCACGGCGTCGCCGAGACGCAGAACGGAACGCACCGTGCTGACCACCATGTCGTGGCTCGTTGGAGGATTGCTGACGCTGTCGGCGCTGCTCACGATCATCCGCATAATCATCGGCCCGAGCGTCCTTGATCGGGTCGTGGCCACCGACGTCCTGGTCTCGATCGTCGTCTGCTCACTGGGGGCGCACGTGGCGCTCAACCCGGGATCGACCACCCTGCCCCTGCTGATCTCGCTCTCCCTCGTGGGCTTCATCAGCTCAGTGGTGGTGGCCAGGTTCGTCGCCCGCGACCGGGACTACCCCGTGCAGGCCGACCCGGCCACCGGGAGTGAGCAGCATTGAGCTGGACCGACGTGGCCGACGTCGTGGGCCTGATCCTGCTCTTCCTCGGCGCCGTCCTGTGCCTGGCAGCAGCTGTCGGCATGCTGCGCTTCCCGGACCTGCTGACCCGGATGCACGCCGGCACCAAGCCCCAGGTCCTGGGCGTGCTGCTGGTGCTGCTCGGGGTGGGCCTGCGGTTGCGCAGCGGTCTAGACGTCGGGATGCTCGTCCTCATCGGCACCTTCCAGCTGCTGACCGTGCCAGTGGGAGCCCACCTCATAGGACGGGCCGGCTTCCGGACCGGTCAAGTGGCCCCGACCGACATCCACCTCGGACCGCCCTCAGAGCACGAACACCCCGATCCCGACACCGGGCGGCCCGTGGACAGAGACCCCTAATCGAAGCGCAGCCAGACCAGTCCCACCTTCCGACACGAACGCTGTCAACAGTGCCCTGCACTGGCCGCTGTTCACCTTCAACCTGATGAAGCGGACTCCTGCATTGATCATCGCCCTGCTTGCTGTCTGACTTGTGCTCGCCGTCATGGGAGCTGTCCTGGAGGGTCTCCTCTGGCTTCTGTTCATCGCAGTTCTCGCCTTGGTTGCCACGGCCACCTGGGGATGGTTGCGGCTGCGCGGCAGGTCATGAGGTTGGGTCCGCGCTGGCGCAAGGCCCGGATGCCTGGGACACCCCTGGCCACCCTGGAGAGGAAGTGACTTGTGGTTGACACACCATTACCGGCCAAGGAGCGGCCCCGGGCCGGCCACCGGCCGCCATCCGTTTGCGGCGACATCGCTGACGGCGGTGCAGTTCTCGCTCATGACCGATGCTGGGCAACATTGATCACTTGTCCATCAGGGCTCCGGACGAAGAATCGCCGAATTCCCCAAGGCTCGTCGGTGATCGGGTGCACGATCTCATAGCCGCGCTGGTTCGCCTCTTCGTATGCGGCGTCGACGTCATCGACCTTGATGGTCATGACGGAGTCTTCAGGCGCCGTCGCGTCTCGCGTCACGACTTGGACGCATGCGTCTGAGTCCGCGGAGGAGAACCGGGCCACCCATCCTTGGTTCATTCCGTCTTCGGTTAGCCCGAGGAACCGAAAGAACTCCCGCGCCCGCTCGACATCATCAGTGTGCAGGTTGGTGATGGCCTCCATCGCTTTCATCGCCCAAGTCTGGCACCTCATTCGCGTCGGGGTGGACTACTGCGAGAAGATGGTGGCCGAGCGTCCGCATCAGCGCAGAAACCACTTAGTGGCGTCGCAAGCGGATCCACTTGCGGACCTTAGAGATTGTCCTGTTCACAGTTCGGTAAGGACGGCCCGAACGAAGTTGGACTTC
>JBBSQA010000053.1:0-8318 GCA_038258285.1 Actinomycetales bacterium | reverse complement strand
GTCCCGTCGCCGATGTGGCCTGCCAGCACCGTCCCTGGTCCCCGATACGGCGGCCCCCAGGCGCCGCCCAGCACGTCACCCGCCTCCACACGGGTCACGTCCACCGGCTCCGAATCGAACATACGTCCAGTATCCCAGGACCTACCGACATACCCGTGGGGAAGGCCGCCCTCCCCCGGTGGGCCAGTAAACCTGTCGGCGCACAGTCCGACATACCCACCAAGTCCGGTGTGGCACGCTTTCCGGCATGCCACACGACACCCTCCTGGTCAACGCTGCCGACGTCGATGCTGCGGCCGACCGGTTGGCCGGGCGCATCACCCGCACACCGCTGACCTACAGCCAGCGGTTGTCCACGGCCTGCGACGCCCAGGTCTGGCTCAAGCGGGAGGACCTGCAGCAGGTCCGCTCGTACAAGGGTCGTGGCGCAACGAACTTCATCGCTCAGCTCACGCAAACCCAGCAGCGCGCCGGGGTCGTGTGCGCGAGCGCGGGCAACCACGCCCAGGGAGTCGCGTTCGCCTGCGCGCAACTGGGCGTATCGGCCAGGATCTACCTGCCGCGGACCACCCCACGCCAGAAACGCGACCGGGTCGCCGCGATCGGCGGCTCCTTCGTGGAGATCGTGGTCGGCGGGGAAACCTACGATGCCGCCGCAGCCAGCGCGGCGACCTACGCCGAAAAGGCGCAGCTCACCCTGGTGCCGCCGTTCGACCACCCGATGACCATCGCCGGGCAGGGGACCATGGTCCGCGAGATCATGCAGGACATGGCCGAGCCGCCCGATGTCGTCGTGGTGCCGGTCGGCGGTGGAGGACTGATCGCCGGCGCCTCGACGTACTTGCATACTCACTATCCCGACGTACGGATCGTGGGCGCCGAGCCCTCCGGCGCGGCCAGTATGGCGGCCGCCCTGGCAGCCGGCGGCCCGGTCATGCTTCCGGAGGTCGACGCGTTCGTCGACGGTGCCGCGGTGCGTCGTGTCGGCGACGTGACCTATCCCTTGGTGGAGGCGGCCGGAGCAGAGCTGGTCAGCGTGCCCGAGGGACGTATCTGTGTCGAGATGCTGGCCTTGTACCAGACCGAGGGGATTGTGGCCGAGCCCGCAGGCGCCCTGGCCCCGGCTGCCCTGGACCAGCTCGGCATACGTCCAGGACAGCGTGTCGTCGCCGTCTTGTCCGGGGGCAACAACGACGTCCTGCGGTATGCCGAGGTGATGGAGCGCGCGCTCGTCCACGAAGGTCGCAAGCACTACTTCTTGGTGAACTTCCCGCAGGAGCCTGGGGCGTTGAGGCGCTTCCTGGACGACGTGCTCGGGCCAGACGACGACATCGCCCTGTTCGAATACACCAAGCGCAACAACCGCGAAATCGGACCGGCCTTGGTCGGCATCGAGCTCGGCTCCCCCAGTGACCTAGGCCCGTTGGTGGAACGGATGAGGGCCTCCTCGGTCAACGTGGAGCAGATTCCCCCCGACAGCCCGATGTTCCGCTTCATCCTCTGAGAGCGGAAGGGAACCGGTCGTCCGGGGACGCGGGTATGTCGGTGGTCTCGGGCACGGTAGAGGGACTATCCAGTCCAGAGGAGTCACCATGCCGCAGCCACGCGTAGCCACCGAGATCGACTTCATCGCCGACTACCTCGACGAACAGTTCACTGCCGTTCGGTATGCCACGTATGGCCTGACCGATGAGCAGGCGCGGGCCACGCCGTGCACCAGCATGCTTTCGATCGGCGGACTGCTCAAGCACGTGTTGTGGGTCATGACCGAGAACCAACGGCGCGACGACAACCCGAGCGGCGAGATGGGCGGCGAGGAGTTTCAGACGCACGCCGGTGAGTTCTACGGCAGCTTCGCGCTCTCCGCAGACGACGACTTCACTCAGACGGTCGCCGCCTACGAGCGGACACAGGGCTCACTGCTCGCGCAGGTCCGGACGATGGACCCCGATGGCGAGGTCATGGCCCCGCCGGAGCCTTGGGTCGGTCGCCTCGAGCCGACCCGCACGACCCACCGGTTCCACCTGTTGCATCTCATCGAGGAGGTGGCACGGCATGCGGGCCATGCCGACATCATCCGGGAGCAGATCGACGGTGCGACGGCCATAGAGCTCGCCTTCGCCATCGAGGGTCGGGAAGGCAACGACTACGTCACGCCCTGGCAGCCGGCCACGCCTTAGCGGATCCCGCTGCGGGCAAAGCCCTGGACGAAATAGCGTTGGAAGACCAAGAACAGCAGCACCATCGGTAGGACGTTGATGAGGGCGAAAGCCATCGTCGCTCCGTAGTCCGAGCCGAACTGGCCCTGGAGGTAGAGCAGGCCGATCGGCAGGGTGAAGAGTGAGTTCTCCTTGAGCGCGATGAGCGGCCAGGCGAAGTCGTTCCACGACTGCAACAGGCTCATGAAGAACAGCACGGCGATCAGCGGCTTGGACAACGGCAACACGATGCGGGTGAAGACCTTCACGTGCCCGGCGCCGTCGATCCGGGCCGCTTCGATCAGGTCCCTCGGGATGGCGAGCATGAACTGACGGGCCAGGAAGACCCCGAAAGCGGACGCAGCGGTCGGCAGGATCACTGCCCAGTAGGTGCCGTAGATGCCGAGTGAGGTCACCAGTCGGAAGAGGGACACCATGATGACCTGCACGGGGATCATCAGGGTGGACAGCGCCAGGAGAAAGAGCAGGCTCGACCCACGAAACCGAAGGTGGGCGAAGGCGTAGCCCGCGAGAAGGCTGAAAGTCACCGTGATCGCCGCTGTGACCAGTGATATCGCTACCGAGTTACCGACCCACGTGGCCACCGGGAAGGAGCTGAGGACCCGCTCGAAGTTCTCCAGGGTCATCGTGCGCGGCCACAGCCTCAGGCTGCCGCCGAGGAGCTCAGCTCGGGTGGACAGGGCCACGACCACCATCCAGTACAACGGGAACAGGAGGATGGCGCACACCGCCACCGCCGCCACCAGTCGAAGGACGAGGGCAACACGAGCACGGTTGCGCTTGCGCTTGCGGCCCTGGTCGGTCGCGGAGTAGTCCGTCGACGGGGTGGTCGGGTCCACCGCGTCAGCAGCACGGCTCGCTGCCGACCCGGCGGGGGCGTCCGCCCTCGGTGTCGTGGTCTCCGTCATGGTCAGCCCCTCATTCGGCTAGGTCCCGGCTCTTGTTGACCCGCCACTGGACCAGCGTGAACGCCAGCATCAGCAGCAGCAAGACGATGCCGATCGCCGCGGCATACCCCTGGTCGCGCACCACGAAGCCAGTGTCGTAGGCGTAGGTCACCAGCACCGACGTCGCATTCTGTGGACCGCCACCGGTGAGCACGAAGACAATGTCGAAGACCTGGAAGGAGTAGATGACGTTCATGATCAGCAGGAAGAAGGTGGACGGTCCGACCATGGGGATCGTCATATAGCGGAACCGCTGCCACCCGTTGGCACCGTCGAGCCGAGCCGCCTCGTAGACCTCGGGGCTCACGCCCTGCAGTCCCGCCAGGTAGATGAGCATGTTGAAGCCCACCCGCCACCAGAGGGTGACCAGCACCACCGAAGCGAAGGCGGCGGTGCCACCGGACTGCCAGTTGATCGCAGGTAGCCCCGCAAACCGTAGGAGCTTGTCCAGGATGCCGCTGTTCTCGTCGAAGATCAGCGTGCCGATCAAGGCGGTGGCCACCCCCGAGATGGCCATCGGCACGATCAGGATCGAGCGGAAGACACCACGGATGGGCAACACGCTGTTCAACAGCACAGCGATGCCCAGTCCCAGCAGCATGGAAAGCGGGGTGACCAACACCGTGAACAGCACCGTGTTGGCCGTCGACCTCCAGAACAGGGAGTCGCTCACCAGGGTCCGGTAGTTCTCCAGGCCGGCAAACGTGCCATCGCCGAAGCCGTTGGTCTGCTGAAAGCTGATCAGCAACGCGCCAACCATCGGCAGCAGGACGAAGAGGCCGAGCAGACCGAAAGTCGGAGTGAGGAACCCGTAGGCCGCGAGGGTCTCGCCCTTCATCCGCGTGGGTCGGACCTTCACGGCCTGACCTGTCATGACGAAGTGGCCTCATCGATGCCCGAGGCCAGGCCCTCGATCGTGGCCTCGACGCTCTGCCCGCCGACGAACGCCCGCTCCAGCTGGTCCTGCAGCACCGTGATGATCGCGGACATGTTGGGCGACGCGACCTGCCCGGAGTCCGCTGCCTGGACCGTGCTGGCCTGACCGATGAAGACTTCGGACAGCTCGGGACGCTCGGCGAACTCGATGCCGCTCTCGACCAGGTCCGCGCGGGTAGGCAGCAACGAGGCTCCCTCGCAGAACTCCCGCATCTCCTCTTCCTGCGTGAGGAACTCCAAGAAGGCCGCCGCAAGCTCGGGCTTCTCGGTGCCTGCCGTTGCGACCAGGGCGTTGCCGCCGAAGTCACTTCCGCCCCGCACGTTCTGCGGCGCGAAGGTCGCTCCCCACTCGAAGTTCAACGTGGACGCCGCGTCCGGGATCAGGAAGGCCCCTGCCCACGTCATGGCGGCGGTCTCGGCGTACCAGATGTCGCTGGCGTACGTCGTCGACTTCACCGAGTCGTTCCTCGGCACGTACTCCTTGGTGAAGAAGCTCTGGGTGAACTCCACCGCTGCTCGGCCGGCCTCGGAGTCGATAGCCGAGGACATCAGGTCTTCGGTGAGGAACCGCCCGTCGGCCTGGAAGAGCCAGCTCAGCCACCGGGTGACGCCGTTGCCCTGCCAGTTGTAGGCGAACGGGTACTTGCTGGCGGGCAGCTCCTCGCGCAGCTTCTGCGCCACCTCATCCAACTGTTCCCAGGTCCAGGCCTCCTCCAGGGTGGTCGGCACGGACGTCACCCCCGCGGCGTCGAGCATGTCCTTGTTGTAGAGGATGACGGAGGTGTCGGTGTGATGGGGCACCCCGAACGGCGAATCCTGGTTTTGCACCGCCGCCCAGGCCTGGGGTGTGAACCGGTCCCGGAACCCGTCGCTCAACAACGGCCCCAGGTCGAGAAGCTGGTCTGCCCCGGCGTAACTGCCGAACGTGTAATAAGGCACCCGGAAGATGTCAGGCGCGGTGTTCGACTGCAGCTGTGCGTCGATGTTGGTGAACATCTGCTCGTAGGGCACGGCATTGAGGTCCACGGTGACCCCGGCGTTGGCGGACTCGAAGCCGGCGATCGCCGACCGCAGACCCTCGAGCTCGGCGTCAGTGCCCCACGTCGTGAACGTCAGCGTGTCGCTTCCGCCCGATGCTTCCTCCCCCGAGCCGGAGGTGAAGCCGCAACTAGCCAACCCCGTTGGCGCTGCCGCAAGGGCGGCCAAGCCCATAATCTGACGTCTACTCAGGTGCATATTCGTGTTCCCGTCCGCAAGGAATGCTCGTGAGGCGTGGAGGTTAGCAGCAGAAAAAGCGCCGCTGAGCACCGGGTTTACGCGACCGCTCGACACCCGCCGCGTACAATCCGCGCCGCTACAACGAGAGCATCACTGCTGCTCCCAGCCCCGCGGAGATCAGGGTGACCAGGCCGAAGACGGTGACCCAGACGAGTGCCGGCACCCCGGTCAGGGGCGCCAGCTGGGCCGCGTCCGACGATGTATCCCGACCTCCGGCGCGAGCCGTCCGACGACGCTGAGCCGACAGCTCGACGACGGATCGCGGTGCGGCCAACAGAAGGGTCCAGACCAGCAGGTAGGCGAGTCCGGAGAGCACCACCGCGGGGAGCGTCCAGCTCGCCAGCCCGACCCCACCGCCGATGACCAACAGCACCGCGAAGCCGTAGACGTTGCGGACGAACAACGCCATGGCCGCACTCAACGCCACCAGAGCCCACAACAGCCCCACCGCATACCCCGCGTTAAGCAGGACAGCCGCCCCCACCGCAACCAAGGCCGGTGCGGGATATCCCGCGAGCATGGTGGCCACCATGCCGGGGCCGCGTGCCCGACCCCGGGAGACCGTCACACCGGAGGTGTCGGAGTGCAGCGTGATGCCGGAAAGCCGCCGACCCACCAGGAGAGCGACCACCGCGTGGCCCGCCTCGTGGAGCACGGTGACACCGTGGCGGATCGTTCGGTATCCCGCCGGCGTTGCGACCACCAGCAGGGCGAGGAGCCCCAACGTGGCAACGACGACGAGGCTGGGCGGCGCTTGGGTCGTCGTCGAGCGGTCCCATACGTCGCCCAGAACCTCACCCACCGGCGTCAACCGGCGGCGGGCCGAGCGCCAGCAAGGCACCGAAGACCACGATCACGGCCGCCCCGACGACGACGGTGGCCCAGATCGGACGCGTCACGGCATACCCCACCACCCGCTCCGGGACGCTGACCGGGGCTTCATCCCGAAGGCGCCACCGCTCACCCACCAGTCCCCGACGCACGGCCCAACGCTCGAAAGGCACGGTGGCCAGCGGGGGAATGGCCGCGGCCAGCCCGAAGAGGATGCGCGCGAAGGACCACCGTTGATCCACCGCGACGAGCACCGTCGCAACGCAGAAGAGTAGGAAGACGAAGCCGTGCAAGCCACCGGCCACCGTCACGCCGAGATCGGTGGTCTTGGTGACGTACTTGGCGAACATGCCGGCCAGCAGCAGACTCCACGTAACCGCCTCTGCCAGCGCGGCGAAACGGTAGAACGAGCGTGGCGTCATCTGCGGGTGACTTCCAGCGTGAACTCGTGCGCACGAAGCCGTTCGGCCAGAGCCTCACCGAGGGCTGTGGCCGGGGTCAGCACGCCCGCCCGATCCGTTCCCTCCCCGGCGACCAGTGCCAAAGCGGACTCACCGAGCATCACCGCTGTCCCGTCGTACCCGGGGTCGAAGGGCGCCGCCACCTCGGCGACGTACTCACTGTCGTTCGTCGTGGTGGCCACCACCTCGATCGCGAACATCCCGGACGCGCGAGTGGCCTCGCTCGGGCCTTCGCCGGGAGCCGGGAGCACCCGGTCGATCACCATCCGGGTGGGTTTGGTCGCCATGGCGGCGACCAGGGCTCCCGTGCCCAGACCGACTGCGGCGGCGACAGCGGCCCCCTTGGCGCCTCGGCCCGTGTCCACCACCTCGTCGTAGAGCAGCGGCGCATCCCCTTGGGTCAACGACCAGGACCGACGCACGATCCGGGAGTTGTAGCTCGACATCACGAAGGGTCCGTGCCAGCGACCCGTGGTCCGATCCTTGCCGATGGGGCCACGCCCTCGCCCGTATGCCGTCCGCTCGCTGGCCAACGCGTCAGGGTTGGCGACGACACGGCGGGTACTCGGGTCCTCACGCATCGCCACCATCTGTTGCCGCATCGAGTCGATGGTGCCTCCACTGAAGCCCCCTTTGGCCGCACGAACATGCAGGGTGACGTCGACCAGTCGGCCGTTGTCATCGGCGCTGGCGGCGTGCGCGGCGAGCATCACCCCGAGATCTGAAGGGATGGAGTCGAAGCCACACGAGTGGACGATCCGGGCCCCCGAGGACTGTGCGACCTCGTGCAGGTCGGCCACCGTGTCGTGCACGAACAGCACCTCCCCCGTCAGGTCGGCGTAGTGCGTCCCGGCGTGTGCGCAGGCGCTGACCAGCTGCCGACCGTATGCCGCGTAGGGGCCGACCGTCGTCACCACCACCGCGGTCTTCGCCGCCAACTCCTGGACCTGCTCCTCATCCGTGACGTCCACCGTGAGCAGCGGCCAGGAGCGCGCGGCTTCCGGGAGGTCCGCCTGCACCTTCTGCAGTTTGTCGAGACTGCGCCCGGCGAGCGCGATCCGCACCTCCGACGGCGCGGAGCGAGCGAGGTGCGCTGCGGTCAGCCGGCCGACGAAGCCGGTGGCGCCGACGAGCACGAGGTCGAATTCACGATCGGTAGGCATAGCCCCAGTGTCCCTGCCCTGACTGAGCGTCACCCTCAGCGTGCGATACGCCCGGTGGCCTACGGCATACTGCGATGAGACTGCGGAAGGTAGGACAGTGGGACGAGTGACCGTGCGACACCGCACCCAGCGGATCGCCGTGGACGGCGACTCGGGGCAGTTGACCTCTCGGACCCGACCGGACAGCGTGGTTGTCGAGGAACCGTTGGAGCTGCGGATCGGCTCCATCGCCTCGATCCTGGAGGGGGGGCTGAACTTCGACACGCTGATCTCCGGCGGCAACGCGATCACCACGGGCTACGTCTACAACATCTTCGCCGACGAGGAGACGGCCCGCGCCTCGACCTTCGAGAGCATCGAGGCGCGGTCCATCACCCTGGACGCCCTGTTCCCGACCGCCGCCTCGGGCCTCGCGGAGGGCGCCTCCGTGCGCTTCCGCGGCGTCCGCGTCGGCTCCGTGACCGGAATCACCGGCTTCATCCG
>JBBSQA010000052.1:0-8470 GCA_038258285.1 Actinomycetales bacterium | reverse complement strand
TCCGCTACGCGATCAACGGGCTGCTGTCGTTGACCCCGGACGGGTCCCCGGTGCTGGGGGAGACGCCGGAGGTGAAAGGCCTGTGGTCCGCGGCGGCGGTCTGGATCAAGGAAGGCCCCGGGGTCGGTCGTGCCGTCGCCGAGTGGATGACGCAGGGCTACAGCGAGATCGACATCTCGCACTCCGACATCGCTCGGTTCCACCCCCACCAGCGGACCCGCGCCCATGTCAAGGCCAGGACCGGCGAGGCCTTCATCAAGACGTACGGCATCGTGCACCCGGCCGAGCAGTACCAGTCCGACCGTGGGAAGCGCCTGTCGCCGATGAACGAGCACCAACGGGCACTGGGTGCCGTGTTCATCGAAGGAGCCGGCTGGGAGCGTCCGAACTGGTACGAGTCGAACGCCGGTCTGCTCGAGGAGTTCGGGGATGCGGTCATGCCCCGCGAGCACGAGTGGGATGCGCGCTGGTGGTCGCCCATCATCAACGCCGAGCATCTCGCCATGCGTGAGCGGGCTGGCATCTTCGACCTGTCGGCCTTCACCATCTTCGACGTCGTCGGGCCGAGTGCGATGGGGGCCGTCCAGAGCATCATCGTGGGGCAGGCCGACGTGGCCGTCGGCCGGGTCATCTACAGCCCCGTGCTGGACGCGAAGGGCGGGTTCGTCTCCGACCTGACCGTCATGAGGCTGGCGCACGATCACTTCCGGGTGGTGACCGGCGGCGCGCACGGCATGGTGGACCGGAAATGGTTCGCCGACCGGATGCCGCAGGACGGCAGCGCGAGCGTGGTCGACCTGACCTCGGCCATCACGACGCTGGGCATCTGGGGTCCCAAGGCCCGAGAGATCCTCAGCTCCCTCACCCGTGATGACCTCAGCCACGAGGGCTTCAGATTCTCCACCTGCCGAGAGATCGAGATCGACTCGATCACGGTGCTCGCGTCCCGCATCTCCTACGTCGGGGAGCTGGGCTGGGAGCTCTACGTCCCCCTCGAGCAAGGCGCTCGACTGTGGACCCTGCTGCATGAGGCTGGGTCACCTCACGGAGCGGTGCCGGTGGGGATCGGCGTCTACGGCACGACGGGTCGTATCGAGAAGGGCTACCGCGCGTTCGGGGCCGAACTCGACGCGGAGCGCAGCATCGTCGAGGCGGGTATGCAGCGGCCCAAGGTCAAAGAGGCTGACTTCGTGGGCCGCGACGCCTACATCGCGCAGCGGGACGCCGCTCCCGCATCGGTCCTGTGCACGCTGACCGTGGAGGACCACACGTCGGCCTCGGGTCAGAAGCGGTACATGCTCGGCGGTGAGCCGATCCTGGCCAAGGACGGCACCCTGCTGACGGATGCGCACGGGCACCATCCCTACGTCACCAGTGCCGGGTCGGCTCCCTCACTCGGCAAACACGTGCTGTTGGCCTACCTGCCGACCGAGCAGGCGAGCATCGGCACCGAGCTCAGCGTGTCCTACATGGAAGAGCTGTATCCCGTGGTCGTCGGCTCCGTCGACGCCACCTCGCTCTTCGACCCCAGCAACGACCGGATCAGGAGCTGACCATGAGCAACATCTTGGTGTGTATCAAGCGAGTCCCGGACACCGGCGGCGAAGTCTCGCTGACCGACGACGCGATGAACGTCGACGACCGTCACCTCGGCTCGACGGTCAGCGGTCACGAGGAGTGCGCCATCGAGCTGGCCGTGCAACAGGCCAACGAGACCGATGGTGAGGTCACTGTGCTCACCCTCGGAGACGAGGACTCGATCGAGCAGCTGCGCGACGCAGTGGCCCGAGGCTGCACCAACGCCGTTCTCGTCGAAGCGACGCCGACCGCGTTCGGCCCCCGCGACATCGCTCATGCCATCGCCGATGTCGTCCGGGCGCACGAGGCGGCCGGCACAACCTACGACCTGATCCTGCTCGGCAACGACGCTGCGGACACCGGCGACTTCCAGGTCGGCGTGCGGCTCGGGTACGCGCTGGAGCGCCCGGTCGTCACGGGTATGTCGACGATCGCGTTCGAATCCGACCCGGGGGTCGCTCGGGGCGAGGCCCCGAGCGGCGGCACCCAGGTCTTCGAGGTCGCCCTACCGGCCATCGTGACCGTCATGGAAGGCGGCGTGGAACCGCGCTATCCCACGATTCCGGGCCGGATGAAAGCCAAACGAGCCAAGATCGAAACGATCGAGCCCACCGTCGACCCCATCGGGCCGGCTCGGGTGAGGCTGACCCTTCCCCCCAAACCGCCCAGCCAGGTCACCATCCTGGGTGAAGGAGCGGACGCGGCGCCCGCCGTGGCCGACCTACTGCAAGAACTCGGAGTCCTGCGATGAGCTGCTTGGTCCTGATCGAGTCCGTCGACGGTGCGTTGAGCGAAGTCAGCACCGAGGCGTTGACCTTCTCCCGGTCGCTGGAGACGTCCGTCGACGCTTTCATGGTGGGGGACGCCTCGGCCGTGACGGAGGAGCTCGGCGCGTATGGCGTCGCGCGCGTCTTCGCCGCCGCCGCCGGCCAAGGCTTCGACACCTTCGCTCCCGGTGCCTGGGCGGCAGCCCTGGTCGCTGCCGCACAGACCAGTGGGGCCCAGGTCATTTTGGGCGGTGGATCACCGCGGGGCAACGAGGTGTTGGCCCACGTCGCAGCACGGCGGGACGTGCTCATGGCAGCCAACGTGGTCCAGGTGGAGCAGAGCGACCCGCTTCAGGTCAGTCGCCAGGTGTTCGGCGGGGTGGCACTGGAGGTGATGCAGCTCAGCGACGCTCTCGGTGTCTTCAGCGTCGCCGGGCATGCGTGTGCCCCGGCGGTCGCGGACGCGGCGACTCAGGCGGAGGTCCACGAGGTATCGGTGGACCTGAGTGCGGCAGACCTTGCGGTGCGCGTGGCGCGCACCGCAGCAGGGGCTCCGGACGAGTCCGGAAACCTGAAGTCGGCCAAGGTGGTCGTGGGAGCGGGCCGAGGCGCGGGCAGCGCGGATGCTTTCGGCGAGTTGGAGGACCTCACCGAACTGCTCGGTGCCTCGCTAGGGGTCTCTCGGGTGGTGACCAGCCTCGGTTGGCGCCCCCACCACGAGCAGGTGGGTCAGACCGGGAGCCGGATCAGCCCCGACCTCTACATTCCGTGTGGCATCAGCGGCGCCATCCAGCATTGGGCAGGCTGCTCGAGCGCCAAGACCATCCTGGCCATCAACTCCGACCCCGATGCGCCCATGGTCACGCGTGCCCACTACGCCGTGATCGGCGACATGCACGAGATCCTGCCGGCGATCAACGAGGAGATCAGGAGCCGTCGCGGCTGACTTCAGGCTCCGTGGGCGACCCGGTCTGCGACGAGCGCTTTCTCTCCTGCGAGGCCCGGCGCAGCACCCGGACCAAGCCGACCACGATGACCACGAAGAGGAGCAGGGTCATCCCGACGAAGATCACGACGAGGGCCAACCCGACCGCGGCGTCCTGCGACATGTCTGCCTTTCCGGTGGCGTGGTGGGCCGCTCACTGTAGCGGAGTGGATGTCACCTCAGCAGGGTGAGGAGCAGGCCTGCGCGGCTGTAGGCTATCGATATCACCGTCCTTTAACCACCGTCCTGTGAGGCGGGGAAGGAGCGTGGGCCGATGAGCCCATTGCCTGGCCGAAGCGTCCTCACGGGTCCTGAAGTGACTCGGGCGCTGCGCCGTATCGCGCACGAAGTGTTGGAAGCCAACAAGGGGTCGGCCGGCCTCGTCCTGGTCGGCATACCGAGCAGGGGGGTCCCGCTCGCGCGTCGACTGGCCACGGTCATGCAGGAGGTCGAGGGGGAGCACGTCCCGGTCGGCAGCCTGGACATCACGATGTACCGCGACGACCTGCGCCGGCAGCCCGTCCGACACGTGGAGCCGACCGCATTGCCCGACGGCGGGATCGACGGTCGCGTCGTGGTCCTGGTGGACGACGTGCTGTACTCCGGCCGCACCGTACGTGCCGCGTTGGACTCCCTGGCCGACTACGGTCGGCCCCGGACGGTGCGCCTCGCCGTGCTGGTCGACCGCGGGCACCGTGAGCTGCCGATCCGCGCGGACTACGTCGGCAAGAACCTGCCGACCGCCAAGAGCGAGCGAGTCTGGGTGCATCTGGCCGAGATCGACGGTCACGACGACGTGCGTATTGCACAAGAGGGCGTCGACCGCGAGGGGGCGGAGTGAAGCACCTTCTCTCGATGGCCGACCTGAGCCGCAGCGACATCACCTCGATCCTGGACACCGCGGTCAGCATGCACGAGGTGCAGCACCGCGAGGTCAAGAAGCTACCGACCCTGCGCGGTCGGACCATCATTAACTTCTTCTTCGAGGACTCCACCCGCACGCGCAGCTCTTTCGAGCTGGCTGGGAAGTGGATGTCCGCCGACACCATCAACCTGACCGGCAAGGGCACCTCGGTGTCCAAGGGCGAGAGCCTGCGCGACACGGTGAAGACCATCGACGCCATGGGGGTCGACATGATGATCATCCGCCACATGGCCTCGGGTGCCCCCGCGCAGATCGCCCAGTGGACGAGCTGCTCCATCGTGAACGCCGGCGACGGGACTCATGAGCATCCCAGCCAGGCGCTGCTCGATGCCTACACCATGCGCCGCCGGCTCGGTGACCTGGAGGGCAAGCACATCGCTTTGGTGGGCGACCTCACGCACTCTCGCGTGCTGCGTTCGAACCTGATCTGTCTACGAACCCTGGGGGCGAAGGTCACCCTGGTAGCCCCCCCGACGCTGATGCCCAGTGGTGTCGGCCCCTGGTCGGAGGCTGACGGCTTCACCACCTCCTACGACCTGGACGACGTGTTGCCCTCGGTCGACGCCGTGATGATGCTCCGGGTGCAGCGGGAACGGATGAGTGGTGGGTTCTTCCCCACAGCCCGGGAGTACGCCGTGACCTATGGGCTGACGAAGCAGCGCTTGGCGGCCTTGCCCGAGCACGCCGTGATCTGTCACCCGGGTCCGATGAACCGAGGCCTGGAGATCAGCGGAGACGCCGCAGACGCGGCCCAGTCCTTGGTCCTGGAGCAGGTGTCGGCCGGGGTGGCCGTGCGTATGTCGATCCTGTACCACCTGCTTGCCGGCGAAGGAGTCACCGTATGAGCGCAGCACCCAGCCCCTCCAGCCCTCTGGGCCAGAGCCCGGCCCCGCTGCTCATCACCGGGGCCGACCTGGCGGGCGCCGGAGCCGGAGACCTGCTCGTCGCCGACGGCGTCATCGTGGCCACCGGCCCGGAGGCGACCGAGCGCGCCTCGGGGACCACGTCCCGAATGAGCGCTGACGGCTTGGTCGCGCTGCCCGGCCTGGTCGACCTGCATACCCACCTCCGCGAGCCTGGCCGTGAGGACAGCGAGACGATCGAGTCCGGCAGTCGGGCCGCCGCCCTGGGCGGTTTCACGGCAGTTTTCGCCATGGCCAACACCTCGCCGGTGACCGACACCGCCGAGGCCGCCGAGCGGGTCTACGACCTGGGCCGTCGCGCGGGCTACGTGGATGTCTTCCCCGTCGGCGCGGTGACCAAGGAGCTGGCCGGACTGGAGCTGGCAGAGCTGGGTCTGATGGCCCGGTCCACGGCGGGCGTCCGGGTCTTCTCCGACGACGGCAAGTGCGTGCACGACGCGCGGTTGATGCGTCGGGCGCTGGAGTACGTCCGAGCCTTCGACGGTGTGGTGTCGCAGCACGCGCAAGATCCACGACTCGCCGACCCCACCGCCTGTGCGCACGAGGGTGAGCTCTCCGGTCGTCTGGGACTGCCCGGCTGGCCCGGAGTCGCAGAGGAGTCGATCGTCGCTCGGGACGCCATGCTGGCCCGGCACACCGGCTCCCGGGTCCACATCGCGCACGTCTCCACCGCCGGGAGTGTGGAGGTGATCCGGTGGGCCAAGTCGCAGGGGATCGCCGTCACCGCCGAGGTCACCCCGCACCATCTGCTGCTCACGGCTGACCTGCTGGCCACCTACGACCCGGTCTACAAGGTCAACCCGCCGCTGCGTCCGGCCTCGGACGTCGAGGCGCTACGCGAGGCCCTGACCGACGGCACGATCGACATCGTGGCCACCGACCACGCGCCTCACGTGAGAGCCGACAAGGAGCACGCCTTCGCGGACGCTGCCTTCGGCATGCTCGGTCTGGAGCAGGCGTTGTCCGTGGTCAGCACGACCATGGTGGCCACCGGCCGGATGACCTGGACCGACGTAGCCCGCGTGATGTCCACCCGTCCCGCCGCCATCGCCCGGCTCTCCACCCAGGGCCAGGGTCTTTCACCGGGTGCGCCCGCCAACCTGACCCTCATCGATCCGACCCGGGAGGTCGTGGTGGACGCTGCCGCGTCGCAGTCCTTGTCCCGCAACAACCCCTGGCACGGTCGCTCGTTGACCGGCTCGGTCCATCTGAGCATGTTGAGGGGTCTGGTCACGGCCCGCGAGGGACTCGTTTGGGGAGGTACGGCATGAGCAGCAACGCCCGCATCACAGAACCACGCACCCCCGCACTTCTGGTGCTGGAAGACGGACGCAGTTTCGTCGGTCGCTCGTACGGCATGGTGGGCCAGACCATCGGCGAAGCAGTGTTCAGCACCGGAATGACCGGATACCAGGAGACCCTCACCGATCCGAGCTATCTGCGTCAGGTCGTGGTGATGACGGCGCCCCACATCGGCAACACCGGCGTCAACCCCCACGATATGGAGAGCAAGCGCATCTGGGTGGCCGGGTTCGTGGTCCGCGACCCCGCCATCCGCCCTTCGAACTGGCGCTCGCAAGGGGACCTCGAGGAGGCGCTGGTCGAGCATCAGGTGGTCGGCATCTGTGAGCTCGACACCCGGGCTCTGACCCGGCATCTGCGTGACCGGGGCTCGATGCGGGTCGGCATCTTCTCCGGAGAGGCGGCCGCCCACCCGGTCGCTTCGCTGCTCTCGCAGGTGACTCAGGCGCCGCAGATGGCCGGATCAGCGCTGGCCGCCGAAGTGTCCACCCGCGAGACCTACGTCGTGCCGGCCTCGGGCGAGAAGGGCCGTCGTTTCACGGTGGCGGCCATCGACCTCGGCATCAAGGGGATGACCCCCGCCCTGCTGGCTCGCCGCGGCATCGACGTTCACGTCATGCCCTCGAGCAGCACCTTCGATGAGGTGGCGGCGATCGGTCCCGACGGGGTCTTCTTCTCCAACGGGCCGGGTGACCCCGCCACGGCCGATGCCGAGGTGGAGCTCCTCACCCGGGTGCTGCAGGCGCGGATCCCCTTCTTCGGCATCTGCTTCGGCAACCAGCTCCTGGCCCGCGCCCTCGGCCTGGAGACCTACAAGCTCTCGTTCGGACACCGGGGCATCAACCAGCCCGTGATCGACCGGGTCACCGGCAAGGTCGAGGTCACCAGCCACAACCACGGGTTTGCGGTGGCCTGGCCAGGGGACGTCGAGGTGCCCACCCAGACACCCTTCGGCTCCGTCCGGGTGTCCCACCTCGCCCTGAACGACCAGGTGGTGGAGGGTCTGCAGTGCGATGACATCCCTGCGTTCTCGGTGCAGTACCACCCGGAGGCAGCCGCAGGCCCGCGCGATGCGGCCTACCTGTTCGACCGGTTCGTAGAGGTCCTCGCGGCCCAGAAGGAAGGCGACCATGCCCAAGCGTGACGACATCTCCAGCGTGCTGGTGATCGGCTCGGGACCGATCGTCATCGGGCAAGCGGCGGAGTTCGACTACTCGGGCACCCAGGCCTGCCGGGTGCTGCGCGCCGAGGGCATCCGGGTGGTCCTGGTCAACTCCAACCCCGCGACGATCATGACCGACCCGGGCGTGGCTGACGCGACCTACGTGGAGCCGATCACCCCGGACATCGTGGAGTCGATCATCGCCAAGGAGCGCCCGGATGCGGTCCTGGCCACGTTGGGCGGGCAGACCGCCCTCAACACCGCCATCGCGCTGGAAGCCTCGGGGGTGCTGGAGAAGTACGGCTGTCCCCTCATCGGGGCGAGCACGAAGGCCATCCAGCTCGGTGAGGACCGTCAGGCCTTCAAGGGCGTGGTGCAGCGGTGCGGTGCCGACTCGGCCCGCAGCAGCATCTGCCACACGATGGAGGAGGTCCTGGCCGCCGCCGACGACCTCGGCTACCCGGTCGTGGTGAGGCCGAGCTTCACCATGGGCGGGCTCGGCTCCGGCTTCGGGTATGACGAGGCGTCGCTGCGTCAGATCGCCGGCGCTGGGCTGCAGGACAGTCCGACCACCGAGGTGCTGCTCGAAGAGTCGATCATCGGGTGGAAGGAGTACGAGCTCGAGGTCATGCGAGACCAGGCCGACAACGTCGTCGTGGTCTGCTCGATCGAGAACTTCGACCCGATGGGTGTGCACACGGGGGACTCCATCACCGTGGCACCGGCGATGACCCTGACGGACCGTGAGTACCAGAACCTGCGGGACATCGGCATCGCGATCATCCGCGAGGTCGGGGTGGACACCGGCGGATGCAACATCCAGTTCGC
>JBBSQA010000051.1:0-8636 GCA_038258285.1 Actinomycetales bacterium | reverse complement strand
CGCCCCGCTGGCGCAGAGGCGCTGCTGCTCACCCGGCCGGAGGCCCAGCAGCATCTGGTACTCGAAACTGTCCTGGGCGCGTCCCGCACGGTCCGCGAGAGCGCCCGCGATCTCCACCATGCGGGGGTCGTGACTGGCCACCATGGGGTAGCCGCCCCCAGCCATCAGCGCCTTCAAGCAGCGGACGTAGGACTTGTCGACGTCACTCTTGTCCTGGTAGGCCACCGACTCGGGCTCGTTGTAGGCGCCTTTGCACAGACGTACCCGGCTGCCCTCGTACGCCAGGTCGCGGCAGTCGGACTCAGTGCGGTGCAGGTAGGACTGCACCACGGCACCGACCCACGGGAAGTCCTGGCGCAGCTCGCGCAGGCTCTCCAGCGTCGAGTCCGTCGTCGTGTGGTCCTCCATGTCGAGAGTCACCGTCGTGCCGGCATTGGACGCGGCCCGACAGATCTCCCGAGCGTTCGCCATCGCCATCTGGTGACCGTCGGCCCCCAGGGCCTGGCCCAGAGCGCTCAGCTTCAGGCTCACCTCGACCTTGCCCGAGTTGGTCAGCCCCGCTTCCGACAACTGCTGCAGCAGCTCCAGGTACGCGTTCTTGGTGCCCGTAGCCATCTCGACGTCGAGGGTGTCCTCCCCGAGATAATCGATGGTCACACTGCGCCCGGTGTCGGCGAGCTCCCGCGAGACGGCCACGGCCGACTCACTGTCCGCGCCGGCCACGAATCGGTTGACCACACCCCGACTGACCGGGGCTTTCTCGATCACCGTGCGCAACGAGTCGTGGCGGCTCACTTCCAACAGACCTCGTCGGAGCAGTGGGGCAGGGTCCAGGATCCCGAGATTCATGAGGTCAGGCTACGCGCCATCATCCATCCACGGCATCCCGGCCTTCTTCCGGTGTCTGCGAAACCCCGCTACGGTCCGCCCGGGGCCGAGGGGGCGCTGAGGTGAGTGCGAGCGAAAGCCAACGACTCCTCGAGGTCGAGCTCTCGTTGGACACGCTCGGCTTTACGCGTGCTGACCTCGAGGCTGACCACTCCACCGAAGTCCGTATGCACGAGATGCTGTAGAACCTCAGCGCAGCGTTGCACCCCTCGACCGGGCACCAGGTGCTCATCCTTGAAGGTGCCGAAACTGTCACCGAGGTGGATGTGGGCGACCCGGGGGCCTAGCTCCTGCAACATCAGCAGTGCGTCGCTGCCCGCGGTTCCCGCGTGCGAGAGGTCGAAGGTGAGGTGTTCGTAGGGCAGGTGGGTCGGATCGTGGGCCGGGAGGTATGCCTGAAGGTCAGCCTGGCCTACGCGCCACGGAAACATGTTCTCCACCGCGATCGTGATGCCACTGTCGCGTTCACGCTGCGCCACGCCCTCGATGAAGGTGCCGGCGTATCGCCGCTGCCAGCGAAACGGCGGGTGCACGACTACGAGGGGGGCACCCACGTCACGCGCCAGCTCGAGGGACCGGTCGATCTTGCCCCAGGGGTCCCATCCCCATAGCCGCTGGGAGAGCAGCAGGGTGGGGGCGTGAATGGCCCCGATCGGTAGCCCGTGCAGGTGGGACAAGGCGATCAGGGGCTTCGCCTCCTGGGTGACCTCGTCACTCCACACCATCACCTCGATGCCGTCGTACCCCAGGCGTTCGGCGAGGTCGAAGCAGTAGCCAGGGCCCAGGGGATAGACCGAGGAGGTGGACAGGTGGACCGGGATCGCGGAGGGGGGACGATCACCAGCCACGTGCAGATCCTCCCATGCCGCACACAGTAGCCCCCCCGGGACAGGGCGACTTCTCAGGATCGCCGCAGCCAGGCCCTACGCTGGCCCGGTGACGGGGACAGTGGGCAACGACGAGGTCGCGCTCGATGGGCCGCGGATGTGGGCCGAGTTCACCGATCCTGACCAGACGGGGCAGCGAGTGCGCGCCGATCTGACGTGGCTGACCTCGTCGTGGCGCTGCATCTTCGGAGACGGCTGCCCGGGGGTGTATGCCGAGCGGCCCGAGGACGGCTGTTGCACCCTGGGGGCCCACTTCAGCGATCGAAGCGACCTCGAACGGGTGGGCCGCGTCGTCGATGAGCTGGGTCCGGACGAATGGCAGATGCACGACGTCGGGCACCAATCGGGATGGACCTTCGCGGTCGAGTCGGAGGACGACGCCTCACCGGCCGAGATCACCACCGCACGGGTCGAAGGTGCCTGCATCTTCCTGAACCGGCCGGGCTTTCCCGCCGGCGCCGGTTGCGCACTCCATCAGCATGCGTTGCTGAACGGTCTGGCACCGCTCACCACCAAGCCCGACGTCTGTTGGCAGCTGCCGATCAAGCGCAGCTACCGCACGATCGAGCAGGCCGATGAGTCGTCATACACCGAGGTGAGTCTCGAAGAGTTCGACCGTGGCAGCTGGGGACCCGGCGGTCATGACTTCGACTGGTACTGCACCTCGGCTCAGAGCGCCCACTCCGCTCCCGACCCCGTCTACGTCTCACTGCGGGACGAGCTCGTGGAGCTGATCGGAGCCCCGGCCTACCAGTTGCTGGCCCGACTGTGTGACGAGGTCGTCGACCAGCGGCAGGCCCGCGTGACCGCCGCCGTCCAGCCAGGACCACGACGCCAGCTCCCGCTGTTCGTCCACCCGGGCACCGTGGCCGCCAGCCGGCCTGGGCCGGTGACACCTGATGGCTGAGGACCTGGCGGTCATCAGCCCGAACATCTGGAACCACCCGGACGTCTACGAGCTGGAGAACCGAGGCGTCGACCCCGATGGTGCGATCTGGGCCGCGATGGGGCGGATCGCAGACGTCCGGGGAGCCAACGTTCTGGACCTCGGCTGTGGAAGCGGATACCACCTGCCGATCTTGGCGCGGACAGCCGCGACCGTGATCGGCGTCGAGCCGCACCCACCGCTGGCCCAACGGGCCCGCGAGCGCCTCGTCGGACTCGGCGAGCGCGGAGTGGACGTCAGCCGCATCCAGGCCCGGGAAGGAGGCGCCCAGGCGCTGCCCGTGGACTCCGGGTCCGTCGACGTGGCGCACGCCCGGTGGGCCTACTTCTTCGGCCCCGGTTGTGAGCCGGGGCTGACCGAGCTGGACCGGGTCATGGCGCCCGGTGGCACGGCTTTCGTGATCGACAACGATGCCACGCGGTCCACCTTCGGTCGGTGGTTCAGGCGGGCCTGGCCGGACTACGACAGCGCTGCGGTGTCGCGGTTCTGGATGCGCATGGGCTGGTCCCGTACCCCGGTGGACATGCGATGGCACTTCGAGAGCCGCCACGACTTCGAGGCGGTCGTGCACATCGAGTTCGCCCCCGACGTCGCGGCTGCCATCCTGGCCGAGCACCACGGGCAGGGAGTGGACTACGCAGTCAACCTGTACCACCGCACCTACGCCGGCGGGGGGACCGCGGGGTCGGGCCCTGTCGGTGCAGACACCTAGCCTGCTGGGTATGGCAACCACCTCTGCGCGCGGCGCAGCCTCCAAGAAGAACGCGCCGGCCTACCGGTGCACCGAGTGTGGGTGGACGAGCATCAAGTGGGTCGGCCGTTGTGGCGAGTGCCAGGAATGGGGCAGTGTCACCGAGGTCGGCGTCGCGCCGGTGCGGACCGCCCCTGTCGTGCCGTTGCGTCCGGCCGTGCCGATCGGCGAGGTCAACGCCGATCTGGCCCAGGCGCAGGGCACCGGGGTCGCAGAGTTCGACCGGGTGCTCGGAGGCGGACTGGTGCCGGGCGCGGTGGTGCTGGTCGCCGGCGAGCCCGGGATCGGCAAGTCGACCCTGGCCCTGGACGTTGCTGCTCGCGCCGCGCGCGGCGGTCGCACGGTCCTCTACGTGTCCGGCGAAGAGTCGGCCGCCCAAGTCCGACTGCGGGCCGAGCGCATCGGCGCCCTGGCGCCCACGCTCTACCTAGCCGCCGAGACGGACCTGGCCGCAGTGCTGGGCCACGTCGAGAAGGTGCAGCCCAGCCTGTTGATCGTTGACTCCGTCCAAACCTTGGCCAGCGCGGACATCGAAGGCGCTCCCGGCAACGTCGGTCAGGTCAAGGAGGTCGCTTCGGCCCTCATCCAGTGCGCGAAGACCGCCAATATCTCCGCCATGCTGATCGGTCACGTCACCAAGGACGGCTCCATTGCCGGCCCTCGGGTCTTGGAGCACCTGGTCGACGTGGTGATCCAGTTCGAGGGAGAGCGACACTCACGCCTGCGGCTGGTGCGCGCGGTGAAGAATCGCTTCGGCCCCACCGACGAGGTGGGCTGTTTCGACCTCGGTGACCGCGGCATCATCGGCCTGCCCGACCCCAGTGCTTTGTTCCTGACCAGCCGCGACATCGCGGTGGCCGGCACCTGCGTCACCGTGACGTTGGAGGGACGCCGGCCTTTGGTGACCGAGGTCCAAGCGCTGATGACGCCCTCCGGAGGGGGCAGCCCCCGCCGAACGACCAGCGGCATCGACTCCGCGCGGATCGCCATGATCCTGGCCGTCCTCGGCCGTCGCGTCGGGCTCGACCTTGCCGGCGCCGACTGCTACGTCTCGACGGTCGGCGGTGCTCGCCTCAGCGAGCCGGCCGCCGATCTGGCGATGGCTCTAGCCCTGGCCGGGGCCACCGTGGACCGGGCCCTGCCGCTGGGCACTGTGGCCTTCGGCGAGGTAGGGCTGGCCGGAGAGCTCCGGTCCGTCACAGGGGTTCCCCGACGGTTGGCCGAGGCCGCACGGATCGGCTTTCGCCGGGCGATCGTCCCCTCGGGTTCGCTGGACGAAGGAGCTCCTCCACCGGGGATGAAGGTGGCCCAAGCGGCGACGCTGGCCGAAGCCACGGTGATGGCCTTCGACGAGCACAGCCACGGCACAGCCGTCATCGGGCAAAGCCGATAACCGTCCGAGGTCATCCTGCGTATTGATGATCGGTCATGGCAGGATCAGCTCAGTACTCGCGAATGATGGCCACCAGCGACATGGCCACCCTGATCACCTTCCTGTGGAGCGGTGCGCGGGCGCGATCCGAATGTCGCCCGACGATGAGCATGAAGGCAGGGCAGCACCACGTGGCACAGAGTGACGAAGCGGCACCCACGGACGAAGACGTCCTGCGGGCCACCCTGGCGGCAGTGGCGCCCGGCACCGACCTGCGCGACGGGCTGGAGAGGATCCTGCGGGGTCGGACCGGGGCGCTGATCGTGCTGGACGACGGCCCAGCCGTCATCCAGCTGTGCACCGGTGGCTTCGAGCTGCCCGTCGAGTTCTCCGCGACACGACTGCGTGAGCTGGCCAAGATGGATGGCGCGATCGTGCTGGACCGCGCCGTCACACGGATCGTGCGGGCCGCCGTCCAGCTCGTGCCCGACCCCAGTATCGAGACGCGGGAGAGCGGCACGCGGCACCGCACCGCCGAGCGGACCGCCAAGCAGACCGGATGCCCGGTCGTCTCCGTCAGCCAGTCGATGTCGTTGGTCGCGGTCTACGTCGGCGACCTGCGCCACGTCTTGGACTCCTCCACCCAGATCCTCTCGCGCGCCGACCAGGCGCTTCAGACGTTGGAGCGCTACCGGTCCCGTCTCGACGAAGTGGCAGGCACCTTATCGGCGCTGGAGATCGAGAATCTGGTCACCGTGCGTGATGCCGCCGCGATGCTGCAGCGCTTGGAGATGGTGCGTCGGATCAGCCACGAGATCGCCCAGTACCGGGTCGAGCTGGGGGTCGACGGTCGGCTCATCGGCCTACAGCTCAGTGAGCTCGTAGGGGGGATCGGGCTCAGCCGGGAGCTCGTGGTGCGTGACTACGCCCACCAGGCCCCCACGGTGCGGACCGAGGCCGAGATCCTGCGCAGCATCGACGCCCTGACCGCCACCGACCTGCTCAACCTGGGAGCGGTCGCCCGCTGTCTGGGGTTCCATGGGTCCACCGAGGGCCTGGACAGCACCGTCTACCCGCTGGGGGCCAGGTTGATGGCTCGTATCCCTCGACTGCCGCCCACCATCGCCGACCGTCTGATCGACCACTTCGGCGGGTTGCAGGCCCTGCTGTCGGCCGGGGTCGAGGATCTCACCGCGGTTGAGGGTGTGGGTGAATGGCGCGCTCGGGCCGTCCGGGAAGGACTGTCCCGGCTCGCAGAGAGCAGCATCATGGAGCGCCACGTGTGAGCAGTGCACCAGCGCTGCACGAGCCCATCCTGAGTTGGTACGCCGAGCACGCTAGGGACCTGCCCTGGCGCTCCCCCGGGGCCTCGCCTTGGGCCGTGCTGGTCTCGGAGATCATGCTTCAGCAAACGCCCGTGGCGCGGGTCGAGCCCGTATGGCGGCGGTGGATGTCACGCTGGCCCGACCCCGCGGCGTTGGCAGCAGAAGCCCCTGGCGAGGCAGTCCGGGCTTGGGAGCGGCTGGGGTACCCCCGGCGGGCGATCCGGCTGCACGCGTGTGCGCGGGCCATCGTGGATCGGCACGACGGTGAAGTGCCCAGCCAGGACAGAGCCTTGCTGGCCCTTCCCGGTGTCGGTACCTACACGGCCGCTGCGGTGGCCGCTTTCGCGTTCGGCGAACGCACGACGGTGGTCGACACGAACGTGCGCCGCGTCCTGGCTCGGTCCGTCACCGGGGTGGCTCTCCCGGCGCCCTCGTTGACCAAGGACGACACCGAGGTGGCCCGGGCAGCCCTGCCCGCCGGCGAACGGGACAGCGTCCGGTGGAACGTGGCGGTGATGGAGCTCGGTGCCTTGATCTGCACCGCCCGCGCCCCGCGATGCGACGTCTGCCCGGTCCGGGACCGGTGCGCGTGGCTGCGCGCGGGGCAACCTGCATACACCGGGCCACCCCATCGCGGACCATCGTGGCACGGGAGCGACCGCCAGTGCCGCGGCGCTCTGCTACAACGGCTACGAGACCATGACGGCTGGTTGCCGGGTGAGGAGTTCGTCGAGGTCTGGCCTCAGGACGACGGGCAACGCGAACGGTGCCTGGCGGCCTTGGTCCGGGAAGGGCTGATCCGCAGCACGCAGATCGCGCGCCCGAGTCCGGGACTCGAGCGCGCGATCTGGTACGGCTTCGACGAGGGCTAGTCACGACATCGTCACTGGCCCGCACCGACGGTCAGCGTCAGTCGGCCGACGTGGCTTCCTCGACGGGCACCGTGTCGGGCATGTCGGACTTCGCCGTGCCGACGAAGGTGAAGGCCTCGCTCTTACCCTCACCCTCGGTGTCGACCAGCACGATCTGCCCGGCCTCCAACTCGTTGAACAAGATCTTCTCGGACAGTGCGTCCTCGATCTCACGTTGGATCGCACGGCGCAGCGGCCGGGCACCCAAGACCGGGTCGTAACCCTTCTTGGCCAACAGCGCCTTGGCGGACGGGGTGAGCTCGATGCCCATGTCCTTGTCCTTGAGGCGCTCGTCCAACTTCGCGACCATCATGTCGACAATCTCGACGATCTCGCTCTGCGTGAGCTGCGGGAAGACGATCGTGTCGTCCACACGGTTGAGGAACTCGGGGCGGAAGTGTTGCTTGAGCTCATCCGTGACCTTGTTCTTCATCCGTTCGTAGTCGTTACGCGTGTCGTTGCCTGCGGAGAAGCCCAACGCGACGCCCTTGGCGATGTCCCGGGTCCCCAAGTTCGTGGTCATGATGATCACGGTGTTCTTGAAGTCCACGGCTCGCCCTTGGGAGTCGGTGAGCCGACCATCCTCGAGGATCTGCAACAAGGAGTTGAAGATGTCCGGGTGGGCCTTCTCGATCTCGTCGAACAGCACAACGGAGAACGGCTTGCGGCGCACCTTCTCGGTGAGCTGCCCGCCTTCTTCGTAGCCCACGTAGCCGGGAGGGGACCCGAACATCCGCGACACGGTGTGCTTCTCGGAGTACTCCGACATGTCGAGCGTGATCAGCGAGTCCTCGTCACCGAACAGGAACTCGGCGAGCGCCTTCGCCAGCTCGGTCTTGCCGACACCCGTGGGTCCGGCGAAGATGAACGATCCACCGGGACGCTTCGGGTCCTTCAGGCCGGCCCGCGTGCGCCGGATCGCCTGAGAAATGGCCTTGATGGCGTCTTCCATGCCGACGATCCGCTTGTGCAGCTCGTCTTCCATGTGCAGGAGCCGTGACGACTCTTCCTCGGTCAGTCGCATCACCGGGATACCCGTGGATGCCGCCAACACCTCGGCGATGAGTTCTTCGTCGACCTCGGCCACGACGTCCATATCGCCGGCCTTCCACTCCTTCTCCCTGGCTGCACGGGCCTGGGTGAGCTTGTGCTCCTCATCGCGCAGACGCGCCGCGAGCTCGAAGTCCTGGCCGTCGATGGCCGACTCCTTCTCCCGCTTGGCGTGCGTGATCTTCTCGTCGAAGTCGCGCAGGTCCGGTGGTGCGGTCATCCGACGGATGCGCAACCGGGCGCCGGCCTCGTCGATCAGGTCGATCGCCTTGTCGGGCAGGAAACGGTCGTTGATATAGCGGTCGGCCATGTTCGCGGCTGCCACCAATGCGCCGTCGGTGATCGAGACGCGGTGGTGGGCCTCGTAGCGATCGCGCAGCCCCTTCAGGATCTCGATGGCGTGCGCCAGCGTCGGCTCGTTGACCTGGTTGGGCTTGAAACGGCGCTCGAGGGCGGCGTCCTTCTCGATGTGCTTGCGGTACTCGTCCAGCGTGGTCGCCCCGATG
>JBBSQA010000050.1:0-9107 GCA_038258285.1 Actinomycetales bacterium | reverse complement strand
GGCACCGATGTCAGGCTTCTGGCCCACGAGCGACGGCTGGGTGCGCACGCACGGGAACTACCCGCACCACGCCCGGCGGCTCGCCCGGTTGCTCGGCGTACCTGTGGACGCAGAGAAGGGCACGGTCGCGGAGGCCGTCGCCACCTGGCGCGCGCTCGACCTCGAGTACGCCGCCGCGGCGGCCGGTGCCGTCGCGGGCGCAGTCCGCCGGCCCGAGGAGTGGGCGGCGCACCCGCACTCTGCCGCGCTGGCAGCCACGGCTCTGGTCGAGCATGTCCACGATGCCGGGGCCCCGGCGCGCCCTTGGACGACGCCCGCGACGACACCACTGGCGGGCGTGCGGGTGCTCGACCTGACCCGGGTCATCGCCGGTCCGGTCGCGACCCGCGACCTGGCGTTCGCCGGCGCCGACGTGCTGCGGGTGGACTCCCCCCGGCTCCCCGAGCTCCCCTGGCAGCACCTCGACACCGGACCGGGCAAGCGATCCACCCTCCTCGATCTGGCTGGGCCCTCCGACCGGCGCGCCTTCGACGATCTGCTCGCCCGAGCGGACGTGGTCGTCCTGGGCTACCGGCCGGGATCCCTCGACCGCCACGGACTCGCGCCCGACGAGCTGCGCCGGCGCGCGCCGGGAGTCGTCGTCGCGAGCGTGAGCGCCTGGGGGACGCGCGGCCCGTGGGCCCCCCGGCGGGGGTTCGACAGCATCGTGCAGTCCGTCACGGGCATCGCGCTCACGGAGAGCCCGGACGGCACGCGTCCGGGTGCCTTGCCCGCCCAAGCCCTGGACCACTCCGCCGGTCACTTCCTGGCAGCGGCCGTCGTCCACTGCCTTCACCGCCAGCGGGAGTACGGCGGGAGCTGGAGCGTAGCGGTCGCCCTCGCCCGGATCGCCCAGGAACTTCTCGGCACGCGCGGGACGGGTGAGCTGCCGGCGACACCCGCGACGGCGCCCCAGGAGGGCACCACACTGGCGGGGCGGATCGTCTGCGCTGCACCGGCGTTGACCTACACAGGCGCGCCGTCGGCCTACTCGGCCCTCGCCACGCCCTGGGGCGCCGACGCGCCGGTCTGGCGGCCGTCCACTCCGGCCTGACTGGCTCTGGTCCCGCGTGCCGGCGGCCGCGCAGGGCCTCGTGCATGAACAGCCCCGATTCGCAGCCCTGGGAGGAGCGAAGGGGAGGAGCCGCACCGGATGCGTCCTCGACCTGGATACCACGACCGTGAGCGGACGAGGGCGGCTCCTCCATCGCGGAGACCCAGCTGACCCTGCGTCATCGGGAAGGCACCGATGCTACTGAGCGTGAGCGCGATCCTTTGCCGACAACTGCGTTCATGCGCGCAAAGAGCCCCTGACCGGCGGTCTTGTCGCTCGGGATGTCGATTGCATCGGCTCCGCTGCGATTCACAGTGCGTCCAAACCGCGCCATCGAAGAAGTTGGTGCCGACGGCCACAACCGAGCGCAGTCTTCGCCGCTCTCGTCTCTGGCGCGTGCGAGGTACTGGGCCGTCACGGCCGCCGGGATCCAGGCGCGGTCCGGGACGACGCTGTCGTTAATCGTCCAGCGGCGTACTGCGGCAGGGGTTGGCGGGGTGGCCACATAGCGGCGGCGCCGGTTCGAGGCCGCGTACGGCGAGGTCACCGACCATCTCCTCGGAGCCCAAGACGTGCAGGGAGCCGCGAGCAGCATGCCCTTCCCGAGCTCGACGGTCCTGTCGGCCAGCTTGGCCTGGGTCAGCTGGACCGCAGCCAGCGGCTTGGCGAAGATCTCTCCGCGTGCCCGCATAGGCGATGGCGGCTTCGAGGCAGTCGCGTGCCGAACCGCTCGCACCGAACACGATGCCGAACCGGGCTTCGCTCAGACACGACACTGGACCCGAGAGACCCTCGACGATGGGCCTGTACAACTGCTCTCGGCGTGGTCCGTTGCCCATCCTGACTCTCGTATAGGCGCGGCATGACTCCGATCTGTCGACTCACCGTTGCATCATCCCGGCAACCCGATTCAGACTCTGACTTTCGCGACACCCAACCTCCCAGATGAGAAGTGGGTGAACTCGGTGTGGCCTCGATGGGGCGCACCCCGGCACCGCTGGATGACGCGGCCGGTCAGGAGGGCAGTGACTTTCTGTTCCAGCCGGTGATGGCGCAGAACAGGTTGCCCTCGGGGTCGGAGTAGACACGCCAGCGTCCGCCGGGGTCGTCCCACTGCGGCACCGCCCCGAGCGCGGCGAGTCGATCGAGAGCGGCGGGGCCATCCACGGCAACGTCCAGGTGGACACGCCCCCCGGGAGGCGAGAGGTCCTCGGCCGGGGTCACCCATACGTGCACAGCGTCGCGACGGCCGAGCAGTACCGCCTCGGTCTCGCCGAGCGTGCCCTGTTCGATCGCGGCCGCGTCGGACGGGTCAATCGGAAGGTCGAGCAGATCCGACCAGAAGCGGGCGAGTTCGCCCGGCCGTTGGCTGTGAATCGTGATCGCCTCCAGATGTGACACGTGACCTCCTAGGTGGGTTGATGCGCCTGACGACAGGTTGTGGAAATGGTGTTCCCGGGGCCCTGTGACGGGCCCCTCTGGTGCGTCCTGTCCGACACGCTCAGCAGGGCGCGCATCGCCAACAGGATCCACGATGACGGCAGGCGCTCCGCTGCGCCTCCCGGCTTCCAGCGCGCCATTTATGTGACCTCTCGCGAGGGTCGGACCGAAGACGACGTCGGAGAGCAGAGCAGTGGCTAACGGTCCGCGGTTAGGCTGGAACTCAACGATGGAGTAGTTGACTGCCTCCGCCTGGGCGAATGGGTCCTCACGCACGAGCGCTGCGAGGTCGGCCGGGCTGCTGGCTCGCGCCAGGATGATGCCCCCCTCACGGGGGACCCGGGGCCCGGAGGCCACGAACGTGCCCGCGGCGAAGTGCGCGTCGAGCCAGCACCGGTGCGCGGGGAGCAGGTCGTTGATCCGTTCCAGCGAGGCGGTGTAGGTGACGGTCAGGACAAACACCGAACCGGGGACGGCCGGCTGCGTGCCGGTTCCGGGGGTCATGGTTGAACCCGGCTCTCGACCGGCTGTGCGAGCAGGGCGGCCAGGTCGACGGGCCGCTCGAGGCTGAGCATGTGCGGCGCGCCGGGTAGCACGGTGAACTGCGCACCCGGGATGTGGTCGCTGATCACTGCCATGCTGGCCGGCGTGCTGGACGGGTCGAGCTCTCCGGCGATGACCCGGACCGGCAAAGCCAACCGGCCGAGCGCGTGCAGCGTGTCGATGCCTGCCAGGGCGCGCCAACTGGCGCCCCAGTTCCCGACGTCGGTGCGCTGCACCATGTCGCGGGCGTAACGCACTGCCCACCCGTTGACAGCAAGTGCGGACGGCGTGAACCAGCGAACGAGTGTGCCGGCCACGACGGCGTCCATACCGTCGGCCTCCGCTGACGCGGCCCGTTCGAGGAACGCTGGTTGGGTGTGGCTGACGGTTGCCATGAGATCCAGTGCGACAAGGCGGGAGGGCAGGGTGAGGGCAAAGACCTGGGCGATGGAACCTCCGAGGGACAGACCGGCCAGGTGTACGGCGGGCAGGTCAAGTGCGTCCAGCAACCGTTCGAGGTCTGCCGCAAAATGCTCGAGGTTGAGCACTCGGGGCGCATCGGCGGCACGATCGTGGCCGCGAAGGTCGTAGGCGATGACGCGCCGGTCGTTCGGCAGTGCGGCGATGGTGTCGCGCCACATCTGACGGCTGAGTCCGAGGGCGTGAACGAGGACCAGCGGCGGCAGCGACGGATCATGCCCGGGGCGATCGATCACGGCAGTGGTGTGGTCACCGAGGTGTACCTGCTTCTCGGGCAGCCGTTCAGGCAGTCGGGCACTCACCGTGCGGGTCGCTTGCAGAACTCTGGGGAAGCCGACGTATGCGACCAAGTGATGCAGCAGGAGTCTGATCTCCTCAGCGTCAACGCCGACCCGCAGCGCTGCCCTGGTGTGCACGTCGAGCTCGTGCTGTGAGCCACCCAGGGCGGCCAGGGAGGCGAGAGTGGCGATCTCTCTCGTCTGCCGGGCCAGACCCGGTTCTGCGAGGACGTCGCCAAAGATGGACTGCAAGGCAGCAGCGAGGTGCGGGGTCTGGCCGCTGAGGGGTGCCAGGACACCCGCGGGGTCGCCCACCAGGGCGTGGGCTTCGGCCTCGCCTCGGGTCCGCGGGCGGGGGGTGAGGTCATGGCCTGGGAAGGATGTCGTGTCACTTCGCTTGGTGGTGCTCATGGGATGCGCGGCGGGGCCGCTGGTCCTTTCGATAGGTGGTGGATGCTGCGGTGCTCACGCACGACTGGGTGAGAGGCCGGGCGCAGCAGGAGAAGCCCGTACAGGAGCAACAAGGTGTCGCCGCCGACCATTACGGTCCAGTGCGCCCAGATCGGCAGGGCGTCGATGCGCAGGAACAGGTCGGTGAGGAAGTGCAGCACCATCAGCGGCAGCACGGTCGCCGTGCGTACCCGCACTGCTCCGTAGCCGACCCCGAAGCAGAACGCACCGACCGCCTGAGCCACGGTGATCGCCGGTGCCTGCCCGAACAGCATGTTGGGCAGGTGCGCGGTGGCGAACAGTGCTGAGGAGATCCACACGGCCGGCCACACTTCTCCCGCCGACCCGGTCGGGCGCAGCACGCCCAGCACCAGTCCGCGGAACAAGGCCTCTTCGAAGAAGCCGGTCACCGCGTACCCGACAACGAAGACGGTCAGCATCGACGCTCCGGGTAGGTGCACCCCGCCCAGCAGGGGGATCAGAGCGATGACGGCAGGCACGACCAGGAGCCGGGGCTCGACCACGCGGGTCCGGAACCCGGCGCCGGCCCATCCGCGGGTGGCCGCCAGCACAGCCGTGACGACAGCGGCGAGACCCACCAGGACCACCAGCCGGGTGGTCCACGCGGACGCGTGCGGGAGCAGGGCATTGACGGCGAACGCGCCGAGGATGGTGGCAGCGATGGTGACGGCGCCGATGGTCACCGCGAGGCGGCGCGGACGCGAACGGTTCAGTGGGTGCACGGCATGCTCCGGTCGATGAATGGGTCGAGACTGCCTACGAGGACAGTTCAGGTACGACGACGTCGGCGGGGCGCGAATGCGACAGCCCGCGGCGGTGGGTGACGGCGATGAAGGCGACGGAGGTCGCGACGCGGCTCAGGACCATGGTGAGGCTGAGCAGGATGAACGCCGCGGTCCAGGCGTCTGCTCCCGTGATCTGGTGGGTCATGGAGAAGCGGCCGATAGCCGCCGGGAACCAATGCTCGGCGCCGAAGGCGAACAGCATCCGGCCGCCGATCACGCCTACCCACAGTCCGGCGTATGCAGCACCGGCACGCATGACCAGATTCATGTTCCGGCCCCGCTCGACCCGAATCAGGCTGCCTGCGACGACTCCCAGCACGATCCCGGCACCGACCCCGGCCGCCTCCAGCGCGACGTCGTGCCCAGCGGTCGGTAGGTCTCGCAGCAAGAAGGTGCCAGCGGTGAAGACCAGGAGCACCGGCAGACCCAGCCGGAGCGTGGTCACAGCCCCGGTGCCGAGGTTGGTCGCCAGCACGAAGGCCAGCAGACCCACGTTCAGTACGTACATGCTGGTGGTCATCGGATCCTCCGCAGGACGTTGACGGGTGGTGGTGGGGCCGCCAGTAGTGGCGACGTGCCTGGACGTGTGTGCACGGGTGGACTTCCTTCGAGCACGGTGCCGTCGCCTCGGATGCCGGGCCGCGATCTCACTGCGGGAGCCTCGACGGCTGGGGCCGGCGGGCGACGGACGGCTCGGTGCTATCGCCATCGCCAGCGAAGGGGTGGTGCGCAGCCACGCAGACCCATGCGATCAGGAGTGGGAGGCTGAGGTAGAGCGCGTCGTACAGGACCGGGCTGTGCACGATGAACGCGGACCCCGAGACGGGCAGCAGGATGGCAAGGACCACGCTGAATGACCGAAACCATCCGGGAGCCTGGCGGATGCGTTGGCCAGGGACTGTTGATCCCACGACGAGGCCGAGCAGGACGAGCTTGACGGTGTCGAGCAATCCGATGGTCCCGAGCATCGAGGCGGCTGCTCCTCCTCCGAGGTGACCGGCCGTGGCGCAGACCACCACGAGGACCGACCATTGAGCGAGCGACACCGCCACGGCGCCGACACCCAGCGGGAGCAGCAGCCGTGCCGCGGGCAAGCCGTCCAGACGTTGAGCCACCGCCCGTAGGACCACCAGCAGACACATGGCGGCGAGCAAGTGGACCAAGCTCGACTGGACCACGGCCGCGCCGGCATGCTCAGCCAGGTAGTCGCGCACCTGGGACTTGCTCGGCTGATCGGTCGGGGGTCCAGCAACGACCATCAGGCCGGCGGCCCAGCACAGCGCATATGCCCAGCCGGCGAGTCGGGTACGGGTCATCAGAAGGCTCCTGAGGTGATGATGTGGGCGAACTCCTGGTGCAGGCTCGCCAGGGCGGTGTCGTGAATGACCTGTGCGTGAAACGGTGTTCCGTCGGCGCCGCGACGCCCAAAGGCAGCGCAGGCGTCAGCGACGACCCAGGTGTGGAAGCCGAGATTGGCCGCCATGCGGACCGTCGTGGAGACGCAGTGGTCGGTGGTCAGTCCGCACACCACCAGACCGGGAGCGTCGAGGGTGTGCAGGCCTGCTTCCAGGTCGGTGCCGATGAAGGCGCTGTTGACCTGCTTGTGCAGCACCAGCTCGACGGGCCGGGCGGCGACCTGCGGCTTGAGGTCATGACCAGGTTGCCCCGGAAACAGTGGTGAGTGTGGATCGGAGGAGTCATGCTGGATGTGGATCACGGGCCAGCCTCGGGTCCGCCACTTCTTCAGGAGCACGGCGCAGACGTCTTCGGCCCCCGGGTTGTTCCGTGGTCCCCAGGAGGCGTCGTCGAAGCCGACTTGGACGTCGATGATGAGCAACACCGAACCCGCTGGCGGCGTGCCTTTCGAGGAAGATCGCATGCCTTGAGCGTGCTCGATCTCTGATCGCTACGCGTGCGGCACAACGCCGATATCGACTACGTCATCCGTCCGCCCCTGATCGGCCGAATGGCGTAGCATTCCGCATTGGGCAACGTCCCACGACAAGCCCTTCGAGGCTGTGACCGATTGCCGCGGGCGCGGCTGGATGGGTGGCGGGCGGTGGGCAATCCGGAGCTGTTGATCCGAGTCTTCCTGGTCGACGATCACGCCGTCGTTCGCACCGGGCTGGCCGCCTATCTCGACACCGAGCCCGACGTCGTCGTCGTCGGCTCCGCATCGAACGGCCGTCAGGCGCTGGATGAGCTGGCCGTGCTCGCGAACAACAGCGGCCTCCCTGACGTCGTCCTCATGGATCTGCTCATGCTCGAGATGGACGGGATCGCGACCACCGCAGCCATCAAGACCCGCTGGCCAGAGGTGGAGGTCGTTGCGGTCACCAGCTTTATCGAGGAGCAACAGATCCGCGGAGCGCTCGAGGCCGGAGCAGCCGGTTACCTCCTGAAGGACGCGGACGCCTCGGACGTCGTCGACGCGATCCGCGCTGCGGTCGCCGGTGAAGTTCGTCTCGATCCGGTGGCGGCCAAGGCCCTGACAGCGTCCTTGAGGGCTCCGAGGAGGGAGTCCGCGGCGCTGACGGCCCGCGAGCGGGAGGTGGTGGTCAGCATCGCGAGTGGCAGTACCAACAGGCAGATCGCGAAGGCGCTGGCGGTCAGCGAACGCACGGCGCGTACTCACGTGTCGAACATTCTCGCCAAGCTCGGCCTGACCAGCCGGACTCAGGCGGCGATGTGGGCGGTCCGCGAGGGTCTGGTCAGCCCCCATCAGGATGGCTCCGCGTGACCTGGCCGGTTTCCGGAGACCGTGAGAGCAGCCCGCCCGCCACTCGTAGGGACGGGGACCTCGACTCCCAGCTACTGGAGATCTTCTTCGACCGGGTACCTATGGGCATCGCAGTCTTTGACGTAGACCTACGCCTGCAACGCTGCAACCGGACCTGGGCGGGCTTCTTCACGCACTACCTGGGCGTCCCGGCCGAGTCGGTCACCGCCGGGAAAGGCATGTTCGAGCTGCTCCCGGGCCAGGAGGAGGTCACCGCACCGCTTCTCGAGGCTGTCTTGGCAGGTCAGGTCGTTCGCCAGGCCGCGCACCGGTTGTCCACCGACGGCATCGTGACCTACTGGGACGTCGTCTTCGCACCCACGTTCGTCGACGGCGAGGTCGTGGGCTTCGTCGACATCGTCACGGACGCGACCGAACGTGTGCGGGCCTATGAGCAGCTGGAGCGGCGGATCTCCGGATTCACCGCGATCGCCGATGCGATGACCGTCCAACATCCCCTGGAGGAGACCCTGCGGCAGGTGGCCCGCTCGGTCCGCTCGGCGACCGGCGCTGCCGCTGCTGCCGTGGTCGTCTGGGAGGACTCGGATCTTCTCACGCTCGCCCACTACGGAGACGATGGGCTACCCGACGGTTACCGCGAGGCTGTCGAGGCCTGCGACGCGCTCGGAGCCCAGTCCTTGATTCGCGCCGTCACCAACGACACGAAGATCAACGTCATCCGCGGGTTCCGGACCCAGGCACTGCAAGACCCGCTCTACGCACCGCTCTATCCGATGTGGGACGGCTTGGACTACGAGGACACGATCGTCGTGCCGTTGGGCTCGCACGGCCGCTGCGTGGGGTGCCTGCTGCTGTACGTCAAGGCTGGTCGCGGGGTTGACGACGACGAGCTGACCTTCCTGCAGGCCATCGCCGACCAAGCCGCCGTTGCGGTCGAGAACGCCCACCTGTTCGAGAACGCCGAGGCTAACGCCACCCTGGTCGAGCGGCAACGACTGTCTCGGGAACTGCACGACTCGGTCAGCCAGGCTCTGTTCGCCATGACCATGCACGCCCGCGCGGCGGAACGAGCCCTCGTCGACCAAGGAATGTCAGCTGCCGACCCGCTGGCGGTGGGGGTGTCGACGCTGGCCCAACTGGCGCGAGGCGCCCTGGCCGAGATGCGCGCCCTGATCTTCGAACTGCGTCCCGAGTCACTCGCCGCCGAAGGACTCATCGGCGCCCTCCGCCGTCAGGCGGCGGCCTTGACTTCCCGCGAGGGTCTGCCCATCACCGTC
>JBBSQA010000049.1:0-9221 GCA_038258285.1 Actinomycetales bacterium | reverse complement strand
GGTGCGCTTGGAATCGGCACCTATTGGTTTTGCAAGGAGCGTTGACGAGATGACCTTGCATCCTCGACCCGCTTCCCCTGATTGGCCGAACAACGTCGAAACCGATCACCCCCATGAGGGGCCACATCACACTGTGCAGTTATCAAGAAGGATCAGACTACGGGTTCAACCCGCTGACACGAAAGTCCATTCCCACGGCTTCGTCACCGGTGCTCGTCGGTAGGGCCGCCGCGCGGCACTGATGCACGCCTCGTTGACTTCTAACCCGTCTGAGCGGGTTACAAGTGCAACGATCCGATCACGAGTCGTTGGGGCCGGGCCGGGCGGGTCGTCGTGACGTTAGTGTCGACCGATGAGGGTATGCAGGGGTGCGAGGCTGGCGATGGCTGGTGCCGCCGTCCTCGGCCTGAGCTCGTGTGGGTTCCTCGGCATCGGCCCCTGGCACGGCGATGCCATGGACGAGACCCGGCAGAGCTTCGAGACCTGGGACGCCGCAGGGCCGTTGTCGATCGAAGAGATGATCGTGTCATCACAGTTCGGACGGCCCGGAGCACGAGACACCGATGCCGTCGTGATCGGGCGGGTCGTCGACGTCGGGCCCGGGCAGTCATTCAGCTGGACCATCACCGATGACTCGGAAGAGCGGTCTATTCTGCCGTTCGGCCACCCGGAGGCCGAGGCTTCATCGTTCCACCTGAGCGTCGAGGTGACGGACGTAGTCGTCTCCGGGCGGGGTAGCGACATTGAGCCAGGACGGATCGAGGTCGGAGTCATGCATGCTGCCGAACTCCAGGACTCGGTCGCGGACGACTACACCGGCATCGGCGAGGTCGTGTTCTTTCTTCATCAAGGGAGCCCCCTGTTCGACCATGCCGAGGACACCTGGGCGATCGACTACAACCAGGCCCTCATCGGTCGTGTGAGCGGCGACGGCGAAGTCGATTTCCCACTCGTGGACGTGGCCAGCCAACCGGACACTCTGACCGTCGATGACCTCCGGGACTGGGCCGCCGACGCCTGATGGGATCACACCGGCCCACGGAAGTCAGCCGTGTTGGCGCAGATGGGCGGACATCGCCCGCTCCGCCTCCATCCGGTCCTGCCGCTCGCGCAGCGTCTGTCGCTTGTCGTGCAACTTCTTGCCCTTGGCCAGCGCGATCTCGACTTTGGCCCGGCCGTCCTTGAAGTACAACCTCAGCGGGACGATGGTGTGCCCCGCCTGGTCGGCCTTGCTGACCATCTTGTCGATCTGCTCCCGGTGCAGCAGCAACTTGCGCCGACGCTTGGCGCTGTGGTTGGTCCACGTGCCCTGGACGTACTCCGGGATGTGGACGTTCTCCAGATACAGCTCGCCCCGATAATCCGTGCAGTAGCCGTCCACCAGCGTGGCGCGTCCCTCGCGCAAGGACTTCACCTCGGTCCCGGTCAGGACCAGGCCCGCCTCGACGACGTCCTCGATGTGGAACTCGTATCGGGCGCGCTTGTTGCTGGCGACCAGCCGCTCGCCCTTTTCCTTGACCATGACCCCTCCTCGACGTCTGCGCGGATCGCTGGCTGCGACCGGACCAACAGGTCAGCCTACAGCCATGACCTCGGGTCCACCGCGATGCCGTTCTCCCGGGTCTCGAAGTGCAGGTGACAAGCCGTGGACAAACCTGTCGTTCCGACGTAGCCGATGACCTGGCCGCGGGTGACCGACCCCGAGCGCACGGCATACCCCGACATGTGGGAGTAGCTGGTGGTGAGGTTCACCCCACGCTGGACCCCGTGGTCGATGATGAGCTTGTTGCCACCCCCTGAGGTGAACGGGGCGCTGATGATCGTGCCGTTCGCGGCCGCGCGGATCGGCGAGCCGCACGCGCCGCCGTAGTCCAGGCCGGCGTGCAGCTTCTGAGTCTTCAGCACCGGATGCAACCGATAGCCGAACGAGCTCGTCGTCCGCGCGGACGACGGGGCCGAAAGGTAGCCGCTCGACGAGGGGGCCGGAGCAGGCGCAGGGGCGGGAGCCGGCTCGGGCGCCGGCGCAGGGCTGACGCTTCGGTTGGAGGAGCTCGACCTGGACTGGCCGTCCGCACGTGCCTGAGCGTCGGCCCGCTCCTGGGCTTCGCGCTCAGCAGCGGCCTGGGCTTCGGCCTCACGCTGGGCCTGTGCAACTGCCTCCTGCCGCTCGCGCTCCTCAGCCTCGGCTCGTAGCCGCGCTTCCTCCCGGGCGATGCGCTGCTTCTCGGCCTCCTCCTCGATCTTCAGCCCGTGCTTCTCCTTCGCCAGCGTGGCCAGCTCGGCCTCGAGGTCGTCGGACTCCCCCTCCGCCTGGGCCAGCTGCGTCTCGAAGGACGCCTTCTGCTCTTCCAGATCGGCCTTGTCGGCGCGCTGCTGCTCCTGAAGGCGCTGCAGCTCCTGAGCCGTCTCTTCGGCCGCCTGCGCGGCGTCCTCTTTGCGGATCACGTTGGCCTCAGCCTCCGCCAACAGCAGGGCGATATCCCGACGCACACCGACCAGACGGTCCTGCTCGGCGACCTCCTGGGCCTGTTGGGTCGAGAGGCGCTCGATGGTGTTGTCCTGGACCCGCATGACGGTCCGGGCCATGGCCATGTCCTCCACGGCGTCGCCATCGCCGGAGAGCACGTCGAGGGTCAACGCCAGGTTGCCGACTCCCCCGTTCTTGTAGCTTTCCCGCGCGATGGCGCCGACAGCGGCTTCGCTGGCCTCCTGCTCCTCGGCGTTGGCCTGCAGCGAGTCCTCGATCTTCTCCTCGTTGGCGTAGGCCAGGGACAGCTCGGTGTCGATCCGGTCGGCCTCGTCCTCGGCATCCTGCAGCTCGGCTTGCGCCGCTGCTACGTCGTCCTCGGCTTGGGCCACGGCTGCATCGGTCTCTTTGAGCTTGGTGTCGGCCGCCACCAGCTCGACCGTAGTGTCATCGAGATCCTCGCCGAGGTCATCGATCTGTCCGTCGACCGCCTCGCGATCCCGCTCGCTCTCATCCTGCTGTTGCTCGACGTCATCCATCCGGTCGCGGATGTCGTCCAGCGCCAGCGCGGGCGAGGCGAAGGCCAGCGTCGCGGTCAAGGCCAGAGCCATCGGGCGGCTGAGCTGTCGGGACCTCTTGGTCCAGGGGTGTGGTGCCGTCCGGTGGTGCGCTGCCATCCGCCTCACACCTGCACATAACGTCGTAGGGCCAGCCAGGACGTCCCGATCGCCAGCACGACCGCGCCACCGACGAGGATGGGCGCAATGAACCAGACGTCAGCGGCCCCCACCAGAGCGACGAGGCCGCTCTCCCCCGCGAGCAGCTCGGTCAAGAATCCGGACACCCCGAACTCGACCATCCCCCACAACAGCCCGATCGCCATCACGGACCCCAGGAGGGTGGCGATCACCGTCTCGGCGATGAAGGGAGCGTGGATGGTGAACGCGGAGGCACCGACCAGACGCATGATGCCGGTCTCCCGACGCCGGGACCACGCGGTGAGCCGGATGGTGGTGCTGATCAGCAGGACGGCACAGACCACCATGGTGGCGGCCAGAGCCACGGAGGCGAGGCTGACGACGTTCAGGAAGGCGAAGAGCTTGTCGATCAGCTCGCGCTGATCCTCGACGCTCTCCACCCCCGGCGCCCCCTCGAACGCGCTGGCGACCACGTCGTACTTCTGGGGGTCGGACAGTTGCACCCGGAAGCTCTCGGGGATGGACTCCGGGGGGATGTTGTCGATCACCGCGGAGTTGCGGAACTGATCCCGGAACCGGTCGTAAGCCTGCTCGTTGGACTCGAACCAGTACTGCTCGACCAGTGGGCTGAGACCGTCGAGGTCGCTGCGGAGCTGGTCCCGCTGCTCGGCCGAGACCGCACCGCCGGCACACGCAGCCACGGCGACGCTGTCGGGCGTGCAGAGGTATACCGACACCTGCACACGGTCGTACCAGTAGCCCTTAGCGGTGTCGACCTGCTGCTGCGCGAGCAGACCGCTTCCGAGGAAGAACAGCGACACCATGGTGACGAGGACCACGGAGACGAACATGGAGGTGTTGCGACGAAGGCCGTTGGCGACCTCGCCGAGCAGGAACGCCGGTCTCAACGCGCGCCCACCCCTTCCATGTCGATCGGTGCGTACTCCCCGTCGGCCTGGTCGCGGACGATGACGCCGTCCCGGAGCTGGACGACCCTTTTGCGGAAGGTGTCGACGATGTGGGTGTCGTGGGTGGCCATGACAACCGTGGTGCCGGTCCGGTTGATCCGTTCCAGGATGGCCACGATCTCCTGGCTGGTGGTCGGGTCCAGGTTGCCGGTGGGCTCATCGGCCAACAGGATCTTCGGCTTGTTGACCATGGCCCGAGCGATGGCGACACGCTGCTGTTCGCCGCCGGAGAGCTCGTGCGGCAGTCGTTTGGCCTTGCCCTGGAGCCCAACCAACTCCAGGGTCTCGGGCACGGTATGCCGAATCTCGTGCCCCTTGGCTCCCAGCACCTGCAGGACGTAGGCCACATTCTGGTAGACGTTCTTGCCGGCCAGCAGTCGGAAGTCCTGGAACACGGTGCCGATCTCGCGGCGTAGGGCCGGGACCTTGCGTGACGGCATACGGGACAGGTCCCGGCCGGCGACCCGGACCCGACCCGAGGTGGCCGGCTTCTCCAGAATAATCAGTCGCAGCAACGTGGACTTGCCGGAGCCGGAGGCACCTACGACGAAGACGAACTCACCACGGCAGATCTCGGTGCTGACGTGGTCCAGAGCCCAGGGGTCACCTTTGGCATAGCGCACACTGACTTCTTCGAAAGCAATCATGACGTGATTTCTTTGTCGGCACCGAACGGGCCGCGATGAGATATCGAAGCCGACTCGTATGAGTCCGTCGCTTAGGTTACGCGCGAGGCGGGTGTGAGAGGTGGAGCCGTGAATTGTCGGCGTTGCGCCTAGGCTTCGGCGCGTTCAGCAGAGCGTTTCCACCGAATGCCTGCTTCGACGAAGGCGTCGATGTCGCCGTCGAGCACCGCGCTCGTGCTCCCCACCTCGTAGTTGGTGCGCAGATCCTTCACCATTTGGTAGGGGTGCAGGACATAAGAACGCATTTGGTCACCCCATGACGCTTTGATATCACCGGCCATTTCTTTCTTGGCCGCATCTTCCTCTGATTTCTTCAGCAACAGCAAACGGGACTGCAAAACTCTCAGCGCCGCGGCGCGGTTCTGGATCTGCGACTTCTCGTTTTGCATCGAGACCACGACGCCCGTGGGAATATGCGTCATCCGGACGGCCGAGTCGGTGGTGTTGACCGACTGCCCACCCGGTCCTGAAGACCTGAAGACGTCGACCTTGAGCTCGGCCTCCGGGATGTCGATGTGGTCGGTCTGCTCGATCAGCGGGACCACCTCGACGGCAGCGAAGCTGGTCTGCCGGCGACCTTGGTTGTCGAAGGGGCTGATCCGCACCAGCCGGTGGGTGCCTGCTTCCACGCTCAGGGTGCCGAAGGCGTAGGGCATCTTGACCTCGAAGGTGGCCGACTTCAGACCGGCCTCCTCAGCGTAGGAGGTGTCCAGGATGGAGGTCGGGTAGTCGTGGCGCTCGGCCCAGCGCAGGTACATCCGCATCAGCATCTCGGCGAAGTCCGCCGCGTCGACTCCACCGGCACCGGATCGGATCGTGACCACGGCTTCGCGCTCGTCGTACTCGCCGTTCATCAAGGTCCGGACCTCAAGCAGGGCGACGGCCTTCTGCAGCGAGGCCAGCTCGCGCTCGGCCTCCAGCATGGTGGCTTCGTCGGCCTCTTCGGTGCCGAGCTGCACGAGGACCTCGAGCTCGTCGATTCGGTCGTCCATGCCGACGACCCGGTCGTGCTCGGACTTCACGCGCGACATCTTCGACGTCACCTGCTGCGCGTGCTCCACGTCGTCCCAGAGGTTCGGCACCGAGGCTTGCGCTTCGAGGTCGACGAGCTGGGCCTCCAGGCTGCTCAGATCCGTGACCTCACGCACCGTCGCCATCGTCGCGCGCAGGGTTTTGATGTCCGAATCGAAGTCAACAGCCACTTGTGCAGCCTACGGCAGCAGCATGCAGGTGCTGGACGCCTCGGACCGGCTCAGGCCACCGACAGCGCTTCAGCGGAGTCGGTGGCGTCAGCAGTCGCGGGGATCTGCGAGGTCAGCCAGTCCACGGCTTCTTTGGCGCTCCAGCCCTCGGGGTGCTGCTCGATGAGCAGGTTCGCCCCGCCCAGGTCCTGCCCCAGGGTCACGATCTTGGTCTCGGCATACCCGTCCTTGCGCTTCTGCCCCAGCCCGATGTTGGCCATCAGGCCGTTGCACAGGCACTTGCGGCCCTCGGTCGCCTCCTGGGTGCCGCCCTTCTTCAGATACATGTGGATGGGCTCGGACGGGCAGCGGTAGCCGACCTCGCCGTCGTCCTTCTCATACGCCGAGCGCAGGTAGGACAAGTCACACAACCGCGGGCGGTCCTCATAGACCGCGACGTCACTCTGCGTGCCCTCCAGCGAGGCCACCTTGAAGGGGAAGCCCGTGGGGCTGGCTCGCGGGTCGTTGCGCACCGACAGGTCACCGGCCCGCAGCTCTTCGATCATCTGCTCGCGGGTCCCGCTCTCCAGGCCACTGTCCAGCGACAGGGCGAAGAGCGTCCCGACCTGCACACCGGCTGCGCCGTCGGCCAGCGCCTCGGCCACCTTCTCCGGCGTGCCGTAGGCACCGGCTAGCCAGAACGGCAAGGACAGGTCGGCCATCTTCTGCAGGTTGACGATGTCGCGGGCGCCGTAGATCGGCTCGCCGGCGTCGTCGAGCTGCATCCGACCGCGGGGCGGGGCGCTGTGGCCACCGGCGGAGGGTCCTTCGACCACGAAGCCGTCGGGACGGATGCTCTCGTCGCGGTAGAGGTAGTTGGCCAGCGCGTCCGCGGAGACGATGGCCAGGAAGTCGGGGCGTTCGATGGTGGGGAGGTCATCACCCAGGAGGTCGACGGGGTCGACACCGATATACCGGGTCATCGACCCACCGGCGACGTCGGCCACGATCTTGCCTTCGCGCCCGGCGGCGAGGTCGGTCAGCAACTGCGGGATGTCGCGGGGTATGCCGGCGCCCATGATCACGTAGTCGGCGCCGGCGAGCGAAGCTCCGAGCAGCGCCGTGGGCGTGGCCATCTGGAGCTTCTCCAGGCAGTTGATGCCGACGACCCCGTCGTGGCCTTCCTTGGCCGCCCAGACCTCGGCGAAGTTGCCGACGACGGCCAGCTCCTGCACGGCTCGGCTGGTGTCGATGGTCAGCTTGGGCAGCGGCTTGTACGGAGCATTGGGCTCCTTGCCGCCCTCGATGAAGTACTTGTCGAGCACACGCTGGGCCATCGACGGGGAGGGGAAGGCCGCTAGGGCGCGACGCATGTGCCCGCCTTCGTCGCCTTCCTGCAGACGCCGAGAGAGGACGGCGTCCATGGCGGTGCCGGACACGATGCCCATCTGGCCTCGCATGGAGACCTCGCGGGCGAGCTGCCAGGACGAGACGGCAACCCCCATGCCGCCTTGGATGATCACGGGACGTGCTTTTGGAGCCACGAAGGCCTCCTAGAAGGTCAGGGTGTAGACCTACGCTCCCGTAAGTTCCGGGACCGTAAGTTCCGCTTGCGTAACCTACGGTAACGTAACTTGACGGATAAGTCCTTTCAGTACGCTATGACGCGCACGCCTCCGTCGGTCTGGGCGAAGGTCACGCACGACAGATCGGACACCACCAGGTCGGCTTCGAGTTCCTCCGCAGGCGTGGTGGTGAGCAACGCGAGCGTGGCGCAGCCAGCTGCCTTGGCCGAGGCGATGCCGCTCGGCGCGTCCTCCACCACCAGGCAGTCCGCGGGGTCCGCGCCGAGGCGTTCTGCCGCAAGGAGGTAGGGCTCGGGGTCGGGCTTGCCGTGAGTGATGTCGTCGACGGTCACCATGATCTCGGGAATCTGCAGCCCTGCTGCGTCGAGGCGCACGGTGGCGAGCTGGCGGGTGGCCGAGGTGACGATCGCTACCCGGCCCCGGACGTCGCTCAACGCCTGCGCTGCTCCCGGAAGTGCGACCACCCCGTCGGTGTCGGCCTCCTCCAGCTCGCCGATCCGCTCGAGGGCAGTTTGCTGGTCGGCGTCGGGCAGCACCCGGGCGATGATGGAGGCGGCCGGGAAACCGTGGAACCCCAGGAGGGCTTCGGGGGGCAGGTCATGCTCGTGGGCCCAGGTCGTCCACGAGCGAAGCACCGCCGCGGTCGAGTCGGTCAGGGTGCCGTCGTTGTCGAACAGCACGGCTGCGAAGGTCCGTTCGGTCAGCGGTGGGGTCATGCTGGCCATTCTCCCCTGAGGCCGGGCGGACCCTGCGCCACGCTTCGGCACTGGTCCGCATACTGTGTCGCCGTGAGCCCTGAACCCCGCCGTGATGCCGACGTCGAACGCGCCCTGGTCGTCGCCGCCCATCCCGACGACGCCGACTTCGGCGCCGCCGGGACGATCGCCGGGTGGGTGCGGGCCGGTATACAGGTGACCCTGTTGTGTCTCACTCACGGCGAGCAAGGGGCTCGTCCGGACGCCGACATATCCACGGTGCCCGAGCTGCGGGAACGCGAACAGCGGGCCGCCAGCGCCGAGCTGGGGGTCAGGGACGTGCGATTCCTGGACGGATACCGCGACGGGTGGCTCGAGCCGACCTTCGACCTGCAGCGCGACATCGTGCAGGTCATCCGCGACGTCCGGCCCCAACGCGTGCTGTGCCAGTCTCCCGAGCGCTGGTACGACCGGATCATGGCCTCCCACCCCGACCATATGGCGGCGGGCGAGGCGACGGTGCGGGCCTGCTACCCGGCCGCGGAGAACCCGTTCGCCTGGCCCGAGCTGGGCTCGGACTTCTGGCACGTCGGCGAGATCTGGCTGATGGCCCACCCCGATCCCGACCATCCGGTGGACATCACCGACACCTTCGACGCGAAGGTCAACGCGCTGCGTCAGCACTCCAGCCAGACGGGGCATCGATCCGAGATGGAGGACTTCCTGCGCGAGTGGAGCACCACCATCGCGCAGCGGTTCGGCCTTCCCGAGGGCCGTTTGGCCGAGACCTTCAAGTTCATTCCGGCTCCCTTCTGTGTCAACCGGCCCTTGTGAGGGACCGGGAGTGGTTGCTCTTCCTAGGTCGCGGCATCGGGCGTAATGTCGGGTTTGCGGGTCCGGGAAGTGGCTGATCCGAAGTGTCGATGTGCGGGTGTAAGTC
>JBBSQA010000048.1:0-9729 GCA_038258285.1 Actinomycetales bacterium | reverse complement strand
GCGATGCCCAAGCCTTGCAAGGCTTGGGCATCGCTGTCGGTGTGCTCCAGTTGAAGGAGCCACGGATCTACAAGTACGTCACTCCGGTCAACCGTTGCGAGGACTCCCACAAAGCCGCCGCGGTGGCAGCGTCGTACGAGGCGTCGGTGGACGCAACGACCACCGGTGCACCCCGGGACTGACCCAGGCTGGCGGGGCCGAAGAACTGGCCGCCCCAGGCGTTGGGGTCGGTGGCAGCGCGCAGGGTCGGCAGCGCCCCGGCGTCCGGGGGCTGGGTGACCAGCTCGAGGACGGGGCGCACGAAGGGACGAAGGCGATCAGGGATGAGATGCTCACCGAGGCCCGTGGAGGAAACCCCCGGGTGAGCAGCCACCGAGATGGCGTCGATGTCGTGGCCCGCGAACCGGCGCTGCAGCTCGTAGGCGAACAGGAGGTTCGCCAGCTTGGAGTTGCCGTACGCCTTGGTCTTGGAGTATTTCGTGGCCACTTCGTGGATGTGGTCCACGTTGTCCACGCCGATCTGACCTGACGTGTGCGCCAAACTGCTCACGCTCACGACCCGTGCGCCGTCCGTGGAGCGGATCAGGTCCATCAACCGTCCGGTCAGGGCGAAGTGACCGAAGTGGTTGGTGCCGATCTGGAGCTCGAAACCGTCGGTCGTCTCACCCGGTGGGACCATCATGATCCCGGCGTTGTTGACCAACAGATCCAGATGCGTATGCCGGGCCGTCACGTTGGCCGCGAACTCCTCCACTGAGGACAGGTCGGCCAGATCGAGGCGTAGGACCTCGGCCGTGCCCTGCAGCGGTCCGAGACCATCAACCGCGCCTTGGCCTCGCTCGACGTCGCGACTGCTGACCACCACGTGAGCACCGTGAGCCATCAGCTGGTGCACGGTGCTCAGCCCCAGGCCGGCGTTGCCGCCGGTGACTACGGCGACCTTGCCGCTGAGGTCACCGATGTCGGACGTCTGCCACGACGTCGCACTCGACATCAGGAAGCCTGTTCCAACTCGGAGAGGGTCGGGTAGTCGGTGTAGCCCTCGGCGCCGCCACCGTAGAAGGTGTCGGGGTTGGGCTCGTTGAGGTCGTGTCCGGCTTCCCAGCGGGCCGGGAGGTCCGGGGTAGCCAGGAACGGGCGGCCTACGACGACGGCTTCAGCGAGCCCGGCGTCGAGCACCCGGTTCACCGCCTCCAGCGACGTGACGTCGCCGAAACCGTCGTTCAGCAACACCGGCCCGCCGAAACGGTCACCCAGGTCGGCGGCGATGTCGGTGCCGTTGGCAGCCAGGATGCTCAGGTAGGCGAGCTTCAAGGGTGCGATGCCGTTGACCACGGCCGCATAGGTGGCGGCAACGTCCTCGGTGTCGTCCTCGACGATGCCGTTGAACTGGTGCCCGGGGGAGATACGCACACCGACGCGGTCGGCGCCGATGGCCTCAGCCACGGCCTCCACCACCTCGACGGTGAGCAGGGCACGGCCTTGCGGGGAGCCGCCGTAGGCGTCGTCGCGCGTGTTGGTGGCCGGGTCGAGGAACTGGTGCAGGAGGTAGCCGTTGGCCGCGTGGACCTCGACGCCGTCCAGACCAGCGGCAATGGCGTTGCGCGCTGCCTGCACGTACTCGTTGATGAGCCCGGGGATCTCGGCCGTCTCCAGGGCGCGAGGGGTGACGTGGGGCTTGGGGCCCTCAGCCGTGACCATCTCTCCGGGGGCGGTGATGGCGCTGGGCGCGACCGTCTCCAGGCCGTTCTTGTTGTCCGAATGCGCGATGCGACCCGCGTGCATCAGCTGCGCCACGACGTACCCGCCCTTGGCGTGGACCGCGTCGGCGACGAGCTTCCAGCCCGCGACCTGGTCCTCGGTGTAGAGCCCGGGAACGTTCAAGTAGCCCTGCCCCACGGCGCTGGGAGCGGTCCCTTCGGTGATGATGAGGCCAGCACTGGCACGCTGCGCGTAGTACGTGGCGTTGAGCTCGGTGGGGGCGTGACCGTCACCGGCCCGGTTGCGAGTGAGCGGGGCCATCACGAACCGCTGGGGTAGCTCCCAAGGGCCGATCCGGACGGATTCGAAAGCGCGTGACACAGGTAATGCCTTTCAGAAGGGGTAAGAAGAACTCATCCCTCAACGCCCCCTACTCCCTCCCGATTCCGCGATGAGCGGGCGGCTCGCCACCGTAGGCATAGCCGTAGGCGAGGGTGGTGGCCACGCTCAGCCACACCCCATCCGGAAGAAGCAGACCCCCCACCCACGACTGTGCCTGCGCCCCCACCACGAGCAGAACCCACCTCAGCAGCGGTCCATCGGGTCATCCGCTCGCGAGGGTACTATTCAGATCTATACGTTTTTCGGTATATGTCTTTAGAGCACTCTAGCCTCAGAGATTCACAGACGCGCCTCGTGCGTGGTCGGTATGAGGTGCTGCTGGGCGATCTGTTCGCCCAGCTGCTCCAGGAGTTCGGCTGCACTTGCCATCGAGCGCTCGAGATCGGGCTCGAGGTCGGAGAGCGCGTACGTCGCCCCGATGCCGGCCTCGCGCAACTGCTCCGGACTCAACGTGGTCCGCCCGCAGACGGCGACGACGGGTATGTCGCGTGATCGTGCCTTCGCGGCCACCCCTGCGGGTGCCTTTCCGTTCAAGGTCTGCTCGTCCAGCGATCCCTCACCCGTGATCACGAGGTCGACACCATCGAGGTGCTCCTCGAAGCCCACGAGGTCGAAGACCAGGTCGATGCCGGGACGGAGCTGGGCGGACAACAACGCCAGTGCGGCGTATCCGACGCCGCCCGCCGCACCGGCGCCCGGAGCATCGCGCACATCGTCGCCGGTCAACTCGCCCACCACATCGGCCCAATGGGTCAACGCAGCGTCGAGCTGCTGCACGTCGACGACGGTGGCCCCTTTCTGCGGGCCATACACCGCGGCGGCGCCGTGGGGCCCCGTCAGCGTGTTGTGCACATCGCACGCCACGGTGAAGGTCACCCCGTGCATCCGTGACGTCAGCGCAGCGACGTCCAGGCTCGCAAGCGAGGCCAACGGGGCTCCGCCGTCTCTCAGCTCCGCCCCGTCGTCGTCCAAGAGGCGAGCGCCCAACGCCGACAGCAGACCCGCACCACCGTCGGTGCTTGCGCTGCCACCGATGCCGAGGACGAGCTGCGTGCAACCGGCCTCGATCGCGGTGGCCATGACCTCGCCCGTGCCCCGGCTGCTCGCGGTCAGCGGCTCGAGCCGCCCATCGGGCAGCCGCGCCAGGCCGGAGACGTCAGCCAGCTCGACCACCGCGGTCTGACCTCGACGGGCGTAGCGGGTGGAGACGGGGAGTCCGGTGGGCCCCGAGGCGGTCACGGACACCTCGGCATACCCCGCGGCGAGCGCGGCTGCGATGGTGCCGTCACCACCGTCGGCCACCGGGCAGGAGGTGATGTCCAACGACGCGTGGCGGCGTAGACCGCTACCGACCGCTGCACAGACGTCGGCGGCGGTCAGCGAGCCTTTGAACTTGTCCGGGGCGATCAGGACTCGGGTCATGGCGCGGGGTGCTCGGATGTGCGGTCCGTGCGCCCGGACAGCCTCTCCACCCCTCGCAGCAGTGCAGAGTGGTCCAACCGTCCGTCGCCGTTGACCTGGGCGGACGTCATCAGCTGAGAGACCAGGGCACCGAGCGGCACCACGACACCGGCTTCGCGCGAGGCGGCCGTGAAGATCCCCATGTCCTTGTGGTGCAGGTCGATGCGAAAGCCCGGCTCGAAGGAGCGATCCATCATGTTCTGCTTCTTCTGCTCCAACACCGCAGAGCCTGCCAGCCCGCCCCCGAGCACTTCCAGGGCCGAGGGAAGGTTCACCCCGTGGGCCTCGAGGAAGACGACCGCCTCCGCGAGCGCCTGCATGTTGCTCGCCACCATCAGCTGGTTGGCCGACTTCACGGTCTGGCCGGACCCACTGGGACCCACGTGGACGACCGTCTTGCCGACTGCCTCGAAGACCTCTTTGGCGGCCGCGAAGTCCGATTCCTGGCCGCCCACCATGATCGACAGCACGGCCTTGACCGCTCCGGCCTGACCACCTGAGACCGGGGCGTCGAGCATCCGGAAACCACGCTCGGCAGCCTGCTGGGCCAGCGAGACTGCCACGTCCGGGCGGATGCTCGAGAAGTCGATGATCAGCGAGCCCTCCGGCGCGCTGTCGAACACCCCGCCCTCGCCGGTGAGCACGTCCTTGACGTCGGGACTGTCTGGGACCATCACGCAGATGATCTCTGCGTCCCGGGTGGCCTCGGCACAGGAGGCCGCAGCCTTCCCACCCGCTTCCTCCAACGCAGCGTTCGGGCCGGGGCTGCGGTTGAAACCGGTCACCTGATGGCCCGCCTGGGCCAGGTTTCCGGCCATGGGACCCCCCATGATCCCGAGTCCGATGAACGCAATGGCAGTCATAGTCGATCCTTCGTCATGCAGTCGATCGTGCTCGTAGTCGTCATCCTCCAGTCAAGCAGCCCCCGCCACCCTCGCCTGGGTCAGGGACGGTCACGCATCGCAGCTTCGGCCACCTTGCGTACGGCCGAAGCGACGTCCGGGGCCACGTCGGGGTCGAAAACGGACGGGACGATGTAGCTGGCGTTCAGCTCGTCCGGTCGGACCGCGTCCGCGATGGCGGTCGCCGCTGCGAGCATGACGTCGAGGGTGATCTCCCGCGCCCCGGCGTCGAGCATGCCGCGGAAGAATCCGGGGAAGGCCAGGACGTTGTTGATCTGGTTCGGGAAGTCGCTGCGCCCCGTGGCCACGATCGCAGCGTGCTCCCGAGCCGCGATGGGGTCGACCTCGGGGTCGGGGTTGGACATGGCGAAGACGATGGCGCGGTCGGCCATCCCCGCGATGTCGTCCCCGTCGAGCAGGTTGGGTGCGGACACCCCGATGAAGACGTCGGCTCCAACGAGGACCTCTTTGAGCGTTCCCGTCTTGCCCTCACGGTTGGTGTGGTCCGCGATCCACTTCCGGTCCGGGTCCAGCCCTTCCTGGCCGCTGTGCACCGCTCCACCGCGGCCACACGCGACGATGTCCTGCACCCCCTGCGCGCGGATCAGCTGGATGATCGCGTTGCCGGCAGCGCCGACGCCGCTGACCACCACCGAGATGTCCTCGATCCTCTTGTCGACCACGCGCAGGGCGTTCACCAGCGCAGCAAGCACCACGATGGCGGTGCCGTGCTGGTCGTCGTGGAAGACCGGGATGTCCAGCTCGTCCCGCAACCGGCGCTCGATCTCGAAGCACCGGGGCGCGCTGATGTCCTCCAGGTTGACTCCGCCGTACACCGGGGCCAGCGCTTTGACGATCTGGATGATCTCCTCGGTGTCCTGCGTATCCAGGCACACCGGCCAGGCATCCACCCCGGCGAACTGTTTGAACAACGCGGCCTTGCCTTCCATCACGGGCAGCGCAGCCGACGGGCCGATGTTGCCCAGCCCCAGCACGGCGGAGCCGTCGGTGACCACTGCGACGGTGTTGCGCTTGATGGTCAGGCGGCGGGCGTCCTCGGGGTTCTCCGCGATCGCCATACACACCCGGGCGACTCCGGGGGTGTAGGCCCGGGACAGGTCGTCCCGGTTCTTCAGCGGCACCTTGGGGTTGACCTCGAGCTTGCCCCCCAGATGCAACAGGAAGGTGCGGTCACTGACCTTGCGCACCGTGACGCCCTCGACCCTGGCCAGAGCTTGGGTGATCTGCTCGGCGTGGTCGGCGTCCGTCGCATCGCAGGTGACGTCGACGACCACGCGATCGGCATGCGACTCCACCACATCGAGCGCGGTCAGCGACCCGCCAGCGCCGCTGACGGCAGCCACCAGGCCGCTCGTGGCCCCCGAGGCCGATGGAGCCTCGACGCGCACTGTGATGGCATAACCCGGGCTGGTGTTGGTCATGAGCTCCCTCTCGATACTTCTGCGATGTGAGATGACGATCTAGCAGGCCGGACCCGTCGGAGGCTGGTCAAGATTCATCGTGCACCTCCAGACGCCCAGCATGCGAAACTGACACCCCGTACACGATCGGAGTTCTCGCCGCATGTCCGAGCAGCCCGTGAGTATCACCACGCGACCCGGCAGTGTGCAGTCCAGCCAGCGGGCCTTCACCCCGCTGGAGACTATGGCCGATCATGTCGGCACCCTGCGATCGGCGCAACGGTCCGACACCTTTGGTCTTCCCCGCGCCCGATCTCGCGGAGGTCGTCCGTGACGGTCGATCCAGCCCCACGCACCTCCATTGATCTCAACGCCGACCTCGGGGAGTCGTTCGGCACCTGGCGCCTCGGTGACGATGGAGCGATGCTCGACATCATCACCAGCGCCAACGTCGCGTGTGGGTTCCACGCCGGGGATGCCCTCACCCTCCAGCGCACCTGTGCGGCCGCCGCCGAACGAGGGGTCGTCATCGGGGCCCAGGTCGGATACCGCGACCTGGCCGGTTTCGGGAGGCGGTTCATCGCGATGGACTCTGCCGAGCTCACGGCCGACGTGCTCTACCAGCTCGGAGCCCTCGAGGCGATGTGCCGGGTCGCGGGCACCCGAGTGCGGTACGTCAAGCCGCACGGGGCGCTCTACCACGCGGTCGTCGACGACGAGGACCAGGCCCGCGCGCTGGTCGAGGCGGTCTCGGCTTACGACTCGTCCTTGCCTCTGCTGGGTCTGACCGGCTCCGCCTCCCTCCGCCGGGCACGCGAGGTCGGTATGCCGACGGTGACCGAGGCCTTCGCGGACCGCGGCTACACCGCCCACGGCCGCCTCGTCCCCCGAGGACGCGAGGGTGCACTGCTGGAGGACCCACAGGAGGTAGCTCGACGGATGGTGCGACTGGCGACCGAAGGCCTCATCGAAGCGGAGGACGGGAGCGACATCGAGGTCGAGGCCCGCTCGATCTGCACGCACGGCGACTCACCGGGAGCCGTGGCCATGGCCACCTCGGTCGCAGAGGGTCTGACCAAGGCCGGCGTCACCCTTCGAGCGTTCGTCCACGAAGCATGATCCGGGCTCAGGTCCTGCCGATGGGCGACGGAGCGGTGCTGATCGAGGTGGACGACATCGCATCGGTCCTCGCGCTCCACACCGCTCTCCACCAGGCTTCGGGTCAAGAGCCGTGGCAATGGGTCGAAGACGCCGTGCCGGCCGCGCGGACTCTGCTGCTGCACCTCGCGCCCGGAGCCGACCTGGCTCAAGTCGGTCGATCGGTGGTTGAGCTGGCGGCCTCACTACCGGATCCCGTCGAGATCGGTGAGGAACTCACGGACGCGGACCGCGAGTCCGACGACGTGATGGAGATTCCGGTGACCTACGACGGCGAGGATCTCGATGACGTGGCTCAGGCCACCGGGTTGAGTCGGGAGGACGTCATCGACGCCCACACTGCGAGCATCTGGCGGGTGGCCTTCTTCGGTTTCGCCCCCGGTTTCGCCTACCTCAGTGGTGGAGATCGACGCTTGGACGTTTCGCGACGTTCGGAGCCACGCACGACGGTCCCACCGGGATCCGTGGGGTTGGCGGGGGAGTTCAGCGCCGTGTATCCGCGATCCTCGCCCGGTGGTTGGCAGCTCATCGGCAGGACCGACACCCTCATGTGGGACCAGGACCGTGATCCGCCGTCCCTGCTGGAGCCAGGGTCCCTCGTCCGTTTCGTACGCCAGGACCCGACGTGAGCGCGCTCGAGATTCTCGAGTCCGGACCGCAGGCTTTGGTGCAGGACGCCGGCCGACCTGGCTGGGCCGCCATCGGAGTCGGCCGCTCCGGGGCAGCCGACCGATCGGCCTACGAGCTGGGTGCCCGGCTCGTGGCGCACGAGGCGGGCACGGCTTCACTCGAGGTGACCCTCGGTGGCCTGGTGGCGCGCGTGCACGGGTCGATGACCGTGGTGCTCACGGGCGCGGACACCGGCGCCACGGTGGATGGCAACCCGGTCGCCCATGCCTGCCTGCTGGACCTGCGAGACGGCCAGGAGCTGCGCTTGGGTATGCCGTCCGCCGGGTTACGGACCTACCTCACCGCGCGCGGGGGGTGGGACGTGCCTACCGTGCTCGGCTCACGATCCACCGACACCTTGTCCGGGCTGGGTCCGGACCCGTTGAAGGCCGGCGATCTCTTGAGGCTCGGGCACTACCAGGGGTCCTATCCCAACGTCGACGCCGCTCCCGTGCTGCTACCCACGGACGACCAGATGGAGCTCAGCATCCTGCCGGGCCCCCGACTGAACTGGTTCGCGTCGTCAGAGGCGCTGACCGATCAGGTCTGGGTCGTGTCCGACCGCAGCAACCGGATCGGGACCCGTCTCCAAGGGGAAGCAGTGGGTCGATCGGAGGATAAGAAGGACGTGGAGCTGCCGAGCGAAGGCATGGTCCGAGGCGCCCTGCAGGTGCCCCCCGATGGTCAACCGGTGCTGTTCGGCAACGACCATCCGGTGACCGGCGGCTATCCCGTGATCGCCGTGGTCCCCTCGGCTGAGATGGACCGGGCGGCACAGCTGCGACCGGGCCAACGGGTCCGGCTGCGATGGGCTCGTTGAGGATGGATCCGATGAGGATGGGGGCGTCCCCGGCAGACGACGTCGGCGCGCTGCCCCCTGCCGAAGCCCGATCTCGTTTCGCCCAAGGCCTCCAGGTGCCGACCGCAGGGTGGAGTCGAGGCTTCGCCCAGGCCAACATCATCGCGCTGCCGCAGTCGTTGGCGTTCGACATGATGCTCTTCGCGCAGCGCAACCCGAAGCCGTGTCCCCTGCTGGAGGTCATCGGGGCCGGATCGGTCCGCGCCGACCCTGGTGGCTTGGTGCTCAGCGGCCCGGAGGCCGATATCCGCCGCGACCTCCCGCTGTACCGCGTCTTCGAGCACGGCGAGCTCATGGACGAGGTCGCGGATGTGTCTTCTCAGTGGCGGGACGATCTGGTCACCTTCGTGATCGGCTGCTCCTTCACCTTCGAGCACCCCCTGCTCGCGGCCGGGGTGCCCGTGCGTCACATCAGCGCGGGGTGCAACGTCCCGATGTATCGCACGACCCGGCGTTGCCGCTCCGCCGGCGCGCTCGGAGGACCCCTGGTGGTGTCGATGCGCGGCATACCCGCGGGGCAGGTTGCTGATGCCGTGCGGATCTCGAGTCGCTATCCCGCCGTTCACGGCGCCCCGGTGCATGTGGGCGATCCGAACGCCTTGGGGATCGAGTCCCTCGACCACCCGGACTACGGCGACGCACCGGTGTTGGAGCCCGGGGACGTGCCGGTGTTCTGGGCGTGTGGCGTGACGCCGCAGGCCATGGTCATGGAGTCCCGGCCCGACCTCGCGATCACCCACGCGCCCGGGCACATGCTGATCACCGATGCCCCGGACACCGCCTTCCAAACGCCCTGACCGACCGATCGACGCTCAGCCCGCGGGGTCGCTACGGAAGGACGAAATCCGGACACCGACCGGCCTACCCGTATCCTCGGTTGCATGCTTCACGGCTCTGCGGCAGAGGACGCGAACGTCAAGGCGGCGCCCCAGCAGCGACGTGAGCGAGTCCGGCGTCAGATCATCGACTCGGGTTTCGCCCGGATCGAGGACTTGGCAGAGGACCTCCACGTGAGCATCATGACGGTGCATCGCGACCTCGATGTGCTGGAACGTGAGGGGTGGCTGACCAAGATTCGCGGTGGCGCCACCGCGAATCTTGGTCAGCCACCCCTCACGTTCCAGCACATCGAGGTCGCGATGCACCGTCATGATGC
>JBBSQA010000047.1:0-9855 GCA_038258285.1 Actinomycetales bacterium | reverse complement strand
CGTCCCAAGCACCCCCGCCACCCGGACGGACGACATCACGCCGGGGGCCACCCCGCGCGGCTCGGGAGCGAGCCCGAGCGCCAGTGCGGTCATGGTGGCGGTGCCCGCCAAAGCCACCTCGTACACCTCGTTCGGTTGCACGCCGCCGTCGGCCAGCACCTCCGCCACCAGCTCGGCCAGGGTCTCCTGGGCCAACTGCCGGAGGCGTCCGGCCGCCTCCGGGTCCATCATCGTCGCGCTGATTCTGGTGATGACGTCAGCCCCGAAGGGTTGCTGCTTGTTCAGCATCGAGGCTACGGCGGCCGGAGTCCCGGTCGAGGTGTCCAGCAGCGTGGCCACGACGGTCGTCGTGCCGAGGTCGAAGGCGATGGCGAACGTCCGCCCCGTGGTGTCTCCGGCCTCGACGTCGATCAGGGCCTCGTCGACGATAACGGCCGTGACCTTGTAGTCCGCTTCACGGAGCACGCCCGGGATGCGACGCAGCGCGGCCAGGTCAGGGGTCAGGTGAAGATCCGGGATGGCGTCGCAGATGCGTTGGAGGTCGGGACGTTGATCCTGGAGGCTGGGCTCGTCCAGCTCGACGTACCGCTTCTGTAGTGCCGGACGCAGGATGACCTGACGACCGACGCCCACCGTGGCCGCCTTGGGCCGAGTGGTCAGCGGTGGGACCTCGACCTCGACGCTGCGGGTGGCCTGGGCCAGGCAGGCCAGCCGCCATCCCTGGGCCAGCTGGTCCGGGCTGAAGGACCGATGATCCAACCGGTGGATGGGCGCAGCGGAGTCCAGTACCTTGACCTTGCACTTCTTGCAGGTGCCGTGTCCACCGCAGGTGGAGTCGATGGCAATACCATTCCAGCTCGCGGCGTCGAAGACGCTGACTCCGCTGGGGACCCGCACAGTGCGACCCGAGGGGATGAACGAGAGCTCGACCCGGCTTGCGCTGTCGTGGGGTGCACGAATGCCATCGTCGATGGGGTCGATGAGGCCTTCGCGGCCCAGCGTGGACAGCTCCACGTCGGGCAGTTCACGGATCGGCTCACGGTTCATACGGTGCACTCACTCTGATGGCGGTTGTGATGCTCAGACCACAACGAGGGCGGGGGTTTCGGGATCGGCGACCTCACGCGGAGGCGGCTTGACGCCTCCGGTGCGCCCCGATCCAACGGGCGCCCCACTCGTCGTTACCCAGCAGGAGGTCGGCGGCCTTGACGCTCGACACGATCTGCGGGGTGCGGGTGTCCATGATGGCGCTGGTCATCCCCGCCGTCATGGCCATGGGCAGGAACGCGGCGCCGAGGGTATGGCGATCAGGCATCCCGAAGGACACGTTCGACGCGCCACAGGTCATGTTCAGGCCGTACTTCTCGCGGATGCGGCGCATGGTGTCCATGGTCACGTTCACGACCTGCTGGTCGGCGCCGATCGGCATGGCGAGCGGGTCGATCACGATGTCCTCGATGGGGATGCCGTACTCCTTGGTCGCCACCTCCACGATGTGCTCCACGAGCTCGAGACGGCGGTCGGCCTCCATCGGGATCTCTTCGGCGTCGTTGGGCAGGGCGATGATGGCCGCGTTGTGCTTCTTGACCAGCGGCAGGATCTGCGCCATCCGGTCGTCCTCTGCGGTCATCGAGTTCACCAGTGCGCGCCCTTCGTAGGCTTCCAGCCCGGCCTGGAGTGCTTCGATCACCGAGGAGTCGATGCACACCGGCAGGTCTGTGACCTTCTGGACCAGCCGGATGGCCTTGTCCAGCAACTCGGCCTCGTCGGTCAGCGGGACGCCCATGTTGATGTCCAGAACGTCCGCGCCGCCTTCCACCTGAGCGAGCGCGTCACGCTCGATCGCGGAGAGGTCTCCGTCCCGCAGCTGCTGCTGGAACACCTTGCGGCCGGTGGGGTTGATCCGCTCACCGATCAGGACGAAGGGGCGGCGATGCCCGAGGATGACCTCTTTGGTCGCTGAGCGAAGGACGGTCTCTCGTAGTTCTGCGCTCATGCGTTGACCAGCTCTCGACGTGCTTTCAGTAGGGCTTTGGCGCGTTTGACCGTGGCCGAGGCGTCGGCGGCGTATCCGTCGGCCCCGACCGCGTCGGCATACTCCTGGGTGACTGGCGCACCACCGACCATGACGATGACCTGGTCACGGATGCCAGCCTTCTGCAGGGCGTTCATGTTGGCTTTGAACATGGGCATCGTCGTGGTGAGGAAGGCCGACATCCCCACGATGTCGGGCCGGTGCTCGAGGATCTTCTCGACGAACTTCTCCGGAGCCACCTGGACCCCGAGATCGATGACCTCGAACCCGGCCCCTTCGAGCATGATGTTCACCAGGTTCTTGCCAATGTCGTGGACGTCCCCCTTGACCGTCCCCATCAGGAACTTGCCGACGGTCTGGACGCCGGTCTCGGCGAGCAGGGGACGGAGGCGGGCCATGGCGCCCGCCATGGCCCGACCCGCGATCAGCATCTCGGGGACGAAGAAGTCGCCGCGCTCGAACCGGGCGCCCACCTCTTCCAGAGAGGGGATCAGGGCCTCGAACAGCATGGACTGTGGCTCCATGCCGATCTCCAACCCGGTGTTGGTCAGACGGAGCACTTCGGGTGCGTTGCCGACGAGGGTCTCGTCGTAGAGCGCCTTGAGGATCTCCTCGGGTGTCATGCTGCGCCTTTCTTGGACTCGGGCGTGGAGGTGCGTAGGAGAGCGGCCAGGCGAGTGCCTTGGTCGGAGAGCAGGTGTCCTAGCTCGGAGTGGTGTTCCTGGAGTCGTGCGGTCGGCCCGGAGATGCCGATGGCCGCGATGACGGCGCCGTCCAGTCCGAGGACCGGCGCCGCGAGACCGGACAGGCCGACCTCGAGCTCGTCCTTGGCGTAGGCGTACCCGCGGGTCCGGATGTGCGCGAGCTCGGAGATGAACTCGGTTCGATCGAGGCTCCGGGACGTCAGGGAGGTGAACGGACCGGAGGGGACGCGAAGGGCGCCGAACGCACACAGCACATGGCCCAGAGAGTTGGCGTGGACGGGGACGTCGACCTCGTTCCAGTCCCGGGCGCGCAAGAGGTAGGTCGATTCGACCTGAGCAACGTAGAAGACGTTGTCCGACCGCGCCACGCCGAGGTGGACGGTCTCACCGCACTCCTGCCCGACGGTCTGCAACACCGGCTCGGCGATGCGAGCCATCTGGGGCCAGGGGTCGTGCAGGGCGGCGTACAGGGCGAAAAGTTGCCCTCCCACGTAGAGCCCGTCCTCGCGGCGCTCCAGGAGTTGGGTGCGCTCCAAGGCGGCCAGGAGTCGGGAGGTGGTCGAGCGTGCCAACCCGGTGGCGTCGCTGAGGTCCGATGACGACAGGGCGACGTCGGAGTGGATCACCAGATCGATCAGCGCGGCAGCGCGGTCCACCGCCTGGGTGCCGACAGATGATGAGGATGGTTCGGGGGGTGATTCCAGTTGTCTCATATGGTAAAACTCAATTCCATGTTGTGAGGCTAGGATTTCTACCACGCAACGTCAAGCACATCCCGAGACGTCTTCCTACTGATCTGTGGAGGTCCCCGTTGTTCCGGAACACCATGCCCCGATACGAGGTCCTCAGTCAGGACGCGATGGCCCAGCTCGACCAGGGCTGGCGCAGGCTCATCACCGAGATCGGCGTGGAGTTCGACAGCGAGCGAGCGCTCGAGATGTTCCGCAAGGCGGGGCAACGGGTCGAGGGACAGACCGTCTTCCTGGATCCGGAGTTCGTCCTGGAGCAGGTGGCCAAGGCCCCCAAAGAGTTCGACCTGCACGCGCGCAACCCTGACAACAATGTGCACATCGGAGGCAACGCGATGGTGTTCAGCGGGGTGTACGGTCCGCCCTTCGTGCGCGAGGGATCCGTTCGTCGCGACGCGACGCTGGATGACTTCCAGCGCTTTGCCAAGCTCGCCCAATCCTTCAGCGTGATGGACTCCGCCGGGGGAGTGGTCTGCGAGCCCAACGACGCTCCCCTTGACTCCCGGCACCTGGATATGACGTATGCCCTCCAGACTTTGACCGACAAGATCTATATGGGCAACGTGGTCTCCGGGGTCAACGCCGAAGACACCATCGCCATGGGGTCGATCCTGTTCGGCGGACGGGACGTCATCGAGAAGGCTCCGGTGTCCATCTCGTTGATCAACTGCAACAGTCCGCTGCGCTGGGACGAGCGGATGCTGGAGTCTCTGTTCGCGTACGCCGGTGCCGGACAGCCCGTCATCCTGACCCCGTTCATCTTGATGGGCGCCATGTCGCCGGTCACCATCCCGGCCGCGCTGGTGCAGCAGATCGCCGAAGCGCTCTCCGGGATCGCTCTCACGCAACTGGTTCGGCCGGGCACACCCGTGGTCTTCGGCTCGTTCTTGTCCAACATCGACATGCAGTCCGGGTCCCCTTCCTTCGGCACCCCCGAGTCCGGCATGGGGCTGTGGTGCACCGGTCAGATCGCCCGTCACTTCGGACTGCCCTTCCGTTCCGGCGGCGGCATGACGTCCTCCCAGGTCCCGGACGCCCAAGCCGGCTACGAGGCCCTGATGACCCTGCTACCGACGTTCCTCGCCGGCGCCAACTTCGTCATGCACTCGGCAGGGTGGCTGGAGGGTGGGCTGGTGGCTTGCTTCGAGAAGTTCGTCATGGACGTCGAGCTCGTCCAGATGCTCCAGGCCGAGTTCACCCCGCTGGAGATCAACGAAGGCACGCTCGCCTTCGACGCGCACCAGGAGGTCGGGCACGGAGGTCACTTCCTCGGTGCGATGCACACCATGGAGCGGTTCCGGACGTGCTTCTACCGCCCCATGCTCTCCTCCTCGGAGAACTTCGAACGATGGAGCCGCGGCGGTGGCGTCGATGCTGCAGGACGGATGAGCGCCATCTACGCCAAGCGCATCGAGGAATACCAGCAGCCGACCCTCGATGCGGCGATCGACCAGGAGCTCCAGGAGTACGTCGCTCGACGCAGGAAGGAGCTCGGCGACTGAGTGTCGGGTTCAGCTTGGGTCTGGGCGGCCGGTCCGGACCGTCAGCGGAACACGACGGTGCGGTCCCCGTTGAGCAGGACCCTGCTCTCGCTGTGCCAGCGCACGGCCCGTGACAGCACCTGGGACTCGACGTCGCGACCCGCAGCGGCGAGCTCTGCCGCGTTGTAGCGGTGGTCGACCCTCATCACGTCCTGCTCGATGATCGGGCCCTCGTCCAGATCGCCCGTCACGTAGTGCGCGGTCGCACCGACGAGCTTGACCCCTCGCTGGAAGGCCTGGGTGTAGGGCCGGGCCCCTTTGAAGCTCGGCAGGAACGAGTGGTGGATGTTGATCGCCTTGCCGGACAGTGTTCGTGAGGTCTCATCGGAGAAGATCTGCATGTACCGCGCGAGGACGACGATGTCCACGTCGAGGTCGTCGATCATGGCCAGCATCCGCGCCTCACTCTCGGCCTTGGTCGCCGGGGTGACCGGAATGTAGTGGTAGTCGACTCCGTAGGACTCGGTCAGGCTACGGAGGTCCTCGTGGTTCGACACCACACCAGCCACGTCGATCTGGAGGGCCTTGCGGCTCCAGCGGAACAGCATGTCGTTGAGGCAGTGGCCGAATTTGGACACCAGGATCAGGGTGCGATAGGGCTTCCGGGCATCCCAGAGGTTCCAGGTCATCTCGAACCGGTCCGCGATGGCGCCGAACTCCGCCCGCAGCTCTTGGATGCCGATCTCGGGTGCGGTGATCGCAAACCGGATGCGCATGAAGAACTGAGCCGAGGAGGGGTCCTCGAACTGTTGGCTCTCCACGATGTTGCCTGAGTGTTGCACCAGAAGACCGGTGACGGCGTACACGATGCCGGGCCGATCCGGACAGGCGATGGTCAGGACGAAATGCGGGTCGGCGGCCGAAGATGGCATGCGGGCGGCTCCAGGGTCAGGGAGGAGGAGTGTTGCGTGTGTTGAGACATATTCTGCGATACGCAACAGTCTGTGCGCTAGCCTAGGGCCATGGTGGAATCCGCGGGCACCGGACTCGTGCAGTCGGTGGACCGAGCTCTGAGCGTGTTGACCGTGCTGGCCCGAGCTGGGGAGTCCGGGGTCACGGATATCGCTCGAGAGCTCGGGGTACACAAGAGCACGGTGTTCCGGCTGGTGGCCACCCTGGAGTCTCACGACCTGGTCGAGCAGCATGCTGAGCGCGGGAAGTACCGCCTCGGCGTAGGAGTCCTGCGGCTGGCCGGGGCCACCAACGCGCGGCTAGACGTGGTGCAGGAAGCGCGGTCCATCAGCCGGAACCTCGCCGCCGAGACGGGGGAGACGGTGAACCTGGCGATCCTGTCGGAAACGTCGGCGCTCTACGTGGACCAGGCCGCAGGCACCTCCGGCCTGCAACCACACAACTACGTTGGTCAACGCATCCCGTTGCACGCCACCTCCAACGGCAAGGTGTTGCTCAGTGAGCTCGATGAGCATGAGCTCGGAACCCACGTGCCAAGGCTCCAGGGCTACACCGCCAACACCGTCACATCCCGAAGCCAGCTCCGCAGCGAGTTGAGTACCGTCCGGGAGCGGGGGTGGGCCGTGGCCGTCGACGAACTGGAGGTGGGACTCACGGCGGTGGCGGCGCCGGTCCGTGACGCCCACGGTGATCTGGTGGCCTCGTTGAGCGTGTCCGGCCCCTCGTTCCGACTGACCGGCGAACGGGTGGCTCTACTGGCGCCGGTGGTGGTATCGGCCGCTTGCGCGATCTCCGATCGGATGGGTGCAGCAGCCCCTCGAGGCGTGACGACGGACTGAAAGAGGGCGCGCACAGCGCAACAGCATGCCAAACCCTTGACAGGACATGACGGCGCAATCACTCTGGGCTCACGCACAACATTTCTCTCCAACAGTCCGTGCGCTAGGAGCACCAAGGCTCGCGTTGCGGTTCTGGCCGAGCGTCATGACCTGTGACCCCACATCGGGTCGGAATGGGAGCACGCATGTCAACGACCACGCGCAAGGAGTCGCCCGAGGGAAGTCCGGCCGACGAGGCACCCGCCACAAGCGCACTGGGGTCCATCGACACCGTGGTGTTCGGTGGTGGTTTCGCCTTGGTGCTCGCCTTCGCGCTTTGGGGCATCTTCGGCACCGAGAGTCTGCAGGTAGCCGCAGACGCCGGATTGAGCTTCGTCACCAAGTACCTGGGCTGGGCCTTCATCGTGGCCGGAGCCGGCTTCGTGTTGTTCGCCCTGCTCCTGGCCTTCAGCCGCTACGGCCGGATCCGGCTGGGTAGGGACGACGAGCGCCCGGAGTTCACCACGGCCTCCTGGTTCTCGATGATGTTCGCGGCGGGTATGGGCATCGGCCTGGTGTTTTTCGGCGCTGCGGAGCCGCTCTCCCACTTCACTGCCCCACCCATGGGCCTGGCCGAGCCGGGTTCCGATGACGCCGCGCGGCTGGCGATGCAGTACACGATCTTCCACTGGGGCCTCCACCCCTGGGCGTTGTATGCCGTGGTCGGGCTCGCACTGGCCTACACCTCGTTCCGCAAGGGCAACCCCAACCTCCTGAGCTCCACCGTGATGCCGAGCCGTCCCGTCAACCATCCGGCTCGGCGAGCGATCGACACCTTCGCCATCTTCATCACGGTCTTCGGCGCTGCCACCTCGCTGGGCCTGGGCGCGCTGCAGATCAACAGTGGGTTGAACAGTGCCTACGGAGTCACCAAGAGCAACACGGTCGCGATCATCGTGATCGTGGTCCTGGCGGTCATCTTCGCCATCTCCGCCGTCAGCGGCGTCGGCAAGGGCATCAAGATCGTCAGCAACATCAACATGGGCCTCGCGGGAGTGCTCGCCCTGTTCATCCTGGTCCTGGGGCCGACCCTGGTCATCATCAACACCTTCGTCGAGATGATCGGTGACTACGGCACGCAGATCATCCCGATGAGCTTCCGCACCGGGGTCTACGGCGGCGAGGAGTGGCTGCAGGGCTGGACGTTGTTCTACTGGGCGTGGTGGATGTCCTGGGCGCCGTTCGTCGGCACCTTCATCGCGCGGATCTCCCGGGGTCGCACCATCCGGCAGTTCGTCGTGTGTGTGCTGCTGGTGCCGACCCTGGTGAGCTCGGTGTGGTTCTCGATCCTGGGGGGCACGGCGATCAACCTGCAGGAGAACGGCGTGGACCTCGCCGGGGCGGAGACCAACGAGGGACGCCTCTTCATGATGCTGGACCAGTTCAGTCTCAGCGCCGTCACGGCGACGCTCGTGGTGCTGTTGATCACCTTCTTCTTCGTCTCCAGTGCCGACTCCGCCTCGGTGGTATTGGGCATGCTCTCCTCCAAGGGCAACATCGCTCCCCACCGCAACGTCGTGCTGCTGTGGGGCGCCATGATCGCCGTCACGGCCATCGCGCTGTTGATGGCCGACGGCCTGTCGGTGATCCAGCAGGCCGCGGTGGTGATCGCCGTGCCGTTCCTGGTGCTGCTGATCGCCGTATGCGTGCAGCTCATGAGGCAACTGCGGGAGGAGCCGGTGGTCTCGACGGTCCCGGAAGGGGTCTACACGGCGCTCTATGAGGAGTTGGGGGCCAGCCGCAAGGACGTCGACCAGACGCTCGAACGTCAGCACGCAAGGCCCGAAGAGCCGCCCAGCGAGCAAAACTCAGGCTGACTCGAGCACGAAAACAATGACCCCCCGTCTTCGGACGCGGGGTCATTGTCGTTGTGGACCCCCCGCCGCGGAAAGGGCCATGGTGTCCAGTTGACACGGGTCAGATGAGCGAGTCACACTTGGTTGTGCCGCATGATGCGTTACGTTGCGAATAGCGCAACAAACCCCGTGCGGTGTGAACCGCTCCCGTCGCTCCTCCCCGAAGGGTTGCCCCCTATGGCCACGATCCCCACATCCGCCCGCGTCGTCGTGATTGGTGCCGGGATCGTCGGCAACAGTCTGGTCCACCACCTCGCCCGTTTGGGGTGGACCGACATCGTCCAGATCGACAAGGGGGCCCTTCCGAACCCCGGTGGGTCCACCGGTCATGCCTCGAACTTCATCTTCCCCGTGGACCACTCCCGCGAGATCACGGACCTCACTCTCGACAGCATGAAGCAGTACGACGAGATGGGCGTGATGGTTCAGCCGGGAGGATTCGAGGTCGCGCGCACACCGGAGCGGATGGAGGAGCTGCGGCGCCGCATGTCCTCGGCCAAAGCGTGGGGTATCGAGGCCGAGCTGGTCACCCCGGAGCAGGTGGTGGAAAAGGTCCCCTACCTCGACCCCTCCCTGATCATCGGCGCCTTCTGGACCCCCAGCGTCGGGGTCGTCGACTCACTGCGGGCGGGCACCATCATGCGCGAACGCGCGATGGCGACCGGTGCGTTGACGGTGGTTCCCACCGTCGAAGTGACGGGTATGGCGGTCGAGAACGGACGCATCAAGGCCGTTCAGACGACCGGCGGTGACATCCAGGCTGAGACGGTGGTCATCGCCTGCGGCGTCTGGAGCCCCAAGCTCGCGGCGATGGCAGGAGCGAAGATCCCCTTGACGCCCGCAGTGCACCAAATGATCAGCGTCGGACCGGTCCCTCTGCTTGCCGAGAGCGACGGCGAGATCACCTACCCGATCATCCGCGACATGGACACCTTCTGCTACGAGCGTCAGCACGGCGCCGACATGGAGGTCGGCTCCTACGCCCACCGCGCGATCCTGCACGACGCGGAGGACATCCCCTCGATCGAGGCTTCGAAACTCTCGCCGACCGAGATGCCGTTCACCTCCGATGACTTCGACCCGCAGCTGGAGCAAGCCTTCGAGCTGATGCCGGAGTTGCGGGGCGCCGCGGGCGCCGAGCTCCGCGAAGCGCTCAACCGGCGGCGGTCGGTGTCCCCGG
>JBBSQA010000046.1:0-10305 GCA_038258285.1 Actinomycetales bacterium | reverse complement strand
TCCGCCCCCGCGGTGGGCGCGTCTCCCCCGCCGGTCGACCCGCCCTGCCGGGGTCCCTGTTTTGATGACCCGCCGCCTCCCCGTTGGGGTGTGGCGGCTTCTCGTTATCAGGGCGAGCCACGGTGTGGCGACAGTGAACGGGTCACGGACGGGTCGCCCGGACGGGGTCGCCGAGGGGTAGGGACTGATGGAGCGGGTCGCCTAGGGTGGTGGGCTGTGTCTGCTCCTCGAACGCCCGTGCGCCTCAGGCTGGATCTCGCGTACGACGGCACGCACTTCTTCGGCTGGGCGACCCAGCCTGGATTTCGAACGGTTCAAGAGACGGTCGAGCTGGCCTGGGGGACGATTCTGCGGGACAAGCCGCCGAGTCTGACGGTGGGCGGACGGACCGACGCCGGGGTGCACGCCCGGGGCTCGGTGGCCCACCTGGACGTGGACCCTGGCCGCTGGGAAGCCCTCCCCGCGCATCGCCCCCGACCTCCCGCGGAATCGGCATGGGCCCGCCTCTCGGGGGTGTTGCCGGACGACATCGTGGTGCGCCGAGTGCGCGTTGCACCACCCGGCTTCGACGCCCGGTTCTCGGCGTTGCACCGTCGATACACGTATCGCATCTGTGACCGTCCGAGCACAGCAGACCCGCTGCGCCGTTTCGACACGGTGGTGCTGAAACAGACCCTCGACGTGGACGCCATGAATGCCGCGTCGGCCACGGTGCTGGGCCTTCATGACTTCGCGTCGTTCTGCCGGAGGCGGGAAGGGGCGACGACTGTGAGGACGCTGCAGCGCTTTGACTGGACCCGCGAAGCCGACGGAACGGTCGTGGGCACACTCATCGCCGACGCCTTCTGCCACAGCATGGTGCGCGCGCTGGTGGGAGGGGTCATCCCGGTGGCGACGGGACGCGAGCCGCTGACCTTCCCGGCGGAGGTACTCCGGGGACGCCAGCGGCACTCCGCCGTGACCGTGATGCCGGCCCGGGGTCTGTGCCTGGAAGAGATCGTCTATCCCGATGACGACCAGGTGGCAGCCCGCGCCGAGCTGGCGCGCGCACGCCGCGACGAGCTCGACCTAGCGGGAGCTGGTGCGGGCGAACTGCCGGATGCAGAGCGGGACGAAGATCACCAGTAGCACCGTGATGCCGATGAGCACGGTGATGATCGGGTGCTGGATGCCGAACGTGTCGCGAACCATGCCCTCTTGGGTGTTCCCGAAAAGGTCTCGGGCCGCCTGGACGAGCGCAGACACCGGGTTCCAGTTGGCGAAGATCTCCAGCGGACGGGGCAGGCTCTCGGCGGGCACGAAGGCGTTGGAGATGAAGGTGATGGGGAACAGGATCATGAACGATGCGTTGTTGATCGTCTCCGGTGTCTTCACGACCATCCCGAGCAGGGCCATCACCCAGCTGAAGGCGTAGGAGAAGAGCAGCAGCAGGCCCACTCCGGCGAGGAACGAGGGGATGCCGTTGGTGAAGCGCCATCCGACCACGAAACCGGTGAGGATCATGATCACCATCGAGATCCCGTTGAGGCAGAGGTCGGAGTTGGTGCGCCCGATCAGCACGGCCGAGGGGTTCATCGGAAGCGTCCGGAAGCGGTCGATCAGCCCTTCTTTCAGGTCTTGGGCCATCGCCGCGCCAGAGAAGGTCGAGCCGAAGACCACGGTCTGGGCGAAGATCCCGGCCATCAAGAAGTTGGTGTAGTCCGTGCCGGGGATGTCGATGATCCCGCCGTAGACCTGGCTGAACAGCAACACGAACATGATCGGCTGTAGCACGGCGAAGATGAGCATGTCGGGGGAGCGCTTGATCTTGCTCAGGTTGCGCCAGGTCACGGTCCACCCGTCGGCGAGCCAGGTGGAGAAGGCGCCGGTCACCTCCGGTGTGAAGGGCTCATGGGTGGCTCGCGCCGTGGGTGTCGTGGTCGTCATGCCGAGATCTCCTGATCCTGCGTGGTGTCGGAGTCGTCCTCGCCCTCCTCGGCCCGGTGGCCGGTCAGGGTGAGGAAGACGTCGTCGAGGGTGGGGCGTCGCATGCCCGCGTCGTGGAGAGCCACCGCGTCGGAGTCCAGGTCCGCCAGGATGCGCTGCAGAGCCAGGGGCCCCTCGTCGACGGTGACGTCGAGCTGGCGCCGGTCGTCACTGACGTTGGGCTGGCCCGTGCCGTGGCGACCCAGGATCTGCCGCGCGGCGTCGCTGTCGCTGTCCCGCACGAGGGACACCACGACGCGGTGACCGCCGATCTGGGCCTTCAGCTCATCCGAGGTGCCCGATGCGATGACCTTGCCGGCGTCGATGACCGAGATGTGGTCGGCCAGGTAGTCGGCCTCTTCGAGGTACTGCGTGGTCAGGAGCACGGTCGTGCCCCCCTTGACCAGATCGTTGATGGTCTCCCACAGCCCGATCCGGCTGCGAGGGTCCAGACCCGTCGTCGGCTCGTCCAGGAAGAGGATGCGGGGGTTGTTGACCAGTGCCCCGGCCAGGTCGATCCGGCGCCGCATGCCCCCGGAGAAACCCTTGACCGGTCGGTCTCCGGCCTCGGCGAGCCCGAAGGCGTCGATCAACTCGCGTGCTCGCGCTCGGGACTTCCTGATCCCCAGGTGATAAAGCCGGCCGACCATCTCGAGGTTCTCCAGACCGGTCAGGTTCTCGTCGACGGCGGCATACTGACCGGAAGCCCCGATCATCTGCCGCACCTGCTGGGGGTGGGCCAGTACGTCGACGCCGTCCACGGTGGCGCTGCCGGAGTCGGGTCGGATCAGGGTGTTGAGCACCTTGACGGTGGTGGTCTTGCCGGCGCCATTGGGGCCCAGCAGCCCCTTGACGGTGCCCTCGGGGACGCTGAGGTCGAGCCCGGCCAGAGCATGGACGGTGCAGGACCGCGACGAGTACGTCTTGGTGAGGCCTTGTGCTTCGATGATGGGCACGCGGGCTGCTCCCTTCGTGGTGAACGAGCGGATTGTGGAGTCCCATGGTATGTCGGGCCTCTGACACACCCCACCTCTTTTAGGGCGTCGTGACATGCTCAGCGCATGGATGAGCAGGAGGTACGCGCACAGCTCGAGGCCAAGCGCGACGAGCTGGTCGAGCAGCGGGCCGTGTTGACGCGTCCGCAACAGGATCAGGGCAGCATCAGCTTCGGCAAACGTGTCGGCGACGGAACGGCCATGGCGGTGGACCGGATGAGCGCGGTCACGGCTCACGACAGCCTCGGGGTGGGCCTCAAGCAGGTGCAGCGCGCCCTGGACAAGCTGGACGAGGGAACCTACGGGTTCTGCGACGCATGCCAGCAGCCGATCGGAGCCGGCCGGCTGGAGGCCAGACCCTCCTCCGCCCGGTGTGTGAAGCACGGCTGAGTCGGGCCCGACGAGACAGACAAGGGCTGCGCGGCACCATATCTGAGCGGATCAGTGGTCATCGTCGGTGATCTGACATACCTTCGTCACAGCGGCACACCGGGGTGCCCTCAGAGACCACTGGAGTCACGATGGGTCCTTTCGTTGCCGCCTTGTCCACCACCGCGGCGTTCGTCGGTCTGCTCGCTGCGCCGGCCGCTGGCGTTGCTGCTCTACCGGCCCCTGCGCCTGCCGTCGCTGCGACGACCGCTTCGCTGCCCAGTCAGGAGGGCACTCCGAGCGTCACCCTCGTCGGTAGCCTGCAGGACGAGCTCGGATGTGAAGCCGAGTGGGACCCGGCGTGCACCGCTACCGCGTTGGACCCGCCTTCGGAGGCCACCAGCGCCTACACCGCAACCTTCGACGTTCCGGCCGGAAGCTATGAGTACAAGGTCGCCCTGAACGGCACTTTCGACGAGACCTACCCGGCCCAGAACGTGCCGTTGGTGATCGAGGGACCGGCCACCCTGCAGTTCTCCTTCGACCCCGGCTCCACGGCGATCGCCGTCCTGCCCACGGAGCTGTCTGGTCCGGTCACGTCCGAGGATGAGGTCTACGCCTCCGACAGCCTCCGGGAGCCGGTCACGGGGGAGCAGTTCTACTTCGTGATGGCCGACCGGTTCGCCAACGGGGACCCGGACAACGACCTGGGCGGGCTCGAGGGCGATCGGCTCGCCACCGGTTTCGACCCGGAGGACAAGGGTTTCTACCACGGTGGGGACCTCGCCGGCGTTCTGGACGAGCTGGACTACATCCAGGGCCTGGGCACGACGGCAATCTGGCTCACGCCGTCGTTCAAGAACCGCCCGGTCCAAGGCACGGGAGAGAACGTCAGCGCGGGCTACCACGGCTACTGGATCACCGACTTCACCCAGATCGACCCTCACCTCGGCAGTAACGATGAGATGGAAACGCTGATCGAGGAGGCGCACACGCGGGGGATGAAGGTCTACTTCGACATCATCACCAACCACACGGCCGACGTCATCGACTACGAGCAGGGGGAGTACTCCTACATCGACAAGGCCACCTCGCCCTATACCGACGCCGACGGCAACGTCTTCGACGACAAGGAGTTCGCCGGCACCGACGACTTCCCCGAGGTCGACCCGGCCACCTCCTTCCCCTACACGCCGTTCTTCAACTCCGAGGCCGACGCCAACGTCAAGGTCCCGGAGTGGCTGAACGACCCGCGGCTCTACCACAACCGCGGCGACTCCACGTTCGCCGGAGAGTCCAGCGAGTATGGCGACTTCGTCGGGCTCGATGACCTGTGGACCGAACGGGCCGACGTGACCGACGGCATGATCGACATCTACTCCACGTGGGCCCGGTTCGGGATCGACGGCTTCCGGATCGACACCGTCAAGCACGTGAACACCGAGTTCTGGCAGAAGTTCAGCCCGGAGGTGCTCCAGGCCGCCCAGGAGAAGAACGCGGACTTCTTCATGTTCGGCGAGGTCTACGACGCAGACCCCACCTACCTGTCGACCTTCACCACCGAGGCCCAGATCCAGGCCGTCATCGACTTCGGCTTCCAGGCCCGCAGCATCGACTTCGCCACGGGCGACCCAACGACGGGTCTGCGCGATTTTTATGCCCAGGATGACTACTACACCGACACAGACTCCAACGCCTACCAGCTCCCGACCTTCACCGGGAACCACGACATGGGCCGGGCCGCCATGATGCTGTCGGGCCAAGGGTTCGAGGGCGACGAGCTCCTCGAGCGGGTCGAACTGTCCAATGACCTGATGTTCCTGACGCGGGGTCAGCCGGTGGTCTACTACGGAGACGAACAGGGCTTCATCGGCTCCGGTGGGGACAAGGATGCCCGCCAGGACATGTTCGCCACCCAGACGCAGCAGTATGCCGACGAGGCGGTGCTGGGTGGCCCCTCCGGGAGCCTCGAGCGCTACAACCCGGACCACCCGCTCTACCAGCAGCTCGCGGGTCTGGCGGCGCTACGGGAGGCCCACCCGACGCTGGTGGACGGAGCCCAGATCCACCGCTACGCCTCATCTTCCGAAGGCATCTTCGCGTTCAGTCGGATCGACCCCGACTCCCGGGTGGAGTACCTCGTAGTGGCGAACAACTCGTCGTCCGTCCAGACGGCCTCGATCCCGACCTATCGCGCTCGCAAGACCTACGCCGGCATCTACGGGGACGACAACGCCCTGAAGACGGACCGGGACTCTCGGCTGTCGGTCACCGTGGAGCCGCTGTCGGTGCAGGTCTACCGGGCCAAGGGCAAACTACCGTCGCACGACGAAGCCCCCGCCGTCTTCATGACCTCTCCGTCAGCCGGAGACGTGGTGGGGGGACGTGCGGAGATCGCTGCGGCCGTTCCGGGGAACACCTTCGCTCAGGCCAGCTTCCTCTACCGCCCCGTCGGGACCTCGGACTGGAGCGCGCTCGGCACCGACGACAACGCGCCATACCGGGTCTTCCATGACGTGGCCGGGTTCGCCGACGGCACCTTGCTGGAGTACCGAACGGTGCTCAAGGACCTCGATGGCAACCTCTCCGCGGCTCGCTCGTACGGCATCGTGGGGGGTCCTGCACCAGGCTCGGGCGGCGGTGGTGGCGGCCCCGTGGGTCCGGTGGAGCAGCCCGAGTCGGTCTCGGTGCCCGGCGACCACAACTCCGAGATGGGGTGCACCGGCGACTGGCAGCCCGACTGCGAGCAGGCTCAGTTGAGCCTGGACGCCAAGGACATGATCTGGAAGGGCACCAAGGACATCCCGGCCGGAGACTACGCGTTCAAGGCGGCGATCAACCGCTCCTGGGACGAGAACTACGGTGCGGGTGGGGTGTCCGACGGATCCGACCTCACCTACACCGCGACCGGTGGGCCGGTCAGCTACTACTACGACCACGCCACGCACTACGCGACCAATGACGCCATCGGGCCGATCCTCACCGCGCCGGGGAGCTTCCAGGAGGAGCTCGGCTGTGGCGGTGACTGGATGCCCGACTGCATGCGGCCGTGGTTGCAAGACCTCGACGGCGATGGCGTGTTCAGCTGGTCCAGCACGCAGATTCCCGCGGGAAACTACGAGTTCAAGGTCGCCCACGGCCTGTCCTGGGACGAGAGCTACGGCGCCGAGGAGGGAGACGGCAATGTCGCTCTCTCCGTCCCTGCGGATGGCATCGTGGTCACCATTACCTACGACCCAGCCACTCATGAGATCACCACGAGCAGCTCACAAGCCGGGGTGGCACCGGACCTGAGCGCCGCGAAGGCCTACTGGCTCAGCGCCGACCTCATTGCCGTGCCCGCCGTCGAGGACCCATCGCTGACCTCGTGGCGTCTGCACTACGCCCCCGATGGCGGACTGAACGTCGACGCCGAGGCGCTGACCGGGGGAGACTCCGCGCAGCTGAGCCTCGATCCCGACGGCGTCCCCCCCGAGCTCCTCGAGCAGTATCCGCGGGTGCAGGGATATCTCGCGCTCAGACTGGACAAGAAGGCATCCAGGCAGGCCAAGACCCTTCTGAAGGGTCAGGTGGCCGTGGCTTCCTACGACGATCTCGGTCGCCTGAGTGACGCTACGGGGGTGCAGATCCCCGGCGTCCTGGACGAGCTGTACGCCGACAAGGCGCAGGACTCCGCGTTCGGCGTCTCCTGGAAGGGATCGAAGCCCCGCCTGAGGGTGTGGGCCCCGACGGCGCGGACGGTCGAGGTCGTGCTGTGGGGCGCTGACGCCCCCACGGGCGCCGCGGTCGAGGACGGGGTCGTGGTCCCCATGAAGCCGCGCCGTGACGGGTCCTGGACGGTCGAGGGAGACCGAGAGTGGAAGGGCCAGCGCTACGTGTACGCAGTGACGGTCTTCGTGCCCGAGACCGGACGCGTCGAGACGAACTACGTCACCGACCCCTACTCGACGGCTTTGACGCTGAACTCGACCCAGTCGGTGCTGGTGGACATGGACGATGCGGCCTTCCAACCGGAGATCTGGCAGGACTCGTCCGCGCCCATGGTCGAGCGCGAGGTCGACCAGAGCATCTACGAGCTCCACGTGCGTGACTTCTCCAGGGACGACCCGGATGTGCCGCAGGAGCTGCGAGGCTCCTACCTCGCCTTCGCTGAGGATGGGTACGGCCGCCGACACCTCCAGGAACTGGCCGACGCCGGCCTCAACACGGTGCACCTCCTCCCGACATTCGATATCGCCTCGATCGAGGAGGACCCCTCCGAGCAGAGCGAGCCGGACTGCGACCTGCCCTCGTTCGCGCCGGACGGCACGGAGCAGCAGGAGTGTGTCAAGGCCGCGGCCGCGGACGACGCCTTCAACTGGGGATACGACCCCTGGCACTTCTTCGCGCCCGAGGGTTCCTACGCCTCGACCGCCCAGAGCGCTGAGGGAGGTGCGCGAGTAGCCGAGTTCCGCACGATGGTCGGTGGGCTGCACGACATCGGTCTGCGGGTCGTGCTCGACGAGGTCTTCAACCACACCGCCGCTTCAGGTCAGTCGGACCAGTCGGTGCTGGACCGGATCGTCCCGGGCTACTACCACCGGCTCAACGAGGTCGGCGCGGTGGAGACCTCGACCTGCTGTCAGAACGTCGCGACGGAGCATGCTCTGGCTCAGAAGCTGATGGTCGACTCCGTGGTGCTGTGGGCTCGTGACTACAAGGTCGATGGCTTCCGGTTCGACCTCATGGGTCATCACAGCCAGGCCAACATGAACGCCATCCGTGAGGCGCTCGACGAGCTGACGGTGAAGCGTGACGGTGTCGACGGGGCCGCGGTGAGCCTCTACGGCGAAGGCTGGAACTTCGGAGAGGTGGCCGACAACGCCCTGTTCGACCAGGCAACCCAGGGGCAGCTGGACGCGACCAGCATCGGCACGTTCAACGACCGGATGCGGGACGCCGTGCGCGGTGGCGGGCCGTTCGACGAGGGCCCGGGCACCACCGGGTTCGGCTCCACCGGCGACAACCCGCACGACACCGACCTGGTGCAGCTGGGCCTCGTGGGCAACCTGCGCGACTTCAGCTTCACCAGCGCCGAGACCGGCGCGACCGTTCGTGGATCGGAGGTCGACTACAACGGCTCACCGGCGGGGTATGCCGCGCAACCCTGGCACGTGGTCAACTACGTCGACGCCCACGACAATGAGACGCTCTTCGACTCCTTGACGCTGAAGGTGCCGGCAGATCTGCCGATCAGCGACCGGGTGCGGCTCAACACCTTGTCGATGGCCACGGTCTCGCTGAGCCAGGGCGTCTCGTTCTGGCATGCGGGGTCGGACCTGCTGCGGAGCAAGAGCCTGGATCGCAACTCCTACGACAGTGGCGACTGGTTCAACGCGCTCGACTTCACCAAGACCGACAACGGGTTCGGTCGGGGACTGCCGCCGGCCGCGGACAACGAGGACACGTGGCCGTTCATGCAGCCGCTGCTCGCTGACCCGGCCGCGAAGCCAGCGCCGGAAGACATCGAGATGTCCTCCGACATGGCCCAGGACCTGCTGCGTCTGCGGTACTCCTCACCCCTGTTCCGCCTCGGTGATGCCGACACGATCGGCGAGAAGGTGTCCTTCCCGGTCTCCGGAGCCAGCCAAGGGCGCCCCGACGTAATCGTGATGCACATCGACGACACGAAGGGTGAGGACGTCGATCCCGACCGCACCGGGATCCTGGTGGTCTTCAACTCCTCCGGAGAAGCGGTGACGCAGAAGGTGCCCGGTCAGCGCGGGACCGGGTGGAAGCTGTCCGCGACCCAGCGCAAGGGGAGCGATGACGTCGTGAAGAACGCCTCGTGGGACTCGCTGCGTGGCGTTGCGAAGGTGCCGGCCTACACCGTGGCCGTCTTTGAGCAAGGCGCGCCGGCGAAGCCCTCGGTGGTGCCGCAGGACCCGATCCGCTGCCTGAGCGCCAGCGCCACGTCCCAGTGCCCGCCGCGGGGGCTCGGGGGCGCCACCGACTAGGTCAGGCTCCTGGTGTCGAACCGGACCGAGGGGCCGGGTCCACGGGCACCGCGCAGGTGTAGACCACGACCCGTTTGGCGGCCGGGTTGCCGGCGCCGACGCGCCTATACCGTTGCAGCACCTCGATCAGCTCCGCCCGCAGGGCCGTGAGCTGCTCGGCGCTGACCTGTACGAGGTGATCCTCCAGGCCGGCCACCTGCCAGGCTGCGGGCCATTCACCGCGCTGCTCGACCCAGCCGCGCGCCCGGTCGCCGAAGTGCTCGACGTAGTCGAGCGCCAGCCACTGCGCTACGGATCGCTCGTCCTCGTCCTCGAGGTCGGTGGCGTCCACGTCGGTGGGGTCGGGTGAGAGGTCGGCCGAGGTGTCGGCGGCAGCCTGCCACACCCGACGCCGCCCAGCGCTGGCCGCCGACTCGTGGATGAGCCCGACCTCGGCCAGGCGTCGGAGGTGATAGCTCGTAGCGCCGCTGTTGGTGGCCAGAGCGCGGGCCAGGTCGCTGGCGCTCGCCGGTCCGTGGACCCGCAGATGAGCCAGCAGGCGCGAGCGCAGCGGATGCGCCAGCACTCGCAGAGCATTGCCGCTGGAGCGAGGGCGCGGTGAGGCCCCACCCGGTTGGCTCATGAGCCACACCGTACCGGGCGGGGCTTGTATGCACAATAGTTGTGCATACAACCGCATCGGGAGCGCCGCGACAGGGCGGGACGGGCCGTCTGACCTGCAGTGATGTCCGAGTTGGGTGTGGGCCGGAGCGACCGTAGTATTGAGGGCTGTTGCCCCCCGTTCGACTCACAAAGGTTTGCACTGTGCGCACCTACTCACCCAAGGCCGGCGAGATCACTCGCGCCTGGCACATCATCGACGCCTCGGACGTCGTGCTGGGACGCCTCGCGTCCCAGACCGCGATTCTGCTCCGTGGCAAGCACAAGACGACGTACGCCCCGCATATGGACATGGGCGACTTCGTGATCATCATCAACGC
>JBBSQA010000045.1:0-11801 GCA_038258285.1 Actinomycetales bacterium | reverse complement strand
GGCATCACTGTGATGGGCCACGTCTCGAGTCGAGACTGGAATGCTTCTGATTAGGCCAGGCGGTGGGCAGAGATCGACCACCGGTCCACCGACACCATCGGACAGGTCTCCGCAAAGACACCCCAGGCAGTGGGGGTCAAGCGTGCCGCGAGTCACGACCGTGGCAGCAGGCCAGCGATCTCACCCCGCCGGTCGACCTCAGGTCAACCGGTCCCAACACTCACAGCGTGCCGGTGCGGGATCCCTATTCGGCTCGCCGCCGCCGTTGCGGTCGCGGCCCCTGACGCGCTTGCTGAGGGGTCGGGCGCTGCCCGATGCCCGAGTCGCTCACGTCCCCTGGTGCGGCCGGGCCCACCTCTTGGAGGTGCGCCATGAGCGCCCTGCTTGTCGGGTACGCCCGATGCTCCACCGATCAACAAGACCTGACCGCCCAACACGACGGTCTGCTCGCTCTCGGTGTTGAGGCCGAGCGGATCTACGTCGACCACGGCCTGACCGGTACCAACCGCGAACGCCCGGGGCTACGCGAGGCACTGGCCGCCTGCCGGGCCGGGGACACCCTGGTGGTCACCAAGCTCGACGTCTGGCCAGGTCGCTGCCGGACGCAAGGGCGATCGCCGACGAACTCACCACCCGGCAGATCAGTCTCAGCCTGGGCGGGTCGGTCTACGACCCGACCGACGCCGTCGGCCGGCTGTTGTTCAACGTCCTCGCGATGGTGGCTGAGTTCGAGTCCAACCTCATCAGGCTTCGCACAGTTGAGGGCATGAAGGTCGTGAATCGCACTGGGTCTGATGGAGGCCCTGGTGTGTCCCGGGTCTGGCGGGGTGACGGCCGTTTGACGCTCGAGAGCGTGTTGCACAAACCCTCGGCGCGTCTGCGGGCCGTCTGGTCGTGTCCGGGGAGAATCTCTTGTGAGATAAGGGATCTGGAGGCGGAGCGTGGGCTACAACTTCTTGGCTGTCGAGCGCGATCAGGTGTTTTTGATGCCGCCGTCGTTGACCGAGTGGCTCGAGGAGGACCATCTGGCCTGGTTCGTGCTTGACGCGGTCGAGGAGATGGACCTGACTGCCTTCCACGCCGACTACCGCGCCGATGGATGGGGACGCGCGGCGCACGACCCGAAGATGATGGTCGCGTTGACGTTGTACGCCTACTGCATCGGGATGCGTTCCTCGCGCGCGATCGAGCGGGCCTGTCGGGTCGATGTGGCGTTCCGAGTGATCACGGCCAACCAGGCACCCGATCACACCACGATCGCCCGTTTCCGCCAGCGCCACGAGCAGGCACTGGCCTCGGTGTTCACCGAGTCGCTGCGGTTGTGCGCGCAGGCCGGGATGGTCAAGGTAGGGCTGGTCGCGGTGGACGGCACCAAGATGGGTTGCCCGGCGGCATTGGCCGCCAACCGCAGCAAGAGCCACATTGATGACCAGGTCGCCACGATGCTGGCTGAGGCCGCCGAGGTCGATGCGAGAGAGGACGCCCGGTTCGGGGCCGATGCAACCGGCGACAAGCCGCCCGCGCAGCTGCGCGGGGCGAAGGCGCGACGGGAGCGGTTCGCTGCCGCAAAGGCGCAGCTGGACGCCGCCACCGCGCAGGCGCAGGCGGCTCACGAGCAGCATCTGGCCGAGCGGGCAGCCAGGGAGCAGACCAGCGGGCGGAAGCTGCGCGGTCGCAAACCCAAGCCGCCTGCGCCGGCGGCCCAGGCGAAGGCGAAGGCGAACACCTCGGACCCGGACAGCCGGATCATGAAGACCAAGGACGGCTATGTGCAGGGCTACAACGCCCAAGCCGTCGCCACCGAGGACCAGATCGTGGTGGCCGCTGAGGTCACCGACGAGCACAACGACCACGCCCAGCTGCATCCCATGATCACGGCCACGAACCAGTCGCTGGCCGACGCCGACATCGACGAGAGGCCCGAGCAACTGCTCGCCGATGCCGGCTACTGCAGCGAGGACAACCTCGCTGGCCTGACCGAGCAGGACCCGGACTGCCTCATCGCGACCCGCAACACCCGTCGCAACCCCCAGCCGAGGAACGGTCGCCGTGGCCCGCTGCCCGCGGACGCGACCTTGGTGGACAAGATGGACCGGAAGGTCTCGAAGAAGGCCGGCCGAGCGGTCTACCAGAAGCGGCAGCACATCATCGAGCCCGTCTTCGGCCAGACCAAGGACGCCCGCGGAGCCAGACGGTTCATGCGCCGCGGGAAGGCCGCCGCGGCAAGCGAGTGGAAACTGCTGATGGGCACCCACAATCTGCTCAAGCTCTACCGCCAGACCCTGACCGACCCCAGCGCGACCCCGTCGACACCCCGAGCCGGGGCCCCAGCAACCTGCTGAAAGGCCCTACCGGGTGACCATCCGCCCGCTCCACTGTTCTCCTCGGGCACGAGAGCGTCTTCGCGCTCCACCGCAGACACCGATCGCCCACGCCAAGGAAAGCGCGAAGTGCTTTCCGCAACGCGCTCTCGAGACCCATCTTTTGAGAGTGCCGACTGCCGGTGACCGATCCTTTCCGGGACGGCATCGACGCCACGACGATCGATACTTTTCGTACGGCGCTTTCCTGCCGCCTGCGATGCTGGTACTGGTGGGACGGGTTCAGCGAGTGGCCGAAAATGCGACTGCACCACCGCGACCCCGAGTCCGAGGATGCAGCGGCGTGCATGAGGCTAACGACCCCCAAGGCGCTCGCGCACCCGTCTGAGTTGGCTAGAGATGAGGTTCGTGCATGGCGTCGATGGTTCTGCTGTCGTTTGCCGCCCTGCTGGTCGTAGGCGTGCTGGTGTCCGAACGCGCTCAGCGGACGGTGCTGTCCACGGCGGTGATCTTCTTGTTGGGCGGCTTTCTGCTCGGCTCGGGGGTGTTCGATGTGATCGTGCTCGAGTCGGACGATCCGATCGTCGGCGGGCTGGCCGAGCTCGCCCTGTTCTCGGTCTTGTTCACCGACGGCATGCGTGCCGGCGTGGCGGACCTTCGTGCCGCCTGGCGCCTTCCGGGCCGCGCCTTGCTACTCGGCCTGCCGCTGACGTTCTTGATCACGGCCGGACTCGCACACCTCGTCGTCGGTCTGCCGTGGCTGGAGTCCTTGCTGCTGGGCGCAGTCCTTGCACCCACCGACCCGGTGTTCGCATCGGCCATCGTGGGTCGGAAAGAGGTGCCGCAGCGCCTACGGCACCTGCTAAACGTCGAGTCGGGCATCAACGACGGCCTCGCCTTACCGGTCGTCCTGATCCTGCTGTCCGTCGCCGGCGGTACCGAGGCGGGAGGATGGGCGCTCCTCGAGGAGATCGTGCTGGGCATAGCGATCGGCGTCGCAGTGCCGTGGGTCGTCCTGCGCCTGGAGCACCTGCCGTTCCTCGCTGCGACGCGAAACCTGCAGCCGCTGGTCGCCGTCTCGATCGGCCTGCTGGTGCTCGCGCTCTGCTTGGCTACGCACGCGAACCTGTTCTTGGGTGCCTTCGCAGCGGGAGTCACTGTGGCGACGGTGGGGCCGGGGTTCCGCCAGGAGTTCGAGCAGTTCGGTGAGCTGCTGAGCGAGCTGCTCAAGCTCGCTGCGATCCTGGTGTTCGGGGCCTTGATCACCCCCACCTTCCTATTCGGGGAGATCTCGCTGGCCGGCTGGGTGTTCGCGCTGCTGGCCCTCGTCGTCGCCCGCCCCCTGGCGCTGGTCGTGGCGTTCGTTGGATCCTCGCTGGGCCGACGTGAGCAGGCGGCGGCCATGTGGTTCGGACCGAAAGGCTTTGCCTCGGTGGTCTACGGGCTGATCGTGTTGGAGTCCGGTATCGACCGCGCCGATGAGGTCTTCCACCTCGTCGCGCTGGTCATCCTGATGTCGATGGTGGCTCACTCCTCCACCGACGTCATCGTTGCCCGCCAGTTCACCCCGGCAGCGACCGGCAAGCCCGACGAACCGCCAGCGCCATGACCGCTCAGTCGGCGAGGGTGATTGCCACCTTCACGTGGTCGTCGTGGTTCCTCAACGCCTCCTCAAGCGATCCAGCGGCGCCCGGCCGCGCCCAGCCGGAGACCGATCGGGCCAGCCAGGCCAGCCGACCGCCTTCAGCGGCAGCCACCGCCTCCGCGCCCAGGCGGTAGTGGCCACGCCCTCTGCGTTGACCGAACCGAACAGCACGCCGTTCTCGAGCAGGGGGCTCAATTGAGCAGACCCGCGCCGACGCGCAGGTTCCGCCTTAGATTGGCCACGCCGGCGGATCGTTGCACTTCCCGGGTGCTGCCGTCATTGATCGTGTCCACTACTCGGAATCAGGGCCTCTATGGTGAGAGAGGTGAGCACCCCGATCGGCGATTACGCACTCTTGTCAGACATGCGCACGGCGGTGCTGGTCTCCCGCGGGGGCAGCATCGATTGGCTGTGCCTGCCCCGGATCGACTCGGCCTCGGTGTTCGCGGCCCTCCTCGGCACGGAGGAGAACGGCCGGTGGCTCATGGCCCCCCACGAGGGCATGGTGGTCGAGCGGTTCTACGAGCCCGGCACCTTCGTGCTCGTCACTCGGTGGCGCACGCCTACCGGCGAGGCAGAGTCTCGGGAGTTCATGCCACCGACCAACGACCGCGCCGACCTCGTGCGCCAGGTGACCTGCACCGCGGGCCATGTGCGGGTCGATCATGAGCTTCGCCTGCGCCCCGAGTACGGCACGGTGCTGCCGTGGGTCCGCCGGGTCGAGGACGGCTCCGGGGATCAGTTGCGCGCGATTTCGGGTCCGGATGCCTACACCCTGCGTGGGCCGACTCTGGAGCCGGCCCACCACCGCCACTGCGGCTCCTTCGATCTGAGGGAAGGCGACTCCCAGGCCTGGGTCATGACCTGGAGTCCTTCCCACCTCGATGCCCCCGATGCCGTGGACATCCCCCTCGCTCTGGAGCGCACGCGGGCGTACTGGCAGGAGTGGAGCTCGCAGATCACTGCGACCGGGCGGTGGTCGCAGGCCGTGCGGCGATCGCTGCTCGTGCTGCGGGGCCTGACGAACGCCGATACCGGGGGGATCGTGGCCGCGCCCACCGCTGGGTTGCCCGAGGATCCCGGTGGGGAGCGTAACTGGGACTACCGCTACTGCTGGTTGCGCGATGCCGCTCTTACCCTGGAAGCCTTGCTGCTGCACGGACGCACGGAGGTCGCGCTGCATTGGCGTCACTGGCTCCTGCGCGCCGTGGCCGGGGATCCCGAGGACCTGCAGATCATGTACGGGGTCGCAGGTGAGCGTTCTCTGCCCGAACGGACCCTCGATCACCTCCCGGGCTATCTCGACTCGCGGCCGGTGCGGGTGGGGAACGCGGCTGTGGTCCAGTTCCAGGCCGACGTCGTCGGTGAGGTACTCATCGCCCTGGGCAAGCTGCGCGATGCCGGCATCGAGGATGACGACTTCTCCTGGCCCCTGCAGCGCAACATGCTCGATTACGTCATGCGCCACGCCGACCGACGCGACCAGGGTCTGTGGGAAATGCGCGGCGATCCTCACTACTTCACCCACTCCCGGGTGATGATGTGGGCCGGGCTCGATCGCGGCATCCGCGCCGTCACCGACCACGGCCTCGACGGGCCGGTGCGCGAATGGACGACGTTACGCGACTCCCTGCGCGAGGAGATCCTCACCAAGGGCGTCACCCCCGGAGGTGGCTACTTCACTCAGACCTATGACAACACCGAGGTCGACGCCTCGCTGTTGCAGATCCCCCAGACCGGCTTCCTCTCCTACGACGACCCGATCATGCTCGCGACCGTCGAGCGGATCGAGCACGATCTGCTCCATCACGGCCTGCTTCTGCGCTACCGCACGACCGGCACCGATGGCCTGAGCGGTGACGAGCATCCCTTCCTGGCCTGCTCCTTCTGGCTCGTCGAGCAATACGCCTGCACTGGCCGACTCGCCGAGGCCCGCGACCTCATGGACCGCCTCGTGGGCTGCGCCAACGACCTGGGCCTGCTCGCCGAGGAGTACGACCCGATCGAGGGCCGTCAACTGGGCAACTTCCCGCAGGCCTTCAGTCACCTGGGCCTCGTGCGAGCCGCCGATGCACTGGGCGAGGCTGAGCGCGACACCGACACCGACACCGACACCGACACCGACACCGACACCGACACCGACACCGACCCGCACGCTGTGGAGGCGACCTCATGACGACACCGACGACGTTGCTCGTCCTGGGCGCCTGGGGCGACCTGACCCGACGTCTGCTGCTCCCCGGACTGGGGTCCCTTCTCGAACGGGACCCGGACCGTGCCTTGCGTATCGTCGGCGCGGACCGGGCCGGTCTGGACGCCGATGCCTTCGCCGACCGGCTCGCGGAGTCACTCGCCGAGGGTGGGGCAACTAAGGAGGTCGTCGACAGGCACAGGCGCTCGACCACCTATCACCAGCTGGACGTGACCGACCCTGAGGCCTTCTCCGCGGTGCTCGCCGAGCTCGGCGACACCGGCCGACTCATCATCTACTTCGCCCTGCCACCCGCCGTGACCGAACTGGCCTGCCAGACGCTGGTCTCCTGCCGGCTGCCGGAAAACACGCACCTGGCGATGGAGAAGCCGTTCGGATACGACCTGGCCAGCGCCCGCTGCCTCAACGCGCTCGTGGCCCGGCTCGTCTCCGAGGACCGCGTACACCGGGTCGATCATTTCCTGGGCAAGTCAACCGTGCTCAACGTCATCGCGCTGCGGTTCGCCAACCGGATGATCCAGAACGTGTGGAGCGCCGAGGACATCGCGTCGATCGAGATCGCCTACGACGAGGAGCTGGCCTTGGAGGGCCGGGCCGGTTACTACGACCACGCGGGCGCGCTCGTCGACATGATCCAGTCCCACCTGCTGCAGGTGATGTCGGTGGTAACGATGGAGCCGCCCTCCCAGATCAGTGGACGCGAGCTGCGAGACGCCAAGTCGGCGGCCCTGCGGGCCACCCGGCTGTGGGGTGACGACCCTGCGGCGGCGACCCGACGAGCGCGCTACACCGCAGGCACGATCGGCGATCGCAGCGTGCCGAACTATCTCGAAGAGCAGGGCGTCGACCCCGAACGCGACACCGAGACCATGGCGCAGGTCACGGTCGAGGTGCTCAACCCACGCTGGGCCGGTGTGCCGATCACGCTGCGCTCGGGCAAGGCCTTGGGCAAGACCCGCAAGCACATCGTCGTCAACTTCGCCGCTACGCGCCACCTGCCCGAGGGGCTCACCGGCGGCGACGGGCCAGATCGGCTCATCATCGGCCTCAGCCCCGACGTCATGGAGCTCCACCTGACGACGAACACCACCACAGACCCATTCACCCTCGAGCAGTCGACGCTCGCCACCGACCTGCGCCATTCCGAGCTCGACGCCTACAGCGAAGTCCTGGCCGCGATCCTCGACGGCGAGACGATGATCTCAGTACGCGGGGACGCTGCTGAAGAGTGTTGGCGACTCACCGATCAGGTGCTCAAAGCCTGGCAATCCGGGGTCGTGCCGATGCAGGACTACGTGGCTGGCTCCCCTGTGCCGGCGGACTGGAAGCCCGCGCTCGGCTGAGGGCCCCCTGCACCCATCGAGCGTGCGGCGCTGAGGACCGCGCCCCACCGGAACCGCCAAGCTTCGCCGGCGTCTGTCCACCGTCTGTCACCGGTCCTTGCAAACGGCGCCAGATGACGGGGCTCGCCAGGACCGACAGGTTCACTAGACACGCTCAGTCGATGACACCTCCACGTCAGACCCGCCAACGTCGCGTCGCCGCCACCGAAGGCGGTGATCAGGAGCCGAGGATCATCTCATGAGCCCACGGGACTGCCCAGGCTCTGGTTGACAGGGTGTCAACCGACCCCTGGGCAATCCCGCGACGTGTGGCCCGCAACGAGGCATCCGACGGGTTGGTCCTGAGGACCGTCCGGGCTGCAGCGAACCCCGCGACATGCTGGTGATGCGGGCAGATGACCGGGACGCTAGCCGCCATCGTCCTCAAGCTGAGGCTCGCTGCGTCAGCCGACGTGGCAGCGCTAACGTGCCAGATGGACTGGGACAAGTTGGTCGACACCGGGGAGAGGACCTGATGGACGAGTTGCACCTGGGTTACGCGCTGGTCGGTTCGCTGGCGGTCGTGCTCGCAGCAATGTCCACCCGCGTGCGCGACCTCCCGTTCAGCGAGCCGTTGCTCGCGCTTGTGCTCGGCGTGGTGGTCGGACCGGAGGTGCTGGGGCTGGTCCACGTCCCGGAGGACCAGCGGTCCCAGCTGATGACGGAGGTCGCGCGAGTGCTGCTCGCGGTCTCGCTGATGGGTGTGGGTCTGCGCTACCCGGTCCGGAGGCTGCGCGGCGTGCTCAGCCCCACCGTCGTGCTGGTGACGGTGGGGATGGTCGGTATGGCCGTGTTGTCCGCGGGTCTCATGTGGCTGGTGCTCGGCGTACCGGTCGCGCTCGCGGTGCTCCTCGGTGCCTGCATCACCCCGACCGACCCGGTGCTCGCCTCCAGCGTGGTGACCGGGAAGCACGCCGAGGAGCACCTCCCGCTCCGGACCCGTCAACTCCTGTCGGCGGAGTCCGGCACCAACGACGGCCTCGCGCTGCCGCTGGTCCTGGTCGGGATCGCGCTGGTCCTAGGGGAATCCTGGGGCGACGCCACCATCGAGGGCCTTTACCAGGTCGGGGTCGGTGTGGTCGTCGGCCTGGTCGCCGGATGGGTCGCGGGTCGGGTGGTCAGCTACGCCGCCCGCCACTCCGACGTGGACCGAGGTTCGACACTCGTCTTCACCCTCGTCCTCGCGATCGCGGTGCTCGGGCTGGCCCGCGTCGCGAACGCCGACGGCGTGCTGGCGGTCTTCATGGCGAGCCTTGCGTACAACTACGCCGTCGCCGACGACGAGGTCGGACCGCAGAACACCATCGACGAGGCGGTCAACCGCTATCTCGTCCTTCCGCTGTTCCTCCTGCTCGGCACCCAGCTCCCCTGGGCGCAGTGGCGTGAGCTGGGGTGGGGAGCAGTGGTGCTCCCCATCGCGGTGCTCCTGCTTCGACGCCCGCCGGTCCTCCTGGCCCTGGCGCGCCCGCTGAAGCTGCGGCTGAGGGATGCGGTGTTCCTCGGCTGGTGCGGTCCGATCGGGGTCAGCGCGCTGTTCTACCTGTCGTTCAGCGAAGAGGAAGGCGTGACGGACCCCCGGCTGTGGGCCATTGGCACCCTCGTCGTGGCGGCCAGCACCTTGGCACACGGCGTGAGCGCCGCCCCCGGCCGCCGCCTGTACCGCCGGGCCGCGGCTGACTGAGGGCGCGATGAAGCGACAACCTCCATGCTCGCGTTTGGAGCACATCCACGGCGTGGTCGTCGGCCGACCCGTGCCGGTGGTGGTCACATGCGCAACACCGACTTGGTGACCTGTCCGATCGCCACCACCACGCCGTCCACGGTCGCCTCCGACTGCACGAAGGCGAGGTTGCGGCCACGGCGGACCACCCGCCCAGTGACCTTGAGGATCGAGCCCCTGGGCACCGCCTTGATCAGCGAGACCGACGCGTCGTGGGTGACCGCGCCCTCGTCCGAACCGAGCTCGGGCAGTAGCGCTAGGTATCCCGCGACGTCGAGCAGCGCGGCGACGATCCCGCCGTGCAACAGATCCGCGTTGTTGACCGCGGCGTCGGCGACCTCAATCGCTAGGCCGTGCTCGGGATGCGCGGTATCGCGCAGCCGCATCCCCAAGAACCGGTGCAGTGGCACGTCGAGCACGCCCCGCACCCGGTCGGCGAGCAGGGCATCGGTCGCGGAGTCAGTCATGAAGGCCAGTTTCTCAGACACATTCGTCCTCCATGGCGGGCCGGGTGGTGCGCACGCCGACGTTGGTCTAACTGGGGTCCCGCTGCCGGATCGGCTCGACGCGTGCCAGTGCGGGACCCCCTGCCGGGCACTCGCGCCGACGTTGACGTGGAAGGGGAGAATCAACGCATGGGCGTTCGACGAGTGGTGTCAGATCTGTCCTGTCCGTCGCTGGAGGCGGCGACGGCCTTCTACGGCGAGGTGCTCGGGCTGCGGCCGGTGATGGATCACGGGTGGATCGTCACCTTGGCCGATCCGGAGAGGCCGCAGGTCCAGGTAAGCCTCATGACTCATAACGCCACCGCACCCGTCATCCCGGATGCGTCCATCCAGGTGGACGACGTGGACGGTTGCCACGCCGCGGCCGTCCGCGACGGCGCGGAGAACGTGCATCCGTTGACGGACGAGCCCTGGGGTGTCCGCCGATTCTTCGTCCGGGATCCTGACGGGCACGTCATCAACGTGCTGAGCCATCCATAGCGTCCTGAAGGAAGTACCACTGAACTTCACTATGGACAGCAAACTGTCATGTTGACAGCATGCTGTCATGCCTGGATGCGTACACCTTGCCGTGCTTGACACGATGGCCGACTGGGAGGTGGGCTACCTCACCGCTCACCTGAGCAGCCTGCGCAACCGCGCCGAGGATGCTCGCTTCCGCATGGTGACGGTGGGCCTCACCCGGGCACCGGTGACCACGATGGGCGGCCTGCACGTCGTTCCTGAGCTCTCCTTGGGCAGGCTCACCCCCCAAGACAGCGCGATGTTGGTGCTGCCCGGCGGGGAGACCTGGGGGGCGCCCGCCACCGAGCCGTTCGTCCAATCCGCGCGCGAGTTCCTCGACGCCGGCGTGCCCGTAGCCGCGGTCTGTGGCGCGACGTACGGGCTGGCCGCCGCCGGGCTGCTCGATAAGCGGCGCCACACCAGTAACGACCCCGGCTTCCTCGCTGCCTCCGGCTACGCTGGCGCGGAGCACTACGTCGATGAACCGGCCGTCATCGACGGCGACCTGGTCACCGCCACCGGTGTGGCGCCAGTGCACTTCGCGCGTGCGGTCTTCGAACGGCTCGACGCCCACGACCCCGAGCTGATCGACTCCTGGTTCAAGCTCTACGCCGACCGCGACCCGGCCGGGTTCTACGAGCTCATGGCCGCGGAGACCGCGTGAGCGACCCGCAGACGATCCTCTCCGACCTCGCCCTCACCGCGTTCCGACTCAACGGTCAAGTCCTGGCGCTCGCCGAAGGCCTGGCCCGCCCTGTCGGACTGACCGCCGCGCGCTGGCAGGTCCTCGGAGCGGTGCTCGCCGAACCGCTCCCGGTATCGACGATCGCCCGGGAAATGGGGATGGCACGCCAGAGCGTGCAACGGATCGCCGACATCCTGGTCGACGACGGCCTGGCCGCGTATGTCGAGAACCCCGCACATCGTCGCGCCAAGCTCCTGACGCCCACAAAGGAGGGGCTCGCTGCCGTGCGCCGAATCAACCCCGCCCACGCACGGGCCGCCGCGGTGCTGGTGGCTACCATCGGCACCGATCGCGCCCCCGAGGTCGTCCAGGCGCTGCACGACCTCTCAGCGGCGCTGGCTCAGACCAGCGCTGAGTAGGACGCCGCTCGGCGCGCTGCCCACTTGTGCCGAAGCGTCGTGCCCGCTCACGCAACTTGGCGGACGCTCTCACCGCCCGTGGCGGCGGACGCCAAGACCCAGCGCTGTGAAAGTCCCCACGACGTCCCGGTAGCCGATCGGTCACCGGCATCCGTCCTGGCACGATCCGCAGGTCGATCAGCGAGCGTGCCCCGCCGATCGATGGGGCGATCAGCGGGGCCGCTGTTCCGGATGCGACATGGGGGTTGCATCCGGACGCATCGATCGTATCTCTTGGACTATCTCTTGGGCCCGAGACCCGGGGGGCCCGCCGCAGTGTGTCGGGACGGTCATCACCAAGACCTCGGACGTCTCGATTACCGTCGGCTTCCACGAATGACCCTCGGAGAGACCCTGGCGGCGTGCCG
>JBBSQA010000044.1:0-13585 GCA_038258285.1 Actinomycetales bacterium | reverse complement strand
GAAGACGTTCTGCATCTTCAGGGATCCGAAGTGCGGATCCTCGACGTCGACGATGGCTTCTCGCGCGCGGTAGTGCGGGTCCTCGAGCATGTCGGACGCCTGATAGATGCGTCCCGCGGGCACTCCGGCGGCCGCCAGCAAAGAAAGGAGGGAGTCTGCGTCCATGGTCGCAGTCCATGCCGAGACGAGCGCGTCCAGCTCGACCTGGTGGTCCCCTCGTGCACCGTGGGTGGCGTATCGCGGCATGCTTGCCAGCTCAGGTCGGTTCATCAGGTGCACGAGGCGGCCGAACAGGTTGTCCTGGTTGGCTGCGATGAGGACCTCGACGCCGTCGGCGGTGGGGTAGGCGTTGGACGGGGCTATGCCGGGCAGCACGGCGCCGGTGCGCTCGCGCAGGTAGCCCGTGACGTGATAGTCGGGGACTGCCGACTCCATCAGCGCGAGGACGGCCTCATAGATCGCAACGTCGACCACCTGGCCGAGGCCGGTGACTTCTCGGTCATGCAGCGCTGCGAGGGCGCCGTAGGCTCCGAAGATACCGGCGAGCGCATCGCCGATGGCGATCCCGGTCCGGCTCGAGGGACGGGCGGCCTCGCCGACCAGGTGCCGCAGCCCACCCATCGCCTCACCGATGGCTCCGAAGCCTGCTCGTCCTGCGTAGGGGCCGGTCTGTCCGAACCCGCTGATCCTGACCAGCACGAGGCGGGGGTTGTGTCGGGCGAGCGTGTCGTAGTCGAGACCCCACTTCTCCAGGGTCCCCGGACGAAAGTTCTCCACCAGGACGTCAGCCTCCCCGACGAGTCCCAACAAGACCTCCCGACCTTCTGCGCTGCGTGGGTCGAGGGTGACCGAGCGCTTGTTGCGGGCCAGGACGGACCACCACAGGGATCGGTCATCGGGCAGCACCTGGCCCCACTGGCGCATGACGTCGCCGGACCCGGGCAGCTCGATCTTTACGATGTCGGCGCCGTGATCGCCGAGCATCTGGCCACAGAAGGGAGCCGCGACGAGCTGGCCGAGCTCGATGACCCGAAGGTCGCAGAGGGCGCCCGTGCGGAGACCCGCAGATGCTGGCGCATCCTGCCGGGAAGCGGTGGTGGCGCTGGTCCGATCCATGGAGACTGCTGCGACCTCTGCGCTAGGGGGCCGTGACGACGCGGGCCCACATCGGGTGTGGCAGAACGATAACTGTATACCATTAGGCCGGAGACCTCACAAGGCTGACCGGGGCGAAGGCGAGACGGCGCCTATGTCGCATACAATCATCGAATGAGGTATCGAGGTGGGGCACCGTCGACTGGTCTGACGATCGGGGTGGTGAGTGCGTCGGCCAGCCTGGCGTTGGTGCCGGCCTTCCTCATCGGTGCCACGGGTCCCTTCATCCGCGTCGACCTCGGATTCGGGGCGGGAGTGCTCGGCCTTCTCGTCTCCACGTACTGGATGGCCATGGCTCTCAGCGGAACGCTGGGTGGGCGGCTCGTGCAACGACTAGGGGCCTCGGCCGGGCTGCGTGGTGGCGTGCTGCTCGCCTGCATCGCCTTGGCGCTGGTTGCGCTGGCTCCGACCACACCAGTGCTCTTCCTGGGGATAGCACTGGGGGGAGTGGCCAGCGCGATCATCACTCCTGCCACCGACCTGGCGGTCATCAAGTGCGTGCCTGATCGCTGGCTGCCCATTGCCTTCGGCATCAAGCAGTCGTCCCTGCCGGCAGCCAGCCTGCTGGCTGGGGTCGGAGTCCCGGTGCTCGCCCTCACGCTCGGATGGCGCTGGACCTTCATGGCAGTGATGCTCCTGGCGCTCCCGGCGCTCGTCTTCGTCGGCAGGTCGTGGGACAGGCGAGCGAGACGTGCACCGTCGCTCGCCGCCGATGCGGGGGGAACGCCGACCGGCAAACACGACCTGCGTCTGTTGATCGTTGGCATGGGGTTGGCCATGGCGGCGGTGAGTGCGACCGGAGCCTTCTACGTCGAGTCCGCCCTGGGCAAGGGCATCGACGCGGGAACCGCCGGACTCCTGTTGGCGGCAGGGAGCGCGCTGGGAATCGCGGGGCGCTTCGTGTTCACCTGGCGGCTGTCCTCCAGCCCCAAGCCCTTCGTGGTCGTGGCGACCCTGACGACCGTCGGGTCAGTCGGGATCGTCGGCATCGCGGCGGCTCAGACGGTGGTGGCGTTGTTGCTGGCGACCCTCGTGGCCTTCGGCGCCGGATGGGGCTGGAACGGGCTGTTCACCCACGCAGTGGTGGCGTCGCATCGGGACACCGCGGCCCGAGCCTCGGGCATGCTGGTGGCGGCGTCCGCTACGGGGGGAGTGCTGGGTCCGTCCACCTTCGGCCTGCTCGCGACAAGCGTCGGCATGCCGGTGGCGTGGTGCCTCGCTGCGACCGAGATGCTCTTGGCGTCGGCGCTGTGGGGCTGGGCGAGCCGCCCCGGGCGTAGGTCAGTCGGGCGGGGAGCAGCCGGATCAGTCGTCGCTGACGGCAGTTGACAGCACGTCGGTGGCAGCCTGCTCGAGCAACCGCACCTTGGCGGCGTGGACGTGCGACCGCATCACGGACTCGGCCCAGTCCGGATCGCGGGCCGTGAATGCGGCCAGCAGCTCGCGGTGGTGGTGATTGCTGCGGATCTGATCCTCGGTGGTGAAGGTGTGGATCATCCTCAGGACCAGGGGCACGACGAACAGGATGTTGCGGATGGCCGCCACCTGGTAGGCACCTGCCAGGTCGGCTACCGAGCCGTGCAGGTCGATGTTCAACTGCGCGATCTGGTCCACACGCTCAAGATCGTCGGTCTCCTTGGCTGCGGTGATCTGCTCCATGCGGTCGCACAGGCCGCTCATCCGGTCAATCTCCGCTTCGGAGATCCTGGTCGCTGCACGCCTGGCTGCGTAGCCCTCGACCAGCGCACGCAGGTCATAGACCGCCTCCACGTCCACGTCGCTCCAGTCGATGACGCGAGCACCACGATGCGGCTCCACCTCGACGAGGCCTTCGGACTCGAGCCGGCGCAGCGTCTCGCGGATGGGGGTGCGACTGAAGCCGTAGCGATCGGCCAGGTCGGTCTCGCCCAAGCGCTGCCCGGCCCCCAGGTCACCGTTGATGATGTCGCGTCGGAGCAGGCGGTAGGCCTGATCTGCGGCGCGCTCGGAGGGTCCGGCCATGGGTGATGATCTCGCAATCGGTGTGAGTCATGCAGAGGTGCCGTCCAAGATTCGAGCGCGGATGGCCTCGTGGCAGCGTGAAGGAATCCTTGCACGTGTCCGAAGCTCGTGCACGACTGACAAAGCGATCTGCCAGAGTGTCCACGTGCTCGATTGTACACATTTGAGGGCTCGGGGAGTGTCGGCAGAGAAGGCCGAGTCCATCGCTTCACGCGGCGAGAGAGGCGCCTTTGACGGCCGACGTGGACGATTTGCCGCTGATGATAGGCGTCGGGTCCCAGGAATGGCGCTGTCCCGAGCGCGACATCGTGTCCGCCTCGGCGAAGAAGCCGTTGACGCGCGTATGTCAGATTGCATACAGTATGAACACCGAAGGATGACGGCCTCTGAACGGGAGCAAAATCGACGTGCTGACGACGACCATGGACGCTCTTCGCCGGTGGGACGAGGCTCGTGCCCGCTTCGCCGAGCATGACGCGAAGGTGCACGCGGTCATCACCTGGATCGAGGACTCCCGCGCCGAGGCCCAGGCCCGCGCCGAGGAGCTCGAGGCAGGGAGGAGTCGTGGCCCCCTCCACGGGGTCCTGGTCGGCCTGAAGGACAACATCGACACCGCCGGCGTGCGCACCACGTCGGGCGCGTCATTCCTCGCCGACCACGTGCCGACCGAGGATGCCCACGCCGTCGATCTCCTTCGACGTCAGGGCGCGGTAGTGGTCGCCAAGCTCAACATGGCCGAACTGGCGTGGGGAGCCACCACCCAGAACGCCACCTACGGCGGCTGTCGCAATCCCTGGGACCTGGACCGGATTCCGGGCGGATCCAGCGGCGGCTCCGGTGCCGCGCTCGCCGCCGGGTACTGCGACGTTGCCCTGGGTACCGACACCGGTGCGTCCGTACGGGTCCCGGCCTCCCTCAATGGAGTCGTCGGACTGCGACCCACCTTCGGAGCCATCTCCAACCGAGGGGTGATGCCGGTCTCGCGCACCCAGGACGCCGTTGGCCCGATGGCTCGCTCTGCGGTGGTTGCCGCCCAGCTGACCGAGGCGCTTGTCGGCCACGATGCCGTGGACCCCTACTCGTTGCCCACCAAGGGCGAGCCTGCCACGGCACGACTCGGTGCCGACGTGCGTGGTTTACGCGTGGGTGTTCCTGAGGACTTCTTCTTCGACGACCTCGACGCAGGGGTGTCCGCGCGAGTCGAGGACTTCCTCGACTACGCCCGCGGCGCAGGGCTGGTGCTCGTCCCCGTGGGGGACTTCGGACAGTCAGCCGGTTTCGAGCACTGGACGCGAATCGTGCAGTGCGAGGGCGCATCGGTCCACGAGTCGAGGCTTCGGGATTCGCCGGACGACTTCTCGGACGACGTGCGAGGACGTCTCAGCGGAGGGCTCGAGGTGAAGGCGACGGATCTGGTGCGTTCGCTGGAGTGGCGCGCCTCCTATCGCCACCACCTGGACTCGCTGTTCGACGACCTCGATGCCATCGTCACACCTGTCGTACCTGTGGACGTGCCGGCCGTCGGGGGCTACGACTCCCGTGCCCAGACGCAGGCGCTCGGCCGGATCACCTACCCCTGGGCCCTGCACGCCGGCCCCACCCTGAGCCTGCCGATCGGTTTCCATCCATCGGGCATGCCGGTGGGCATCGCCCTCTCCGCCGGTCCCTGGCGCGAGGCGAAGCTGTTCCAGATCGCCGCAGACTTCCAGCGCGACACGCAGTGGCACGAGGCCGTGCCGCCGTTGATCGCTGGCTGACCAGCCCACCACCCACCTACTGACCCCAACGAAAGCGAAGCCAATGACAGCGATCCCGCCACACGATGTCGAGTCACTGACGCCGGCAACGATGGGCCCGGGTGCCCTCGAGGGACTGAGGGTCCTGGACCTGGCGACGATGATGGCCGCGCCGTGGACAGCCACCTATCTCGCGGACTTCGGAGCCGAGGTGGTCAAGGCCGAGATGCCCGTCACCGGTGACCCCGTACGGCTCTGGGGCAGCCAGTACAACGGGACGTCCCTCCCGTGGAAGGGCTTGGCGCGCAACAAGACGTTGATCACCCTCGCCTTGAACACCGAGGCGGGGCAGGAGCTGCTGATGCGGATGGTTCCTGAGTTCGACGTCGTGATCGAGAACTTCCGTCCCGGGGTCCTCGAGCGATGGAACCTGGCGCCGGAGCGCATGTTGGAGGCCAACCCGCGTCTGGTGGTCCTGCGCACGTCGGGATACGGGCAGACCGGCCCGTTTGCACCGAAGCCCGGCTTCGGAACGCTGGCCGAGGCGTTCTCCGGCTTGTCCTACCTGACTGGCGCAGAAGATCGTCCTCCGGTGCTCTCGGGCTATCCCCTGGCCGACGGAGTCGCCGCGCTGTCCGGGGTGATGGGGGTGCTCTCGGCGCTCTACTGGCGAGATGTCAACGGCGGCACGGGACAGGTGATCGACAACTCCATCATCGAGGCGAACTACAGGCTCATCGACTACGTGATGCTCGACTACGAGAAGCTCGGCATCATCAGGGAACGCAGTGGCAACCGCCTCGGTGACCTGGCGCCGCGCAACACGTACCAGACCAAGGACGGGCGGTGGGTGGCCATCTCCGGAGGCACCCAGGGGATCGTCGAGAAGCTCTTCACCGCGATGGAGCGACCGGATCTGATCACCGACCCTCGCTTCTTGAACAACGCGCTGCGACTGGCCAACGTCGCTGAGCTGGACGCCGAGATCGACGCCTGGATGGTGCAGCACGAGGTCGATCACGTGCTGGACCTCTTCGAGCGACTCGGAGTGGCCGGAGCGCCGGTCAACGATTCGGCGCAGATCGCGGCCCACCCGCACTTCCAGGCGCGTGACTTGCTGCTCCGGGTCGACGACGACGAACTCGGGCCGACCTCGACCGTGCACGTCCACCCGCGGCTGTCCAAGACCCCGGGAGGAATCCGCCACCTCGGTGGCCCTATCGGCAAGGACAGCGACGCGTTCTACCGCGACGTCGTGGGACTCGACGATCAGGAGCTTGAGCGGCTGCGAGAAGCAGGTGCCATCTAGCTCGACTGGGATCCACGCCCCCATCGGGGCGGTCCGCCAGACACTCAGCGACACCACCCTTTAGGAATCGAGGACCAGATGTACGACCTGATCATCAAGAACGGACTCGTCGCCACGGAGCACGACGTCCTTCCCTTCGACGTTGCCATCCACGACGAGAAGATCGCCGCGCTCGGCAGCCGTGGACAGTTCGACCAGGTCGGCGCGGAGAAGGTGATCGATGCCGCGGGCAAGTACCTCGTTCCCGGCGGGATCGATGCCCACGTCCACTACGACCTGTCCATCTCCGAGGCGATGTCCGCGCAGTCTCCGGTGGACGGTTCTCGGGCAGGCCTTTTCGGTGGCACGACGACCTACATCGACTTCTCGATGGCCGGGGAGGGCGAGGGCCTGCTCAGCTCCGTTCAGGAGAAGTTGGCTGTCACTGCTGAGCAGAACCCGCACTCCGACTATGCGATGCACGCGATCATGACCGGCAACTGGACGATGGACAACGCCGACCAGATCAAGGACGCCATCAGCGGTGGCGTGGTCTCCTTCAAGTTCTTCACCGCCTTCAGCGGCAGCGAGACCATCGGCGGGATGATGACCGACGACGGTCGCATCTACTCCGCGATGCTTGAGACCGAGAAGCACGGCGGCATCGTGATGGTGCACTGTGAGGACGAGTGCATCATCGACTACCACACCCGCCGCCTGTACCAGGAGAACCGTCAGCAGTTCTGGAACATCGGCGAGGCGAGGCCGCCCCTGGCCGAGGAGGCCGCCGTCCGTCGGATGCTCCTGCTCTCGCGCAGGAGCGGCTCGCCGCTCTACATCGTGCACGTCTCCGCCATGGAGTCCGTTGACGCGATCACGGAAGCACGCGCGAGCGGCGTCGATGCCTTCGCCGAGGTGTTGCACCCCAACCTCGTCTTCGATCCGGAGCTCTACAAGCTCCCGCAGGGCCAGCGCTACATGAACTACCCGCCCAACAAGCCGATCGAGCACCGCGACGTCCTGTGGGATGCGTCGCTCGACGGTCGGTTGCACACCATGGCGAGCGATGACTTCACCATCAAACTGGAGGCCAAGATCGTCGGCGACACGGTCGACAACGTCACGGGTGGCACGAACAGCGTGGAGACTCGGATGTCGGTCTTCTGGTCCGAGGGCGTGGTCAAGCGCAACCTCGCTGTGACCCGGTTCGTGAACATGACCGCTGCAGCACCGGCGAAGCTGTTCGGTCTCTACGGCACCAAGGGCGTCATCCGCCCCGGAGCCGATGCCGACATCGTCGTCTTCGATCCCGACGAGAAGCACATCTACTCGCAGGACCAGAACCTGCACTCGGGCGGCGACTACAGCAACTGGGATGGCTGGGAGGTCCATGGGTTCCCGGTCACGACGATCCTGCGCGGCCACGTGATGGTCGACAGAGGCGAGTGGGTCGGTCCCCAGGGCATCGGCAAGTTCATCCCGGGCAAGTCCCCCGAGAACGTCTAGCCATGGGCAGCCGCCAGCAGACCCTCGACGACTACGCCGAGAAGGGCCTGGCCCACCGCACCGGATTCGGCCGGAAACCGTGCGTGCTGGTGATCGACTTCCAGTACGGCATGACGGATCCGGCGTGCCCGTTGGGTTCGAGTCATCAGGACGAGCCCATCCGGGTCGGCCAGGCAGTCCTCGAGGAGGCGCGGGCGGCGGGTGTGCCCGTCCTCTACACCCGCGTGGCGTACCGGCCCGACCTCAGCGACGCTGGCCTCTTCGCCGAGAAGGTACCCGCGCTCGGAGTCCTGACCCTGGGCAGCCGGTGGGTCGAGATCGACGAGCGCGTGGCGCCCGTGGGCGACGAATACGTCCTCACGAAGCGGCACAGCAGCGCCTTCATCGGCACTGAGCTGCAACAGGTGCTGAACTACCGCGGCATCGACACCGTGATCCACATCGGCTGCTCCACCTCTGGGTGCGTCCGTCAGACGGCAGTCGATGCCAACGCCTACGGCTTCCGGTCACTGGTCGTCAGTGACGCCGTAGGTGACCGCAGCTGGGAGCAGCACGAAGCGAACCTCGTCGACATGGACGCAAAGTACGCAGACGTGATCACCAGCAGCGAGGTCATCAATCACTTCCGCGGCATCGCCGCGGACCAGTCGTACCAGGAAGGCACCGCATGAAGGCGATCTTGTTCGAGGAGTTCGGCGGCCCCGAGGTGCTGCGCTACGGCGACATCGCCGATCCCGAACCGGGATTCGGGGAGGTGGTCGTCGACCTGCGCGCAGCAGCCCTCAATCACGTCGACATCGACATCCGCGAGGGGGTCTCCCGATTCGACTTCGAGATGCCCCACGTCCTGGGCATCGAGGGAGCCGGGGTGATCTCCGAGGTCGGAGCCGGGGTGGATCCCTCCCGGATCGGGGAGCGCGTGGCCGTCTCCTACATCCGCACGTGCGGGACGTGCGAGTGGTGCTTGCGAGGGCAGGACAACCTCTGCAGCAATCGGCTGCTCTTCGGCGAACACATCCGCGGGACCTATGCCGAGCGCATGCTTGCACCGGCGAGCCACTGCCTCCCGCTGGCCGACAACCTCGACTTCGCTGACGCTGCGGCCTCGATGACGGCCTTCGGCACCGCATGGCACGGACTGGTCGCCCGCGCAGGGCTCACAGTCGGCGACAAGGTGCTGATCCACTCGATCGGCAGCGGGGTCGCGTCGGCTGCGCTCCAGATCTGCAAGGCAGCCGGAGCGACGGTGATCGGCACGGCCAGCACCGACGCGAAGCTCGAGCGGGCCACCGAGGATGGAGCCGACCACGTCATCAACTACACCGACGCCGACGTGACCGAGGCGGTCGACGAGCTGACGCATGGTGGGGGCGTGGACATCGTCTTCGACGTCGTCGGCGGGTCCGCCTTCCAGAAGTCGATGTTCTCGTTGCGGCCCTACGGCAGGCTGGTGAGCATCGGCGCCCACGCGGGTGAGGTGGTGGACTTCGACATCATCGAGTTCTTCCGCAGGCACATCTCCTACATCTCCTCCCACACCCAGACCAGGGACGAACTCCGGCACGTGCTCGACCTGGTCTCTCGCGGGACGTTCGGCCCGCGAATCAACTCGCGCTACGACCTTCAGGACGCCGCGGAGGCGCAGAAGGAACTCGCATCGCGCACGGCCTACGGCAAGATCCTGCTCGACATCGGCTGAACCTGCGGCACCTGGCATCGTCCGGCTCGAGCAAGCAGAGAAGGTCCCAGACCACGGTCTGGGACCTTCTCGCGTCGGTCGGGATGCAGGTCGGATCCGGGCTCAGCAGAGGCGGCCCGAGTTCCACACGGGGAGTGAGGGCACCGATCTGCCGCAGGGATCCGCGACGAGCAGTTCCCCTGCGTCGACGGCGACCACGCCATGCGCGATCACGATGCTCGGCCAGCCACGCAGCGTGCGTCCCTCATAGGGCGAGTAGTCGGTCTTCATGTGCAGGTCGACAGACCTGACCACGCGCTCCACCTGCGGGTCGAACACCACCACGTCCGCATCCGAGCCCGGAGCGATCACTCCCTTGCGCGGGTAGAGGCCGTTAAGCCTCGCCGGGTTGGCGGACACCAGTGCGACGAACCTCTCGACCGCCAGATCCTTCTCGACGACCAGGGTCGTGTAGGTGACGGGAAGTCGCGTCTCGACCCCGGGAAGCCCTGCCGGCATCGCCCGGACGTCATCGCTTCGCCCTTCCTTCTGAGCGGTGTCGTAGCAACAGTGGTCGCTGCCGACCGTGTGAACATCGAACGCCAACGTGGCTCTTTGCAGGTCCTCGACCGTCCCCCGAGCCCTCAGCGGCGGACAGCACACGAAGCGCTCGGGGTGCGGACCGTCGTACTCCGAGCTGTCGAGCGTGAGGTAGTGGGGGCACGTCTCGCTGTAGGCCGCGACACCCCTTCCGCGCGCCGCCCGAACGGCGGCGACAGCCTCTCCTGTGGACTGGTGGACGAAGTAGACCTGAACCCCGAGGTGCTCGGCGATCGCCAAGACCCGCTCGACAGCGTCGACCTCGGAGAGCTCGGAGCGTGTCCGCGCGTGGTTCGGCGCGGACAGGCCACCTTCGGGCTCCAGCTCGTCCTCGCGGGCTTCGATCAGGTGATTGGCCTCCGCGTGCACGATGGCCAGCCCGCCGAGCTCCCTCAACGCCTCCATCACCCGTAGCACGGTGCGAGAGTCGGCCATGACCACGTCCCGGTAGGTCGTGAACAGCTTGATGGTTCGAACGCCGAGCTCAGCCATCGCGGCGAGCTCGGCGGCCGTTGAGTCGGTCCAGTCCACGACGCACCCGTGCAGTGCCGCGTCGCAGAAACCGGTCTCGGCCATCTCCTGACGCTCCTGGACCGCTGCGAGAGGTGACTGGCCAGGGGCCGGGATGGCGAAGTCGATGACAGTGGTGGTCCCGCCCATGAGCGCTGCGGACGTCGCGGCTGCATAGTCGTCGAGCGTGGCCCAGCTGCCGATCAGCATGTCGATGTGCGTGTGCGGGTCGACGCCACCCGGCATCACGAGCTTCCCCTGGGCATCGATGGTGCGCGTCGCGGCATGAGTTGCAGGAAGCTCCTGGCCGGGCCCGATGACATGGGTGATCAACCCGCCGGTGATGCCGACGGTGGCAGGTCCGCTCCACCCGTCGTTGACCACGGTCCCGTTGATGATGGCGATGTCGATGGGTTGAGCCATGCGTCCTCCGTGGGTGGGTGTGGCCTTGAGTGGATGGTTCAGGTGACGACGATTCCGGACTGCATCACCAGCATGCGGGCGCTGTCCTGGGTGAGGACGCGGACGTTTGCCAGCGGATCGGCGCTCCACGCGACGAGATCGGCGATCTTCCCGATCTCGAGGGTGCCCACCTCATCGAGGATCCCCAGCAACCGCGCCACATTCACGGTCAGGGTGCGCAGGGCGTCCGTGGTCGACATGCCGATCAGCTCCACGTAGGTCGCGGCTTCGCGCGCGCATGATCCCTGGGGGAAGTGGGTCAGCCCCGCGTCGCCGCCCGCGACGATCGGCACGCCGGCGGCGACTGCCTTCGCGATGCTGAGCACATGGGACGCGTGCGTCCGTTTGTGTTCCTCCACGATGACGTGGGGGATGCCCATTGCGGCGCCCTCTTCGGCGAAGGCGCGGTACATCGAGAGGGTGGGGGAGATGGTCACGCCATTGGCCACCACGTCCTCTAGGGCGTCGTCTTCGAGGAAGATCGCGTGCTCGATGGTCTGCACGCCCTCACGGGCAGCGCTCCGGATCGCGTCCGCGGACTCGGCGTGCGCTGCGACGGGAACACCCTGACGCCGCGCCTCGTCAACGACGGCGTGGAACTCCTCCTCGGAGAGGCCACTGCGCTCCGCCGGGCAGAGCGCGTTGAATCCAGTCCCGCTGACGCCGACCTTGATCCAGTCCGCGCCGTCCTTCAGTTGGCGGCGGACGGTCGCGCGCGCTTCGTGCGGACCCACCACGAGGGTCGCCAGACCAGAACGGTAGGTCGCACCCTCCATGATGTGGCTCGGCTGGAAGTCGCCCAGGCCACCTGGCGAGGAGACGATCTGTCCGGCCGCCCTCACCCGTGGGCCCCGGACGTCGCCTCGACGGATGGCGTCTCGAACCTCGACACCGATGTTGGCGCGGCTGCCGACGTCGCGGATCGTGGTGAAGCCGGCCCGCACCAGGACTTCGGCGTTGAACACCGCGTCGATGGTCGCTGCTGGTACGGACTGGCGTAGCTCGATGTCGTAGGGGTCGGTGACGTTGCGGTAGACCAGGTGGCAGTGGGCATCCATCAGGCCCGGCATCACGGTGGCACCTGCCAGGTCGATCACCTGATCACCGGGTCGGGGCGAGACGTCAGGACCAATGGCTTCGATGCGGTCGCCGACCACCGACAACGCGCCCGGTGTCGGCGTCAGGTCCTCGCCAACCAGAAACGTGGCGTTGGCCAGCACGGTGCGACCTTGTGGTTGAGCCATGGTGCGCTCCCTCGCTAGGGCCTGGACAGCATGCGGCGCAGCGCAGGCACTGCATGCAATAGCGGCAAGAATTTCGCTCGCGCGGCGACATTATCAGCGCACGCGCATCTTCCTCTAGGGCCTGGGCCGATCTATGTATACAATCGAGGCATATTGGTCAGTCGTCGCGACACTCGAGGAGCAGTGAATGCAGGACCCTGCGCACGTTCACCTCGCCTACACCCCGACCTCCGAGACTCTCGATTTCGCCGCGAAGCAGGGGTGGCGCGTCAGCTCATATCGTGATGGCGGAGTGGAGCCACGCGCCCAGCTCCTGCGCAGCGTGGCAGGAGCAGATGCCGTCCTCACGATGCTGACCCAACGAGTCGATGAGGAATTTCTCCAGGCTTCCGGACCGCAGCTCCGTGTGGTGGCGAACATGGCCGTGGGCTTCGACAACTTCGACGTGGCTGCCCTTTCCAGGCACCGCGTGTACGGCACCAACACCCCCGGTGTCGTGGACGCGGCTACGGCCGACCTCACCATGGCGCTGATCCTGTCGGCCGCGCGCCGGGTTGCAGAGGGCGACCGCTTCCTGCGGACGGGTGTCCCCTGGAGCTGGCGGCCGGACATGCTGGTGGGAATGGACATCAGCGCCGGCCGTGTCCTGGGCATCGTCGGGCTTGGCCGCATCGGGATGGCCGTGGCTCGGCGGGCACGAGCGTTCGACCTGCGCGTGATTGCCACTGGCCGGGCGGCCACCGGCGCGGCTGCGCGAGAACTCGGAGTCGAGCCGGTCGACCTCCCCGACCTGCTGCGGCGCGCCGACGTGGTCACCCTGCACTGCCCGCTGACTCCCGAGACCCATCACCTGATCGGTCGCGAGGAGCTGGCGTCGATGAAGGCCGGGGCGATCCTGGTCAACACGTCTCGTGGAGCCGTGGTGGATGAGCAGGCGCTGGTCGACGCACTGCGTTCTGGGGGGATTCGCTCGGCTGGCCTCGACGTGTTCGAGCACGAGCCGATGGTGCACTCCGGGTTGCTCGAGCTGGAGAACGTGGTGCTCGCGCCGCACCTGGGCAGCGCGGGCGACAGGACTCGTCAGTGCATGGCGGATCGCGCGATGCGCAACGTCGCTGCGGTGCTGAGTGGTCGGCACCCCGAAGACTCGGTGTGTCCGTAGGGCGTGCTCGGCGAGAGCACAGGGCGTCTGCTGTGGCGGCACAGTCTGCGACCTACGTGCGTTGATCCCGTGGGAAGAGAATGGCGACGAAGGGAACCATCGTGCGTGCTGTGGTCTACACCGAGAGCGGCGACTCCTCCGTGTTGGAGCTGGTCGAGCGGGAGGTCCCGGAGCCGGGTCCGGGAGAGGTCCGGGTGCGGATCGTCCGCGCCGGGGTCAATCCCACGGACTGGAAGTTCCGCG
>JBBSQA010000043.1:0-14192 GCA_038258285.1 Actinomycetales bacterium | reverse complement strand
GTGGGTTGAAGATTGCGCTCGTCCATCTCGGGGTCGAGGATCATCATCAATTCGTACTGACGCATGCGTTAACCCACCTCCTTCGGTCTCAAGCGGCCACGGTCTCTCCGTGGCAGGAGGGTTGCGATACGTCCCACCGCGAGAGTGATCCCTAGGGTGCCAGTCCCATCGCGTGGGTGTCGGCAGTTGTCCACAGGGTCATTCGTACGGCGAACCCCGCCACGATACCCGATAGAGCGGGGGTCGTGGCACGATCTGCGGGTGGCTCCCGCTCTGCATACGACCGCCGGCCCCGTCCGGTATGCCGTATCGGGCCCGAGCAGCTCGGGTGCCCCCGATCTTGTGCTGATCCACGGCTGGTACTGCGAGCGCTCCTCCATGGTCACTCTGCGCCAGGAGCTCGGCACCGAACACCGGATCGTGGAAGTCGACCTGCGCGGTCACGGCGAGAGTCTGGACGCGCAGGATGACGGGTCGATGGGAGTGGGTCACCGTCGCAACGACCACACCGAGGCGATCCCCCATACCCTGACCGAGGTCCGGATCGAGGACTACGCAGACGACATCTGGGCGATCTGCAAGCGGGCCCGACTGCACCGGCCGGTGCTGATCGGGCACAGCATGGGGGCGCTGGTCGTTCTCGCGGCACTGGCGGCTCACCCTCTGGGGCCGAGCGCTCCGGTCGGCGGAGTCCTGCTCGACCCCGCACCCATCGTGAACCCGGCGGCCAAGGCCTTCTGGGCCGACGCGGTGGAGCACGTACGCCGAGACAGCAGTGGAGCGTGGCGTCGCGCGTTCGCTCAGAGTCTCTTCCTGGACACCGACCGCGCCTCACGGGTCGCGCTGGTGGAGGCCATTTCCCGCACACGGCCCGAGATCGCCGCGGGGGCCGCTGCGGCCATGGCCGACTTCGACGGGGTCGCAGCGCTGCGGAGCGTCGATCGCCCGCTCTTGCTTCTGCACGCCGCCACGGTCGAGCGGCAGGTCTTCGCCGTGGCAAAAGAGGCTGGAGTCTCGTTGACGACCGGACAGACGGTAGGGGCGGGACATTTCCACCACCTCGAAGTGCCCGACCAGGTCATGCCCATGATCCGGGCCTGGCTGAAGGTCGCCATTGAGGACTAACGGCACCGGCGGTGTGGCGTCAGTCGATGACGACCAGCACGTCGCCTTCCTGGACGACATCGCCAGGGGAGACGAAGACACTGGTCACAGTCCCGCCACCCTCGATCAGCATCGGGATCTCCATCTTCATGGACTCCAGCAGCACGACCTCTTCGCCAGCCTTGACCTTCTGCCCGGGTTCGACGTGGACCTGGGCCACGTTGGCCACCAACTCGGAGGCGATGTGCTGCGTCATACGGTGATCTTGTCAGAAGATGCTCTTGTGATGGGCTCTGCCCGATGACCCCTGCACCCCGCACCACGGGTCGGGCGCGCCGGTTCCGTTGGGAGATCGAAGGGCTCCGCGCGGTGGCCGCCCTGTTGGTGGCGGCCTACCACGTGTGGTTCGGACGCGTCTCCGGCGGCGTCGATGTCTTCTTCGTCATCGCGGGGTTCATGGTCACCACGACTCTGCTGGGACATCTGGAACGCACCGGCCGGATCGACGTCGGACGCTACCTGGGTCGGTTGCTGCAACGCCTCCTGCCCAACGCCCTCCTGGTCCTGGTCGTGGTGGCGATCGCGAGCTGGTTCCTCATCCCGACCACGCGCCGCGACGAGGTGTTCAGCGAGATCGCGGCCTCCGCGCTGTACTACGAGAACTGGGAACTGGCCCGACGCTCCGTGGACTATCTAGACCGGGACTTCAGCAACTCCCCGGTGCAACACTTCTGGGCGATGTCGATCCAGGGCCAGTTCTACCTGATCTGGCTCGTCGTGTTCCTGATAGTGCTTCGGGTGGGTCCCGCATCGGGGCTGCGGCGGCGCATCGGCGTCACGCTGACCGTGTTGGTCCTGGCGTCCTTCGTCTTCTCGATCTGGCTCACTGCGGTCAACCAGCCGGCCGCCTACTTCAACACCGGCACCCGTGTATGGGAGTTCGGGATCGGGGGGCTCCTCGCACTCAGCGCCCCGTGGTGGCCGGTATTGAGCCGCCGATGGTCGTGGGGTCTCGGCTGGGCTGGCTTGTTGTCCATCCTCACCTGTGGGGCGGTCCTGTCGGTGGGAACCTCCTTCCCCGGGTGGATCGCCCTCTGGCCGGTGGTCGGGGCAGTAGCGATCCTGGTCGCGGGGCACACCGATGCGCGCTGGTCCGCCAGCGGGTTGCTGTCGAGCAAGCCCCTCGTGCGCTTGGGCTCAGTGTCCTACGCGTTGTACCTGTGGCACTGGCCGCTCCTGGTCTTCACGCTGGTGCTGACGGGTCAGGATCAGGTCGGACTGTGGGGGGGCCTGGCGGTGATCGCCGTCTCGATCGCGTTGTCGTTCGCCTCGACCCGCTTCGTGGAACGACCGATCCGCTCCCTTCGGCTCTCGGGGCGGCGTTCCTGGTCCGTGCCGTTGTTGCTTTCCTTGCTGGTTCTGCCAGTCGCGGGCACGGGGTATGCCGTCGCCGCAGTGAGCGGTGACGTGACGCCAATCGCTACGGACCTGGACGAGAACCGCTTCCCAGGGGCCCGAGCGGTTGGACTGGGGACTGACTCGCTGACCGAGGCCAACACGGACGAGCCAGCACCAGGGGTAGCTTCGGCGCCGGACGACATCCCCGAGGTCTATGAGCAGGGGTGTCATCAGAAGCCGACCATCGACGACTTCGCCTTCTGCGAGTTCGGTGACCCCGACGCCGACCGAACGATGGTGCTCACGGGCGGAAGCCATTCGGCGCATTGGCAACCGACCCTGAAGCTCATTGCCGAGCAACACGGATGGCGCCTGCTCTCGGCCACCAAGAGCGGGTGTCGCCCCGGCACCCATTTGATTGATGGGGACTACGACATCCCGGCCGAAGACGAGTCCGGCGTCGACCCCGCCATCAGCAAGTCCTGTCGGATCTGGAACGCCGCAGCGGAAGAATGGATCATCAAGCAGGATCCGGACCTGGTGATGTTGACATCCACCGTTGTAAGCAGGCCCGGCACCGAGGAATCACTGCCGCCGATGTATCCCCTGGTCTGGAAGCAATTCACCTCTGCGGGGATCGAGGTGCTGGCGATCCGAGACACACCTCGCCCTGAGCGTGACATTCCCGACTGCCTAGCCACGTTCGGAACGCTCACGACGAAGTGTGACTCGCCTCGATCGAAGTACTTTGATTCGACCTACGACTCCCCCGAACTTGAGACGCTGCACCCGGACGTCTCGTTCGTCGACCTGTCCGACTCTCTCTGTTCGCGAACGGTGTGCCCGGCGGTCGTCGGCAACGTTGTCGTCTACTCCGATGCCAGCCACCTGACCCGGAGCTACAGCCGGACCCTGTCCGATGCCCTTCTGGAGGTCGCTCCCGTTTTCAGGTGAACGGCAGGTGGCCTGATCCGCGCCGCTGAGTCCCGCAGCGCCTTCTCGGCAAGGTACCGTCGTCCCCGACCCAGCGGCGAGAGAGTGGTGTATATGCGCGTTTCAGTCATCGGGACCGGCTATCTGGGCGCCGTTCATGCGGCCGGAATGGCCGAGTTGGGTTACGACGTGGTCGGCGTCGACGTGGACGAGCGCAAGATCGCCTCGCTGACGGCGGCCAAGATGCCGTTCTACGAGCCGGACTTCGAGCCCCTGCTGGAGAAGCACGTCGGCGGGAAGCTGCACTTCACCACCGACGTCTCGGAGATCGCCGATGCGCAGGTGCACTTCGTCTGTGTGGGGACCCCCCAGCAGCACGGATCCCTGGCCGCAGACCTGACGTATGTCGACGCGGCTATCGACGCGATCATCCCCCACCTGGCCGACGGCTCGGTCGTGGTGGGCAAGTCGACGGTGCCGGTGGGCACCGCGGAGCGCCTGGCGGACCGGATCCGCAACGCGACACCGGACAGCGTCAACGTCTCCCTGGCGTGGAACCCCGAGTTCCTGCGCGAAGGTCTGGCGGTGAAGGACACCCTGCACCCCGACCGGCTCGTGTTCGGGGTGGACGGGGAGTGGGCCGAGCACGCCGAAGAGGTGCTGCGCAGCGTCTACGCACGAACCATCGCTGAGGACGACACCCCTGTGGTCATCACGGACCTGCCCACGGCAGAGCTGGTGAAGGTGGCCGCCAACTCTTTCTTGGCCACCAAGATCTCCTTCATCAACGCGATGGCGGAGATCTGTGAGGCCGCGGGTGCTGACGTGACCAAACTTGCTGACGCCATCGGACACGACGTGCGCATCGGTCGCAAGTTCCTCAACGCCGGGGTCGGCTTCGGGGGCGGTTGCCTGCCCAAGGACATCCGAGCGTTCAGTGCCCGGGCCGCTGAGCTCGGCGCCGCGCAGTCGGTGGCCTTTCTGATCGAGATGGATGCGATCAACCTGCGCCGACGTGAGCATGTGGTCAACATCGTGCGCAATCAGCTCGGCGACCTCCCGGGACGCCGGGTCGCGGTCCTGGGTGCTGCGTTCAAACCCGACTCCGACGACGTGCGTGACTCGCCTGCCCTCTCGATTGCGGGACAGTTGCATCTGGCCGGAGCCGACGTGTCGATCTACGACCCCAAGGCGATGCCGAACGCCGCTCAGATCTTCCCCACGCTGACGTACTCGAACTCGGTCGACGAGGCCGTGCACGGCGTGGAGGCGGTCCTCCACCTCACCGAGTGGCCCGAGTTCGCCGCACTCGACCCGGTCGAGCTGGGTCAGCGAGTCACGAACATGGTGATCGTGGACGGGCGGAACTGCTTGGACAAAGACGCCTACCGGGCCGCCGGGTGGACCTACATCGGGCTTGGTCGCCCCTAGGCGACTCCCACTCTCCTCGGGGCCGACAGTGCGCAGCGGCCTGAGGAGCGTCGCCCGTCGGTGCTGACGCCGGGTCCCATCGATGCCGTGGCTACCGGACCGGCGTTGAGCACACCCTCATAGATCCTTCGGTACTGCTCGGTAGCCTGCGTCCACGTCCGCTCCGCCGCGACGAACGCCGCGGCCCGGGCACCTGTCTCCTCTACCCGCTGCGAGTCCCCCGCCCAGGAGCTCATGCGTTGCGCCCATGCGGCGGGCTCAGAGGGGCTCACGACCTCACCGAAGGCTCCGGGACGCACGATCTCCACCAACGGCGGCAGGTCGCTGGCCAGCACCGGTACACCGACCGCCATGGCCTCGAGGGGCTTCAGGGGTGGCACGAGTCGGGTCACGGGCGTGTCCCGACGTGGCAGCACGAACACGTCCATCGCGTCCAGGTGGTCGCGAACCTGCGAGTGCGCGACCCGCCCGGTGAAGACGACCTGGTCCGACACTCCCCTGCGCTCAGCGTGCTCGGCCAACCTGGCCCGGGACGGACCGGTGCCGACGATGAGCAACCGAAGGATCGGGTCCCGCAGCAGCGCCAGGGCTTCGATGACGGTGTCCAGTCCTTCGTAGTCGTTCAGGGTGGTCACCGTCCCGAAGACCCGTGCGTGCTCAGGGATGCCTAAACGCCCCCGGACCTCCGCCCGCCGCTGCAGCCGGTCGGCTCCCGGAGCCCCCGGTGGCCGGTCCGCGAAGCTGCTCGGGACCGCGTTGGGCACGACATGCACACGATGAGCGGGGATGCCGCGCAGCACGATGTCCCGGGCCATGGCCGCAGAGATGGTGACGACCTGATCCGCTTCCTGCATGCACCGGGTCTCGCTCTCACGGGTCCACCGATAGAAGTCACTGCTCGGATCACCCCCGGCGCTCACCCAAGTCTCCTCCAGAAAGCCTCGCGCCTCGTAGACGACAGGGAGGCCGAAGCGGCGCGCGGCCAGCAGGGCCACCTGGGCGTTCTCGTGCTTGCTGTGCGCGTGGAGCAGGTCGGGACGCGTTCGTCGCACCAGGGTCGCCAGCTCGTCGACGGCCAGTTCCTGCCGGTCTCGGCCGGGCACCGGAATGCCTTGGCCGGGCAACAGGTGGTGGTACGGCACCCCCTCGTGGGTGACGTGCGCCGAGGCGGCGAACACCCCCACGTCGACCGGGAATCCCAATCGGGTCACGGCTTGCGCGTCGATACCTGCGGCACGTTGGGCGCTGAGAATGCCCTGGGTGCGGACGGTATAACCGCTCTGCTGCTCCGGAAGAGCGCCGCTGACCACGTGCAAGGTGGAGGCGAGTCTCCCTCTCTGCGAAAGTCGGTGCGCCCTCGGGGCCGTCCCGAGGACGTCCGACAACAGCTCGGCCCGGAGCACTTGGCGCTCACCGTTCAGGCGATCCCGCAAACCGCGCACCGAAGGGCGCTCCACGTCTTCCAGGTGCGAAAGGGCGAGATCGAGATGGCCCTGCTCAGCCGCGACGACACTGCGCGCGATGGCCACCGAGGCGGGCACCTTGCCCAGAACAGCGCCGAAACCCGACGTCGACTGCGGATCGCTCGATCCGTACAAGGCACGTTGGGCCAACGGCACATCGTGCAGCACCACAGCGGCTTGCGCGTAGCGACTGCGGGACGGCGAGGTCACCGGACGACCGGCGCGCTGTGACCGCCGACTCTCCTGCGCGTCGAGGGACTCGATGGCCTCGCTCAGCACCGCACGAGCCTCCGGACCACGTCCGTCCGCGGCCACTGCGAGAGCCGCCAAGTCCGGACGGAAATGGCGAACCACCGGCGCGCTCAACTGCAGCCTGACCGGTCGCGGACAGCGGCGCAGGACGACTGAGGTCGCCTTCAGCCCGGCCCGCCCGAGGTGCAGCCGGGCGACAGAGGCGGTGAGCGGTAGGTTGCGTGCGGCCATCATGAACACGGTCATGGACTTCTCCTTCGACTATGCGAAGGTATGCAGCGCAGACAGACTCTTCGTGACCAATAGACACACACTCGGTGACAGTCAGATGTCCACATCTTCGACCTACCGCGAGGAACACATGTCCCCACTCGTCCTGCACGTCACCGGCGCACGCCCCAACTTCCCCAAAGCGGCCCCCGTCATCGCCTCCTTGAAGGACCGGGGAGTGCCCCAGCTCCTCGTGCACACCGGCCAGCACTACGACCCGAAGATGAGCGACGTCTTCTTCACCCAGCTCGGCCTCCCAGAGCCGGACGTGAACCTGGGGGTCGGTTCGGGTCGCCACGGTGCTCAGACAGCAGCCATCATGACCGGGCTGGAGGACCTGTTCGAGCAGCACCGACCAGACATTGTGGTGGTCTATGGTGACGTCAACTCAACGGTCGCGGCGTCGTTGGTAGCAGCCAAAATGGGCGTGCCCACGGCCCACGTCGAGGCTGGTTTGCGCTCTTTCGACCTGTCCATGCCCGAGGAGATCAACCGAATGGTGACGGACCGGCTGGCCGATCTGCTCCTGGTGACGAGCACCGATGCGATCGCTCACCTGGCCCGCGAGGGCGTGCCCGAGCAGCAGATCCACTTCGTCGGAAACCCGATGATCGACACCCTCCTGAGGCTCCGACCGCGCTTTGCGGGTGCCGCCGTCCGGGCTGAGCTGGATCTGCCTGAGAAGTACGTCGTGGCTACGCTGCATCGACCCGGGAACGTGGACCGCAGCGACGACATCCGCGAGCTCGTCAGCGCCATGCACGCCGTGGCGGACCTGGCTCATGTGGTGCTGCCGCTGCACCCGCGCGGCCGGGAACGGCTCCGTGACGCGGGACTCTTCGATCACCCCAGAATGCAGATCATCGAGCCGTACGGCTACCTGGAGTTCATGGGCCTGGTCGAAGGAGCGGCCGCCGTGGTGACGGACTCGGGGGGCGTACAGGAGGAGACCACCGTCCTGGGGGTGCCGTGCCTGACCCTGCGCCCCAACACCGAACGTCCCGTCACGATCACGCACGGCACCAACCGACTCGTCCGGCGGGACAACCTCGCGGATCAGATGGCCCAGGCACTGGAGCGAGGGCGGCTGTCCCAGTGGCCCATCCCGCCCTTGTGGGACGGCGCGGCCGGCGTGCGCTGCGCTGAGGTCATCGCCCGGCGGCTGGCCGGATGAAGGCTCCCGTGTCGGCGCGCCAGGTCCGTCACGCGGCTCGTTTGGCCGCGCGGTCGCTGACCGACCCCAGCGCCCGGGACGAGCTCCATCGGAAGGGGGCCCGTCGACTGTCGGTGGCTGCGCACGCGCTCCGCTCCCCCGTTCGGCGCTCACCCCCCGGATCGTCGGCACTCGAGGGGCTGGTCCGCTTTCCGGTGCCGGAGGGCCCCGTCGAACGGCCACAGCTGAGCGTCGCGACGATCCTGGACCCCTTCTCGGCCATGGCCTTCAGATACGAGTGGGACCAGCGACCGGTCCCCCGCCAGGGGTGGCGCGAAGCCTTCGAGGCCGGCCCTCCTGACCTGTTGTTCGTGGAGTCGGCCTGGGTCGGCAACGACCGGGCATGGCGGCTCAGCATGACCAACCCGTCGGGACCACACCAAGATCTCGTGGACGTCGTGGGATGGTGTCGGGCCCACGAGATCCCCACGGTCTTCTGGAACAAGGAGGACCCACCCAACTACGACATTTTCCTGCGTACGGCCGCGCTCTTCGACCACGTCTTCACCGTCGATGCCGACCGGATCGAGCAGTACCAGGTCGATCTCGGACACCGATGCGTGCAGCTGCTTCCGTTCGCAGCCCAGCCCCGCATCCATACTCCAGTGTCTGTGCTGAGTCCCACCTCCCCTGGCGCTACGACTCGGTCGGTGGCCTTCGCCGGAACCTACTTCACCGATAAGCACTCGGACCGACGTGAGCAGATGGACTTCCTGCTCCCGGCCGCCCAGTCTCGTGGGCTGCACATCTTCTCCCGTATGCAGGCCGAGGACGAGCGCTACCAGTTCCCGGCGAAGTACCAGTCCTGCGTCGTGGGGTCTTTGCCCTACGAAGAGATGCTGTCGGCTTTCCGTGCCTACCCGGTCTTCCTCAACGTCAACTCGGTGACCACCAGCCCCACGATGTGTGCACGGCGTCTCTTCGAGCTGTCGGCAGCCCAGACGGCGATCCTGTCTGCACCCTCAGCGGCCATCGAGCCGTTCTTCGGAGACAGCATCACCGTGGCGAGCAACCGCGCGGAGGCCGAGTCGGCGCTGAACGTCCTGCTCGATCAGAAAGAGCACCGTGACCGGGTGGCCCTGAGGGCCCACCGGCGCGTCTTCGACCAGCACCTCTACCGTCATCGGGTCGACACGATCCTCGACGCGGTGGGACTGGTCGGGCCCGCCCATGCGGACTCGATCTCTGCGGTGGTGCCGACCATGCGCCCCGGCAACGTCGACCAGGTCCTGGCCTTCATCGCCGCCCAGGCCCACCCCAACGTCGAGCTCGTCCTGATCACCCACGGTTTCGCCATCGAGCCCGGCGACCTGCGGCGTCGAGCAGAGGCCCTGGGGGTCGCCCACGCGGTCTCCCACGAGGCACCGGCGGAGTGGACCCTGGGTGCGTGCATGAATCTGGGGGTGGAGCTGGCGGGGGGTCACTACGTCGCCAAGATGGACGACGACAACACTTACAGCCCGCACTATCTCAGCGACCTGGTCCGCGCTTTCTCCTATAGCGACGCCCAGGTGGTCGGGAAATGGGCGCACTACGTGCACCTCGCCGCGAGCAACGCCCTCGCCCTCCGTTTCGCCCACGCCGAACATCGCTACACCGACCTCGTGCAGGGCGGCACGATCCTGACCCCCCGAGCGTTGGCGCGGTCGTTGCAGTTCGAAGACCTCCCGCGACGGGTCGACACGACGTTCTTGCAGAAGGTGCGCGCGCAGGGCGGACGGGTCTACTCAACCGACCGCTTCAACTACGTTTCCCGTCGGGCGGCCACCCCCAGCGGACACACCTGGGGCATCGCCGACGACGAGCTCCTGAGTCGCGGTTCGACCATCGTGAGCTACGGGGACGGGATCGACCACGTCACGGTATGACGTCCTGTTCGGACAGCAACCGACGGTAGACCGAGTCGGCGACCGCCACCACGTCCGACCAGTCCTGCTTCTCGAACACCCACTGACGGGCCCCGCGGCCCATCTCCTCGCGTAGCGTCGCCGAGTCGAGGTACCGATCCAGCTGTGCGGCGAAATCTGTGCTGTCGCCCTTGTCGAAGACGAGCCCGCGCACGTCGTGTTCGACGATCTCGGTGAGCGCAGCCACCGACGAGGCGATGACGGCCTTGCCCATCGCCATCGCCTCGAACGGCTTCATCGGGGAGATCAACTCGCATACCGGCAAGGGGAGTCGTGGGAACGGCGTGATGTCGAACAACGACAGGTATCGAGCGACCTCGTCGTGAGGCACCCGACCCGTGAAGATGACGAACTCCTGCAGGCCCATCTGCTCCACGAGACGACGTAGTCGCGCGTCCATATGACCGTCACCGACGATAACCACCACGAAGTCAGACCGGCGCTCGGCTAATGCTGCTGCGGCTTCCACGAGCAGGTCGAGACCCTCGTAGTCCACGAGTCCCCCGGCATACCCGATGACCATCCGTTCCCCCAAGCCGAGCTCGGCCTGCAGTCGCGCGTCTCGCGGGCGTGGTTCGAACTCGCTCGTGTGGACGCCGTTCGGGAGCACCACGATCCGATCCGCCGGTCCGCCGCGCTGGATCATCTCTTCGCGTAAAGCCTCGGTGATCACGAACGTCACGTCGGCGTGCGCCACGATGTGGTTCTCCAACCCCGAGATAAACCGGTAGGACCCGGTGTCGGCGAACGCGGGGTTGCGGGAGACCTTCATCAGGTCCTCCAACCCACGCATCTCGTAGATGAACGGAATCCCGAGCCGCCGGGCCGCCGCGAGCCCGGCCAGCCCGTTGTTCTGGAAGCTGGAAGCGTGGATCAGAGCGGCCCGCTGCTGCGTGGCCTGAGCCATGATGCGAGCGGTGAAGCGTTCGATGTACGAGGCGACCGGTGTCGTCGGATAGGCGCGCTCGCCGGGCTCGAGCAGACGGTGATAGGCGATGCCGTCGACCACGTCCTCGCCAGGGACTTCCTCGGTGTTGCTCGAGGACCACCGGTCGTAGGGAAAGCCGAGTCGGGTGACGACCTGTGGCTCCCAGCCACGGGACCGCAGACCTGTCAGTATGCCGTGGGAGCGGGTGGCGTATCCGCCGGAACGGTGCGGTAGCGACTGTGCCAGCACCGCTAGCGTGGACCGCGGATCGGGGTCGTAGCGACGATCTTGCGCCCGCTCGATCGGCCAACCGGATCGGATCACGAACTGTTGCTCCGCGGCCTGCGCATGCACGGCCCGTGCCTGGTTCATCCCGGTTCCTGATCGGATTGCGCAGTCCGCGATGCCAGCCGCTTCATCCACCCAGCCGTCCTTCAGGGCTCGCGCGGCAGCACGGGAGACCTCCTTCGCGATCTGGGGCGACACGCTTCGATCGTTCACCAGACGGGCAAGAGCGCGCCAGTCGCGCAGGCCCATCAGTTGCAGCACGGCGCGCTGGAGTCCCAGCTCGGACTCCGAGGCCCTCTGCAAGACCGCTTCGGAGATCTCTCGCTCGCTGACCCCGCAGGCCAGCAGGCCCTCCATCTCGACCCGCGCCTGATCCGCCAGCGGGACGACGAACCTCCACTGCGGCACGCGCTCGACGAACGCCCGAACCACGCCAAGGTCGTCACTGCGAAAAGCCCTGACCACTTGGGCGGCCTCGCTAGCGTTGCGGGGTTCGACCTGGCACGCCAGGTCCAGACACACGGCCACGTCCGCATCCGCACCGACGGCTCGGGCGATCCGCAGCCTCGTCAGCAAGGCCGACACCTCCGGACGGGCTAACGCGGTCCCCTCTCGCGCGGCCAGCAGAGCTTCATCGAGGTTACCGATGTCCTCCAGCACCTGGGCCCGCAGCGTATGACCGCGGGGTGACAGATCCCAGGTAGGGATCCTGTCCAGCAGCCGCAGCGCGTCCAACGGTCGAGACGAACGTCGCTGGTAAGACGCTCGGACCAGGACTGCAGTGCGCCCAGCGCGGCCCCCCTGGGAAGGAAGGCGCGTCACCGGAGCCAGCGGGGCGCGCTCGATCACCTGGCGCGCCAGCGCATGCGCGCCGCTGCGCAGAGTGGAAACCTTCGCCATCTTCTGGCCTCCTAGACCGATACGTGGGGACGGGGATCGCCGTAGAACGCCAGGCGTCCGGTTTTCGTCATGAACGTGCTGTCCTCGACCGTCCAGGTGTGTGCGTGGCGGTCGGCGCCTCGAATCGACACGAAGTTGAACCGGTCAGCGCTGTAGATCTGCACTCCCTCTTGTGCAGCCCGGTCCAGGATGTCCGAGTCCACGGCGCGTGGGATGTCACTGAACCGGAGGCCGCGGACCACCCCGGAGTCGAACATCATCGAGCCTCCCTGCACACGACGTTCCAGCGAGTGCTCCGAGTCCGGGTAGCGCAGCACGACAGCACCGGAGGACCGCAGCCACACGTAGTGACACCACTTGCCCACGATCCCGGCGCTGGTGTAGTCGAAGGCGTGCACGAGGTCCTGCAGGTAGTGCTCACCGTAGAAGTTGTCATCGTCCATCTTCGCGATGTACTGCCCGGCAGCCGCCTCGACGCCGAGGTTCATGCACGCCCCCAGGGTCAGGGACGCATCTGCGTGAACGACTGTGAGGTCAGCCACGCCGACGTCGCCAGCGCGTGCCGCCAACTCCGCCTCCGAGATATCGAGTCCGTGCAGCACCAGGACCAGCTCGGTCTCCTCGTGAGACTGCCGCGCCAGGTTCTCGAAGGTGTTGCCGATCTCGTCGGCTCGATTGGTCGGGACGACGGCCGACACCGAGCCGCTCCGTGCGGGAGTCTCGATCCCCGCCGCGGCGAGCAAGGTCTGGACCCGATGCCGTGCGGTATGACCGCTGAGCACGGCGCGCTGCAGCCGATGACCCTCGCGGGTCGCCAGCTCCTCCTGCTCGACGCGGGCCACGATCTCGCTGCGTAGCGTCTTGGCGTCGTCCCGTCGGGGCACGAGATCATCGACCTCGACTGGAAGGTCATGGGTCAAAGCGGTCGCGCTCACGAGGGAGACGGCCGAGCAGGCCTGCGCGATGGTGGTCCACGGACCCTGGGCTGATGCCGCACTGAGATCGATCCCCACCCGTGAGGTTCCCAGGGTGGTCTCCAGATCGACCCACTCGCGAGAGGAGTCCACCCGGTCCGCGAGCGCTGAGGGCAGGGTCACCCACGAGCTCTTGCCCCGGACCCGGGTGAGCTGTAAGTCCGATGAGCTCATCGGCGCCAGGGCGGGAGTCAACACGTCGACCAGGTCCTGGTCGTCCACCAGCTGGGCGAACCCGTCGATGATGACGCAGGCCCCGTGCCGTCGGATGGAGGGACCCCACGGGTGGTGGACGCGGGGTTGTGCGGCGGCCGGGAGCAGCAGTACCGAGTTGTGCTGCTGCTCCAGCTCGGAGCACCGGGCAGGCGTGGTCGCCGCGACGGCGGAGACCAGCGGCCACCACGACGCCGACACCGGCAAGGAGTCGGTGCACCACGCCAGGACGGGTATCCCGCGCTCGACGCAGTCTCGAAGCGCCTTCTCGAGACCACGCTCGTCGCTCTCCCAACATGGCACCGCCCCCTGGCACACCTCAAGCAGCACCAGGTCGATGTCACGGGTGTCCGCTACGCCCCCGGCCGGCAGGTCCACTTGACGCCATTCCGGCGCCAGCAGATGGGCTAGACGGGGCCCGGCGCACACGGCAGCCGTCACCGGGACGGGGTCCGCGCCTCGAGCCGGCGCCACGTCATGCGACTGATCCAGCAGGTGAAGGTCCTCGCCCCTCGCAGCGACGTCGGCACGGGGGGTTCGCCGGTGCTGAGCATGGCGGATGACACGGCGGACCGCAGGGATCATCGTCAACTTTCGGGGTCGCGAGCAGGGACACCCCCGACCCTAGATACCGAAACCACGGAGTCGGCCTTCAGTCGCCAAGAGTTCACGTGGATATCACCGCGGGGACCCCTGGTGCTCGTACAGTGACCGGAGCGGCCCCTCCGGGCGGCCGGGCCGAGATGACACGCGATCCACGCATCGGCCTACCCCTGGACAGAAAGAGCTCCGTTTGACCGGCACGACCACGCCGCGCCCCTCCCCGTTGCGCGGTGACATCGAGGGACTTCGCGCGATAGCCGTTCTGATGGTGTTGCTGTATCACGCCCGCATCCCAGGAATCACCGGCGGATTTGC
>JBBSQA010000042.1:0-14863 GCA_038258285.1 Actinomycetales bacterium | reverse complement strand
GCAACCGGCTGCTGGAGCAGGAGAATGAGGTTTTGCGCCGAGCAGCTGCCTACCTGTCTCAGGCGAACCTGCCGGGAAAATAGTCTTCCCGCTCGTCCGTGAAATGGCCGCGACCGGTGCCCGCATCAGGGTGCCGGTCGTGGTGGCGTGCAGGGTTCTGGGATTGACCACAGCGGGCTACTACAAGTGGCTCAAGGAGCCCGTATCCCAGCGGGACTGGGACGACGCACACCTCATCAACGTGATCCGTGAGATCCACGAAGACGACGCCACACTCGGCTACCGGTTCATCTGCGACGAGCTGGCCGACCTTGGCATCATCGCCTCAGAGAACCGCGTGTGGCGGCTGTGCTCGATCGCTGGCGTGTTCGCCTCACACCACCGCCGGCGGGGCAAGGCCGGCAAGCCAGGACCCGCCGTGCACGACGACCTCCTGGCCGTGGTCGACGTGCACGGGGTGGTGCGGCACGAGTTCACCGCGGCGGCACCGAACGAGCTCTGGTTGACCGACATCACCGAGCACCCCACCGGCGAGGGCAAGCTCTACCTGTGCGCGGTCAAGGACGTGTACTCGAACAAGATCGTCGGCTACTCCATCGACTCGCGGATGAAGTCCTCGCTGGCCGCATCGGCGATCAGGAACGCGATCGCGCTCCGCTCACCGGCCGGCACGATCTGTCATTCGGACAGAGGCAGCCAATTTCGTTCGAAGAAGGTCGTGCGCCTGCTGAAGAACAACGGCCTTCGCGGCTCGATGGGCCGCGTCGGGTCCTCCGGGGACAACGCCGCCATGGAGTCCTTCTTCAGCCTGCTACAGAAGAACGTGCTCGACACCAGACGTTGGGAGAACCGCGAGGAACTCCGTCTCGCGATCGTGACCTGGATCAAAACCAAGTACAACCGCCGCCGTCGCCAACGAGCCCTGGGCAAGCTCACGCCCGTCGAGTTTGAGATGATCTACGTCACCGCAGACGCGGCCTGAGAACCATCAACCCCCGGTGTCAACCAAACCTGGGGCAGTCCCCCCTCATCCAGAGTCCGGTGGCTCCGCGCGCTGAGGCGCGCGCGTACGGTCGTTGTTTTGCGCCACCTTCGTCACCAAGAATCAGACCTCAGCCTCGACGCTGTGACCAACGCCCCGACGACCTCGTTGTCGGGTCAAGCAGCCCGGCGCCCGCCTCGGGTGCGCCAACGGTCCAGAGCCGCTCCGAGCAGTAGCGCTCCCCTGTGCGTGCATCGTTGAGTAGAAACTCTTCGCCGAGCACAGGCCGGACTTTCGTCGTGCCGCAGGCGGTGAACGAGCCCTGTTGACCGGTCCCGGCCGCCTCGATCGCGGGGACTCGTTCAGGATCGTCCAGCAGCGCCTCGACGCGGTTGGCCGTCCAGTCGCGCTTCCCGATGACCGACGCGTGGGCGACTCGCATGACGTACTGGTTGTTGGGCTAGAGGACCGCACGGGCAGCGGTCGGCACCGTCTCGAACGCGTCAGCCACGCCGTAGTGCTTGGCTACCTCGTGGACGGCCATCATCGACACGCTCCAGGCTCCCGGTCGGCGAAGGGCTGCGTCGCCCGCCACGTAAGCCCGACTACGGTCGACGCCGATCTGCCAGCGCGGAATCGGGCAGGTTGCGTGCCAAGTGCGCCCAAGGTGCGCCCACGCACGGGTCCCGATCCTGGCGGACTCGCGCTCCTGGGGAAGGATCTCGATCTGCAAGGTGGATGCTGTTCCTTCTCCATGGTGGCCTCATCGCAACCGTCGTTGGGGGTCACAGGAGCCACGGGAGGATGCGCCCGTCAGGGAGTCCCACCGTCTCCTCGGGAGGGGCCGAGACGACGGCGGCGGAGAATGTCTCGAGAGAATCGGCCAGAGCTGCGTGGTCGGCGGGATCGATCCGGGCCACTACGCGGTCGATCAACCTGCGTCGCGACTGCATCAGGTCGTCGACGAACCCCTTGCCGTGAGGAGTGAGGCTGAGCTCGACGTTGCGTCCGTCGTCTTTGTCCTGCTGACGTGCCACCTTGTCGGAACTGACAAGCTGGTCGCAGGTGCGGCTGGCGTTGGAGGGGTTGACGTCGAGGTGGTCGGCGATGGTCCGGAGGTTCATCGGCCCCCTGGAGTCGAGCAGGACGAGCACTCGCAACTGTGGGACGGTTATCTCGTCCGAGACCTCGACCAAGGTCCTTGCGACGATGGCCGTCATCGTCCGCGAGACCGTCATCATCGCATCGGTCGCCCGAGCTTGCTCAACGCTTTCCACGCCGTTTGCCTCCTTCGTTCCGTGCCTCCACGAGTACGCGTCGTCACACACTCAACATGTATCCAGCGACGAAGCCCCCGGCGCTCGCCCTTGCGATGAGCGGTCTTTCCCCGCTTCACGCGTCGTCCAGGGCGACCACAACCTTGACGTCCTGCTTGGAGGCGCCGAAGGCGTCCGCCGCCTGCTCCAGTGGCAGCCGTCGGGTGATCAGCCTTTGCAACCAGGCGTGGTTCGCGGCGGCCAGCGCGTCGGCGGCGACCCGGTAGTGCCGCAGGTTAGCGTTCACCGAGCCGAGGATGGCGTCGTTCTCGAGCACGACCTCCCGGTTCAGGCTGCCGGCGTCGACCGTGAGCGTGCGGCCTCCGGAAGAGACGCCGGTGAGGCAGACGATGCCGTACGAGGCCGTCTCGGCGATCGCGTCGAACACCAGCTGACCCACGCCGGTGGCTTCGATGACCACGTCAGGTCGGGCTTCGCGGGCGATGTCGGCGATGCTACTGTGGTGGTAGGTCGCTCCCAGGTCGGCGATCAGCTGTGGCTTGGGTCCGTCGACGACCCGGTCGAGGACGTGGACGTCCATGCCGCGTTGGACTCCGAGCATGGCTGCGAGCAGCCCGATGGGACCGGCACCGGTCACGAGCAGTCGCTCGGGCTCGAACCAGGCACGGGCACCGACGCGGTCGATCTGTTCCCACGCCTTCACGACGACGCTGGTCGGCTCCAGCAGGACCCCGGCGTGCCCGAGGTGGGAGTCCACGCGCACGGCGTACTTCTCGGGCACCGTCCACCGTTGGCTGCCGTATCCGTCGACCTCCTTGATGCCGCGCTCGGTGTAGAGGCCGTTGCGGCACATGTCCCACTCGTCGTGGGCGCAGGCTCCACACGGGACGGGGTCGGGGCGACGGACCACCCCGACGACGAGGTCGCCGGTGGCGAAGTCGCTGCCGGCGGGTGCCTGTGCCACCCGGCCGAGTGACTCGTGTCCCAGGACCAGCCGGTCGCGACCGGGCGGCGGGGTGCCGTACGTGCCCCCGACGATCTCCTTGTCGGTGCCACACACACCCAGGGCCATTCCCTCGACCAAGAGCTCGTCGTCCCTCGGGCTCGGTTCGGGCACGTCGATCACGGCCAGCGAGCCGGCTCGACCGGGTTGGACGGTGATCGCTCGCATCATCTGCCTCTCGGTGTCGAAGGGCCGCCGGCCGAGCCGGCGACGCAGGCTTCCTCCCGGGAAGCGACGTCCCGGTCGCTGCAGAATCCGTGGTGAGCCCGCTTGAGACACAAGAGCCCCAGGAGCCGACCGTCATGGTCGACCACCGCGAGGCGCCGCTGACCTGTGGCGATCATGCGCGAGCGAACCGGTGCGAGGCATGACTCCGGCGTAACAGTGCGTCCCTCTAGCCTGGCGAGCGTGAGGGCCGGTTCGCCGGGGCCGGTCCTGGCGTCGAGATCAGCGCGCAGCACCGTGCCCATCAGTCGGTCCTGGCGGACCAGCAACGCCATGTGAACGTGGTTGTCGACGAACAGGGCACGGACATCGGCGATCGTCGCATCCGCCGGCGACCACTTGGGCCGCCGGACCATCACCTTGCCCACGGTGCCGGGATCGGCCACGGCCCTCGATGCCTCCATCGCCGTACAGCTCGGCTGCGCGGGAGGTGTCGAGTTCCCGAGGTCAACGTTGAGGTATTCGGTCTTCAGGTTCTGTTTCACAACTGCTGGCGCACCCCCGGCTCGTTCGCGACGTCGCTGATCTGATCATTGAGGTTCCCGACCACCGCAACCCGGGCCCTTCCGGTGCGGCCTAGGGGAAGGACGGTGCGCGCCATCGCCCCTTCGAGCTCGAGGGCGAGGGCTGCGTACCTGCTGAGGGCGGCCAGCACGATGCCGACCCAGCCCGCGGCGTGCAGCCACCCCTGTCGACCGTCGATCTCGGCGATCCCGGTGACTGCGAATCGGGTGGCGCTGGCGAGGATGACCAGCGCCGGAACAGCCTTGGAGCGGGCCGCAGCGGCGGGGACCAGCAGGCAGGCTGAGGAGGCGAGCAGGATGACGCCAGGGCCCCCGCTGGAGGCGCCCGGCGAGGAGGTGAGGGTCGCCAGGCACACGGCGCCCCACGTACCGGACAGGATCCCCATGCCGGTGGCGGCGACGGGGTCACGTGCCAAGAAGCCCATCACTGCGGCCGGGAGCTGCATGGGTACGGTCAGCGCCAGCACGCCGAGGGCAACGGTGTGGCCCTGGGTCTGGGGGATCCAGCCGAGCTGGACGGAGGCGAACGCGGTCGTGGCGACGGCCAGGGCGAGGAAGCCCAAGGGCAGGGGGCTGGCGATGGGGCGCAGCACAATGCGTGTCGCATCAGCGGTGGCTGACGGCACCGGCATGGCGCGATTGGACGTGGACGTCAGGCCTCCCAGCGTTGGGTTGACAGCTGGTGAGCTGGTCATATCAGCCCGTGACCATGATCTGTGCTGCGGTCTCCTTGACCTTGGAGTTGGCCCAGCGCATCTGGCGCAGGGTCTCGGGGTGGCAGTCCTCGGCCAGGCCCAGGAGCTCGCGGTCCCTCATCGCCTGCGCCGTCTGCGCGAGGACCTCCCAGTCCAGGGACACTCCGGCCGCCATCCGGTGCAGGTGGCGCAGGTCGGCGAGGAGCAGCAGGCCGGGTTCGTGGAACCGGCCGGTCAGCTCGGCACCCTTCTGCTTCAACCGAGCCAGAAAAGTCGCCTCGTCCTCCGGCTCAGGGTCGAGCTCGAGGTCGTAGTCGCGACCGACCTCGGCGAGGCGGCGTACGTGCTCGTGGGACCAGCCGGCGATGTCGCGGGCGACGTAGAAGATCTCGTGGTTGACCTTCTGCTGGTCCGAGAGGTTCAGCAGGGCGCCGGCCAGGTCGTTCTCGGAGCGGTGCAGCTCCTCGATCGCCGCTCCGACCTTGTTGCCGTGCAGCGATCGCAGTGTTGCGGTGATGGCGTTCATCGTGGGGTCTCCTCGCTCTGGAACTGTTCGTCGGCCAGGGCACCATCGCCGCCGGTCGTCGGAGGGACGGACGAGGGGTCCACCGGCCGGGAGGCGGTGGTGGTCGGCGCCGGAGCAGGTCGCCCGTGCGACGTCTCGATCCGCGTGGCAGCGGCCGCGGCCGTCTTGAAGATGGGCTGCTTGGAGGCGGGGTCCCAGTCGGTGAGGGTGAGCTCGTTCGCGGCACGCCCGTGACCGTCGGGCTGATCGCCGCCCTGGGTGTCCCAGTAGCCGTAGTGGAACGGCAGGAACAGCACCCCTTCGCGGATTCCGCTGATCCGCATCCGTGCGGTGACTTCGCCGCGGGGGGTGGTGACGCTCAGGACATCCCCCTCGTCCCAGCCGTACGTCGTGGCATCAGCGGCAGACACCTCGACCCATACCTCTGGGGCCGCGGCCTGCAGCTGCGGTGCGCGGCCGGTCTTGGTCCGGGTGTGGAAGTGGTAGAGCGTGCGGCCGGTGATGAGCTGGAACGGGAAGACCTCCGACGGCAGCTCGTGTGGTGGCAGGTACTCCGCGGCCTTGATGACCGCCTTGCCCGTCGGGTTGAGGGCCTTGTACTCGGTGGGTGATACGGGCGCGCCGGTGACGAGGTCCTTGCCGTAGCTCTCGCAGTAGTCCGGGTCGGACCAGAACTGGCCGTCGACGTAGATGCGCTCGGTTCCATCAGGATGCTCGTCGTTGCAGGGCCACTGGATGCCGCTGCCGCCACGGAGCTTGTCGTAGGTGATGCCGGTGTAGTCGCACGGCCGGCCGCGGCTGCACTCCTTCCACCCCTCGAAGGCCTCCTCCGGGGTCGTCCACTTCACCAGTGGCGCGCCGTCCTTGTCGCGCAGGTCGAGGCGACGGGCGTAGTCGAGCAGGATGTCGAGGTCGCTGCGCGCCTGACCGGGTGGGTCGACGGCTTTCTCGGAGAGGTGCACGGTGCGGTCGACGTTGGTGAAGGTCCCGGTCTTCTCTCCCCAGGTCGCGGCCGGGAGGACGACGTCGGCCAGCTGGGCGGTCTCGGAGAGGAAGATGTCCTGGACCACCAGGAAGAGCCGGTCCTGGGACAGGATGCTGCGCATGCGGGCCAGCTCCGGCATGGACACCGCCGGGTTCGTGGCGGTGACGTAGAGGAAGCGGATGGAGCCGTCCTCGACGTAGCGCATGATCTGCATGGCGTGCGTCGGGGCGGTGTAGTGCGGGATGTCCATCGGGTCGATGTTCCAGACCTTCGCGAGGTCCTCGACATGGGCGTCGTTGGACCAGTTGCGGAAGGCTGGCAGGTCGCCGTCAGCACCCGCCTCGCGGGTGTTCTGCGCCGTGGGTTGGCCGTTCATCTGCAGGATCCCGCAGCCGGGCTTGCCGAGCATGCCGCGCACGATGTGGATGTTGTTGACCTGGACGGCTGCTGCGGTGGACTGGTGGGACTGGTAGAACCCCTGCAGCACCGTCGACATCAGACGTTCGGAGGTGCCGATCAGTCGGGCGGCCTCACGCAGGTCCTCGGCGGGTACGCCGCACACCTCGGCGGCCCGCTCGACGGAGTAGCCCACGAGCATCTTCTTCAGCTCAGCGAAACCGACCGCATGCGCATCGAGGTAGGCGTGGTCGACCCAGTCGTGGTCGAGGAGCTCGTGGAGGAGGGCGTTCATCAGCATCACGTTGGTGCCCGGCCGGGGAGCGAGGTGGACTGTGGCCGCGTCCGCGACGGGCGTCTGTCGGGGGTCGACGCAGATCACCTTCGGCGGCTTCGGGCCGGCGAGACGGTCCAGGATCCGGGTCCAGAGCACGGTCTGGGTCTCGGCCATGTTGTGCCCGTAGAGGCAGATCACGTCGGCGTGGTCGATGTCGGTGTAGGAGCCCGGCTGGCCGTCGGAGGCGAAGGACTCCTTGAGCGCCGCAGCCGCTGTGGCGGTGCACAGGCGGGTGTTGCCGTCGACGTGGCTCGTGCCGATGCCGCCGTGCGCGATCAGACCGAGGGTGTAGTACTCCTCCAGGAACAGCTGCCCCGTGGTGTAGAACGCGATCGAGCTCGGGCCCCGCTCGGCGAGGAGCTCGCTGGTACGACCGGCGACCGCCGCCATCGCGGTCTCCCAGTCGGTCTCCACCAGCTCTCCGTCTCGTCGGATGAGGGGCTTGGTCAGCCGGTCTGGGGAGTTGTTGGCCTGCCAGCCGTAGAGGTCCTTCGGTCCGAGGCGGCCGTGGTTCACCCGGTCGACCGCTCGGCCACGGACACCGACGATCCGACCGTCCTTGACAGCGATGTCGAGGCCGTCACCGTTGGAGTGCAGGATCGTGGCCGACTGGACCCATCGGTCCACGTCTTGGGCCTCGAGGCCGTCAGCGAGGAACGTGTCCACCCGGACCGGCCACTGCTCCCCGGGCTGGTACGGCGTGCGTGTTCCCCACGGCTCGGCGATCCGGTCGGTCTGTGCCATGTCGATGCGCTCCCTTGTGCGTTGCCCAGACGCCTGGAGTCGGCGGTCGTTCCGCGCGGCACGCAACCAAGGCGTCACTCGTTGGGTACCCACCCTAGGAAAACCCATGCGTCAACGCAACGAATTCACCAATCGTCTGGTCGGGTACGGCCGCGGGGCAGAGGTTGTCGGATTCGCATCCGGGATCTGAGGGTTCATGGACTATCAGGCGGCGGGCCTGCCCTGTCCGCCGGAACACGTCAGCCGGCGAGTTCGTCGGCCAGTGCGGTCAGGGATCCGACGCTGAGGTCAGGAGTACGGAAGTGGTTCGGGTACGGCCCACCGCTCCGGTTGATCCAGGCCGTGGCCAGGCCTGCACGCGCCGCACCGTCGATGTCCCACGAGTGGACCGCGACCAGCATGGCGTCCGCCGGGTCGACCACGCACCGCTCCAGTGCGTAGGCGTACGCCGCGGCTGCCGGCTTCCACAAGGGAGCGTCCTCCACCGACAGGAGGGCCTCGAAGTGCTCGCGGATGCCGGCCCGGTCGAACAGCGCCTCGGCGAGCGAGGTGGACCCGTTGCTGAGCGTGACCAGACGAAGGCCGTCGTCGGCCAGGGCGCGGACCCCAGCCGGCACATCTGGGTGCACGGGCAGGCCGGGGAAGCCTTCCATGACGTGCTGTACAGCCTCCTCGACGCTGCGGTCCAGTGATTCGCCGTCGAGTGTGACGCGCAGCCCCTCGGCCGCGATCGTGGCGAACGATTCGTTTACCCCGACTGCGGTGAGAGAGAAGCCGTCGCGAAGCAGGCCAGCGAACCACACCTTCGCCAGGTGTGAGGGCGCCCCCACCTCAGTGAATCGCTGAGCCATAGGCGACATGTCCGAGAGCGTCTCGTTGACGTCGAAGACGATCAGGGACGGTCGTCGCAGCGTGCCCGGACTCTCGGGGTGGGCAGTTTCGGAGTGGATGATCTGGTGTTTGTCGCTCACGCCTCCACCGTAGACGGGCTCGGGTTCATCCGAAGTCGCGCAGGACTCTGCCCTCGATGTCGCGCAGGACCTCGTCGGCGCTGGCCGGGGTCACCCGTCCTCCCCGTCGAGCGTCGAGCACCAGGCTGCGCTCGACGTCGGTGGCCTCCCGCAGCACGTGGCGGAGCTGTCCGGGCATGTTCGCGTCGTCACCGGCACCGCCGTGTCGAGCGTGCTCGATGGCTTCCTGGGCGGAGAGGTATCCCTCGTACTGGAGGGTCGCAGCTCGCGCGACCTCCTCGCGGACGCCGTTCAAGCCCTCTCCCCGTAGATGGTCGAGCGCTGCCTGCGCCGCTCGGCGCCGCAGCTCGGCCACCTCAGCCGCGTCGTCGTCAGGGCGACTGACGCCGAGCTTGTTGGTCAAGGGAGTCAGAGTCAGTCCCTGGAGCACCAACGTGACCAGCACGACCGAGAGTGCGACCACCACGATCTCGTCGCGTCCTGGCAGGAGGTCGCCTCCCGCGACGGCCTCCGGGAGGGCCAGTGCAGCAGCCACTGTCACCACTCCCCGCATTCCGGCCCAGGAAACCACCGCGGACTCACGCCAGCCGCTGGGCCACGCCACATCACGTCGCCGTGCCCGACCCTTCGCGACGAAGGTGCTGGCGAACACCCACGCCACACGGATGCCGACGAGAGTCGCGACCACCATCGACGAGAGTGCGACGGCATGGCGGGTCACGGCGGTGGTGCCGACGACAGCGACGAGCTCGAAGCCCAGGATCGCAAACACCAGGCTGGTGATCAGGAAGTCGGCGTAGGACCACACAGCTCTTCCCAGCAGCCAACCCTGCGACGTGGTGGCGGAATGCCCGTAGGTGCGCAGGAACAACCCAAGGGCCAGGACCGCAAGTACTCCCGACCCGCCCAGCCGCTCTGCCCCGACGTATCCCAGGAAGGGGGCTAGCACCGTCAGGGTGGTCTCCGCGTAGGCGTCATGGATCACGGACAGCATCCACTTGACCAGCACCGCCAGCACCAAACCCACCAGGACGCCGGCCACCAGTCCCACGACGAGCTCGGTGCCGATGCCCGTGGCAGACACCTCCCCGGTCACGACCGCCGCAAGCGTCACCTTGAACGCAACCAAAGCGGTGGCGTCGTTGAACATCCCCTCTCCCTCAAGGATCGTCACCAGACGATGAGGAAGCCGAAGCTTGCGAGCCACCGCCGTAGCCGCGACCGGGTCTGGAGGCGAGACCATCGCACCGAGCATGAGGGCGGGCCACCACGGCAGGCCGTAGAGGTGAGCGACCAGCCCCACGACACCCATCGTGAGCAGCGTGAGTCCCACCGCGAGGAAGAACACGGCGCCGGCGTTGTCGCGGAATTCGCGCACCGTCGCCCGCTGGGTCGCGGCGAAGAGGAGCGGCGGCAGCACCACGGGAAGGATCAGGTCCGGGTCCAGCCGCAGCTCGGGCACGACCGGAAGCGCCCCGAGACCGAGACCGAAGATGGTCAACACCACCGGCTGCGGGACCCCCACGCGGTCGGACAGCGGAGTCAGCACCACCACACCGACGAGCAGGACTGCGATGAGAGCGAAGCTGTCCATGCTCACCCTCCACCAGTTCTCGTAGTGCCGCCCAGGTTCCGCTGGATCTGCTGACCCAGCACCTCCAGACCCGTCCGCTCAGCAGAGTCGAAGGGCTGTGCCGCGGCCGTGGCTCGGAGACGCTCCAGCTGGTCGAGCACCACGGATCTCTGGTCCGATCGCACCCGGTGACTGAGGTCGAGGAGGACCTGGAAGAGCTTCTCGAGAACCTGTGGGTCCGCGGCACCGTAGCGCCGGGGCTGGGACAGAGCGAGGTCGACGTACGTCGCGAAGTCCGGGCGGCGCGCCATCACCCTGACCTGCTCGTCCTGGTCCCGCAACAGCTCGGCACCGAGATCGCGATCGGTGAGCGCACCGAGGAACGCGGAGATGTGACCGAGGGCGTGGACCGCGGTGGTGGGGTCGTTGACGCCGGGAGAGAGCGCCTTGTTGGCGACATCGGTCAGCTGTCGAAGTCCGTAGAGAACATCTTGCGCCGAGGTTCGTTCGAATCCGGTGTGGAGGCAGCCTGCGACGCGGCCGGCAACCCGCTGCGCTGTCTCATCGTCGAAGCGGCCACCACGAGAAGGCCAGGCTGCGCCCATCGGTGTCCCGACGACGAGGAAGCTGCCCGGATAGACATCGAGACAGAGCACCGCATCCTCCTCCACGGCCGCCTCGAGAAGCTTGCCGGCATCGATCCAGGTCACGAATCCGTTCTCCCTCCCGACCAGCGTGAGGGCGCCTGGCGGTCGCGACGGCTCAACCACCCGGGGACCAGTTCCGGGGCCCCGCTCGGCGAGGATCGTGCGCATCGTGGCGGAGGCTTCTCGGTGCACGTTGCGCAACATCGTCTCGACGCGGATCTGCTCGGTGAGGTGAGCCAGGAACAGCACCAACCCCAGGACGCTGGCCACTGCGAGCAAGAAGGCCACGGTGACCGCGATCTGCGGGACGAACTCGCCCCCGCCGCCGTCGTCAGCGCTGCGTATCGACCGGAGCACCGTCAGCGCATAGGTGAAGGTTGCCAGGAACAACGCCAGCGTGAGCTGCACAAACAGGTCACGGGTGAAGGTGCGCAACAACCTCGGAGAGAACTGGCTGCTGGCCAGCTGAAGCGTGACCACCGTCAGGGAGAAGGTCAAGGCGGTCACTGTGATCAGCGACGAGAAAATCGTCTCCAACAGCGAACGAGCGGCTGACGCATCACCACCGAAGAGCAAACCGCTCAGCCCGGCGGACAGGTCGGCATCGACCGATGCGTCGAGCTCGGGCAAACCCAGGCCGAGCAGCAGCGTGCCGGCATCATCGCGGAGTGGTCGTGGCCGCCGTCGTGATCGTGGTGGTCCCCGTGGTCGGCGTGTTCGGCGTGTTCGGCGTGTTCGGCGGCACCGTCCTGGTCGTCGTGCTCCGGCGCCATGGCGTCGGCGGAGGGGGTGAAGCCACGGCGAATGTCAGGGCCGGTGAGGCGCCGCGCTCCCAGGCGGAGGTGCTCGCGGGCCTCGTTGAGGAGCGCCTTCGCGTCAGAGCCGGCTTGTACCTGGATCCGCATCCGTGGCTCCGACATCTGCGCCCACACGTGGTCGACCAGAGCGGCGAAGGCTTCGTCGGGCGCACCGACCACCGCCAGGATGTCAGCGTCCGCCGCGGACTCCGTGATGCACCAGCCCATGCAGTCGAGTGCACGCTCGAGTTCGACCCGGTCCCGGAAGGAACCCGGAACCTCCGCCACAAGGACGTGAGCGCGCGCGGCTGCCGCACTGGTCAACACCTCGATCAGGCCCATCGGAATGCTCCCTCGCGACGTGCCCAAGCGACGGCCAACAACAGCATCAGCAAGAACCCGAACATCTCCACCACCGCACCAGGTCCGAGGTGTCCCACGACGATCGCCCAGGGGTACATGAACAACATCTCGACGTCGAAGGCGAGAAAGACCACGCTGGCCGTGTACCACCGGGCGTGATAGCGCGACAGTGCATGTTCGGTCGGCCGATGACCCGACATCCACGGCTCCACCTCGAACGGGCTTACCGACACCGCGGTCCAGCGAGCCAGCACCCGGACGGCCATCACAGTCCCAAGTGACGCGGCCAGGAGCAACAACACTGAAGCCATCGACGACTTCTCCTTCGCTCTCGACGTTGGCTGGGCACCGGGCAGGGCCCTACGCTACATACCCGACACCCGTGCCGTCATGCGGGCGTTCCTGGAGGCGACCATGACCGACCACGCGCACCCCGTCGACCCGACGGCCGTCAGCCGCGCCCGGGACCGCATACCGGCGCCAGCCGAGGCTGGACGAGTCACCAGTGTGCTCACCCTCATCGCCGACCCCACCCGCATGCGCCTGCTGTTCGCACTCGACGCGGCCGAGGAGCTCTGCGTCGGAGATCTGGCCCTCGCACTCGATGCTTCCGAGGACGCCGTCGGCTATGGGCTGCGGATGCTCAGAACGGCCGGGCTCGTCACCCGACGAAAGGACGGACGCATGGTCTTCTACCGCCTCGCCCAAGGTTTCCCCGAACCCCTACGCCAGCACTGCCTGCTCCAGCTCGCCGAGCTCTCACACGTCCGACACTCCGACTCCTGAGCGCCAGACGATCCACCAGCCGCAGAACTCCCCGACGGTGATCCGGGGCCGACCTACAGGAGACCTACGTGACTGTCCCACCGACGCGGGCACGACGCCCTCGACCCCTTCGTGCCCGAGGACCCTTCGGACGCCGCCCGACGATCTCCGACGACCCGGGAGCATTGTCATGGTGACCTTCATCGTGATCGCGGTGGTGTCCGGGTCCCTCGTCGTGGGCGCCGCCTGGGGCATCTACGGCAACCTGCCCGACCGGGTCGAGGGACTCATCGTCGCCCTGGCCGGGGGTGCGCTCATGATCTCGGCCGTCCTCGAGCTCATCGAACCAGCCTCACACGTCGCCCCGTTCTGGGCTGTGTCAGCACTGGTCCTGGCAGGCGCGGTAATCTTCGCTGCACTCGACCACCTCATCAAGGTACGAGGCGGCGGCGACAGCGGCGGTGGGCTCCTCGCTGCGATCACCCTCGACGGCATCCCGGAGAACCTTGCGCTCGGGGTCGCGTTGATCAGCACCGGACCGCTTGGAGCGGCCGCGCTGTCTGGCTCGATCTTGCTCTCCAACCTCCCCGAGGCCGCTGGAGGCGCACGAGAGATGAGCACGGGTGGACGGTCCAAACGAGCCGTTCTCGGGCTGTGGGCCGCGACCGCCGTCCTCCTCACGGCCGCCGCCTTGGCGGGCAACCTCCTACTCGGAGGCGCCTCCGACTCCACCCTCGGACTCATCCGCAGCTTCGCCGGCGGCGCCGTCGTCGGCTCCCTGGCGATCGAAGTCTTCCCCAAGGCCTTCAAGGAGAGCGGCTACTCCACCGGCATCGCCGTCGCGCTCGGCCTGGTCTTCGCTCTCTTCCTCGACAGGCTGGGATAACAGGCGACGGAGGCAGACGAGTGCTCTCACTCAACCAGGCAGTGGCTGCTGGTGGTCCCGAGCGAAGGCCGCCAGCGTCTCGGCCTGACCACCCACCTCACCGAGATACTCCCGGCGCAGCAGAATGGATATCTCGTCGAGGGCTGAGGCGAGCATCACCGCGGCGTTACGGACCTCCGAGGCTGAGGACCCCTCCCCCGCGGCGACCAACTCCACGACGTACGACAGTGTGGCGGCCAAGGAGACATCGGATCGGACTTCCCGAAAGAAGTAGGACTCCGCGTATTGCACAAGATCCATCTCGATCGTGGCCAACTCGCTGCGCACGCCTTCCAGGTACTGAACCGCGATGCTGGCCTCCCCTGTCCGCACCACACCGGCGGCTCCACAACGAGCCATGGTGGTCAATCGCCGGGCAAGAGCACGGCGGCGGATGAGCGCCGGATACAGCTGCAAGACCCACGAAATGCCTGCTGTCAGCAGCACGAACCCCACCAGCGCCTCCAAGGGCACCACGATCCTCAGCAACGGCGTAGCCGGCAGGATGTCGCCGAACCCGAGCGTGGCCACCGCGACGATCGACAGGTACAGCGAGGCGACGACGTCCGACGACATCCGCGGCTCCAAGGAGGACCAGAAATAAAAGCCATCGGGCATCCGGGGCAGATAGACCAGAGCAAAGCCGAACACCGAGAGCGCCGCCCACATGCCGAGCGTCGCCAGAAGGCCCAACGGCCCGGCCAGCTCGGTCGAGCGCGACCCGCGACCGGTCAGCTTCGTCACCCGCCACGTGCCCCTGAAGACCATCCGAGAGAGCCTGCCGAACCCGGCAGGGTGCCACAACGTGTGAAAGATGTCGCGCAACGCATACAGGATCACAACGACACCGGCCCCGGTCATTGCCCAAGTCATCGAAGCACCATATCCGTCGCGTAGGACGGTCAAACGCACGTCCGTTCTGGACTCGATGCGCGGTCACTTGCTGTTCCCCATGCCCAAACCTCTGACGGCAACGGCGCTCATCATCAGCCGCGTGTGCCTCCGGACGTCCCGATAGACCCGTCCGGAGGCGGTCGCCGGGACCGGGACCTTCTGCGGGGCCGACAGAAGTCCGAAGGGCTGGAGGCAAAGCTCGCGGCGACGGCCGCGAATCCAGCGCGGGCATGG
>JBBSQA010000041.1:0-15136 GCA_038258285.1 Actinomycetales bacterium | reverse complement strand
GATCATCGCGCGTCGCACCGACGTGGAGCGCGCCTCCTCGGCCCACCGACGAAAGTGAGCCCTGCACCCGTGAAGTCCCATGACGACGACCCCCACGAGGACCGTTCAGATCTCTACGCCCGGCGGCCGCCCCGCTTGGCGGGGGAAATCTTTGGTGAGCATCTTCCGCTCGCTATCCGTTATGCGGACCTGCTGGTCACTACCGGTATCGACCATGGACTGCTGGGGCCTCGTGAGGCGCCCAAGGTCTGGGACCGTCACATCATCAACTGCGCGATGGTGGAGTCACTTCTGCCTCATCGCACTCGGGTCATCGATATCGGTAGTGGCGCCGGCTTGCCGGGGCTGGCTCTCGCCATCGCGCGCCCCGACCTGCGCATCGCGCTGATCGAGCCCCTGGCCCGTCGCACCGAGTGGCTGCAAGCAGCCGTTGACGAGCTGGGACTAGCGCAGGTCACCGTGCATAGGGCCCGTGCCGAGGAGATGAACGGACTGATCCAAGCATCCGTCGTCACGGCCCGCGCGGTCGCGAAGCTGGATCAACTGGTGGACTGGGCATGGCCCTTGCTGCCTATCGGCGGGCGCTTGTTGGCGCTCAAGGGCCTGTCCGCAGCGGATGAGCTCGACGCCGCTCAGTCGCGGTTGAAAGCTCGAGGCGTGACCGAGACGAAGGTCCACTCACTAGGCGGTGACATCCTCGAGCAACCGGTACGTGTCGTGGAGGTGGTGCGTGCGGCAGTCGAGCCTCCTGCCAATCAGCCCCGCCGTAGGCGATCGGGAAAGAAGTCGCGCCCGCACGGCACAGGCGGTCAGCGACCATGAGGGTTCATCGGGGGCTTGGCTGGCCACCGTCCACCCCACGTCTGGCGATCGCCGAGAGGCTGGGGCGGGTGACGGAGTTGGGTTGGCCGGTCGATGATGACGTTTCACGTGAAACACCCGGACCCTCCATGGGGCAGGAAGATGCAGCACGGGGTGTAGAGCATGATGTTTCACGTGAAACGCCATTAAGCGATACCCCTGAGCGACCGGGCCGACACAGAGCCGACTTACGGCGCCCCGAAGAGCCCCGCATCATCACCGTAGCCAATCAAAAGGGCGGCGTCGGCAAGACGACCACAGCGGTGAACGTCGCTGCTGCGCTGGCCCAGGGTGGCGCGCAAGTCCTTGTTATCGACCTTGACCCACAGGGCAACGCCAGCACCGCCTTGGGTATCCCGCATCACGAAGGCGTCCAAGGCATCTACGACGTGCTGATCGACTCGATGCCTCTAGCCGATGTGGTGCAGCCGTCCAGCAGTGTCGAAGGTGTCTTCTGTGCGCCGTCGACCGTCGACGTGGCGGGCTGCGAGATCGAACTGGTCAACCTCGATGGGCGTGAGTTTCGCCTGAAGGAGGCGCTCAGGACACACCTGGGTGCGGACTCACCCGCAGGCAACGCTGGAGGACGGCTGTATGACTACGTGCTGATCGACTGTCCCCCGAGCTTGGGCCTGCTCACCATCAACGCGTTCAGTGCGGCCACGGAGGTGCTGATCCCGATCCAGTGTGAGTACTACGCACTCGAGGGCCTGACCCAGCTCGTGCGCAGTGTTGACCTGATCCAACAGAACCTGAATCCACAACTGCGGGTCTCGGGCATCCTGATGACGATGTTCGATGCGCGGACCCGCCTATCGGCCCAGGTCGCGACGGAGGTACGTGAGCATTTCGGCGCCCTCGTCTTTCCCACCTCGATCCCTCGCTCGGTGCGCATCTCGGAAGCGCCGAGTCACGGGGAGACCGTGCTCACCTATGACCCCAGCAGTGTGGGAGCGCTGTCCTACCGTGAAGTTGCGATAGAACTGAGCGAGCAGGCTACGGCCATCCCCGACCAGCACAGGAGCGACCATGAATGATCGACGAAGGGGCCTAGGAAGGGGTCTTGGGGCCTTGATTCCGGCGGAGCCTGGCCACCAGTCCCGACCCACGGACGTGTTCTTCGCGACGCACCTCTCTCGCGCGAACGACGTCGAGACAACTGTCCCCCCTGTTGCTCCGAACACGCATGAGGCGCTGAAGCCCGTGCCCGGAGCCCGTTTTGCCGAGATCGACGTCACGGACATCTCCCCGAACCCTCGCCAGCCGCGCGTGGAGTTCGACGAGGACAACCTGGCGGAGCTCGTGCACAGCATCGCTTCGGTGGGTGTTCTGCAGCCCGTGGTCGTTCGGCGGGTGTCTTCGCAGGACGAAGGGGACGCCGGTGGCAGTGACACCGCGCTGGAGTCGAGCCGCTACGAGCTGGTCATGGGTGAGCGCCGTTGGCGTGCGTGCATCGCTGCGGGTCTGGGCACCATTCCGGCGATCGTCAAGGAGACCCGTGACGACGACTTGCTCCGCGACGCGTTGTTGGAGAACCTGCACCGCAGTGAGCTCAACCCCCTGGAGGAGGCAGCCGCATACCAGCAGCTGCTGGCCGACTTTGGCTGCACGCAAGAAACGCTCGCCGAACGCATCGGTCGCTCTCGCCCCCAGATCTCCAACACGATCCGGTTGCTGAGACTCCCGGGACCGGTGCAGCGCAGGGTGGCATCCGGAGTGCTGTCGGCCGGCCACGCTCGAGCGCTGCTGGGGATGCAGGACACCGAGGGTATGGAGCGGTTGGCCAGTCGGATCGTGGCCGAGGGCCTGTCGGTGCGTTCGGTGGAGGAACTCGTGCTGATGGGAGATAGCGACGGACCCGACGCGGCGGAACGGCCCGCCTCCAAGGCACGGACCGAACCCGATCCCGATGTCGTGGCGTGGTCGTCGCGTCTCTCCGACCGCCTCGACACTCGCGTCACGATCGCCATGGGGAAACGCAAAGGTCGACTCAGTGTGGAGTTCGCCACCAAGGACGACCTGGAGCGCATCCTGTCGATTTTGGAGCCCGTGGAGCAGGACTCGGCCTGAGATCCTTTACCTCGGCTTGACCTTCCCCACCTCGCACTGACCGGATGTAGAGAGTGCCCAGGTTTTCCACAGACGTGTGGATAACCTGGGCACTCTCTGTGCAACAGCGGATTTCAGGACAGGAAGGGCTCCAACTCACGGATGAGCTTCGGCTTGGACAAGGCGCCGACCATGGTCTTCACGACCTCGCCGCCGACGTAGACGTTCATCGTCGGGATGCCGGTGATGCCGTACTTGCCGGTGACCTGCGGGTTCTCGTCGGTGTTCAGCTTGACGATGGTGAGCTTCTCCGAGTACTGCTCGGACAGCTCTTCCAGCACGGGGGCGACCATCTTGCACGGTCCGCACCAGGGAGCCCAGAAGTCCACGAGGACGGGGCCGTCGTGCTCCAGCACGTCACTGGCGAAGTTACTGTCGTCGGTCTGCTTGGTTGCCATGCTTGCACTCGCAATCTATGTGGAAAATGGTGTGGGGCAATCGGTTACGTAGGGGGATCAGACGGCGCTCGCGCTGGCCAGAGCAGCAGCCGCATTGACGCCAGGCTCGTCCGAGGTCAAGGCGGCCAGATAACGCTCGGCATCTAGAGCTGAAGCACAGCCGGTGCCTGCGGCCGTGATGGCCTGGCGGTAGGTGTGGTCCACGAGGTCTCCAGCTGCGAATACCCCGGGAAGGTTCGTCGCGGTCCCGCGGCCTTGGACGAGCACGTAGCCCTCAGCGTCGAGATGGACCTGGTCGCGAATCAACTCGTTGCGTGGGTCGTGGCCCACGGCGATGAACAACCCGGTCACGGGCAGCTCTCGCTTCTCGTTCGTGCGAAGGTCCGACAGGGTCACCGACGTCACCTTCGCGTCACCGTGGATGGCGGTGACCTCGCTGTGCCAGGCGAAGGAAATTTTGGGGTCCGCTTCGGCTCTCTCGGCCATGATGCGACTGGCCCGCAACTCACCGCGTCTATGGATCACGGTGACCGAGCGCGCGAACCGGCTGAGGAAGGTCGCCTCCTCCATGGCAGAGTCTCCACCTCCGACGACAGCGATGTCCTGGTCGCGGAAGAATGCGCCGTCGCAGGTGGCACACCAGGAGACTCCGTGGCCGGAGAGACGCTTCTCGTCTTCCAGACCCAACTCGCGGTAGGCGGATCCCATCGCCAGGATCACCGCTGAGGCTCGGTGCTCGACGCCTTCTTCGTCGGTCACGACCTTCACGGCGCCCGACAGGTCCAACGAGGTGATGTCGGTGCGATGGAGAGTGGCCCCGAAGCGCTCGGCCTGGGCCCGCATCGCCAGCATGAGGTCCGGGCCCATGATCCCGTCTTGGAAGCCCGGGTAGTTCTCGACCTCCGTGGTGTTCATGAGGGCACCTCCCGCGGTCACGGCGCCCTCGAAGACGACGGGCGCAAGGTTAGCGCGAGCCGCATACACCGCAGCGGTGTACCCGGCCGGACCAGATCCGACGATGATGACCTCGTGGATCTCGTCGCCACTGGAGGCCGTGGTGGTCTCGGTGGGGGTGGGGTCTAACGAAATACCGCTGATGAGACTCATGTGCGTGGAATCGCTCCTGTAGACGGTGCTGGTATTGCTGTGTGGTGAACCGATCCTACGGCGACGATGTTCCCGCGGGGAGCCTACGGAAGGGAAACCGGACCTTTCAGCACGCCGGCCTCCGAGTTCTCCGGACACGTCCGGTCCAGGGCCCAGGCTTCGTGAGGGTCCTCCGATCCGGTGGAACCCAGGATGACGACCTCTTCACCGTTCACCGCGGTGGGTGCCCCGACCCAGGACCGTTCCGTAGGGCGGAACCCTGCGGCAGCGACGCAACGGTCCAACTCATCGTCGTCGAGGGCCTTTACATCGTCCAAGTCGATGGATAGTCCCAACGCGGGGTTGGACGGATCCTGAGCCGGCTGGCCCGAAGCGACCTCGAGCAGAGACTGCGCTCCCACCGCGAACGCGTCGTCGTCGACCGACTGCAGAGTGGTATCGGACAGGAGCTCGCTACTATCGAGATCCGTTGTCCCGGAGTCGCTCCCGCTCTCCTCGTTCGCGGGAGACGACAGCGCCGCGGCGGGACTGTCGCCGCTGGACCCCGAGCCCAACAGATCGTCGAACACCACGGTCCCGATGACTCCGACCGCGACCACGGCGGCCGCGGCCAGGATCCATTGCTGGGGTCTGCGATGCGAGCGCTCATGGGCCAGATCGTGGATCGGAGCCGTGCTGTCCCAGGCCTTCTCTGCACGTCTGCCTTGCTCACGCTCGAGGCTGGCGCAGATGCGATCGGCGAGGTCCTCCGGCATGGGTCCCGGCTCGGGTAGGGAGGACAGGACGTCCCGCATCCCGGTGGGATCGGCATCATCGTTCCCCGTGGGGGTGCCCTCGGGCGGGATGCTCACCTACTGCTCCTTACCGCTGTGGACCTCGTGAACCATGGTGGCGTGCGCACACCACCATGAATACGACGGATACCAGGACGAACTGGTTCCCTCACCACCCGCTGGCCGCTCATGCTGGGCCCAGCACAGCGGCCAGCGCGGCCCGTCCCCGTGAGCATCGTGACTTCACCGTGCCCTCGGCGACCTCGAGCACGGAAGCGGCCTCCGCGATCGAGAGCCCGTGCATGTCGACGAGCACCAACGCCAGGCGTTGAGCCTCGGGTAGCTCCTCCAGGGCCGCTCGCACATCGAGCCTCACCTCCACACTGCGGTGGTGGTCTCGCGGCTCCACCGGATCGTGGTCCGCGATGTCGGCGGTGAACTTCGAACGGCGCATCCGGTCCAGGCAGGCATTGACCACGATCCGGTACAGCCACGTGCTGACCTGCGCATCACCTCGGAACGAGTCGGCCCGACGGAAGGCGTTGATGAAGCCGTCCTGCACGGCGTCGGACGCGACCTCGGGATCGCGGGTGGTCCGCAGCGCCACAGCCCACATCCGATCCTTGTGTCGGCGAAAGATCTCACCGAAGGCCTGCTCGTCGCCTGAACGGTGCAAAGCCATCAGGTCGGCGTCGCTACGGCCATCAAGGTCGTGGCTGCTCATCGGCTCACCGAACGGTGACCTCGGAAACGTAGACGATCTCGCCGTTGGGACCGGGCCAGGCGCGGTCGAACCACACCAGGACGTAGCGACCCTCCGCGGCCTCTTCCGCCGTGATGGTCACCGTGTCGGCGGCCTCGTCGAGGCTGCCGATCTCGGTCATGTCCTCCAGGGAGACCTCGTCGCCGACGTAGACCTGCATCCCGTAGTCGCCCTGCGGGAAGCTGACCTCGACCTCACTCACACTCTCGGTGTCGCCGAGGTCGATCTCCAGCCCGACGCCGTCCTTCAGGTTGCCCCAGTTCTCCGCCAGGTAGGTCCGGCTGCGCCAGGACGTGCTGGAGTCACCGTCGATCGCTAGCTCGGTGAGCTCGTTGTTCTCGTCGCCGTCACCCTCGGGATCGTAGGACGTGATGTCCTCCAACGCGAGCGGGTCACCGCTGGGTTCGGTCGGCTCAGCGGTCTCTTCGGCAGCATCGGAGTCACCCTCATCCGTGGGCTCGTCGCCCTGCGCCGAATCATCGTCGGAGTCCTGTCCATCGACGGTGGATGTCGCGCCCGCCTGGCTGGTGTCATCACCACCTCCCAGCCCCTGGATCGCCCCGTAGCCCAGGAACATGGCCACGACCACGACCGCGGCCACCAGCGCCAGGACGACACTGCTCTGGAAACGTTGCGGAGCCTTGCCGGATGAGTCACTGTCCAGCGAGCGCCCGCTGGTCCCGCCCGCACCAGCACCGGCCGCCACGGCCGCACTCTCGGATCTGCCGTCCGTGTCGGTGCCATCCCCGGAGGGCGTGTAGCTCGCCGCCGCAGTGCCACCGGCCATGGCCGCGGCGATCGCGGAGGTCCCGCCCTCGTTGGATCGGTCCGAGCCATCGTCGTCAGCCTCGGTGGCGGCGCCGTCGCGCTGGGTGCGGTAGTAGGTGGGCTCGACCACAGCGGTGTCGTCCCGGGTGTCAGGGCCTTGGGGATCGCCAGGATGGGCTGCGGTGGCCGCAGCGCTGGCTCCTGCGCCGGCTGCCAGCGCGGCATAGGCGCCCTGGTCATCATCGTTCAGGGGCGCATCGACCGTGCTCGAAGGCCCATGCACGACCTCGGACGGCCAGGGAGCGAGGACTTTGGCCAGCTCTCCAGGGGTGTTGGGGCCGCTCTGCTCGGGCGACCCTGCCCCGAAGACCGAGCGGCACAGGGCGTCGAGGTCTCCCGGAACGCCGGCGACGACCTCCGAGGGGGCGGGAAGCGACCCATCCGCCAGGCGCCGGGCAGGACGCAATGCCTCGATGTCCTCTCCTGGCCACCGGCCCGTCAGGCCGGTGTAGAGCAACGACAGAAGGTCGGTGGTGTCGATGACCGAGGCCTCACCGGCCGAGATGTCGTCCGTCTGCTCGATGGCTGCCGCCACCCCTACCCCCGAGATCTTGACGCTGCCCTCGCTGGTGCGCAGCACCGCGTGGGGGTTCAGGTAGAGGTGGTGTAGCCCGCGACGGCGCGCGGACTCCATCCCCGAGGCGGCCTCGCCGACGATGCGACGGGCCTCCTCCGCAGGCAGTGGCTGGTCAGCGACGAGCGTGGCGAGTGAGACGGCCTCGCTGAGTCCCTCCTCGACGATCCAGCAGATGCCGTCGGCGGAGCCCACATCGAGCACTCGGACCAGACGAGGGTCGTCGACCCCCGCGGTGCGCCGGGCACCGTCCAGCACGGCTTCCGCAGTCTCGGAATGCTCACCGGTGGAGGGCAGGACGGTCACGGCAACGAGCCGGTCGAGGGTCTGGTCGTGGGCAGACCAGTAGTCCAAGGTGTCGTCCCGACGAGCCAGGAGCTCCTCGAGGGCATAACGGCCTCCCAGGACCGTGCCTGTGTCGATACCGTGCACCATGGGCTCCTTGCTCATTTCCTGTTCGGAGGCAGTCGGCCCCAAGACTAGTCGGGCCTGAGCCCCTTGTGCCTCTGGCTGCTGCGGCGTGGTGGGTGCGCCCGCCGGTGGGCTGGGCGGGGAGCGCCGACGCAGCCGACGCGTCAGGGGCGAGATGACCTCGGACAGCTCGCGCACGCCGAACCGATGAGCCAGCACCCCGTAGACCACGAAGAAGAGCAACCCGCCGACGACGAGCGTGGCGAACGCCGCCACCTTGCCGTCCAAGACGGCATACGACCCCCTCTGTATGCCGATCGTGGGGATGGCGGCGAGCAGCGAGGCCGCCAAGGCCCGCAGGTAGGTACGGCGCACGTCACCCAGCGCCAGCGACCCGATGCGACGGCGCACCCACAGCACCCCCAGGGCGGCAGCCACGATCTGGGCCAGAGCCTGCCCCCCGGCGATCCCCATCGCGGTGAACTCCGGTGGGACCAGGGCCGCAGCGCCGATCGCTACCACCGATATGCCGGTGATCGTCAGCTGTAGCTGGAAGGGGGGGCGACCCTCCTGATAGGCGTGGAAGATGCGTTGCGAAAGCAGGTATACGCCGTAGGGGACCAGGCCGACCGTCAGGATCATCACGATGTAGGCGATGGCTTGGGTGGCCTCCGACCCGCTGAGGAGCAGCAAAAGCGCGGTGACCTGGGGGGCCAGGATGATCATCGCGATCGAGATCGGGATCATCGCGGCGCCCAGAAGCCGCAAACCGTGGCGGTACTGATCCGTCAGCGCGGTCCGGTCGTCGGCGGCCGCGGCCCGGGACAGCCGGGGCAACATCGCGGTAAGCAGGGACGTCGCGATGAGCGAGTGCGGCAGGATGAAAATCAGGAAGGCGTTGTCGTAGGCGAACTTCCCGGGCACCCCGTCCTGCAGGATGCTGGCGCGGTTGATGGCGTTGGACGCGAAAAGCAGTCCCAGCTGCGAGACGGCGATGATGGCCAAGGTCCACAGCGCCATCCGCGACGCGGATCCCAGCCCCACTCCTCGGAAGCCCCATCGGGGCCGATAGCGGAACCCGCTGCGCCACACCGGTTGGATCAGCACCGCCGCCTGCACCACGATCCCCAGGGTGGCCGTGCCGCCCAGCAGCCAGATCATCGAGCTCGTCCAGTCCCCGAGCGGCAGCGACCCGGCGTCGGGATAGGTCACGGTGAAGACGATCAAACCAGCGATAGCCACGATGTTGTTGGCCACGGGTGCCCACATGTAGTAACCGAACTTCTCCTGAGCGTTCAGGATCTGCCCGAGCAGTGCGTAAGCACCGTAGAAGAAGATCTGCGGAAGGCAGAGGTAGGCCAGAGCAACGGCTAGGGCGAGCTGGTCCCCGGTCCAGCTCAGCGCATACAGCTTGGTCAACCCCCAGGCGCTGGCGGTGGCGATCACGGTGATTCCCACGATCGCGGTCAGTGCGAGGGTGATCAGCCGGTCGGTGAAGTCGCGCCCCTTGTCCTCACGCGACAGCGCCCGGGTCAGCTGGGGGACGAACACCACGTTGAGCACGCCGCCGGCCAGGAGCAGGTAGATGGTGTTGGGCAAGGTGTTCGCGGTCTGCCAGATGTTCGCAGCCTGGGTCAAGGATCCGATGGCCCCGGCGAGCAGAGCGATACGGACCAGGCCCAGCACGCGCGAGACCAGCGTCCCCGAGGCCATCAGTGCACTGGAGCGGGCCAGACTCGCCGAGGAGCTCCCGGAGGTATCGGTCACGATCCCGTCCCGTCTGCAGATGAGGAGGGTGCCGCAGTGGCCCCGGGGGCCGGGCGGCGGATGGCCCGGGTCAGGCCGAGGATCAGGATCGCTCCGGCCACACCACCGAGCACCCAGTAGATCCAGATGCCTGTAGGGCGGACCTGGACACCGACCTCTTGCATCTCACCGATCTGCAGCCCACTGGGAGCGGACAGGGTGGCGCGCACGGGCACCTCTCCGGCCGCCACGGCGCGAGCCCGGAACTGCACGGTGGCCCTGCTCTGGGGGCCGATGGTGATGGGGCCGGGCTCCTCGATGATCCGCAGCCTGCCGTTCCCGGGCACGAGGTCGAGGCTCAGGTCCTGCACCGTGATGGGCAGATCGTTGACGATGGTGATCTGGATGAGGCCCTCCTCGGCCAGGAAGTTCACGGTGGTGGGATTGATGCTCACCCCGTCGATGATGCTGGCGACCTGGGATTCGAGCTCGGTGAGCGGCACCGACCATCCGTCGGGGTTCTCGCGCCACCGCGCTGAGTAGAGGCTGTTGAGGATGGGCTCCCACTGCTCGACGGCTCCCCCGCGGGGCACGACGGCAGCCAGCTGGGCCAGCGTTGAGCGGACAGACTCGATGCGATCAACCCGAGCGCTGGTCAAAGGACTTCGCGGCGGACTGGTCGACGTGCTGGTTCCGGTCAGAGACACCGAGTCGCCGGTGCCCAGCAGGGGATCCGCTGAGACCTGCGTGACCCATGGGGCGAGCGCGAGGGCTGCACCGAGGTCGGCGGCCGTCTCGAGGTCCACCTCGACGTCACGCCTCGGTGCGAGGACCACCGCTCCCGGATCTGCGGGGGAGCGCTGGTAGCGCGCCAACGTGTGAGCCAGGAGCAGCTGGATCTGGCCACCATCACGGTCGGCCCGCGGCAAGTCGCTGACCAGGGCGCTCATCGTCTCGTCGTAGCCCAGCAGAGTGACTTCGCCTGTGGTGGTCGCCGTAAGACCGTGCGGTTGGGCGTTCCGGCCCTCGGCGTCGGTGAACGTCGACCGGGCCACCACCGTGCCCGAGACGTCCAGGCTGGCGGACAGACCCGTGAGGTCGCCGAGCTGCTCCTCGCTGAGGCCCGGCCACAAGGGCCACGTGACGTCATGCCGGCCGCTCGCGAGCAGCCGGTCGGCATCCAGGACCGAGGGGGGAAGCGGAGCCCCCAGCACGGAGTCGACCACGTCGCGGTCGATGCCCAGGTCGACCATGGCGGCCACGTCGGGGTCGGCCACCGGAAGCCACCACAGCTGATCGGCTTGGAGCTGGGTGAGCTGCTCCTGCAGCTCCAGCTCCGCTTCCTGCACCTGGGTGAGGTCGTCCGGCACGTCTGGGGGAGTCGCAGGCTCATCAGGCACCGGCAGAGCACTGGAGGTGCTGAGGTCTCCCCCGGCACCGTCCGTTGCGTCCGGAGCACCGGGAGAGGCGCTCGGTTCGGGGACTTCGGAATCGGTTGCGGTGGTGTCCTGCGGGGTCGGCGTCGGGAGCGGAATCGGCTCGGGGGCCGTGGAGACATCCGCGGCTGGGGCCAGGGGCACCAACAGGGACGGATCGACCAAGAACGTGGCGTCGTAGGCCGACAGTCCCGTCAGCCATGCTCGGGTCGTGGACGCCTGTCCGACCACGTCGAGCCAGGCTCGGGTCCGTTCGGTGCCGGTCTCGGCAGTGAGGTCGGGATCGGGCGGGAGCGTCAGGGGCACGACCCACGAGACGGCGAGCGGATCGTCGGCCGGGGTGTCGGCGAACCATGGCAGGACGGTGCGCAATTCGTCCAGCCTGGAGCCGTCGGTGGCGCGGACCTCCAGGCGCAACGGTAGCGAGGCGAACGTGAAGGGCGGCTGGATCGCCCCCCCTGACACCACAATGTAGAAGTCTCGACCCTGCCCGGGGCTGAGGGTGCGTCTCAGATCAGCCGAGCCGGCCACCTCGGTCGTCTCCCCGGCATCGTCTCCGGAGATCCAGCCGTCGAGAGCAGCGTCGGTGTCCAACGCCCGGTATGCCGTCAGCAGCCGGACGTCATCGACCTGCACCGTCACGTCCGACGCGTTCTCGACCCGTCCCTGCACCGCCCAGGACTGGCCGGGTCTCAGCACGGTCGGGACCACCTGGTTCAACGTCAGCTCGACGCCGGAGCTGTCCTGGGCAGGTAGCGCACCGCCGTCGACCGCCAGGGCGGGCAACACGCTCAGCGGAGAAGACACACTGACCAGGAAGGCGAGGAAGATCCCCAGCAGGTGGCGTCGGCGCGACGCTGAGCGTGGACATCCAGCCCAGGACGTCATGGCTCGGCGGGACACGGGGGCGGATTCGATCTCGGTGCTCAGTTGTGGCCCGCCAGGCGCTGCCAGGCGAGCTCGGCAATGCGGCGTTCGTTGGGAAACGTCAGCATCCGATGGGCCTCGTCGAGGTGCACCCACACGGCATCGATGGCCTCGTGGTCCGGGTCGTCCTCGATGGTCAACGAGCCTCCGGTCGCCTCCAGGAGATAGTGGTGGACCATCTTGTGGATCCGGTGCTCAGGGGTGGAGAACCAGTACTCGATAGTCCCCAGAGTGACCAACACTCGACCGACGATGCCGGTTTCTTCGGCGACCTCCCGCTCGGCGGTCTGCGGCAGCGTCTCGCCGGGTTCGACGTGCCCCTTGGGCAAGCACCACTCGATCCGCTGGCTGCGGTTGCGCCTGGCGATGATGGGCATCCTGGCCCGACCCTCGAACACGTCGACCATCACCCCACCGGCGGAGGTCTCCTGCACCGCTACACCACGCCGGGCCGGGCGGGTAGGTCGCGGGGAGAGGGTCATCGGGCCACTGTATCGAGCGCCTCGCTGCGCAGGCTGTGATCTGCCGCCGATGTCGCAGATCGGGGACGGGCGGGCCGTAGGCTAGGTGACCGTGTCTGACTCCGTGGCTCACGCCGAACTGCTGGCTCGCGCGGTGCGACAGCTGTCGCCGACCCTGGACTCCGTCGCCGGACTCAGCGAGGCCTTCGCGGCCGCCGGTCATGAGTTCGCCCTGGTCGGGGGACCGATCCGCGACGCCTTCCTGGGTCGCAGCTCCCCCGACCTCGACTTCACCACCTCTGCTCGACCCGAGCAGATCGAGGTGATCCTTCGTCCGTGGGCCGACCACATCTGGGACGTCGGCCGGGCCTTCGGCACCATCGGTGGGCGTCGCGGCGACCAGGTCGTGGAGATCACGACCTTCCGCGCCGATGCCTACGACGAGGAGTCTCGCAAGCCCATCGTCGCCTTCGGGGACTCCCTACCCGATGACCTGGTGCGCCGCGACTTCACGATCAACGCGATGGCGCTGCGGCTACCCGAGCGCATCTTCGTCGATCCGCACGGCGGGCTGGACGACCTGGCGGACACGATGTTGCGGACGCCGCATACGCCCCAGGTCTCCTTCTCCGACGATCCGCTCCGGATGATGCGGGCGGCCCGGTTCGTCTCCACCCTGGGCGTGCGGGTGTCGTTCTGGGTGGCCGAGGCGATGTCCGAGATGGCCGAGCGACTGTCGATCGTGTCTGCTGAGCGTGTCCGGGACGAGCTGAACAAGCTGCTGTTGGGTGCCGACCCACGAGCCGGCCTGGAGATCCTGGTCGACAGCGGACTCGCGGCCGTCGTGCTGCCGGAGATCCCGGCTCTGCAGCTCGAGGTCGACGAGCACCATCGGCACAAGGACGTCTACCAGCACTCCCTGCAGGTGCTGGAGCAGGCGATCGCCCTCGAGAGTCCGCCGGGGGCAACCGGTCAGGACGAGGTGCCTGGCCCTGACCTGGTCCTGCGGTTGGCAGCGCTGCTGCACGACATCGGGAAGCCGGACACTCGTCGCTTCGAAGGCAGCGGGGGAGTCAGCTTCCACCATCACGAGATGGTCGGCGCCAAGCTCACCCGCTCTCGGATGCGGGCGCTGCGCTACGACAAGGACACGACGAAGGCCGTCTCGCGGCTGGTGGAGCTGCACCTGCGCTTCCACGGGTATGGGGGTGGCGAGTGGACTGATTCGGCGGTGCGCCGATACGTGGCCGACGCGGGGCCACTGCTCGGTCATCTGCACCGGTTGACCCGCTCGGACTGCACGACCCGCAACAAACGCAAGGCGGCGCGGCTCTCTGCGACCTACGACGACCTGGAGGAGCGCATCGATCTGCTGCGCTCTCAGGAGGAGACGCAAGCGATCCGCCCCGAGCTCAACGGCAACGAGATCGCCGAGATCTTGGGCATCAAGCCCGGACCCGTGCTGGGTCGGGCGTACAAGTACCTTCTGTGGCTGCGGATGGAGCGGGGTGAGATCGGCCGCAGGGCCGTGATCGGGGAGCTGCGCAGTTGGTGGGCCGAGCAGGACGAGTCGGCACCACCATCGTCCGGTCTCATGTGACACCGTCGAGGGCCGCGGAGCACACTGGGGTCATGCGTTGCGTCATCGTTGCCGAACACGGCGGTCCGGAAGTCCTTACTCTCACCGAGCGCGACACGCCGCCACCCGGGCCTGAAGAGGTCGTGGTGGAGGTTGCTGCTGCGGGGGTGAACTTCATCGACATCTACCAGCGCAGTGGTGCCTACCCGATGGAGCTGCCCTACGTCGTGGGCTCGGAGGCGGCGGGGACGGTCACCGAGGTCGGGTCCGAGGTGGACTCGGTCACGGCAGGAGACCGGGTGGCGTGGGCGATGGTCCCGGGGAGCGGCGCCGCGGAGTATGCGGTCGTGCCGGCGGAGCGAGTGGTGCCGGTGCCGGAAGGGGTAGAGCTGCGCACCGCAGCCGCCCTGATGCTTCAGGGCATGACCGCGCATTACCTGGTCGAGTCCACGTTTCCCGCCCGAGAGGGGCAGGTGGCGTTGGTCCATGCGGCGGCCGGTGGAGTCGGGCTGCTGCTGTGCCAGATGTTGGCGCGCAAGGGAGTGCGGGTCATCGCCACGACGTCGACCGCGGCGAAGGCCGATCTTGCGCGAGGCGCCGGAGCTGACGAGGTCGTGATGTCGCGTCGTTCTGCACAGGACTCCACAGAGGAAGCGGCGACGATCTCGGAGCAGGTGCGCTCGCTGACCCAGGGTGGCGGGGTGGACGTGGTCTACGACGGAGTGGGCCAAGCGACCTTCGAGGAGGGCCTGAGCGCCCTGAAGGCGAGGGGGACCATGGTGCTGTTCGGAGCGGCCAGCGGCCCGGTGCCACCCCTGGACCCGCAGGTGTTGAACCAGCGCGGCTCCTTGTTCTTGACCCGGCCCAGCCTGGCGCACTACCTGCAGAGCCGGGAGGAGCTCCTCTGGCGTGCCGGCGATGTCCTGGCTGCGGTGCAGCGCGGTGAGCTCAGCGTGCGGATCGGTGGGGAGTACGGCTTGGAGGATGTCGCACGGGCCCACGACGATCTCGCCTCGGGTGGGACGACGGGCAAGCTGGTCATCCTGCCCTGACCAGGTCCTGATCTTCTCCCGCCGGCGCGTCGAGCGGCGTGGGGGCGCGGGGGGGGGGGCCGCCCCCCCCGCACCCCCCCCCCCCCGGCGCCGCCCGCGCGGGGGCCCCCG
>JBBSQA010000040.1:0-16472 GCA_038258285.1 Actinomycetales bacterium | reverse complement strand
CGTCTCATGTCGCAGGCGCTGCGCAAGATCACCGGCACGCTGAGCAACACCAACACCACGGCGATTTTCATCAACCAGCTCCGAGAGAAGATCGGCGTGATGTTCGGCTCGCCGGAGACGACGACGGGTGGCAAGGCGCTGAAGTTCTATTCGTCCGTCCGGATCGACGTTCGTCGGATCGAGACCTTGAAGGACGGGACGGACGCGGTCGGCAACCGGACGCGCGCCAAGATCGTGAAGAACAAGGTCTCCCCGCCCTTCAAGCAGGCGGAGTTCGACATCCTCTACGGCCACGGGATCTCCCGCGAGGGTGGCTTGATCGACATGGGGGTCGAGCACGGGTTCGTGCGCAAGTCCGGCGCTTGGTACACCTGTGAGGGCGAGCAGCTCGGTCAGGGCAAGGAGAACGCGCGGACGTTCCTTCTGGACAACCCGGATCTCGCCGACGACATCGAGAAGAAGATCAAGGCCAAGCTGGGAGTGGGTCCCCGTTTGGTGCCGGATGTTCCCGAAGGCGTAGACCCCAAGACCGGCGAAGTCTCCGTCGCCTTCTGAGCGTCATCGGGAGGAGCTGCAGATGAACACCCCTGGCACCGGTGACTCGGATGCAGCCACGCCGTTGGTGGGGTCGCCGGACCCCGCGCGACTCCAGGCGGCGCGCAAGGCGTTGGCGGAAGCCACGGCAGCGGCGGCAGCGGCGGGAGTGCCGAAGCCCGCGGTGGATGTCGACGATGCGACGCTCTCTCGAGAGCGGAAGCAGCGATCAGCCACCGGGGGAGGGCATGGCTCAGCCTCCGGTGTCGGCGACGCGGGGGCTGCGGACCCCGACGGAATGGCCAGAGCGCGTCAGATCGCCCTGCGCCAGCTCGCCATGGGGCCGCGCACGCACCAACAGTTGAGCGACAAGATGCGCGACCGTGAGTGCACTCCCGAGGTCATCGAGCGCGTGCTTGAGCGTATGAGTGACGTCGGGCTCGTGGACGACGAGGCCTACGCGCACATGTTGGTCCGGACCAAGCGGGAAGGGTCAGGTCTTGCCGTGCGAGGCCTCCGGCACGAGCTCCGTAAGAAGGGTGTGCCGGAGCACCTCGCCGAGGCAGCGGTCGCGGAGGTGGAGCCAGCGCAGGAACGTGCCCAGGCGGAGGCCCTGGTGGCCGCCCGTCTGCCCCGCCTGCACGGTCTGGACCGCGATGTGCAGATGCGTAGGCTCGGCGGTTTCCTCGCCCGCAAGGGCTATCCGGCGGGCCTGTCGTTCTCGGTCATCCGGGCTGCTCTGGACGAGGCGGTTGAGCACGTGCGCGACTAGGACAGTGAGTCGGGCCCCAGGTCGTCGTCGGCCACCGTGTGCATTGCCGACTCTTCGGCCGATCCGGAGTGCTCCATCGCTAGGTCTCCGTCGCCGGTGGCACGTTCAGGAGCGGGCGCGGGGTCTCCCTCGCCCGCCACGGCGTCGGGCTCGCCGAGGAAGTCCTGCTCCGCGGGGATGGCGTCGGGGTCATCGCCTCCGGACATGGGCTCGGGGTCGAGACCTCCCTCGTTATCCGGAGCTCCGTAGGCTGTCCCGTCCTCGGGGACTTCCTGGCGGATTCGCTGGTCGATCGTCTCTTCTTCGGCCTGCTCGTCGGCTGTGGTGCCGAAGGCAAGCGAGCCGTGGAGCTTGTCCGGTGTCTCGTAGCCGACTTCCACCGGGTCTCCACCGGAGGTCAACGTGTCTTCGGGCTGCAGTTGGTCCTCGCCGTCGACGCTGTAGGTCGTGAGGTCATCACTGATGCTTTCGCGGTCCGGCTGTTCGGACATCAAGGAACTCCTTGGCTCGAGGTCGTGGTGCTGTGCTCGGGTGGTGCTGCTCTGCTGGCGTTGAGGTCGTTGCGGTGATCCGGGAGATACCGTGTGACGGTGCCGCGCCCCTCCGTCAGAACTGTGTCGCTGTGACGCCGTTGCTGGTGGCCGTCATCGTGGCGGCGTTCTGTTTCGGTGCAGGCCTTCAGCGTATCGCTGGGCTGGGGATGGGGCTCGTGGTGGCCCCCCTGCTGACCTTGGTCCTCGGTCCAGCAGTGGGTGTCACCCTCAGCAACGCGGGAGCCGTCGTGACGACTCTGCTCGTCTTCGGTGCGACGCGTCGGGACGTGGATTGGCGGACCTTCTCCCGGCTGGCGCCCCTGGTGGTGATGGGGTCGGTGGCGGGGGCCTTCGTGGTGCTGAGGATGGACGCTGCCTTGCTGGAGGTGCTCATTGGATCTTTGGTCCTGGTCTCCTTGGGATTGATCGGAGTGACCCAAGGACGGATCGACTTCCAAGGGCGGGGCATTGCCGCTATCGCGGGAGCGGCAGGAGGATTCATGAACGCGACGGCTGGGGTGGGGGCCCCTGCGTTGACGATCTACGCGGTGGCGACCCGCTGGGGGCAGAAGTCCTTCGCCGCCACGGCCCAGCCCGTGCTACTCCTGGCGAACCTCAGCTCGTTGCTGGCCAAGGACGCGGTGGGGGCGCTTCCGCCGGGTGGCGCAATGCCGTGGTGGATCTATCTGGTCGTCGCCGCTTCGGTTGCGGTGGGTGTCCCCGCGGGGGGCTACCTGAGCCGGTGGATCACCACGTCGACCGCCCGGCGCCTTGCGGTCACGATCGCGGGGCTCGGCGGCTTCGTGACTCTGACAAGGGGAATCCTGGGTATCTAGGCCACGTCACCGCATCAGGCGGGTCCGTGCTCACCACGAGATGCAACGTCGGCAGATTCCACCCGCGGGGCTGACTGGTTGGCGTTCATGGCCTTCGCCCTGTCTACCGCTTCTTGAGTTGATTCGCTCACATCCGCGAAGAAGTACGGCTCGTATGCTTCCGGCGGTGGCGGCTCTGTTGAGTAGACCGCAATCAGACACGCGACGAGCGAGGCCAGCACGGCCACGACGAAGGGAACGGGCGCGTCGGTCGCCGTCGCTATCACGTAGACGACGAAACCGGTGACAATGCTGGCAGCTGCTCCGGCTCGATTCATTCGCTTCCAATACAAGCCCAAGAAGACGGCTAGCGAGAACGTGGCACCAAATCCTCCGTACACGTACGTAAAGCCCATAGCCAGGAACCACAGCGGCTTGATGGCGAGCACCACGGCAAGGACCGCGATGGCAAACACGCTGACCCGTAGCCAGTTCTTAAAGGCTCTATCGGTAACCCCCTTGCCAAAAATATTCAGATACACGTCGTAGTACAAGGACGTTGCGCAGACAAGGAGCATCGAGTTGGCCGTTGAGACAGCGGCAGCACAAATCGCAACCAGCGTCACAGCGGCAACTGCGGCCGGGGTGTGTTCCTGCAAAAGTAGTGGAATCACGTAGTCCGTCGAGACTCCTTCAGGCAGGCTGGGCATCAGTGCCTTTGCGCCAAGGCCCATGACGATCAAGGGAAGCCAGATGAAGAGGAGCACGATCACCGTCGTCATGATCTGCAGGATGGCTACTTTCACATTTTTGGGAGCTAGTTGTCGAGCAACCCAATGTGGCGAAGAAGGAGTTCCGAACGAGTTCGATATAAAGATCGACAGTAAAGCCGCGAGGCCAAACGAACCCGTCGGCGTGAGCAGGACACCCTCCTCCAGGGCGGGGCCGCCCTCGTTGATGGGGGCAGTAGTAACGGCCAACGTGTCCAAGATATTCGGAAGACCCCCCGCCACGACTAAAACGGCGGCAGCCGCGGCTATACACCCAACACCGATCACCACGGTGTTCAGAGTGTCAGTCGCCGCGACGGACCAGAAGCCTCCAATGTTCGTGATCACAATAAACAAAAGAAACCCAAATATCGCAATTTTATAGTCGATTCCAGTAATCGAGGAAAATACGATCCCGAAGCCAGTCGCCTGAATGTTGACGAGTAACAAATACCCCACGAACATGACCAACCCTATGAGAGCCTGAAGGTGGCTCTTGTGGGCAAATATGTCGTACCGCAACCGGATGAATTCCGGGAAGGTCCGAGCAGGACTCGCGGGCCGCCTAATTTTGTACGCCACGATCGGGATCAGGGCTCCACCAAACAGCCACCCTGCCATCCAGCCGATGATCGCGCCTGCGCCGTCGCTATAGAGGAATGCCGGTATGCCCAGAACCGAGGCCACGCTGACCCAGGTCGCGGTCGTCGTTCCCGTCCCGAGCAGCAAGCCCATCCTGTGACCACCGGTAGTGAAGTCACTCGGCGATTCCGCCATTTTTAGGCTTGCGACGTTGGCCCAGACAAGAAAAACAATGTAGAGGATAAGGGCGCCGACGTACCACATCATTGCGTGTAACTCCTGGGTCAAGGTGAGTCGGTAACGGCCGTGAGCCGGTGGAGTGGACTGCTATTTGTGAGTAAAAAGACGCCCCGTGGCTCCCCAACGTTTGACGCCCGATTTTTCTACGCGGTAGAGGAGGAAAACCCCAAGCATCTGGGTGAATATCACTGCGGCTAGATAACACAGCATCGCAATGAGCATGTCACGCTCCTCGTGGCTCGTTCGAGACGGCGCGCAGAGGGGTCTGCGTTGCGGGCGCACAGAGCAGTTTGCGCTGTGTTCACACGTGTCATGGGGAATACCCTACTGACGATATCCGGGCCCCGCGGACGCCGGATGTCACTCAGGAGCGTGTGGCGAGACGTGCTGACAAGGACGAGGCTCGTTGGCACTGACTCGCCCGTATCCTGGGAGCACTATGACCACGCAAGCCAGCGCCACGCGAGAAGCGAAACCCAAGACGTACGACGTGCGCACCCACGGGTGCCAGATGAATGTGCACGACTCTGAGCGACTCGCCGGCCTGTTGGAGACGGCGGGATACACCGATGTGTCTGCCGTGCCGGCGGAGGATCGGGATGCCGTTGCCGACGTGGTCGTCTTCAACACGTGCGCGGTCCGCGAGAACGCCGCCAACAAGCTCTACGGCAACCTCGGCATGCTGAGACCGGCCAAGATGGCCAACCCCGACATGCAGATTGCGGTCGGCGGTTGTCTGGCCCAGAAGGACCGGCACACCATCGTCGAGCGGGCACCGTGGGTCGACGTGGTCTTCGGCACGCACAACATCGGCTCGTTGCCTGCACTGCTGGATCGCGCACGCCACAACAAGGAGGCGGAGGTCGAGATCCTGGAGGCTCTCGACGTCTTCCCGTCCACCCTGCCCACCCGCCGCGACTCGGCATACAGCGGCTGGGTGTCCATCTCGGTCGGCTGCAACAACACCTGCACGTTCTGCATCGTGCCCGCGCTGCGCGGCAAGGAGAGGGACCGTCGCCCGGGGGAGATCCTGGCCGAGATCGAAGCCCTGGTCGCTCAAGGCGTCATCGAGATCACGCTGCTGGGCCAGAACGTGAACACCTACGGAGTCGAGTTCGGCGACCGTGGTGCCTTCGCCAAACTGCTCCGCTCCTGCGGGGAGATCGAGGGTCTGGAGCGGGTGCGCTTCACCAGCCCGCACCCGGCCGCCTTCACCGACGACGTCATCACGGCGATGGCGGAGACCCCGAACGTGATGCCGAGCCTGCACATGCCGCTGCAGTCCGGCTCGGACAAGGTGCTCAAGGACATGCGACGGTCCTACCGCAGCAGCAAGTTCCTGGGCATCCTGGACCGCGTCCGTGAGCAGATCCCGGACGCCGCGATCACGACCGACATCATCGTGGGGTTCCCCGGGGAGACCGAAGAGGACTTCTGCGGCACGTTGGACGTCGTGCGTGCGAGCCGCTTCTCCAGTGCATTCACCTTCCAGTACTCCATCCGGCCAGGGACCCCAGCCGCAGAGTTCGACCACCAGGTGCCCAAGGCCGTGGTGCAGGAGCGCTTCGACCGGCTGATCGCCGTGCAGGAAGAGGTGTCCTGGGCCGAAAACACCACACTGGTCGGCCACGAGGTCGAGGTCCTGGTCTCGCCTGGGGAAGGGCGCAAAGATGCCGAGACCCAGCGCCGATCCGGACGGGCCCGCGACAACCGGCTCGTGCACTTCGCCGTGCCCCCGGGCGGCGAGGAACCCCGGCCCGGCGACCTGGTCAGCGTGGTCGTCACGTACGCCGCTCCGCACCATCTCGTCGCCGATTCGGGACTCGACGGTGGCCTCTACTCGGTGCGACGTACCGGCGGTGGAGACGCGTGGAGTGCGCTGCAGGGAGGCGAAGGAACGGCGAGGACGGTCAAGCCCGCCGTCACCCTCGGTATGCCGTCCGTGGGACAGCCCGTGGTCGCTCCCAGCGCCGCCGCCTGCTGCGACTCGCTCTGACCGGACCTGGTCGGCCAGGCCGGCAGGGTGCGGCTCATACTCAGGTGATGGGAATCCTCATCAGTCGTCGGTTGCTGCTTCGTTCCGGGGCCGGAGGGGTAGCGTTCGGTGCCGTCGCCGTGGCGGCCGGGTGTTCCACTGACGCCACCTCCACGTCAGCTTCAGACCCCGAGGCCGACGCAGCCGACGAGACGACCCGAAATCCCTCGGAGCCATCGGCGGTGTGGGAACGAGCCAACCTGGGGTTCGTCTCGGCCTACGTCCTGGCCCGGGGTGGCCAGGCGATCGTCGTCGATACCGGTACAGAGGGATCTGAAGGGGATATCGAGGCCGTGCTGCAGTCCATGGGCCTGAGCTGGGGAGAGGTCGGGGACGTCGTCCTGACCCACTCGCACCCGGACCACATCGGCTCGGCGGCAGCCATCGCCCAGGCGGCCCCCAACGCGGTCTTCCACGCAGGCGAAGCCGACATCCCGGCGATCGACATCGGTCGCCGCGTGTCCGCGCTGGTGGACGGGGACCGGGTCTTCGACCTGACGATCCTGCACACCCCCGGTCACACGCCGGGACACGTCAGCGTCCACGACACCGCCAACGGTGTGCTGCTCGCAGGCGATGCATTGACCGGTGACGGCGGCGCGGTCGCCCTGCCGGACCAGGAGTACACACCGGACTACGAGGAGGCGCTGCGCTCGGTGGAGTATCTCGGCACCTTCGACTACGCCACGGCCTACTTCGGCCATGGCGAGCCCGTCACCAACGCCGCTAGCGACGAGGTCCGCGCCTTGGCTCAGCAGAGCTGAGCTCGGTCACCCCGAGGAGCGGGAGGTCTTCAACGGCTGAACTGCAGCAGGTACGCGAAGGGGCTCTTCGTGTAGGCGATGCCGCGGTTCGTGGCGTGGAGTGTCTCGCGGGTGGGGATGGCGCCGCGCTTGGGCTGCAGGTAGGCCTCGAGGTCCTCGGTGGAGACCTGATATCGATCACCGTGATTCATCACGACGGCGTGCAGTCGGTAGCGGGGATCGAGGATGGCCATCGACACGTCACCGTGGCTGTCGTTGGCCAACAGGAGACCGCCGGGGCGCAGATAGCGCGTGCAGTGCTCGCTGATGAAGCCGGCGTAGAGGGAGACCAGCAGGTCGATGGAGCCGCCCTCGATGGGCAGCGGCTCCTGGTAGTCGGAATGGTGAAAGGCCCAGGTGGCTCGGCCCGGTGAGCCTGGGAAGGACTGCTCGCGCTTGCTGGCGATCAGCGTGTCGACCTCCGCCGCGTGGCCGAACCACTGCCCTGCGCGTCGGTCCACGTCCACATAGCTGACATCGTCGAACCAGACCGAGGGCGCAATGTCGACGTAGCTGCCGGCATACAGCACGCGGGGGTGGCTGGGCACGGCTTCGCGGACCGCGCCGAAGAGCCGCAGCCGGTCATCGCGGTGATGGTCGTATGTGGCGTGGAAGGCGGTTACGTCCCGGGGGGAGACCATGGATCCGGATCAGTGCCGGGGCGGCCGGGGGAAGAAGTAGGCCGTGCGCTGCATGTAGTCCCGGAACGCGGGCCGCTCCTTCATCGACTCTTCGAGCAGCTTGGCGCCGGAGACGTTGCGCAGGAAGTGGGTCATGGCGATCGGGGCCACCACGGTCCAGACCACACCCCAGGTGCCCGCCGAGAGGGCAATGGTGAACAGGCCCCACCACACGCACGCATCGCCGAAGTAGTTCGGGTGTCGGGTCCACGCCCACAAGCCTTGGTCCATCACCATTCCCTTGTTGTCCTCCTCAGCCATGAAGGCCTTGAGCTGGGCGTCGCCGACCGACTCGAACGTCAGGCCGGTGCCCCAGACGACGACACCGAGGACCAGCACCACCCACCACCAGCCATTGGTCTGCCCGGCCGCAGCTGAGGCCTGCAGCGGCAACGAGATGAACCACTGCAACGCAGCCTGTAACCCGAAGACCTTCAGGGCGGCAGCCAGCGGTGACAGTCCTTCGGTCAACTTCGCGTAGCGGGGATCTTCACCCTTGTTCTTCGAACGGCTGTAGATGTGTGTCGACAGCCGCAGACCCCAGACACCGACGAGAGCGGCCAGGATCAGCCGTCGTGTGCCGTCACCTGAGCCGACCGCAAGAGCGACCAGTCCCACGACCGCGAAGCCTGCGCCCCACACCACGTCGACCACGGCCCATTTGCCGACCCGGCGCGACCACACCCAGGTCAGGACCTGGAGCAGCGACACCCCCAGCAGCGAGGAGAGGCTGACGACGAGGAAGTTCGACCAGTCCATCAGCGGTCTCCGTCCGTCGGCGCGGAGGAGGCCGTGGACCAGGAGGCCGGACGCGCGGGTGGCAGGCCGCTGTTGCCATCGTCCAGCGGTCGCACCATCAGGATCTGGTCGACACCCATCCGTCCTTGCTCGAACGTGAGTGCGCCCCCGGCCAGATACAGCTCCCACACGCGGCATACCTCCTCGCCCACTAGCGCCACCAGCTGCTCGCGTTTGGCGTAGAAGCGCTTCTCCCAGGCCCGCACCGTCCATACGTAGTGCTCACGCATGGCGTGCACATCGCGTACTTCCAACCCCCCACGCTCGAGGAGGGACACGGTCTGGCCCAGCGGCCGCATGCTCATGTCCGGGGCGATGAAGGACTCGATGAACGGACCGCCCCCGGGATGCTTGCCGGGCCGGGACATGGCTTGGATCAGCACCATCGCGCCCGGAGCCGCGAGGCGGTGCAGGGTCCTGGCGTAGGTCGGGTAGTTGACGTCACCGACGTGCTCGCCCATCTCGATCGAGACGACCGCGTCGAACGGGGTGTCGCTGATCTCGCGGTAGTCCTGCAGCCTCACCTCAACCAGGTCGCTCACGCCCTGTTCGATGGCCCTGGCCCGCACGAACTCCTGCTGCTCGCGCGAGATGGTCACGGCCAGCACCCGAGCGCCGTATTCACCGGCGGCGTGCAGACTGAGCGAGCCCCACCCGCAGCCGATGTCGACCAGCCGCATGCCTTCTCGTTGGTCGAGACCCAGTTTGTGACAGATCAGGTCGAGCTTGTCGCGTTGACCGTCCTCCAAGGTGTAGGCCGACGATTCGACCCCGGCGTACAGGTCCACCGAGGGGTCGGTCACGTAGGCGCTGGAGTAGGCCATCCGCTCGTCCAGGATCGCTTCGTAGAACTCGTTCGACAGGTCGTAGTGAAAGCTGATGGCCGAGGAGTCCCGACGCAAGGAGTGCAACCGTCCGCCCAGTTGGGCCTGCGTCTGGGGCGGCGCCAGCGGCCTTCCCAGCAGCCCGAGCTCGCGGGCCAGCTTGGCGCCCTGGGCCAGCACGGCGGGAGAAGGACGCAGCGAGTGCATCCCACGCTCGGCGAGGATCTGCCGGACGCGACGCAACCCCTGGCCGAGGTCACCGTCGACGTCGATCTCGCCCATCACGTAGGCCTGTGCGGCGCCCAGCTCACCCGGGTGCCAGAGCAGCCGGCGCAGGGCATCGGCGGAGCGGAGGCGCAACACCGGAGCATCCACCGGGCCCGCGCTGCTGCCGTCCCAGGCGATCAGGTGGACCGGGAGGTCCCCTCCGGTGAGCGGGCTGATGAGGTCGTCGAGCTTCGAGGCAACGGTCACAGCGACAAGGGTAGGTCTTCCCTCGGCTGGGCACGGTAGGGGACCTCGGGCTTCTTGGAGGCCTGCCCTCCTCGAGGCCGGCGGGCGGTGCCGGGCCACCAGGCGCGGTCGCCCAGGAGCGTCATCGCGGCGGGAAGCATCACCAGGCGGACGATGGTGGCGTCGATGAGGATGGCGGCGGCCAGGCCCACGCCCAACATCTTCATCTCCATCAGACTCAACATCGCAAAGACGGAAAAGACCGAGACCATCACGGCTGCTGCGCTGGTCACCACCCCCGCGGTGTCGCTGACACCTCGACGCACCGCGACCCGTGTGGGCAGCCCGGCGAGCGCCAGCTCGCGCACACGGCTCAGCACGAACACGTGGTAGTCCATGGAGAGACCGATCAACACGACGAGGACGAACAGGGGGATCCAGTCGATGATGAATCCGGGGGCGTCGATCCCGAGCCAGGTTGCGCCCCAGCCGTAGTCGAACACCATCACCAGCATCCCGAAGGCGGCACCGACCGACAGCAGGTTGAGCGCGGTGGAGACCAGAGCGATCGGCAGGCTCCGGAAGGCAGCCAGCATCATCAGGAACGTCACCCCCAAGACCCCTGTCACGACCCATGGCAGGCGCTGGGTCTGGCGCTCGACGTAGTCGAGGTTGTCTGCTGCCTCGCCTCCCACCACCACATCGACGCGGTCCAGGTTGAAGGCGGTAGGCACGAGATCGTCACGCAGGCGCTTGATGGCCCGGTCGGCCCCGGCATCGGAGAGTTGATCGTCGATGGCAAGGGTCATCAGCGCTATCCGCTGGTCCGGTGACCGCTCGATGTCACCGGAGACGGTCAGGTCCCGGTCCGCGTCGATTCCACGCTCGAGGTCGGTGAAGGCGGGGATGACCTCGGAAGCAGAGCTGGCCCCTTGGACCTTGGCCACCACGACCGCGGTCGGACCGCTCATCGCGAAGTGGTCGCGGATGGCGTGGGCGGTCGCGACCTCGGTGATCGAGTCGGGCAGAGCTTGCAGGGTGCTGGTGTGCAAGCGGAGCCCCAGCGCAGGGACCGTGAGCAGAGCCAGCACCAGAGTCGAGGCGGCCAACGCCGAGCGCGGGTGGTCGATGACCGGGCCCAACAGTCGTCTGCTGACGCCGGCCCTGCCGACGCGCGCGCCAAGACGCCACAGGATCGGGATCCTCGGACGGTCGACCCAGTGGCCAAGCCCTCCCAACAGTGCAGGGAGCACCGTGATCGAGCCCAGCACGGCGATGGCCACCACGACGATGGCCCCCGAGGCCAACGAGTTGAAGGTGGCCTGGCCGACGACGAACAGCCCGCCCATGCACACGATGACGGCGGCCCCGGAGACGAGGATGGCATGACCCGATGTACGGGCGGCGATCTCGACTGCGTCGATGCTCTGATGGCCTGCGGCGCGCTCGCGGGCGACGCGCTTGCTGTAGAAGAGTGAGTAGTCCACCCCGACGGCCATCCCGATCAGGACGATCATGCTGTAGACGGTCGGCTCGGCCGGGACCACGTGTGACAAGGGTGCAACGATCCCGATTGTCGCAGCCACGCTGCATACGGCCAGCAGGACAGGGATGCCCGCGGAGATCAGCGTTCCGAACGCGAGCAGCATCAGGGCCAACGTGAGGGGAATGCTCACGATCTCGGCTGATCGCAAGTCTCGGGCGATCTGCTCGTTGATCGCGTCGTCGGTCGTGAACGACCCCGCCTGACGCACGATGACCTGCGGATAGTGATCAGCTATCTCATCGGTCGCCCGGGTCACGGCGTCGGCGTCCTGCGCCTCCGGCTGCAAAGTCACCCCGGTCAGGGCCGCCTGTCCGTCCGCACTGAGCTGCAGGGGGATGACGTCACGGACCACCTCGAGCCCGCTCCACTCGACCGACAGTTCCTCCGCCAGCTGGCGAGCCAACGGCTCGGGCATGGTTCCTCCGCCGACCGGAGTGATCAGGACGGACTCCGAGGCCGGCAGCTCCATACCCGCCTCGGAGATCCACGCCGAGGCCTGTCCGGACTCGCCGAGGTAGTAGTCCTCGTCCTGAGTGCCCACCGTGGGGATCAGGGCCGCCAGAGCGACCGCTGCGGCCACGCCGCCGAGCCAGCCGAGGACAGCCAACCAGGGATGGGTCGCGCTCCAACGCGCGGACCGGGCCGCCAGACGGCTCAGTCCTCGGGTCGGTGGTGCGTCGGTCGGTGTAGAGGTCGAGATCATGCTTCCAGGCTCGTGGCTCAGCGAAGCCGCGTCAGGGGGGTTGGAACCCCAGTCGGGGTAGACCTAAACCCCCTGTATGCCGACCCGTGCTGGGGCAGGATGGTGCCATGTCCGCTGCTCAGCTCCCGCCGACCCGGATGCGGCTGACGGCATACGCGCTCGAGCAGGTGCTGTGGGCCGTGCCGGCCCTCCTCCTCTTCACGGCCACGGCGTTCGCGGGGGTCCTGGCCGTCCTGTGGGTGGGCATCCCGTTGCTGTTGGTGCTGGTGCCGGCGACCCGTTGGCTCGCTCAGCGGCATCGCGTCATCGCCGCAGACGTGCTGGGGAGCACGGTCTCGAATCCCTACCGGATGACGGAGCGGCCGGGGATGGTGGAGCGCGTGCTGACCTGGGCCCGGGACCCGATGACGTGGCGCGACCTGGGGTGGCTGCTGGTGACCATGACCTTCGGACTCGCCTTGTCGCTGCTCTCCGTCCTGCTCTTGGCTTTGATCGTGACCGGCGCGTTCTGGTGGTTCGGGGTGGAACACCTCATGCGGCTGCGGTGCGTGGCAGATCGGTGGTGTCTGGTCGATGGCCATGTGAGGACGCTCGAGCGGAGGGTCCAGGCGCTGACGACGACTCGGGCTCAGAGCCTCGATGCTTCGGCGGCCGAGCTGAGGCGGATCGAACGCGACCTGCATGACGGTGCGCAGGCGCGTCTGGTGGCCCTGGGTATCTCACTGGGAATGGCTCAAGAACTCTTGGAGCGCGACCCTGAGGCTGCGGCGACGCTGCTCACCGAGGCTCAGCTGAGCACGGGGGCTGCGCTCGGTGATCTGCGCACGGTGGTCCGTGGCATCCACCCTCCGGTCCTGGCGGACCGCGGGCTGGTGGGCGCGGTGCAGGCGTTGGCTCTCGACATGGCCGTGCCGGTGACGACCCGGGCCTCACTGGCCGGACGACCCCCGGACCCGATCGAGTCGGCAACGTACTTCGCGGTGGCCGAGTGTCTGGCCAATATCGGCAAGCACGCCCGGGCTACCTGCGGCTGGATCGAGATCGAGCACCGTGACGGGATGCTGGCGATCGTCGTCGGCGATGACGGATGCGGTGGTGCGGACGTGAGCGGAGGAACGGGGATGCGGGGCGTCCAGCAGAGGCTCGGTGCCTTTGATGGCACGATGTCGGTCCATAGCCCACCGGGTGGACCCACCCTGGTGACCATGGAGGTGCCGTGCGACTTGTCCTGGCCGAAGACCATGCCCTTCTCCGGGACGGTTTGATCCGTCTGCTCGAAGCCCATGGCTTCACCATCGCCGCGGCGGTGGATAACGCACCGGCCCTGAGTCGCTGCCTGCAGGACCCGGGCATCGAGGCCGCCGTCGTCGACGTCAGGTTGCCGCCGACGCTGAGCGACGAGGGACTACGCGCGGCGATCGAGTGCCGACGGCTCCGTCCGGCCTTTCCGGTGATGGTGCTTTCTCAGTACGTCGAGCCGCTCTACGCCCGGGAGCTGTTGGCAGGCGGCGTCGGGGCGGTGGGCTACCTGCTCAAGGATCGAGTGGCCGACGTAGGGGAGTTCGTCGAGAGTCTGCACCGGGTCATCGAGGGCGGCACCGTGCTCGACCCCGAGGTCGTGGCCGCGCTCATGGCCAAGACCACCGCCAGTCCACTGGAGCGGCTCACCGCACGAGAACGTGAGGTCCTGCAACTGATGGCGCAGGGTCGCTCGAACGCCAGCATCGCTGCCGCCCTGTTCGTCAGCGAGAAGGCGGTGGCCAAGCACACCGCCAGCATCTTCATCAAGCTCGACCTATCGGTGGACGTCGACGACAATCGACGGGTGCGAGCGGTGCTGGCCTGGCTACAGCTGTGACTTGCGGCGCGCTGGGCCGGTGAACGGTCTCGGCGGGGGACGGTTTCACCACCTTCTGAACGAACGAGCGCAGAGAAAAACCGTCGCGCTAAGGTTCACGTTGTGAACTCAAGCCCAGCGCCGGGATCTCAACCGTCCCTGCGCGCCGCGAACCGACAGCGCGTGATGGACGCGCTGCGCCGCGAGGGGTCGCTGACCCAGATCGAGATCGCGGGGGCTACGGGTCTGTCGGCCGCCTCCATCTCGACGATGGTGCGCGAGCTCAGTGATGACGGCTCGGTGCTGCTGGGTCCGAGCATCCGCAACGGGCGCCGGGCGACCCTGGTCTCACTGCCCGGCCGCGACGGGGTGCTGGCTGCGGTCGTCATCGGAGAGCGTGATGTGCGGGTAGCAGTGGCGGCCCCGTCGGGGCACATCCAGGAGCGGATCAGGATGCCGCTGCCCTACCTTCACGAGCCCGACGAGACGTTGACCCGGGTCGCTCACCTCATCAAGGATCTGCATACCAAGATCGATCGTCCGGTCTCGGACCTGCGGGCGGTCGGGGTGGGGTTGCAGGCTCCGGTGGACACCGTCAGTGGCCAGGTGGGGTCCGAGCTGCTGCTGCCGCGGTGGAGCGGGGTGTCCCTGATGAACGCGCTCGAGGACCAGCTTGCGGCCCCGGTCACGCTCGACAACAACGCCAATATGGCCGCGCTGGGGGAACTGCGGGCCGGGGTCCTGCAGGGAGTGAGCAACGGGTGCTTCGTCAGCGTGGGGTATGGCGTGGGGGCCGGGTTGATCCTGGGCGGCGAGCTGTATCGGGGTTCGAGCGGGACGGCGGGGGAGATCGGGCATCTGACGCTGGACGAGAACGGAGCCATCTGCAGTTGCGGCAACCGGGGGTGCCTGGACACCTTCGTCGGGGCCCGCGCGATCACGGACGCCGTCCGGGTCAGCCATGGAGACATGCGCTACGGCGATGTGCTGTCGCTCGCCGCGCGGGGGGACCAGGGATGCCGGCGGGTGCTCGCTGATGCAGGGCAACACCTCGGGGTCGCAGTGTCGGGGTTGGTCAACTTGTTCAACCCCGAGGTGATCGCCCTGGGGGGAGAGCTGACGATGGGCCAGGAGTGGGTGCTGGGGCCAATGAACGCCGCCATCCAACGGCACGCCCTGCCCAGCGCTGCGGCGACGGTGCGGCTCGAGGCCTCGACCTTGGGGGCGGATGCGGACCTACGGGGCTGCTTCGTCGCCGCAGAGCATGGACTCCCCGATTCAGTTGAATTCAAGTCTTGACTTCATAGCGAGACTTGTGGCTCACTTGGGTTCAAGCGCCGCCAACGACGACGGCCCTCGACGAAGGACACACAGATGACCGTTCAGAAACGTGGACGCGCCACCGCATTGGCGCTCTCCGGACTCCTCATCACCACGCTGGCCGCCTGTGGCTCGGACGACAGCGCCAGTTCCGATGATGGGGGCGGGGGTGGCGACTCGGAAGCGAGCAGTGAGGCCTTCACCATCGGACTGTTGCTTCCGGAGTCGAAGACGGCACGCTACGAGGCCTTCGACCGTCCGCTGTTCGAAGAAGCGATCAAGAAGGACTGCCCGGACTGCACGATCGTCTACTCCAACGCCGACCAGGACGCCGTGCAGCAGCAGGAGCAGGCCGAGGCGGCCCTCTCCCAGGGTGTGGACGTCATGGTTCTCGACGTCGTCGACGCCACCGCCGGTGAGGCGATGGTGGCCAACGCGCAGGGACAGGGCGTGCCCGTCGTGGCCTACGACCGGCTGGTCGCGGGCGCGGACTACTACGTGTCGTTCGACAACGCCAAGGTCGGTCAGCTCCAGGCCGAGACGCTGGTCTCGATCATGCAGGACGGCGGTCAGGACTCCGGCGACGTCGTGATGGTCAACGGCTCCCCGACGGACGGTAACGCTGCCCTGTTCAAGGAGGGCGCCCACTCGGTGCTGGACGACAGCGACTACACCGTGGCCGCTGAGTTCGACACCCCCGACTGGAGCCCCGACCAGGCCCAGCAGTGGATGGAGGGGCAGCTCAGTGCTCTGGACATGTCTGGGGTCGCCGGGGTCTACGCCGCCAACGACGGCACCGCCGGTGGCGTCATCACGGCCATGAAGGGCGGCGGCATCGACCCTTTGCCCCCGGTGACCGGGCAGGACGCGGAGCTGGCCGGCATCCAGCGGATCGTCGCCGGCGACCAGGCGATGACGGTCTACAAGGCCATCGTGCCCGAGGCCCAGGACGCGGCTGCGGCCGCGCTGGCGCTGGCCCGCGGCGAGGAGCCGGAGTCCTCCACGGACCTGGAGGGCGTGCCGAGCACGCTCCTGGACCCCGTCGCCGTCACGGCCGACAACATCGCTGACACCGTGGTGGCGGACGAGTTCTACACCGTGGAAGAAATCTGCACCGCTGAGTACGCCGACGCCTTCGATGAGATCGTTATGCAATGAGTTCTCCCACCAACCACCCTGGCGTGGGCACCACTGTCCTGTCGCTTGAAGGAGTCTCCAAGCGTTTCG
>JBBSQA010000039.1:0-18176 GCA_038258285.1 Actinomycetales bacterium | reverse complement strand
CTGGAACCGCACCGGCAAAACCGTGCGCGTCCACTACAACAGCAACTACGCAGGAACCTCCCAGAAGTTCACCCCAGGAGCCAAGAAAAACCTCAACGCCCGACACAAGAACAACAACGCCTCCCACAAGATCGGCGGCGGGTCGACACCGACGGGGTGCAAGACCGACGGGACGAACAAGCGACTACCCAGCACGATCTTGGTCTACCGGGTCGACCTGAACCGCGTGGACCGGGTCAACTTCAAGAGCTACGTCAAGAACGTGCTTCCCAACGAGTGGTTCTCATCGTGGCCCACAGCCTCGCTGAAGGCTGGCGCTATGGCGACGAAGAACTTCGGTTGGTACTGGGCACTGAAGTCGCAGCGGGACACCCCTTGGGGCGAGTGCTACGACGTGCGAGACGACGAGCAGTCGCAGGTCTATAACCCCAGCTCGGCCAAAGCGTCCACGAACGCCGCAGTAGACGCCACGTGGAACAAGCGCATGGTGCGCGACGGCGCCATCTTCCAGGCGCACTACTGCTCCAGACGAAACGTCTGTGGTGCCTGGGTCAACGGCGACTGGATGTCGCAGTACGGGTCTCGCGACCAGGCCAACACCGGCAAGGGGTATCGCCAGATCCTGAACCGGTACTACGACGACATCCGGATCCTCTGACCGGCTACCACCGTCGGCGCTAGCCCGCTGCTCCCCGCCGACTACGGACGATAGACGCGACGTGTAATGTCGCAATGCATCGTTCGTAGTCGGCGGGGAGGGGTGGCGTTGAGCGGCTCACGGACCGCCAAGGCACGGGCGCAAGCGATTGACACCTTCACCAGGAGACTCGTCGCGCTGCGCGAGGAGGCAGGGACACCCTCCTTCCGCGAGATGGCCGCTCGCTCCGGAATCATCTCCCACACCACCCTCCACGAGGCGTACAAGGGTCATCGGCTGCCCAGCTGGGACACCACGGTCGAGTTCGTCAAGGCCTGTGGGGCAGAGCCCAGCAACTATCGTTCCACGTGGGAGGAGGCCGAGCTGGCCTTGGCCATGGCCTCGAGCTCCGAACGGCCTCGCCGAAGATCGACACCAACCCGCGCCGGCCCGGCGCCGTTGCTCCCATCTGACGACACGACCGTGTCGGCCGAGGTGGGAGCCGATGTCTCGGAAGAGACACCCGGCGAGGACGGACGCGGTCGTCCGCGCTGGATCGCCCTGGCCTCTGCGACCGCCGTCGCGGCTGCAGCCATAGCACTGTGGGCATGGCACCCGTGGGCGAGCGAAGGCCCAGCAGTGGATACCGCCATGAACGCCGAGGAGCTCCCGGCCACCGCCTGCCCGGTCCATCAGACCAACCCGCCGCCAGCGGACCCCGCCTACGAGGGCGACGACATCGACTTCGTCGCCGACGTCACATTGCAGGACTGCACGGTCGTCGAGCCGGACGAGACCGTGGTCAAGACGTGGCGCTTCGAGAACTCCGGTACCGTCCCCTGGGAGCGCTACAGCTTGCGCCGCATCGACGCCCAGGATCGCCATCGGTGCCAGACGGTGCCCGAGATCCCCGTCCCGGCGACTGCACCGGGCGAGACGGTCGACGTCTCCACCTACGTCAGGATCCCGCTCGCGACCGGCTTCTGCTTCGTCCGCTTCAAGATGTACACCGATAAGGACGTCGAGGCCTTCCCCGCCGGTCGACCGGTGAACTTCCAGGTCATCGTCGACGACATCGACGAGACCCCCTGATCAGGCTCCACGACGCGAGCCCCTCAGTCTCCGACCAGCAACGGTTGAGATGCTTCTTCCTGTGGCGCCTTACACCTACGACAACCGCACCGGGCGGGGGCCAGGACGCGCGGTCCGCGTGTTGAGCACCGTTCTGCCCGGCGTTGCTCGGGTGTGGAGCCAGGTCGAGCCGTATGCCGACTCCTGGCGTGCCCACAACGTGGCGGCCCTGCAGCGCCCTGGGCGTCGGTGGTTCGTGCTCGGCGACTCCCTGTCCCAGGGGGTCGGCGCTTCGGCCTTCGACGCCGGTTGGGTTGGGCTGGTCGGTCGACGCCTGGCGGATGGCGGTCGAGAGCTGTCGATCATCAACCTGTCCGCCACCGGAGCCCGGGCCCGCGATGTCCTGGACCAGCAGATCCCGATCCTTCACTCGCTGAGTCCACATCCGGACGATCTGTGCAGTGTGATGGTCGGCTCCAACGACCTCTTCGGCGGTCGAACCCTGCGCGACCAGCTCCCCGACGCCTACGAGGAGCTGATGGTCCGCGTGCCTGTCGGCTCCGTGGTCGCCACCCTCACGCAGCCCGCGGACGCGGCTCAGCGGGCCAACGCCCACGTCGAAAGGGCGTCGGCGAGCGGCCACATCGTCATGGAGGACCTACGGGTCACCGGGCCCTCGTCCTGGCGGGGACGCCTGGCCAGCGACAGCTTCCATCCCAACGACGCTGGGTATGCCGCGCTGGCCGACGCCTTCGCGCCCACACTGGACGGGGTTTTCGCCCGGTCCTGAGGAGGGCAGCCACGGCGACCGACGCGCCGTCGTTCACCCACCGCCTGGGCGTGTCAGTCGACTCTGGCCACACTATGTCGCAACCATCGAACGCCCCTGCCGGTCCCTCGGCGGCGCTTGCTGCGCCCTCGGCATTGCAGCCGGGGGGTCCTGATCATGGTGGGTCTGGCTGCCACCACGATCACGGTGGCCGGGCTACAAGCCGTGTCCGACATCCTCGGGCCGGTCTTCCTCGCCTTGGTGCTCAGCATCGCGCCCTCTCCCGTGGCGTCGGGTCTCGCGCGCCGCGGAGTGTCGCGCTGGGTGGGCGCGGTGGTCTCCATCCTGACGATCTATCTCGCTCTGCTGCTTTTGGCGGGACTGACCGTGGTGGCCCTGGCTCGTTTCGCCTCCCTGGTTCCCGGATACCAAGACGAGCTACGCAACGTGCTCGCTGGGGTCGCAGTCTGCTCTCGGTGGTGGCGAACCTGGGGTTCGTCGCCGCCCTGGTGCTGTTCGTGTGTTTCGACGCTGCCTCGTTCGGACGGCACCTCGACCGCATCCGACATGCGCGTCCTGCCTTCGTCGAGGCGCTGGAATCCTTCGCTCAGGGCACCAAGACCTACCTGCCCGTCTCCACTGGTTTCGGCCTCATCGTGGCGATCATCGACACGCTGCTCCTCTGGGCGCTCGGTGTGCCCGCCCCGGTGCTCTGGGGACTGCTGGCTTTCATCACCAACTACATCCCCAACATCGGCTTCGTGCTGGGACTTCTGCCACCGGCCATCCTGGGGCTGCTGGAAGGCGGCCCTGGACTGATGATCACCGTGATCGCCGCCTACAGCGTGATCAATGTGGTGATCCAGTCCGTCATCCAGCCCAAAATCGTGGGCGACGCAGTCGGGTTGTCCGCAAGCATCACCTTCCTCTCGCTGGTGGTCTGGACCTGGATTCTCGGGCCGTTGGGGGCCGTCCTGGCGGTGCCCCTGTCGTTGCTGACCCGCGCCATCCTCGTCGATGTCGACCCTGGAGCGCACCGGGTCTCGGGCCTCATCGGCACCCCGAAGATCACCGAGGGACCGGACCGTGGCGCCGCGGGGACCGAGGAGTCGGCTCCTCACGGTGGCGAGGATGAGATCGCCAAGAGTGACGCCAACCAGGGTCCCATCACAGGGGGCCGCGCCGCGGAGGCGACGGCCAGCGACCCCGACGACCGGACCCAGCCTCCTCCTACCCCCTAAGCCCCGTTGGCTGCGGCCAGCCCTTCAGGGGCTTGAGCCGCCGCCTTCAGCACCCCTGCCAGCCACTTCCTATGTTCGCCGTTTACCGTGCACGGATGATCTCGGGTTGGCGTTGGGGGGTGGCTGCTCTCCTCGCCATGCTCGTGGCTGGACTTCCCTACCTGAGTCAAGCCGGGCCGGTCGAGGTCGCTCCGGCGTCCCCCACCGAGACCGTGCGCGCGATCCAGGAGTCGGGAGGCACCCCGCATACCGGTCTGGTGACCTCGGCCGGCACGGTGCAGGTGCCCGACGACGAAACGTTCACCGCCATCACCACGATCTTCGGGCAGGAGAACCGCATCCGGGTGTTCTGGCAGGACGAGGAGCACTGGCGGCTGGACCGCATCCGGCCCACCGGCGAGACCGACCTGTTCCGCACCCCTATCAGCACCACCCGCTGGGTGTTCGAGTCCGGCCGGGTGCGCATCAGCCTGCCCGCCCCGGTCCGACTCCCCGACACCTCGGACGCCCTGCCCGACACGCTGGCTCGTCGGGTGCTCCAGGGTGTACGACCCGAGGAGCTCAGCACCCTGGCGGTGAGGCGGATCGCGGGGCGAGACGCCGTGGGCATCCGGTTGCAGCCCTCCGACACGCAATCCAGTATCGACCGGGTGGACGTCTGGGCCGACTCCTCGACCGGGATCCCCCTCGACGTGAAGGTGTATGCCGGCGCCGCCCGACCGACTCTGAGCACCGCCTACGAGCAGCTCGACCTCGCGCCTCCCCAGCCCCAGGATCTGGAGTTCGAGCCACCACCGAGCGCCGACGTCACCTTCGAGGAGCTCCCGGACCTGGCGAGTGAGTCCAACGCCTTCGCCCCCTACCTCGCCCCTGCACGGCTGGCCGGATTGCCGCTGCGTGAGGATCGACCCGACCTCCCCACCGGCGCGGTCGGTGTCTACGGACGCGGCCCCACGGTGCTGCTGTTCCTCCCGCTGCGAGGCCGAGCCGCCGAACCCCTGCGGGAGCAGCTCGGCCAGACCACGTCCTCCGACTCGACCCCGAGTGGCACCGCCGTCGATATGGGAGCGATCTCGGTGCTGGTCACTCCCGAACGATTTCGGGGCAGTGGCTTCCTCCTGGTCGGCACGGTGCGGCCCGAGGCCCTGGAGCAGGCAGCGGTCGAGCTGATCGACCTCCGACCCGTGGATCGAGACGACGCATGATCCGCACGCACGCGCTGACAAAGCGTTTCGGCACCGTGACCGCCGTCGACGGCGTCGATCTGGACGTTCGGGAAGGCGACGTCTACGGCTTCCTCGGCGCTAACGGGTCGGGCAAAACCACCACCGTCCGGATGGTGCTCGGCTTGGTGCTGGCCACCAGCGGCACGATCGAGGTGTTAGGACAGCCGATGCCCCGTTCCGCGCGGGTGGTGCTGCCGTCGGTGGGAGCACTGGTGGAAGGACCTGCGGCATATCCGCACCTCTCCGGGCGAGCCAATCTGAAAATCCTCGACGCTGCGGGCACCGGCACCCCTCGCCGCGGGCGCACACAGCGGGTGGGCGAGGCGCTGAAGCAGGTCGGCTTGGACCCCAGCGACCGACGCGCCGTGCGTGCCTACTCCCTCGGGATGCGCCAGCGTCTCGGACTGGCCAACGCGCTGCTGCGCCGACCGCGACTGCTGGTGTTGGACGAGCCGACCAACGGTTTGGACCCCCAGGGCATCCACGAGATCCGCGAGCTGTTGCTCACGCTCAACTCCGGGGGCACGACCGTCGTGCTGTCCAGCCACCTCTTGGCCGAGGTCGAGCAGATGTGCAGCCGGGTGGGGGTGCTGGACCGTGGACGCTTGGTGGTGCAGGACCAGATGGACGCGCTGCGTGGACCCACCGGACGCACGATCCTGCATACCCCGGACGTCGCCGAAGCCACCCGTGAGCTGGGGGGCCTCGTCGTCGAGGTCGACGGTGACCGCATCGTCATCGCGCGGGGGACCGCTGCAGACCTGGTGACGCGTCTGGTCTCCACGGGGGTCCGGGTCAGCGAGATCGGACCGGAACGCCGAACGCTGGAGGACGTCGTGCTGGACGCCACCAGCCGGCCGGACCGGGTGGGTTCGCAATGATCCGGGTCGAGCTGAGCAAGCTTCTGAGGCGTCCTCGGACCTGGGTCGCGATCGCCATGCTCAACGCCCTGCCGACCTTGGTCGCCATCCTGGTTTCGGTGACCGACATCGGCCCCGCACCCGGCACCGGACCACCTTTCCTCTCGGCGGTGCTGACCGACGCCACGCTCTTTCCGCTGGCGGCGTTGGGCATCGTGCTGCCGCTGTTCCTCCCGATCGCCGTGGCCGTGGTCGGCGGCGAGGCGATCGCCGGTGAAGCCCAGACCGGGACCCTGCGCTACCTGTTGCTCCGCCCCGTGGGCCGAGGGCACCTCATCGTGGCCAAGCTGGTCAGCGTCGTGGTTTTTGTGCTCCTCGCCGTCGTGATCGTGGCGGCCGTTGGGTATCTCGTGGGTCAACTGTTCCTCGGCCAGGGCACAGCGCCGCAGGGCGCGGCCAACTTCTCCTCGACCACCCTGTCGGGCAGCACTCTGTCCGGGGTCGAGGTGGCTCAGCGGACGGCTCTGGCCCTGGCCTACGTGACGTTGTCCATGCTGGGGGTGGCGGCGCTCGCCCTGCTGCTGTCGACCATGACCGACTCGGCCATCGGCGCGGCCCTCGGGTCCATCGGTTTCTTGATCGCCTCCACCGTGCTGCTCGGTCTGGACGCTGCGGAGGTGCTGCAGCCGTGGTTGCCGACCCGCTACTGGCTGGCGTTCGTCGACCTCTTCCGCGACCCCATCCTGTGGGACGACGTGACCCGTGGCCTGCTTCTCCAGCTGGCCTACTTCGTGGTGTTCACCGTGGCAGCGTGGGCGAACTTCGCCACCAAGGACGTCACGAGTTAGCGCTCACTCACAGGTCACCTGATCCTTCGGCGGCAGCATCGGCTCCCCGTCGGCCAAGACCTGGGGAAGGACGCTGAGCACCACCGGCGAGGAGGGAAGCTGACCATGGGACGTCATCGCCTGCGGACAGAACTGCTGGACCGCCACGGTCAGCGCCCCCTCCAGGTCTGCTGAGGTCGAGGGCGTCACGGTTTGGTCGTTCTCCGTGCGCAGGGTGACCCACTGAGGACCGTCGGGGGTCTCGTCACCGGCGTTCAGTCGTCGCAACAGGTCGCTGTCGGGGCGCAGTTGCTCACAGGCCGGCGGGCACCCGCCCGCCTCGGTGGCCAGACTCGACACCCCGGTGCCGTGATGCGGCGACCCGATCGTCACCACCCGTCGAGCCACCTCACCCCCGCCGTAGTCACGAACCCAAAGCCTGGCCACGACTCCACCCGCGGAGTACCCGACCAGGTCCACGGAGGGGGTGTCCGTGTCCTCGCGGACCTGTGCGACGAAGTCCTCCAACGCTGCGGCCTGTTCTTCCAGGTCTCCCCGGTTGTCTCCCACCGGCGGGAAAACCTCGACCTCGCGGCCCTCATCCTCGAGTACCTGCACGATGGGCTCGAGGACGTCGGTGTTTCCCCCGTATCCGGAGAGCACGACCACCGGGCCGGCGTCGTCCTGTGCCACCGGGCTCGGCGTGGACGTCGCACGTAAGATGCCGACGGCCACGAGGGCCAACGCCAACACCGCGGCGAGCGCCAGGATCAGGCGGCGTCGTGGGGGCGAGAGACTAGATAGCATACGAGCAGTGTGTCCCACAGCCCCTCAGGGCACGCTGCATCTCCATCGCTAAGAAGCGACGAATCTGTCGCAGTTCTTGTGATTTCGCAGGCCGATATCCTCGTGGGCATACCCCTAGGGTTGGTGCTCCGAGGCCTTCAGGGCCTCAGAGGCTTGGTCGTCGCGATCGGACCCTGAAGGCCTCGGCACACACCTCGCTGGGCGGTTGGCTCGAGGTCAGGTGCGGTCGAACGCCGACGTTAGGCGGGCCGACGCTCGATCGCGCGACCCACGATCAGCACCGCCACCAGGGACAACAGGGCAGCCAGACCGAATCCCGAGAGGTAGGAGCTGGACTGGTCCCAGACGTACCAGCGGGCGAAGACCGCGCCGATCAAGCCTGCGGCCACGCTTTGGCCGACCGCGTCGCTGATCTGGATCGCAGCCCCGCTGTCTCCATGTCGCCCTTCGGGGGCCAGGTCCAACGCGAGGGTGGACAGCAGCGGTGTGACCAGGCCCATACCCACCGCCATACAGGTGAAGCCGGTCGTGGCGACGAGAACGGCCGCCCAGGTGAGATGGTCCACGGGGACGAGGGCCACGATGACTCCGGCTCCCCCGAGCAACCAGATCGCACCGGCACGGAGCACGATGCCCACGGTGGAAGGCGATGTGTGCCGTCCCGCAAACCATGACCCGGCGGTCCAGCCGAGGGCCCCGACCATGAGGACGAGCCCGCTGGCCGTGGGACTCAACCCACTTTCGTTCTGCAGCACCAGCGGCAGGAAGATTTCGACACAGGCGAAAACGGCGGCGAACACCCCGCGAGCCGCGATCACCGCTGGCAGACCTCGTCCCGCCCTCAGGGTTGCCGTGGGCAGGAGCGGTGGCAGAGCGACGATGAGGATCGCGAGCGCCGCCAGCACCAGCAACGCGGCCCACCACCCGGTCGTCTGCCCGCCGACGTGCAAAAACACGGCGGCAAACGCCACGGCCAGCGCGTACGCAGGCCGGCGGCCCCACGCGATCGGCGCCTGGCGAGTGCTGAGGTGGGGGACCATAGCCAGCCTCACGAACCCTGTGCTGGCCAGCGCCACCACTGCGACCACCAGGAAGACCGAACGCCAGCCGAAGAGGTCCACCATCGCGCCTGCCACGAAAGGCCCGATGATCGAGGGCAGCACCCAGGCGGCCGCAAAGAGCGAGAAGATCCGGGTCCGCAACTCGGGCGCGAAGGCGTCACCGACGGCGACGTACATCGCGGTCAGAGCCAACCCTGACCCGAGGCCCTGCAGCAGCCGTCCCGCCACGAACAGGGGCATGGTGCCGGCGAGTCCGGACACCAAGAGCCCCAAGACGAAGACCAGCGAACCCAACACCAACGGTCGGGATGGACCGCGCGCGTCTCCCCAGATGCCACCGACCACCATCCCCGGTAGCGCCGCGGTGAGCAGGCCCACGACCGCGATGGGATAGAGCCGCTGACCGTCGAGGGCGTCTGCGATGCGGGGCATGGCCAGACTGACGGCGACCGCTTCGAAGGCGAACATCGTCACCAGCGCGAGCAGACCCGCCGTGCTGGCCCGGTGGGCCCGATCGAAGACTCCGGGGGTCTGCGTGCGCGGTTCTATCGATGTCACCAGATCACTCAACAACCTCAAGTATGGTTGAGGTCAAATGACTTCGACCGACCTCACCCCCGGACAACTGGCCGAGCGCTCGGGAGTGGCGGTGTCAGCGCTCCATTTCTACGAGCGCGAAGGGCTGATCACCAGTAGCCGCACCAGCGGAAACCAGCGCCGATACACCCGCGAGACTCTGCGCCGAGTCGCTTTCATCCGGACCTCACAACGAGTCGGCATACCGCTGGCCGACATCAGCGCCGCCCTGGCCACCCTGCCCTATGGTCATCCCCCCACGAAGAAGGACTGGTCGCGCCTGTCTCGAACGTGGCGCCGAGACCTCGACCGTCGGATCGAGCAGCTGGAACGCCTGCGCGACGAGCTGGACGAGTGCATCGGATGTGGTTGCCTGTCGCTGCGGTCCTGTCGGCTGAACAACCCCGACGACACGCTGTCGCAGGAAGGCAGCGGTCCGCACCTCCTTGAGGGTGCTTCGTCGTGAACGTTGCACGGGCTCCCGGCTCCGGCCGCCCGGATCCTGGTGCGTAGGGTCGAGCCCATGCATACGAGGACGATTGGTAACGACACCACCGGGCGACACGAGGTCGGCGCCATAGGTCTGGGCCTGATGACCATGAACCAGGAGGGTGAACAACCCCGCGCACAGCTCCTGGACACCATGGCCGCCGCGCTGGACGCCGGGGTCACCCTGTTCGACACCGCAGACGCCTACGGTCCCGGAGACGACGGGGCCCAGGCGCAAGGTCAGAACGAGAGGCTCGTCGCCTCACTGTTGGACGAGCTCGGAGCGCGCGACCAGGTGCTCCTGGCGACCAAGGGCGGGCACGTGCGGACCGATGGTGGAGATTGGGCCACCGACAGCAGCTCGGCGCACCTGTGGGCATCGCTGGACGACAGCCTGCGCCGACTGGGCGTCGAGCAGATCGCCCTCTGGCAGCACCACCGGCCCGACCCGGACGTTCCGTACGAGCAGGTCCTCGACACGCTCAAGGAGATTGCAGATTCCGGCAAGGTGGCCATGATCGGGCTTTCCAACGCCAACGTCCACCAGATTCGCGCTGCGCACGCGGTGCTCGGTGACTCCCTGGTCAGTGTTCAGAACCAGTTCAGCCCCAAGTTCCGTTCCAGTGCCTCCGAGATCGAGGTATGCCGCGAGCTCGGTCTCGCGTTCCTCGCGTGGTCGCCCTTGGGCGGGCTCGCCGACGCCAAGGACCTGGCCACCAAGCACCCTGCGTTCGCCGAGGTCGCGAAGGCACGTCAGGTGAGTCCCCAGCAGGTCGCGCTGGCGTGGGAGCTCGCTGCCGCTCCGGTCGTGATCCCCATTCCGGGCGCGAAGCGCGTCCAGTCGGTCACCGACTCGGCCGCTGCCGCCGACCTGGAGCTGAGCAACGACGAGATGGCCCAACTCGACGTCGATGTCAGTTGATCGCGTCGCCGGAGTGGCCCGCTTCGGCCGAGCGCCTGGTCGGGGCCAGCATGACGATGCCGTGCTGGCCCCGACCATTTCCTCACGCGGGCGGTTCTCTCAGGCGGTGACCGGAGAGACCGACCGACCCTTGGAGCGGTGTCGACCCGGGGCGGGTCGGCCCGGAGCCAGCGCCTCGCCCTCGACGTCGACCTTGGGCAACAGTCGCTCAAGCCAGTTCGGGATCCACCAGGCGGCGTCGCCCAGGATGTAGAGCAACGCGGGGATCAACACCATGCGGATCACGAAGGCGTCGATGACCACAGCCACCGCGAGCGCAAAGCCCATCGAGGTGATGATCGGGTCGTCGAGCAGCATGAATGCAGCGAAGACCGAGGTCATGATGACGGCCGCGGCGGCCACCACTCGTGCGCTGTTGCGGAACCCGTCCACGATCGCGTCGCGCGAGTTCGCGCCGTGCACCCTCGCTTCACGGATTCGTGTCACGAGGAAGACTTGGTAGTCCATCGCCAGCCCGAACACCACACCGATCACGAAGATCGGCAGGAAGCTGACGATCGGCTGCCCTTCGAACAAGCCCAGCGCCCCTTCCTGGAAGACCAGCACGGTGGCCCCGAGGGTCGCCAACACCGATAGGAGGAAACCGAGGGTCGCGGTCAACGGCACCAGGATGGACCGGAAGACCACGACCAACAGCACCAACGCCAAGCCGATCACCAGGGCGAGGTAGACCGGCAGCGCATCGTTGAGTCGGTCCGAGACGTCGGTGGTCACCGCGGTCAAGCCGGTAATCCCCACCGTGGTGCCGGTGGACTCCTCCGTTTCCTGCTGAGTGGAGCGCAGCGCAGTCAACAAGTCCTGGGTGGCCGGGTCGTCGGGCCCCGCTTCGGGGGTGATCAGGATCTGGGCCCCCGAGCCTTCCTCGTTGGTGGCCGCGATCTGGGCGTTGGCCACGCCCTCCTGTCCGTCAGCCCAGTCGACAACCTCACCGAACGCTGCTCCGCGGTCGGCTTCGGGGGTGTCCCGGGCATCCACCACAGCCAGCATCGGAGCCTCACGACCAGGGCCGAACGCGTCGCCGACCAGATCGGACGCCTGCCGGGCCGAAGTGTCCACCGACGCCGTGCTGTCCGTCGGGAAGGCCAGATAGAGGTCCTTGAGCGGCACCGCAAGGGCACCCAGACCCACCACCACCACGAGCGCAGCGATGATGGGACGACGACCCACCAGTCGGGCCCAGCGGACTCCGTTGTTGACCACGGCCCCGTCGTCCTCGCGCGTGGGCTCGTAGCGGCGCACCACCACTCCGAAGGCTTTGGACTTCACCAGCCCCAACACCGCGGGCAAGAGGGTCAGGGCCACGAGCACCGCGATGAAGACGGTCGCCGCGGCAGCCAGACCCATGGCGGTCAGGAAGGGTATGCCGACGACGGAAAGGGCCGCGAGCGCGATCAGCACCGTGAGCCCGGCGAAGACCACGGCAGACCCGGCGGTCCCTACCGCCAAGCCCATCGCGTCGGCTCGGTTGTCCGTGCGCTGTAACTCCGCGCGATAGCGAGCCAGGATGAACAGGGCGTAGTCGATGCCGACCGCCAGTCCGATCATGCTCGCCAGCGTCGGGGTGATCGACCCGATGCCATCGGTGAAGGCCGTGGCGGCCGTGATCCCGGTGATGCCCAACCCGACGCCGACCATGGCAGACAGAATGGGCAGGCCGGCAGCGACCAGCGAGCCGAAGGTGAGCACCAGGACGACCAGGGCGACCGCGATCCCGATCAGCTCGGACGTGGCGCCGGGGGGCTCTAGGCTGCCCATGCCTTGTCCGTTGACCTCAGCGGACACACCCGCGTCACGAGCCAGCCCCAACGCGTCCTGCACGGCGTCCTGCGTCGCGGGATCGACGTCGGTGATGGTGTCGACGTCGAAGGCAAAGCTGATAAGCCCCACCCGTCCGTCGGGTGAGAGCGGGGAGAGAGCGGCGGCGTCCTGCTCAGCCGCCTCCTGCGGCATGCCTGCTTCCGTCTTCTGCGCCACGATCTGATCGGTCTGGGCCGGTCCCGCCACGGCCGGGTTGGCCAGCACGTCAGCCGGCACCTGGTCGATGGACTCGAGCTCGGTGATCAAAGCGTCCACCGCTGCGCTGTTGTCCTCCTGAGCCAGGGTTTCGCCCTCCGGCGCGGCCACCACGACGTTGACCGTCGCCTGGTCGAAAGCGTCGGCGGCTCCTGGGAAAAGCTCTTGCTGCAGGTCGCCGGCCCGCTCCGACGGGATGCCGGGGATGGTGAACTCGTCGTTGGTCGGCTGCGACATCGTGATCGCGACTCCCGCCACGCTCATGACGGCAACCAACCAGGCCGCCATCACCCACGGCCAGTGGAGGAACGAGGCTCGACCGAGCCGGTAGAGAATTGTAGCCATGGGACATGCTCCTGATGAATGAGGCGGTACGGGGATATGGGTCGACCGCGCCATTGCGGTGCTGTGCTCGCCGGCGGGCCGGGTGAGCGGGGCTTAGCGGAACAGGTCGCGGACGTCGCGGATGGTGTCGGTGAGGACATCCGCCCAGGACCGCGCGGACCCTTCGGGTAGGGAGAGGAAACGGCTCAGAGCCGTGTCAATGCTGCAGGCGAGCACACGGACGAGGAGCTCGGCACGGTCACGATCGAGGCCGGCTCCCTGCCGCTGGAGGAGCAGGTCCACCATGTGCGCGCAGTCACGCTCCAACCGTTCACTGGCGTGCACGATCAGTCGTGGCTCGGAGGCGAGCACCCGGCGTGTCCGAGCCAGCTCGGTGGAGGTCAGCTCGCCGGTGTCCACCAGCCGGCGCACCATGAGGATCACGTCCTCCACCAGGTCTCCCGTCGGCCCACCCCCCACGAACTCGGCCTGGTCCTGTGCCGGGAGTTCAGGCTTGACGCCGACGACCGCGTCCAACTTGCCCGGAAAGTAGTTGAACAGGGTCCGACGGGAGACGCCGACACGAGCGGCGAGGTCGTTCAGGGTGAATCCGTCGAGCCCATGATCGACAACCAACTTCTGGGCACACGCCGTGATGGAAGAGGCGGTATGCCGACGACGCTGTTGCTGCACATCAGTCGGCTCGCTCACCTGACTATTTTGCACTATGGCCGGGAGAGTGCAAACACCGGGTCCCCGAACGCGACGTCCGTCTGGCGTCGGTCAGGCGATCAAGAGGGGTCAGAAGTTGGTCGCCATATTGGTGAAGCGGCTGTAGTGACCCTGGAAGGCGACCACGATGGTGTCCGTCGGGCCGTTTCGGTGCTTGGCCACGATGACGTCCGCTTCGCCTTCGCGGGGGGACTCCCGTTCGTACATGGACTCACGGTGCAGCAGGATCACGACGTCTGCGTCCTGCTCGATCGATCCCGACTCTCGCAGATCGGACATCTGGGGTTTCTTGTCGACCCGTTGCTCGGGGCCACGGTTGAGCTGCGACAGAGCGATGACCGGGACCTCGAGCTCCTTAGCCAACAACTTCAGCGCTCGAGAGAACTCGGCGACCTCCTGCTGTCGTGACTCGACGCGCTTGCCGGAGCTCATCAGCTGCAGGTAGTCGACGATGACCAACTTCAGATTGTGGCGCTGTTTGAGGCGACGGCACTTGGCGCGAATCTCCATCAGCGCCATGTTGGGGCTGTCGTCGATGAACAGGGGCATGTCCTGCAACCGGCCCTGCGTTTCCGCCAGCTTCGTCCAGTGGCGATCCTCGAGCTTGCCTTTGCGCATGTGCTGCAGCGGGATCTCCGACTCCGCCGACAGCAGTCGCATCGTGATCTCGGTGCGGCTCATCTCCAAGGAGAAGACGACCGTCGGAATCTTGTGTTTGATGGCCGCACTACGAGCGACGTCCAGGGCGAAGGTCGACTTCCCCACGGCCGGCCGGGCCGCCACGATAATCATCTGACCAGGGTGTAGACCGTTCGTCAGCTCGTCCAGGCTGGTGAAGCCCGTCGGCACGCCGACCATCTCCCCCGACGAACCGGCTGCGTGCTCGATCTCGTCCAGTGTCGGCTCCAGGAGCTCGGACAGTGGGTGGTAGTCCTCTCCTTTGCGCCGGTCGGCCACACCGTAGACCTCGGCCTGGGCCATGTTCACGATCTCTTCGACGTCGCCGCCCCCCTGGGCGTACCCCATCTGAACAATCCGCGTGCCCGCCTCCACGAGGCGACGCAACATGGCTCGCTCCGTGACGATCTGCGCGTAGTAGGAGGCGTTCGCCGCGGTGGGCACCGACGCGATCAGCTGATGCAGGAAGGCTGTGCCGCCGACCCGGGTCAGGTCTCCCCGCTTCGACAGCTCGTCGGCCACCGTGATCGCGTCCACCGGCTCGCCGCGACTGAACAGGTCGACGATCGCCTCGTGGATGGTCTCGTGGGCCGGGCGGTAGAAGTCGATCGACTGGACGATCTCGGAGCACTCACCGATGGCGTCCTTGGACAGCAGCATCGAGCCCAGCACGCTTTGCTCGGCGGCCACGTCCTGAGGGGGGACCCGGTCCTGTGCCGTGGGGTCGGGCATCGTCGCAAAGGCCTGATCCATCTCGCTCAGCGACACCCTGATCTCCTTGTCCTCGTCGGGTTCCTACTCGACCACGAGCCGCCGACACACCACACCGACGACGTTGAAACACCCGGTCGCGACACGTTACGACCGCAGAACGCAAGCCCCAAACCGACCCTGTTGACAGACTGGGGATAACTCACGCATGCCCCTACACGGTCGGTGCACAGCCTGTGCACCGACTGTGGACGATCGAGAAACTTCCGTCCCACCACGACCCTGACCAGCGCGAATGCTCGATGGGCCCTGTGCACAAAAAGAACTTGAGGCTCAGACCAACTACGCTCGGTCGTCCACACCCCCGGGGCCTGCTGAACGCGCTTATGCTGGGCCGTTGTGTCATCATCGCGCGACTCCGAGGCCGCAAAGCAACGCCGTGAGATCTTGCGCCTGGCCGTGCCCGCGTTCCTGGCCCTGGTCGCAGAGCCACTTTTCCTGCTCGCCGACTCGGCGATCATCGGCTACCTGGGGACCACCTCCCTGGCCGGGCTAGGAGTCGCCACGGCAGTGTTGCTGACCGCCGTCGGCATCTTCGTGTTCCTGGCCTACGGCAGCACAGCGGTGGTGGCACGACGAGCCGGTGCCGGCGACCTCCCCGGGGCCATCGGTGCCGGCATCGACGGGATGTATCTCGCCGGGCTGCTCGGCATCCTCACGGCCGTGGGGATCATCAGCGGCGCCCGCCCCATCGTCGAGCTCTTCGGCGCCTCAGCGGCAGCCGCCGACGAGGCCGTGACCTACCTGTCGGTGTCGGCCTACGGCATACCGCCGATGTTGATCGTGCTCGCCGCCACCGGAGTCCTGCGCGGGTTGCAGGACACCACAACCCCCCTCGTCGTCGCGGTAGTCGGCTTCAGCGCGAACGCCGGGCTGTCCCTGCTCCTGGTGCACGGCCTGTCCTTCGGCATCGCGGGAGCCGCGTGGGGCACCGTCGTCGCTCAGACCGGGATGGCGGTGGCCTTGGCCATCGTCGTGCTGCGGGGAGCCAAGCGGGAGGCTGCACCCCGTTCCTTCCACCCCGGCGGGGTGTTGGCTGCCGCGCTGGGTGGCATACCCCTGATCATTCGCACGCTGTCCCTTCGGGGCACGCTCCTGGCCACCACCTGGGTCGCTGCCGGGTTGGGCGATGCCGACCTCGCAGCCTTCCAGGTGTCGATGACGGTGTGGAACGCCCTCGTCTTCGCCCTCGACGCCTTGGCGATCGCGGGCCAAGCGATCACGGGCAAGTACCTCGGCGCCGGGGACCTCGAGCGTACGCGGGCGGCGGTCGGCACGATGCTGCGCTGGGGAGTCTGGTTCGGTGTCCTGCTGACCGTGTCCATACTGGCTCTGCACCGTGTCATACCCCTCGGCTTCTCCGGTGACCCTGAGGTGCGGACCGCCATCGCGGCGGCCCTCATCGTGGTCGCGGTGGGACAGCCGATCTCTGCCGTCGCCTTTGTGCTGGATGGGGTCCTGATGGGAGCTGGAGACATGTGGTGGCTAGCGGTCGCCCAGACCCTCCTCTTCCTGGCCTACCTCCCCCTGTTGTATGCCGTCTGGGCCTCCGACGTCGATGGCACCGCAGGCTTGATCTGGCTCTGGGTGGCCTTCACCGGCTTCATGCTGATGCGAGCCGTCACTCTCCTCGTGCGGGCACGCGGCGACGCCTGGATGGTCACCGGGGCCACCCGATGAGGGAAAGCAGCGGTGCCGCGGCCACAATGGAGTCATGGCGACCCACCCCCTAGAGCTGCAGACCCCATCGGTGAATGTGCCCGATCGCACGGCCAAGCGGCTGCGCATCTTCAACCTGGTGATGGGGGTGCTGCACCTGGCATCGGGGTCGGCCATGGTTGCCCTGGCCAACGACTTCGCCCTGCCGGTGTCGACGTTCGCCCTGAACGGACCTCCCGGCACCCCCCTGTCCGAGGGGGTGACCAACTCGGTCTTCGAGCTGCCGTTGGGCCTCGCGACGGCGTCCTTCCTCTTCCTGTCGGCGTTCTTCCACTTCCTGATCGCCTCGCCGTGGGGCTTCCCGCGCTACGTCAGCGAGCTATCACGGGGTCGCAACCGGTTCCGGTGGGTGGAATACAGCCTGTCCTCGACCCTGATGATCCTGCTGATCACTTTGGTCTTCGGGATCACCGACATCGCCGCTCTGATCGGCCTCGGCATCGCCAACATCGCGATGATCCTCTTCGGCTGGTTGATGGAGATGTCCAACAACGGACTGATGCACGCCAAGGACGAGAAGAGCACACGGGGCGAACGCGCCTGGTGGACGCCGTTCTGGTTCGGCTGCATCGCCGGTATCGGCCCGTGGCTGGCCGTCGCGGCCTATCTCTTCGTGAACGTCGGCGTCGAGGGCGGCGAAGGCCCTCCCGGCTTCGTCTACGGAATCATCATCACGATCTTCCTGTTCTTCAACAGTTTCGCGCTAAACCAGTGGCTGCAGTACCGCCAGATCGGGCGCTGGAGCAACTATCTGACGGGTGAACGCACCTACATCGTGTTGAGCCTCATCGCCAAGAGCGCGTTGGCCTGGCAGATCTTCGCCAACACCCTGATCGGCTGACGCCGACCCCGCATACCGACCAGCCCGCCTGGCCCACCTGCGGAGGGCCGACAGCAAGCCGGGTTCCGACCCGATCGTCACCGTCGCACAACGGCCCATCGGAACCGTTGCCCCCACCCCTCGTGTCTGTCACGATGACGGATACCCGCGCTGCACTTGTGGCCCAGGAATCCGCGCGACTAGGGAGTTTCACCATGAGTAGTGGACGCATCCTGACGACCGCGACAACCTGCGCCCTCAGCGCCTTCCTTCTGGCGGGATGCTCCGAGGATTCGGGCTCCGGCGGAGGCTCCTCCCAACCTCAGGGGGAGAGCCTCCAGCTGACCTTGGGCACTAAGAACTTCACCGAGTCCGTCCTCACCGGAGAGCTCTACGCGCAGGCTCTGCGGGCTGACGGCTACCAGGTCACGCTGCGCAAGAACGTCGGCCCCACCGAAGAGATCGACCAAGCACTCCAAGACGGGGACATCGACGCCTATCCGGAGTATCTGGGCGTCGCCGCGACGGTGGTGGCCGGCGAGGATGTGGTCGGAAAGACCAGCGAGGAGACCT
>JBBSQA010000038.1:0-18666 GCA_038258285.1 Actinomycetales bacterium | reverse complement strand
GCAGCCGCGTACTCATGCGAAGGCGTAGCGCCCGTGTCGCTCTCCTCGTCACCGAAGTCCCACTCATAGGAAGCAATGGAGTCACCCGCATCAGGATCAGAGGAACCAGACCCATCAAAGGCACACACCAACCCGTCACAGTCGACAGAGATGTCAGCGACTGGCGTCTGGTTGACGACAGGCTCTGGCCCGGGTCCTAGGAATAGCACTCGTGTGCGCCAGTCCACTCCGTCAATATCGGGGCCGCTTACAACAGTGGCCGCACCCGTGACGGAACCATCGTCCCAGCCAAAGCGAGCCAAGGTTCCGTTGGAGGAGTTGGCAACATAGAGAGTGTTGCCAGCCTGGTCGAAGAAGATGCCTGCCGCATTCGCTGCCGTGAAGCCCGGAACTTGGGTGACAGTGTCGCTGATCACACCGCTCTCGGGAACGAATGCCCGGCTATAGAGCGCCGAGGAACCGGAACGGGTGTAGAAGAGATAGTCGTCCTGGTACGCCATGCCCGTGATTCCGGCGATGTCGTTGTAGAACGAGGGCTTGACCCCGCGGTAGACGGATGTGCCTGACCCGGTCCCGACGGCCGACCACTGGGGGTCGTTGTAGGGGTCGATCGACTCTGGGTCGCCGAACTCTTCACCATCGAAAGAACGACGAACGAAGTCCCGGTCTTTGGTTCCGTAGAACAGTTCACCGTCAATGAGCACTGCTCCGCGGACGTCTGCCCACGAGATATCGCCCGAAGGCGCTGCCTGAGGCTCCCCCGTCGCAGCTCCGCCCTCATAGTAGAGACGGGACAACCCTGGACCGTCTGACATGGGCTCACCATCAGGAGTGTCAGCCACGATCTCGATGCCGTTGATCAGTGGGTTCTCCACCACGTGACGGAGGTCGATGTCGATGTTGCCGTCCGATGTGACGTCGAACTCCTTCATGGTGCCTCGGTCGTGCCCCACGTCTGCAGAGATGTCGTAGTTATCCAGAACAGTGGTGCCTTCCACGTCAACGTCGAAGGCGCGCTCTCCGGGGTCGTCCGTGCAGGTGCATCGATTCGCGAAGAACAGACGAACAGAGACGTCCTCGCCATCGGCGACAGGGATATCCCAGCTCTCCTCAGAGCCGCCCGACGGGTCCCAGCGTTCGGAGTCGAAGATAGAAGGCGGAGTCCCTGAAGCCACATCAGAGCTGACCGACGGCACCGCTGGGTATGTCGCGGCGTTGCTTCCCGAGTTACGGAACGGGCTCACGTCGAAGTTGTCCGCTCCCCACGACGGTCCTCCATCGAAAGCCGCGATCTCGGGGCCAGCCGCGTTCACGCGGAACAAGACGTTGCTATCCGCGCTCTTGTTGTTGACCAGATAGACATTGCTGGGCAGGTCGCCCGTCTCGCCTGGCCCCTGCTGGATGCCACCCTCGAGCGGGAAGAACGCTAGGCGGGGCCGTCGGTAGCGGAAGTCACCAATGAACTCAGTGTCGCTCCCGACCCATACACCGGCATCGGTGACGGTGATCGCCTCCGCGCCAACCCCTCGAGGGTTACGACCCGGGTTCCAGGAAACGGGCACACCGTTCTCCGGGTCCATCGCACCTAGTCCGGGGCGAGGAACAGCGCCCGCGCCCGCACTGTCCCGACCGTTGGGATTGTTCATCCACCGCTGATGACCGCCGGTGTAGATGGCCGCCCCGCTAGTGGCCACGCTAAGGAAGGTGTCTCCACCCGAGGGGTCGGCCCAGTCAGCCTTGAGGTCCTGACCGGTGTTGGCCACATCCCAACGGGTGACTGTGTCGCATAGCGTGCCCGAGAACGGGCCCCCGGTCGTCGCAACGGTGACATAGCTGCCGTCGGGGGCAAAGTCGATATCGCGCATATACGTATCGAAGGCTCCGGAAGCACAGCGCGCCTCGTAGCCTCGGGTACGCCAGTCCGCGCGCACCGTCGCGGTTGAGCCGGTTAGGTCGATCATGACCATCTGGTCTCGGTCCAGGCCATCGGCCTTCTTGAAGTTACCGATCACGGACATCTGCGTCCCGGTCCGGTCCACGGCGAAAGCCTTGGCACCTACCGGTGCGCGGGCCTGGCCAGCTTGCCCCGTGTAGTTGTGGTTCTCGGTGAGGTTGACCGAGAGAAAGCTCTCGCGGGCACCGGTGGTCGCGTTGAGGGCGACAAGCCCACCGTACGGCTGACCCCCTACCTTGGTGAAGACACCTGCGACGTAGAGACGGTTGTCGATGCGCTGAAGGTCCTGCACAGCTCCGTTCATCGCGGGGACATTGAACGATGAGACCACGGAGCCGGTTTCCACGTTGACGAGCAGCACTTTGCCGCTAACCCCATTGATCCCCCTGAATGCTCCGCCAATGTAGACAGTCCCAGCTGTCGGACCAGGCTCAACCGCGCGGACCTCCCCGTCCGGCACAGGCGAGAAGCCCGACTTGATCTGGCCGTTCGTTGCGTTGAACGCGAATACGTTGGCTCGGTTCATGGCGGGAGACCCACTGCTGGGCGCGACTTGCGAGAAGTCACCTCCCACGACCATGGTGTCGCCGACCTGCGCAATGTCGTAAGTGCGACCGTCCAGAATGCGCGGAGTCCAGTCTGCGGGCACATCGGAAACAGTCCGATCGTGTGAGGCTGAGCCGGGTGCAGCAGCGGCAGGCGACACTGCCCTGGCGACGCCTGCAGCCTCAGGAGCGGACGCGGCCTGTGCCACCGCACCGCCTCCCGTCAGCAGCATGGCGGCCACAAGAGTGGAGGCGACGAGACGCAAAGAACTGAGTGTTTTCACAAGAGATCATTTCTGAGAGGGCGACCCCCCTCCGGGGCGCTGGGCCCAGTATGCATCAAGAACGAGGTAAAATCTAGGTAAAGCGTCGATTTTCTTTACCTGCGCTTTACCTGGCCTCGGTATGAACCTGACCGGGAGGCCTAACACCCTGAGACACATCGCATCTCACTCGTTGATAGTGAAGTAGGGGTCGGCCACTGCCCCGTTGAACTGATCACTTGCCTTTTCAACGACTTCACCTCGGACGGTCAGCTTGCCACCCACCGACATCGGCTGCTTCGCGTCTTCCCAGGTGATAGACCCTGTTGCCCCTTGTCCCCCGTCGTCCGCGACCTCTTTGAAGCGTCCTTCCTCGTAGCGCAGAATCGCCAGGCGTACTTCATCACCCTGCCGCGAGCAACGCGCCGCATACCAGCCGTCGGCCTCGACCTGAAGGGAGGACTTCACCTGAACCACCCCACTGACACCTTCGATCCGGCACGACGGGGTTCGCTTGTCGATATCGATCTTGTACTGCGCACCATCACCGAACAAGCCGCGCTGGATGAGATTGTCACCGTTGTCTGTGGGATCGCCGGTCGTTGCCTCGTCGTGTCGGAACTCAGCACCGAACTCAAAACTGTCTTCGCCAGGAGCCAGCACATCAGTCTCGCCGGCGTTCCTGATCCGGAGGATCGCTCGACGCCCCAACGAGGGGTCGTCGTAGGCGGGGAACTCGAACGCTGGTCCTCCGTTCGGCACTTGCCCTCGCGTCACTGAACCTCCGTTCAGAGTGACGATGTCCGCGTTCACCGACCCCTTCCCCACTGAATCCACGCTGAACAAGGACAAGCCTTCACGTGCCCCCTCCGGCACCTGAAGATGCACCAGTGAGTCGGGAGGCACCAGCGATTGGGCTGCCTCCTGGGTGGCCTCGACAGTCTCTGAGGCGACGCTCTCCGGGGCCAGCTCCGGCCCGGACGACGCGTCTTGCGAGTCAGTACACGCGGCTAGAGTCAAGACCGCAAAGAGGGCAGTCGCCTTTAGCCGTCTGGTGAGTCTGCGCACCTCACGAGTATGTCTCACAAACCACCGTCCCTATCCCGCACATTAACGTCTTGGAGATCCGGTGATGTTCAACACAGCTCGTGCCAATGACTCATCTAACCCGCGTCCACCAGGAGTGAGCCGGCGATCCCTACTAGTCGCTGGGTCGACCGCTGCGATGGGGCTGACCGGGTGTTCGCCTCGTGACCGCGACGATAGACCAGCCGAGCAAACCGGCGACGCCGACACGACCCGGGGGGTTCTTCTCTCACTCGGTGCCGCCTTGCATATCCACTCAAGTTTTAGTGAGGGGCCGGGAAGCATGCAGGCGCAACTTTCCGAAGCTGATCGACTGGGCCTCGACGTCGTGTGCTGGACCGACCATGACTGGAGAATGCAAGGCGTTGACTACTGGACCCAGGTAGATCTCAATGCCGCAACGGAGCTTATGGATGGCAAGGAGTGGAGCTGGCAGGTTGCTTCGGGTTCGTCACCTGCGGGTAGTCATGCATTTGGACCCGGCCCAGAGGAGGCAGGGGAGAGCCGTACCAGCAATAGCCTCTACATCCAATGCCCGCCCGTCAATGAGGCGAAGGGCGAGTATCGCATTGAAGCCCGTGTTGATCGTGATGCGTACCGAACATCCCTAAATGGGCAACGGTTTGAGATCGACGTCTTCCCTCAGGACATCAATGAACTTGCGGCATTGACTTTTGACGTAACTACATCGGAGCGACCTGCCCTCGGCGATCGTTCGGCGGGCAAGTATCACCTGGCCTACGTGGTTGGTGGTCCGGGTAAGCCAGGTGACCGCTCAGCTAACGGCAGAGACGGCACGATAACGCTGGACGCGCCCGTCGGAGAATGGACTCGGCTGTCCTTCGACCCGGCTGCAGACATCAGTGCGATATGGCCAGAAATCGACGGTCGAGACGCATCGTCCTTCGATCTGAGCATCGCCGCGATCACCGGGGGCAAGGGCACTGCGGCAGGTCATTTTCAGCGACTCACCATCGAACGGTCCGGAATCGACGGCGACGAGCCTCTGACCACACAACATTCTTTGATGGATCTCTACAGTAGCGACTTCCCCGACGTACTCCAGCTCCAAGGAATCGAAATCTCCTTGGACAACCCGCACTTGGGGGCATGGGGAGAGAACCTGAGCATCCCCATTCCGGCGTCAGAAAGCGCGGATCTCGTAGCGCAGGTTCATGACATGGGTGGCCTCGTGGCCTACAACCACCCGTTCGGCTCCTCGAAGAGCGAGAGCTCGCCGCAGGAATTGGCCAAACTCATCGATGCGACCGCGGCCATTTTGCTTGAGCAAGGGGCTCTGGGGTGTGACGCGTTGGAGGTGGGTTATCGGACGCGCGGAGGCGCTGACTTGGAGGGCCACCAACGCCTATGGGACGCCTGTTCCAGGGCGTCAGTGTTCCTGACCGGTATTGGCACGAGCGACAACCACACCGGCGCCGACTGGGACACAGCCGAGAACAACTTCGTCACCTGGATCTGGTCCTCTGGACGCACCGCCAGCAGCGTCCTGGACGCACTGGGGAGCGGCCATGCCTACTTCGGTGATCCGGTGCTGTTCTCTGGGAGCCTCGATCTGAGCAGCGCTTCGGGAGCAAGGATGGGCCAGATCTCCGTCCGAGCCGATCACGGGTCTACTTTGACCGTCGTCGCAAAGGACCTACCCGCTGACGCCCAGGTCGAGCTCCTCGGTTTGCCCATGGACGTGGACGGCGAAGCAGAGGGAGCACCGCAAGACGGCGACTACACCCGGGTGACCATCCCGGCCTCCGACTTCAGTGAAGGACGGGCGGACGTGCCGATCGAGTCCGCGGTGTCGGCCCTGTATCGCACCATCGTCGTGGACTCCAGCGGTCAGACGATCGCCTTGTCCAACCCGATCTGGCTCCTCACCGAAGAGCCAGGGAAGGCGATCCCCGACGCTCGTCGAGTCTCCTAGCCACGAAGGCCGGAGACGGTCGATCTACGAACCCACGGGTTGTTGGTCGGTGACCCACATGACGACGAGACCGCGGAAGTGCGCGATGAACTTGTCGTGCTCGTGGGGCGGGTAGGTCGCCCGAGCCGTCTCGATCAGCAACTCGTCGAACTTGGCTGAACCGACCCACTCCAGGACGGCTTCCGGTAGGTGGGACAGGTTGTCCTCACACCAGTCCCAGTAGCGATCGGCCTCGAAGTGCTTGTCCGCAAGCGCCCGGTAGCCGATCATCTTGTCGTCGTAGGACAGCGACGTGTCGTCGGCGATGTCGAAATAGCGCCGAGTCTGCAGATCCACCTCGGCCTTGCGCCCGGTGACGAGGGCATAGGTCGACCAGCGCACGAGCGCGGTGATGGCCCACGGGAAGTAGTAGTGCAGCGAGGTCAAGGCCACGTCCGGGCAGGCGTTGGCGTAGTCGATCGGGTGCACCTCGTTGCCGGCCACCAGCATCTCGGCCGAGTTGAACTCCCACCCGAAGAAGGCGTTGACGACCTTGCTGACCGTCTCGGTTTCCCACCCTGCCTGGTCGGAGAGGAAATCGTGCGTCACCGCATACCGGTTGTGCATCGGCTCGCCGGGACGGAAGTCCATGACCATGGTCTCCGGTCCGATGGACAGGGCTCGCGCGAAGTAGTCGTAGTCGACCGTGGCTTGGAGGTGCATGAGCATCTCGCCGGACTCGTCATACGACTTGTGCAGACCAGCGACGTCGTCGACGCGCGAGACCCCACGCCAGCCACCACCGTCGAACGGCTTCATGTAGAGCGGGTAGCCGATCTCTTCGGCGATCTCCTCAAGATCGAAGGAGTCGTTGTAGGCCTCGGAGGTGTAGGCCCAGCGCACGTTGTCGACCGGGTTCTTGTAGGGCACCAGCACGGTCTTGGGCACCTTGAGCCCCAGCCGCAGCATCGCGCAGTAGGCGCTGTGCTTCTCCATCGACTGGAACGTGAACGGGCTGTTCAGCAGGTAGGTGTCGTGGGTCAGCGCGGCCTTCTTCAACCATTCACGCGGGTGGTAGTACCAGTACCCCAGCCGGTCGATGACGAGGTTGGGACGCACGGGGTCGGTCAGGTCGAAGGGGTGGATCCGCAGGCGCTCGCTGCTCACCTCGTGGGTCGTGCCGTTCACACTCAGCGGTCCGACCATTCGGAGCACGTGCTCGAAGGCCTGAGGCCAGTCCTGCTCGGCACCGAGAAGGAGTCCAATGAGATGAGATCGCCGGTCGGCCATAGTCCTTAACCTATCGTCAGCAGAAGCGGGGCAGGTGGTGCGCGATCTGCTTGCGCCACCACGGCCAGTCGTGGGCGGAGTCTTGGCCCCACAGGTCCAGCTCGTGGGGGATGTTCTTGTCCGCCAACACCTGCGCCATGAGCTGGGCGCCGGGCAGGGACCGGGTCGGTGAGACCTCGAACGGACCTTGGCCGACCACCAGCACCACGCTGGCGTGCGCTCGGACCCAGTCCAGGTGGTCACCGCCCATGTTGGCGACGTATGCCGACGGGTTGGCGAAGTAGGTCGCCTCCCCCAGCTCACCCCAGCCGTTCCACGAGCTCGGGTCGAAGTTGCCCGACAGCGAGATCGCCACCGGGAAGACATCGGCGCGCTTCAGGGTGAAGTTCACCGCGTGGTATCCCCCCAGGCTGCAGCCGGTGGTCACGATGCCCTGATGCCCCGGTGAGTCCGCACCGATGGTCGGCAGCACGTGCTCCAGCACCCAGCGCTCGTAGAAAGCGTGCCGATGAGCGCGCTCCTCGGTGGGTAGCTCACGGTGGGACCAGGACAGGTGGTCGAAGGAGTCCACGCAGTAGAGCTTCACCCGACCGGCGTCGATCAGGGGCGCGAGGGCGTCCACCATGCCGTTGTTCTCGTAGTCCCATGCACGCCCGGCCTCGGACGGGAAGGCCAGCACCGGGCGGCCGTAGTGTCCGTAGCGGATCATCACTCCGGGCCGGTCCAAGCCCTCGCCGTGCAACTCGACTTGTTCGCGCTCCATACCGGTCTCCCGCTGATATTGGTGGGGCCTGCGCCCGTGGCTGCGCACCACCTTCCCATAAGATCGCGCGTCCCGAATTTCCCACGGCCACCCGGCACAACGTTCGGCGTAGGGGGCCGCCCACCGCAAATCTTGCGGCCCTGTGGTTGTCGCCACGTAAACGGGCTATGACCTGCAGTTTTGCCTTCAGTGAACCCCCCTGCGAGGGGCCATACTCTTGGCATGCCTGCAACAGTCGGACTCTTCGGACGTGGGCGTCTGGGGTCCATGGTCGCCGACGCTCTCGAGTCGAGCCCTGACCTGGAATGTGCCTGGCAGCTCGGCCGCGGCGAGCAACCGCCCTCCGATGTGGACGTCGCCATCGATGTGAGCCACCCCGACGCCGTAGCCGATCACGTGCACTGGGCCCACGAGACGGCGACGGATCTGGTCATCGGAGCCAGCGGGTGGCCACCGGAGTCGCTGCGCAACGGTGGTCGCTTCAGCGGGGTGCTGATCGCTCCGAACTTCTCGCTGTCGGTCGCGCTGATCCGGCGCTTCGCCGCCGTCCTAGGTGGGTATGCCGACCGCTACCCCGGGCCGGTGGACTTGGCGGTGACCGAGACTCATCATCGCGCGAAGGTCGACTCCCCCAGCGGCACCGCCACCCTGCTGGCGGCTGCTCTCGCCAACGGAGCGGGACGCCCCAGCGCCGACATCGCCGTCTCCAGTCTGCGCCTCGGCGCCGTCGTCGGGACCCACGACGTGCGGTTCGAGAGCGCGTCGGAGTCGATCACGGTGAGTCACGCGGCGCACAGCCGCGAGATCTTCGCCGACGGCGCCCTCGCAGCGGCCCGCTGGATCCACGGGCGGCGCGGCGTCTTCACGGTCGACGACTGGGCCGCTGACCAGCTCGATGGCCTGTTCACCACCCAATCCACACGTCTCCCCGACCCTTCCCTCCCCGCCGCACCCGCACAGGAGCACTCATGAACGCTGCCTTCACCGGTCTCGGAGTGGCTTTGGCCACTCCCTTCAGCGCCCGTCGCGCGAGCGACCAGCCCGCCGGTCAGAAGCGGGGACGCGCGCGACCGGGGCCGGCTCCGGTCGACTTCGCGGCCTACCGCGCGCTGATCGACCACGTCATCCGGGGTGGCGCCGACTACCTGGTGGTCCTGGGTTCTACCGGGGAGGCAGCCACGGTGACCGACGCTGAGCGTGCTGACCTCATCGCGCTCGCCCTCGACTGCGCCGGCACCGTTCCCGTGGTGGTCGGCGTCGGGCATCAGGACACCGAGCGCACCTGCGACCTGGCCCAGATGGCCCAGGACGCCGGCGTCGCGGGCATCCTGGTGGTGACGCCGTTCTACAACAAGCCGCAGCCCGCCGGCATCATCGCGCACTTCCAGCAGGTGGCAGCAGCGGTGCCCGGTATGCCGATCATCGCCTACAACGTGCCCGGGCGGACGGGCACGAACCTGAGCCCGTCCACCGTCGCCCGGTTGTGGACGATCCCCGAGGTGGTTGCCCTGAAGGAGTCGTCGGGTGACCTTCGACAGATCGCGGAGCTGTGTCTGCAGGCACCGGCAGGTCGGCACATCATCGCGGGCGACGACGACCTCGCCCTGCCGGCCATCGCCGTGGGCGCTCGAGGCTTGATCTCGGTGTGTGGCAACGTCGCTCCCGCTCACACCAGCGACCTCGTCCGTGCGGCGATGGCCGACGACCTGGTGGGCGCCCGAGCAGCGCTCCGTCAGTTGGCGCCGCTGATGACCGCGATGTTCGTCGAGACCAATCCGGTGCCCGTCAAGGCAGGACTGGCGTGCCTGGGCATCGGCACCGGCATGGTCAGGGCCCCCTTGGCGCCCGCCGAGCCGGACACCTGGTCGCGAGTGCAGGCCGCGCTGACCGGCTTGCAGGCCACCCGGGTGCCCGCGGTCACCGGTATAGCGTCGTGACGGTGACGTCTCGCGTATCGATGCCCCAGGATGCCGCCAAGCTCACAGCCTTCTTCGACCGCCCGCTGGCCCAGGTCACGGCCGATCCCCACGTGATGCTGCAGGTCCAGCAAGCCCTGGACGCGCTCGAGTCCGGCGTCATCCGCGCCGCCGAGCGCGACTCCCGCGGCGCCTGGACGGCATACCCCTGGGTGAAACACGTCATTCTGGCCGCGTTCTCTCTCAGCACGTTGACAGCCGACCCGACCGGGCCGGGCGGGGCGGTCGACAAGTCGTTGGTCCCTGCCCGGGCGATGACCCTGGACGACGGGGTCCGAGTCGTGCCGGGAGGTTCGGCGGTCCGCCGGGGGTCACACCTGAGCCCCGGCGTGGTCGTGATGCCCCCGAGCTACGTGAACGTCGGCGCCTGGGTCGGGGCAGGATCGATGATCGACTCGCACGTGCTCGTCGGCTCCTGCGCCCAGGTCGGATCCAACGTGCACCTCTCGGCCGCGGTCCAGCTGGGCGGAGTGCTGGAGCCCGTCGGCGCTCGCCCGGTCGTGGTCGAGGACTCGGCGTTCATCGGAGCCCAGTGCGGCCTCTACGAAGGGGTCGTCGTGCGCGAGGGTGCGGTGCTCGCCCCCGGTGTCATCCTGACCGCCTCCACCACCATCTACGACCTCGTGCACGAACGGAGCGTGACGGGCGAAGTGCCGGCCGGCGCCGTGGTCGTCCCCGGCTCCCGGCCTGCCCGCGGCGCCTACGCAACGACCCATGGTCTGTCGTTGTATGCCCCGTGCATCGTGAAGTACCGCGACGCCGGCACCGACGCGTCGGTGGTGCTGGAGGAAGCGCTGCGGTGACCGCTGAGATCACCCGGCTGAGCGGACTCACCACCTCCCTCATCCGCAGCTTCGCTGCGGGCGCACCCCCGGAGAATGTGTCGTTGGCCCTCGGCGAACCCGGGTGGCCGCTGCCCGAGCCCGCCCGTGAGGCCCTACGCCGCTGGGCCTCAGACGCGGACCTGTGCACCTACGGCCCCAACCACGGCATCGACGAGCTGCGCTCAGCCATCGTCAACCGCGTGAGCGACCCCGAGGACCACGTCATGGTCACCGCCGGCAGCCAGGCCGCCCTCTACGCCGTGATCACCGCACATATCGAGCCGGGACGCGCGGTCGCGCTGCCCGACCCCGGGTTCCCCGCCTACCGCACCCTGACGCACCTGGCCGGTGGCACCGCGCTGACCTACCCGCTGGCCACCGACGGCTCCTTGGACGCGCCGTCGCTCATCGACGCTCTCGACCGCCATGCGCGAGCCGGTGAACCCCCCGTCCGCATGCTGATCTTGAACCACCCCGGCAACCCCACCGGTGGAGGAGCCACCGTGCCCGCGCTGGCGGAGGTTGCACAGGCCTGCGCCGTCCGGGACATCGTCGTCGTCTCCGATGAGGTCTACCGAGAGCTGCCCTACGCCTCGACCCAGCCGAGCCTGCGCGACGTCACCGACGAGGGCATCGTCACCGAGTCGGTCAGCAAGGCGTGGTCCGCCCCGGGCCTGCGAGTGGGATGGGCGATCGGACCTCCGGCCCTGCTGGCCCCGGCCCGCCTGGTGCACAACGCTATGACTACCGCCGCCGCCCGCCCTAGCCAGCTGGCAGCCGCCGCCCTGCTCGGGGCCTCCGCATCGGTGCTGGCGACCTCGCGAGCCGAGCTGGCGGCGCGGTGGGCACTGGTCGGTCAGCACGCGCCACCGTGGTTGTCGAACGTGCCCGCCCCCGCGGGGGGCTTCTACCTGTGGGCGCCCGTGCCCGACTCCGCCTCCGACGCCGCCTCCGGAGGGGGCGACCCACAACGGTGGGTGACCGCACTACGCGATCTCGGCGGCGTCAGTGTGGTGCCCGGATCAGCGTTCGGAACGGCCGGGCGCACGCACGTGCGGATCAGTATCGGCGGCCCCCAGGACGACCTGGTCGAGGGACTGCTCCGGCTGTCGGCCTTCGGGCGGGGGGTGTCGCTCGATGGATGACGCATTGTTTGCCCTGGGGCCAGACCGACTACGCGACCTGCTGCGCGCCGACGCTTCCTCGGTTCACACGCCGTGCTTCCTCTACGACCTCGACCGCGCGGCCGAACGCTTCCGCGTCTTGCGACAGGCCCTGCCCGAGCGGGTCCGGTTGGCCTACGCCGTGAAGTCCAACCCCGGAGCCCCGTTGCTGGCGACCTTTGCCGAGCAGGGCGCCTGGTTCGACTGCGCCTCGGCCGGAGAGATCGCTCAGGTCCTGGCGGTCGGCGGCCGCGGGTCCGAGATGGTGGTGGCCGGGCCGGCCAAGAGTGACCGGGACCTGGCGGCAGCGGTGTATGCCGGGGCTCGCGTGCAGGTCGACGGCATCGAAGACGTCGAGCGACTGCAGGCGATGCAGCAGGGGGACCCCCTCCGCGTGAGCGTGCGGGTCAACCCGGCTGGAGGGGTCACCGAGCGTGCCGCCATCATCGGCGGCGGTGGCCCCTCGGCGTTCGGGGTGGACGAGGAGGACCTGGACGACTTCATGCGGCGCGCGGCGGCATACCCCCAGGTCCGGATCACGGGGGTGCAGGTGTTCGCTGCCAGTAACGAGCTCGACGCGGAGACCCTGCTGGCCAACCACGCCACGGCGTTGTCGATCGGCCGTCGCCTGGCCACGGACCACGCCGTCGACCTCGACCTGATCGACATCGGCGGTGGGCTCGGCATCCCGTACGCCGACTCCGAGCAATCCCTGGACGTGGGTGCCCTCGGTCTGGGACTGGCCGGTCTGCTCGACGAGCATTCCTGGTTCGTCGGCGAGCTCCTCCTGGAGCCGGGTCGTTGGCTGTCTGGGCCGTGCGGGGTGTACGCCGCGCGGGTGATCCGGACCAAGCACAGCCGTGGGGTCAGGTTCGCCATGCTGGAAGGCGGCATCAACCACCTCCTACGCCCGCTGATGACGGGGCAGTCGTTCCCCACCACCGTCCTACGCGGCCCAGGCCCGGACGCCGCAGCCGAGGGCGAGGGCGAGGGCGAGGGCGAGGGCGAGGCTGACGAGGCGTCGCTGGCCGAGTTCACCCTGGCCGGACCCCTGTGCACCTCGCTGGACCGACTGGGCACCGGCCGCCTACCGGTCGACCTGACGGCTGGTGACATCGTGCTCTTCGGGCAGGCCGGCGCCTACGCCTACACCCAGGCGATGACCCATTTCCTGTCCCACCCAACCCCGGAGCAGCATTGGCTGCACGGCGCAGACCCCCTGCCTCGTCCCGACTAGTTCCCCACCGGGGACCATTGTTGCTGCGCATGGGACGTGCCTGCGGTTGACTGATCCGATGGCTGCCATTCCTCGTGTGCCGGGCTGGTCGACCCTCCGCGCTCGGAGTGCGTCGCCGAACGTGACTGCTGATCTCCTGCAGATCCTGAAGGCCGTCGTTGCGGCGGTGATCGCCTGGGTCCTCGCGCACGAGGTCCTGGGCCTGGAGCAAGCATTCCTTGCCCCGTGGACCGCGCTCCTGACGGTGCACGCCACCGTGCACCGCACCGTGTGGCGCGGCGCCCAGACGGTGCTGGCCACGGTGCTCGGCGTGCTGCTCGCCACCACCGTCGCAGCGACCTTGGGCGTTTCGGCCTGGACCTTGGCGCTGAGCCTGCTGGTCGGCCTGCTCATCGCGCGCCTGAGCGTGCTGCGCGAGGAGGGCACCACGGTGGCGACGACAGCCCTGTTCTTGATCACCACCGGATACGGCGCCCGCTCGGAGCCCCTCCTCGTCGACCGGCTGCTCGACGTCGGCCTGGGTGTCGGCGTTGCCCTGGTGGTCAACCTCGTGGTCATCCCCCCGTTGAACGACCGCAACGCCCAACGGCACATCGACCAGGTTGATCGTCAGCTCGGCTCGCTGATGGTGGACATGGCGCACCAGATGAAAGTGCCCTGGGAGTCACAGGACACCGACGACTGGATCGAACGCACGAGATCGATCGACACCGACCTGCAGGAAGCATGGTCCCTGGTCCGCTTCGCCGACGAGAGCGCTCGGTGGAACCCGCGGAGCAGACGCCGCCCACCGCATACCCACGGCTTGGGGGAAATCCTCAAGCGTCTGGAGGAGGGGGTCGCCCAGACTCGGAGCATTGCTCGCCACGTGCGCGAGTCCTCACGGCAGGCCCAGCAGTGGGACCCCCTGTTCCGAGACCGCTTCGTCGAGCTGCTCGAGCTCACCGGTGGGGCCGTCGCCGACCCGGACCAGCAGGTGTCCGAGCTGCGCGACCAGCTCCACGCCCTCGCTGACGACCTCTCCAGCGAGGACCTCCCGGGGATGCAATGGCCCCTCTATGGAGCGCTCATCGCCAACCTGCAGATGATCATCGACGTCGTGGACGACGTCGCGACGGCCCAGCCGGTCCGGACCTGAGGGAATCTTCCGCCAGCGTGGTCGTCTGCCGGTCGACTAGGTGATCTCGATGGGCGTGCCCAAGGGAAGAATGCCGGAGAGTTGCGTGATGGCGGGATTGGACAGTCGGATACACCCGTGGCTCGCCGCCTGGCCGAGGCTGTCCTCGTCGTCGGTGCCGTGCAAGCCGATCTGACCCGGCCCACCACCGAAGCTGGTGAGCTCCTCGGAGAACGCCGAGATGCCGTAGGCGAAGGGGCCGTATCCGTCGTTGGTGGGAGTGATCAGCTCAGAGAGATAGAACGTGCCTGTGGGTGTGGGAGTGCCGCCTGTGCCCGTAGCCACCGAGAAAGTTTCGATGAGGTCGTCCGAGCGATAGAGCTTCAACGTGTTATCGGACGTAGAAACCAGCAGGGAGTAGTCGACCTCGGTCAGCTCGACCTCGCTGGCCTCGACCCAGGCCGTCGACTGGTTGGGACGGACGGGCAGCTGCACTTCGACCCAGTCCTTCTTCATCGACACCACCATGAACGTCAGGGGTACTCCCGTTGCGGTGGGGTTCTTCAAGGTTCCGGTCACCGTGCCCCCCCGTTTGCTGTGCGCCTCTACCGAGGTGTCGCGAGCCGTCGCTACCAGCGACCCACTCACCTGCTCAGGAGCCCCCATCGTGGTCCTGACCCGGTCTTCACCGGCTGAGGCAGAGCCGGCCCCACCTTCAATCGAGTCAGTGGACACCGCGTCTGCGGAATCCACGGACTGCGAGCTTTCATCTGATGACTGAGGGCTGCAGCCTGCGCCGACGAACAGGACCACGGCGCACGTTAACGCTCGCACGGTGCGGGACAGGGACATCAGTACCTCCAGGGTTTGCATCGGTCGGCCTGACCAGGGAGGCGGTGGCCTCCCTGGTCAGGGTTGGGGACGGTGGTCTTAGCCGGTGTAGCGGGCGACGCCCGGCACTGCGCTGGCTGCCCGTGCGGGCTGGTAAGCAGACCGCGCCGTCGTGCTGGGAGTCGTCCGGGGGGAGCTTCCTGCCGCAGCGCTCGGCGAGTAGCTGGTCCTGGGCAGACTGCTCGCCCCGGTGCCAGCCCCAGTGCTCGGGGAATAACTGGCCCGAGGCGTGACCGTGGTCCCAGGCGTGCCGCCATCGCTGGTGACAATCTCGATCACGACCGAGCCCCCCTCCACGGTGATCGTGTCTCCCTCGATGACGAAGGTGGGGTCGGTGGCACCTGCGCAGGCCAGAACCACTGCCTCGAGATCCGCGTCGAAGTCAGCGTCATCGACGTCAAGCTCGAGAGCGACTTCGATCTCCGCGATCTCGGCCAGCGCGGCGTCCAGCCGTGCGTTCGCGGCCTCGAGAGCGAGATCGACGACCACCTGCGCATCGTCCAGCTCGAGGTTGAGATCGGCAACGACATCGAGTGCCGCGTCGAGGTCCACCTGCAACAGATCCACGTCGGCCTCCGCTGCGAGCTCGATCGCCGCATCCAGGGTCGCTTCTGCCGCATCGACGTCGGCGTTCGCCTCTGCGGCAATGTCCAACGCCGCATCCAGCGCAGCCTGAGCAACGTCCACATCAGCTTCCGCAGCCAGCGCTGCGTCCAATGCCGCCTGGGCCGCATCGACATCGGCATTCGCGGTCGCCGCAATATCCAGCGCCGCATCCACAGCGACCTGAGCCGCATCCACATCAGCATTCGCCGTGGCCGCAATATCCAACGCAGCATCCAGCGCCACCTGTGCGTCTACCGCGGCTTGGTCGGCTTCCAGAGCGGCATCCAAAGCCACCTGAGCCTCGTCCACGGCCAGCGCCACAGTCGCCTGCAAAGCCAGCGCAACGTCAAGTTCGGCCTGCGCAGCGGCGATGGCGATCGCATCGCCACTCAGCACGGCAGCGTCCAGATTCGCTTGCGCCGTGGCTACGGCGGCGTCGGCGGCATCGAGATTCGCCTGAGCATCGAGAAGGACCGACAGCAGAGCGTCGGCGTCGGCCGCCGCCGCCAGGTCGAGGGCGGCGTCCAGCGTTGCTTGAGCATCATCGACATCAGCGTTCGCCGTCGCCACCAGCGCTACAGCGACATCCAACGTCGCCTGAGCATCATCGACATCCGCGTTCGCCGTCGCCGCAATATCCAGCGCAGCATCCAACGCCACCTGCGCGGCATCCACATCCGCGTTCGCCGTCGCTGCAATATCCAACGCAGCATCCAACGTCGCTTGCGCATCATCGACGTCGACGCTGGCCGCCAGATCCAGCGCCGCGTCCAGGGCCATCTGGGCCGCGTCGACATCCCCATTCGCCGTCGCCGCGATGTCGAGTGCAAGGTCCAGGGTGTCCTGAGCCGTGACCAGTGCGGCGTCCGCGTCCACAGCGGCGTCCAACTGGGCCTGTAGGTCGGCCACGGCGGCCAGCGCCACCGCAAGGCGGGCCTCGATCTCGGGAGTCACATCGACAAGCCCATCGATCTCGGCCTGAGCGTCGACCGCGGCAGCTAGAGCGACTTCGAGCTCGGCGAGGAGAGTGGCGTCTGCCCCACTGCCGAAGTTGGTGGAGAAAGTGTCCTGAGCAGCGATGCATTCAGCGTCACCGGGAGCGGCCGACGCCGGCAATGGCCCGGTGAGACCGATTGTGAGAAAGGCGGCCGCGCTGGTGGCAGCGAGAAGTTGACGAGAGTTGGGCATGGAATTCTCCTGGATATGCGAAGGAAAGGAGGCACCGCTGGCGATGTTCACCCTTGTTATCGAGCAGAAGAATCGCATAGGTTTGTGGTGTTTTGGTCGACGGATTGGTGGGGTTTTAGTAAAAACCGAGTGTTATAAATACCAAGATGAAGTGACCGGAACGCAAAGGGTTCGCGGTTCGATCGACCCGCCTACGCCCGGCCACCTGCAGGGCTCACGACCGAGGGAGGGGGAGTTCGAGTAGAGACTCATTGTGCAGCCGGAAGCCCACACCACGGATGGTGATGACGTAGTGCGGACGGGAAGCGTCCTCATTCATCTGGCGTCTCAAGGTGGAGATGTGCAAGTCCAGGATCTTGGTCCGCCGCCCGTCCCCCCAGAGCTCGTTCGTGAGGTCCTCGCGGGAGACGACATTTCCCTGCTCCCGCAACAGCGCCGCGAGCAGATCGAACTCTTTTGCGTTCAGCGACAAAGCACGTCCATTCAGGAACGCCAGCCGAGCAGACCGGTTCATCGTGATCGCCGGCTGCGGGGACTGACACCGGCCCTCACTGCGACGGAGTAAGGCCCGCACTCGGGCCAGTAGCTCCGCAACGCGGAAGGGTTTGGCGACATAGTCGTCGGCGCCGGCGTCCAAGACCACGACGACATCCGTTTCGTCCGACCCCGGGGCGAGCACCAGGATCGGGGTGCTGACGCCGCTGTCTCGTATCTGCTGACACAGCCCTGCCCCACCACACGGTCCCTTCACCAGGTCCAGGACGACGAGGTGGTACAGACCACCCACCGCACGCCGCTGACCCGCGACAACGTCGCTTTCGGTTTCAACGACGAATCCTTCATGGCGTAGCACCGAGACGATCGACGCCGGCAATGCTGCGTCCTCCGTCACGTAAAGGACGTAGACCATCCCTAGGCACGCCTCCCTGTGAGAGTCGACCCGGATCCCGCTTTCATACCCCCAGTCCAGGCGTCAAGAAGGAGGCACCGTCGCGGGTACGGTCGTCGAAGAAGGTGCGCACCTGCCGGGACAACTCGAGAGAGTCATGTCCAGTGCGTGCGACGAACCTCTTCCCTCCCCGCATCTTGACCAGGGCCACGGCCCTGCGCTGGGAGCTTTCCAGCACGTACCACTGGTCGCCGGATCTGATCCCGATCCTCAGTCTCAGCTTGGTCCACTCGACCGCCACCTGGGTGATGCACGCGACCGGCACGGCCCAGAAGACCGCAACCCCCCACGGCAGATGCGCCACGAGGACCAAGGTCAAGGTCCCTACGACGACCAGCTCCGCACACAGATACCAGAACCTGAGATTCCATAACCCGAGGGACCCTTCCCGCACCAGTCGACAGACCCGTGCGGTGGCAAAGGGATCCGTCGCATCCAGGACCTCCACGGCTCCTCGCGATGAACTCACCAAAGACTCCTCCAAATAGACCAGGGGGAATTCCATCACGAGTCGCTCGTTCCCGCATGCGCAAAGAATGAAGGCGCACCACCCCCAACCAGTGCAGGCTCGGTCGCGCAAAAATCGTCACTTACGAGGTAAACGTTGCGGCGGTAGCGCATTCACGTCGAGATGCCGCAACGCCGACCTCGCAGCTCACACGCTATTCCTAGATGAATCGGAACCGAATCTTTACCTGGCGCGTGTTTCTTCGCAAGAATCCGTCGTTCCTATAGCTCTAGTTCAGTTCGTCGCCGGCCACGAAGGTGTATCCGAGGTCCTCGACACCCTCGACCGTCTGCGCCAAGTCATCCAGATCCGCCGAGATGTCGAACGAGAAGCTGGCCAACGACTCACGGACACACAGGTTGGCTCGCGCCCCGGTCACCAGGTCCTCCGG
>JBBSQA010000037.1:0-19076 GCA_038258285.1 Actinomycetales bacterium | reverse complement strand
TCCACCGAGATGTGGGAGGCCATCAACACCACCTGGAACATCCTGCAGCGCGGTCACATCCAACGGGCCCGCCCCGCGCAGGCCTGTCAGACCGTCCGCGAGCGGTGCGCGGTCATCTCCGGCATCGCCGACTCCACGATGAGCCACGACCAGGGGTGGCAGTTCCTGGTCCTCGGGCGCAGCCTGGAGCGGATCGACATGACCGCGCGCATGATCGAGGCTGCGGCCTATAACTCCGAGTCGCCCCAGGCCTGGCTGACCACCCTGCGGGCGTGCGGGGCACACCACGCCTTCGTGCGGACCTACGGCGGCGCAGACTCCGACCGCGAAGCGGCGGAGTTCCTGTTGCTGGACCGGCTCTTCCCCCGGTCCTTGCTGTTCTCGTTGAACCGCGCGGAGTCGGCGTTGGTCAACCTCGACGTCGGCGAGCGCCGAGCCGGTTTCACCGGCGATGCCATGCGGCTGATCGGTCGCGCCCGAGCGGAATTGGAGTACCAACCGTTGTCCGAGATTCTCAGTGACCTCCCGGGTCGGATGACCGGGTTGCAGCGCACCTGTAGCGACGCCAACGACGCGGTGGCCCAGCGGTACTTCGAAGGCGCCGGTTCGGTGACCTGGCACGCGGGGGTGAGGTGAGCTCATGATGTTGCGCATCGTGCACAAGACCGGCTACGAGTACGCCGGGGCCGCTAGCGCCTCCTACAACGAGGCCCGGATGACGCCGCGCTCCACCCTGCACCAGCAGGTGCTGCATACGCGGATGGATATCAGCCCCTCGGCGTGGACGCACACCTACAACGATTACTGGGGCACCACCGTCACCGCCTTCGAGGTGCACGACCGTCACGAGTCGCTGATGGTCACCTCCGCCGCCACGATCGACGTGCAGCGGCCCGTCATCGTGGGCGAAGGGTGGTCCTGGGAGCACATGCACACTCCGGAGGTCACAGCCGAGCACAGCGAGTACCTGCAGATGAGCGACCAGGTCAGGCCCCCCGAAGACCTGCTTGCGCGGGTGCGCGAGATCGCGGATGCCGCTGCCACCCCCGGGGACTGTGCCGACGCCGTCATCGATCTGATCCACACCGAGATCAACTACGTTTCCGGCTCCACGGGAGTGCACACCCGGGCCGCGCAGTCCTGGGAGGGCCGCAAAGGCGTGTGCCAGGACATGGCCAACCTCACGATCGGCTGCCTGCGGGCCGTCGGCATCCCCACCTGTTACGTCTCGGGCTACCTGATGCCGCCCAAGGAGCCCGAGATCGGGACGACCTACCGCGGGGAGTCCCACGCCTGGATCCGCTACTGGGACGGGCTGTGGGTCGGCGCCGATCCGACCAACGCGATCCAGCCGGGCAATCGGCACGTCGAGGTCGCGCAAGGCCGACAGTACGGCGATGTGCCGCCACTGCGCGGGATCTTCACCGGGTCGGGGACCTCGAAGATGTTCGTCGAGGTCGAGCTCACCCGGATGGCCTAACCCCCCTTTTTCCTAGCCGATGCGGACGAGGTCGCGGTGGTCGTCGTTCGGCAGGTCGTCGACGGTCGTGGCGGTCACGGCCAGCGTGCCGAAGCTCAGGCCACCGGAATGCGTGGTCATGAAGGCGGTCTCGGCCGCGTCAGTGCCCGTCGCGATCCGCACCAGGGAGCTCCGTGGGGCCAGTCGAGTCGGGTCGACGACGTGCCACGCACCCTCCACGTGGGCTTCGACCACCGCGTGGAAGTCCATCGGCTGCAGGCCCGGGGCGTAGGCACTGACCATCCGCGCGGGGATCCCGTGGGCGCGCAGCAAGGCGATCGTCAGGTGGGTGAAGTCACGGCACACCCCGGCGCGAGCCACGTAGGTGTCGCTCGCCCCGTCAGTGACCCGTGAGGAGCCGATGATGTATGCCGTGTTCTCCGCAACGTAGTCCGCGACCGCGCGGAGCAGCTCGGCTTCCTCCCCGCGGTGCCCCCGTCCCCCAGGGCTGGGGAACAAAGCACGCGCGGTCGACTCGAGGCGGTCCACGTCGGCATACCGGCTCGGTCGGAGGTAGCTGATGCGTTCGCCCGCGCTGAGCTCCTGAGCTGCTCCCCCGCTGGCCACGGTCGCGCGGTAGTCGAGCGTGAAGTCACCCACCGGCACATCGGTCAGCAAATGCCAGCGCGCACCACCGGAGCCGGCTACCTCGGTGACCTCGAGCTCCTGGCCGTCGACCTGGATGCTGAGGTGCTCCTCGACCGGGTCGGCACTCTTGGCCACGACGACGCTGAGGGCCAGCTCGGCCGGGGACTTGATGGTGGCGGTGATGTTGGCGGTCACGGTGCGCTGCATGGGCACATGGTGTCACCTCAGGGACCACCACACCTTCCAACGAGGCGCTCGCCCGACCTGACGTCGTTGCGCGCCAGGTGCCACATCGCTCTTCAGCCGCTACCGTGATCCCGACTTCAGCGAAGGGACCAGACGTGGACGTGTTGTGGGGTATCGGTGGCATGGCCATCCTGTTGCTGTTGGCGGTTTTGCTGTCGACGAACCGGAAGGCCATCCGCCTGCGCACGGTGGCCGCGGCCTTCGCGCTCCAGCTCGGCTTCGGGGTGCTGGTGCTCTACTGGTCCACCGGCCAGTGGGCCCTGGAGAAGACGTCCGCGGGAGTGCAGGCGGTGATCGACTCCTCCGGCGCGGGAATCGAATTCGTCTTTGGCCCGGCACTGCCGGAGAACGGCCTGGTCTTCGCCTTCCAGGTCCTGCCCGTCATCATCTTCTTCGCGTCCCTGACCGCAGTCCTCTATCACTGGGGCATCCTGCAGAAGGTCGTGGAGGTGCTGGGCGGTGGCTTGCAGAAGCTGCTCGGGACCGGCCGCGCGGAGTCGGTCAACGCCGCCGCCAACATCTTCGTCGGTCAGACCGAGGCCCCGTTGGTCATCCGGCCCTACATCAAGGGCTTGACGCGTTCCGGCCTGTTCGCCGTGATGGTGGGTGGGCTGTCCACGGTCGCAGGGTCGGTCTTGGTGGGCTACTCCCTGCTCGGCGCGCCGCTGGAGTACCTGATCGCGGCCAGCTTCATGGCCGCTCCCGGAGCTCTGCTGATGGCCAAGATCATCCTCCCGGAGGCTCGACCGGAGGACGACACCGAGCCGGAGAAGGTCTCGGCGATGGCGACCGGAGCCGGTGACGCCGCGACCTCCCAGGCGGCCGGGACCCAGACGGGCGACGCGTCGCAGGGTGCGACATCGCAGAGCGCGAGGCCGGACACCGAAGACGACGACGAGATGGAGTACCGCAACGTCATCGATGCGGCGGCTTCCGGTGCCGCGGACGGGCTCAAGCTAGCGCTGAACATCGGGGCCATGCTGTTGGCCTTCATCTCCCTGATCGCCCTGGTCAACCTCTTCATCTCCACGGTCGGCGGGTGGTTCGGCAACGACTCACTCACCTTCGAGGCGATCCTGGGCTACCTCTTCGCACCGTTGATGTTCGTCATCGGGGTGGACTGGAGCGAGGCGCTACAAGCAGGGAGCTTCGTGGGGCAGAAGGTCGTCGTCAACGAGTTCGTGGCCTTCGCCGACTTCGCTCCCCAGATCGAGGACTTCAGCCCGAAGACGGCCGCCATCATCACGTTCGCCCTGACCGTCTTCGCGAACCTCGGCTCGCTGGGCATCCTGCTCGGAGGACTCGGGGGGATCGCCCCCGGTCGGCGTCGGGACATCGCCGAGCTCGGTCTGCGCGCCGTCGCCGCCGCCACCCTGGCCAACCTGATGAGCGCCGCGATCGCCGGAATCCTGATCGGCTAGCCCCTGCGGCTGACATCGACGCCCGCGTCTCCTAGGGTCGAGACCATGCGAGCCATCACGATCCCGACGCCAGGTGACGCCGACGCCCTCGTGCCCGATGAGGTGCCGGACCCCGAGATCGGCGATCGCGACGTCCTCATCGATGTCGTGGCGGCGGGGGTGAACCGCGCGGACCTGGCCCAGCGGGAGGGCAACTACCCCCCGCCCGAAGGTGCCTCGGACGTGCCCGGCCTGGAGGTCAGCGGGGTCGTCAGCGCCGTGGGCGACCGCGTCAGCGCCTGGTCGGTGGGTGACGAGGTCTGCGCGCTGCTGGCCGGCGGAGGGTATGCCGAGCAGGTCGCCGTGCCAGCCGGTCAGGTCCTGCCCGTTCCGGCGGGGGTCAGTGTCCGTGACGCAGCCGCGTTGCCGGAGGTGGCCTGCACGGTATGGAGCAACCTCATCACCGAGGCCCACCTGAAGGCCGACGAGACGTTGCTGGTGCACGGTGGATCCAGCGGCATCGGCACCATGGCCATCCAGCTCGCCTGTGCCCTCGGGGTGCGAGTGATCGTGACCGCCGGATCCCAGGAGAAGCTGGACGCCTGCCGCGACCTCGGAGCCGACGTCGGGATCAACTACCGCGAGCAGGACTTCGTCGAGGAGACGATGTCCGCCACGGACGGGGCGGGTGCCGACGTCATCCTGGACGTGGTCGGGGCCGCATACCTGGACCGCAACCTGCAGGCTCTGGCCACCGGGGGCCGGTTGGTGATCATCGGAATGCTGGGCGGCGCCAAGGGAGAGCTCAACATCGCGCGCCTGCTGGGCAAGCGGGGTCGCATCATCGCGACCGGGCTCCGCTCCCGTGACGTGGAGGACAAGGCGAGCATCGTTGCGGCGGTGCGCGAACGCGTCTGGCCCCTGATCGATACCGGCACGATCCGACCGCTGGTGCACGCCACCTACACCATGGACGACGCGGCGTCAGCCCATCGGGCCATGGAAGGCAGCCAGCACATCGGGAAGATCCTGCTGACCCGCTGACCGGGCGGCTTTGCGAGCCGTTGAGCGGCGGCGGTGTCGACTACTCGAACAGGACGTACTGCGGCACCGGGTTGAGCTCGAGCACCTCGGGCCCGGTCATGATGGGCCCATACTCGGCGTCCTCTTCGTAGAACAACTTGAACCCGGCAATCACCCCGGGCGGAGTGTTCTCGTTGACCCGGTCGTAGGTGGCGACCTTGTCGCGGGCGGCCCCGATGCCATCGACCGACTTGATGATGGCGACCCCGTCGTGGGGCTGGAGGTCCGACTCCTCACGCACCACGCCCCGATGCACCTGGTGATAGACCATGACCTTTTCCGGGAGGTCGTGCTCCTCGACCAGGTCGGCCAGATACGCCGCCGACTCGTCCAGCTCTCGACCGGTGGTCTGGCCGTAGACGCGCCCGGGCGTCTGACCTTCCTCTACGGCCCACTCGGGGTCGAGCGCGACCCCGACGTCGGGCTCGACCAAGAAGTCCTCCCAGTACTCCAACTCGTCGATGAAGTCCGCCCGCCCCGGCTGGATGTTGATCAGCAAGATCGCGTCGTGGCGCCGGGCGGCGTCGAGGTAGTCCTGGACCACGCTGTCCTCGGCGTGGTCCCGATACATCCCGTCGTCGCCCGGCACGGGGTGCACCACGGTGGCGATGAGCTCCAGCACCGGCATGACGTCACGGGACCCGGCATACTCCGCGCCGCGCTCTTCCATCTCCACGACGCGCTCATCGAGGTCACCGATGCCCAGTCGGCCCAGGCCCTCGGACAAGGGCGCTCCGGAGTAACCGAAGAGGCGGTACTGCGGGAAGAACTCCGTGCCGCCGCGGGGTAGCTCGACCACTTCGGGCACCGGCGTCGCCGAGCTCTCCTGGACGGAGTCGGACGAGGTCGTGTCCGGGCCGGCGCAGCCCACCAGGACAAGAGCGGCGCAGGACGCGGCGAGAGAACGACGAAAAACCACAACAACTCCAGCTGAGAACGACACGGGCCCGAGGATCCGCAAACCCGACCCACCCCACGAGCGGGGCCGGCACTGCGACATAACCCACGGTACGCGGGCTCAGGCCTGAAGACGGCCTTTCGTCGGCTGGTCCTGAGCCGACTGCAGGAGATCGAGGATCTGTTGGGTCTCTCGGTCCGAGTCAGCCATCTCCGAGGGCGACATCCAGCGCGACCGGCGGGCCTCGGACGACAACGTGAGAGGGGGCCGCTCATCGAGCAGCACCCTGAAGATGACGTCGACGCTCTGCGAGTGCGGATGAACCCCGACGGCGACTGCATCCCCCGGCTCGATCCGCAGCCCGGTCTCTTCGGCGACCTCACGCACGACGGCTTGGGCCGGCGTCTCGCCGTGGTCCAACAAACCGCCGGGCAGGCTCCAGCCGTTGCGGTGCGGCTGACTCAACATCAGCACGTGCCCGTCGTGCTCCAGGGAGCACACCGCACCGACCGTGTAGTTGGGGGTTCCGGCCCGCACGAGGCCTCGCTTCAGCGGACCGGGCAGGCCGCGGAAGACCAGCAGGGCAGCTGTAGCCGCCTTGCGTCGCAACACCTGCAGCTCGGGCATGCGACGTAGTCCATCACATGACTCATCCGAGCTGTCCGCGTCGGCAGGGTGCTGCGGCGCCTCCTCGCGGTCGTCCCACCAGGTAAGGATCTGTTGGGCCAGCCAGTCGGGGTGCTCGAGCATCGGAAGGTGCCCACCATCCTCGTCCGGGGAAAATCGCCAGTGCGGGTTGCACTGCGCCATCCGTTGGGCGCCGGAGAACGACACCAGCCGGTCGTGCCGCCCATGGACCAGCAACACCGGCGCGGCGATGCCGGCGTACATCTGGTCGGTCTCGCGGCGGCGGGCCAGGTGGGCCAAGATCGAGCGCGCGGCGTCGCTGTAGTGGCGGTCCATCTCCGGGTGGCGCAGGCGCCGCTGCGCCACCGGCAGATGGTGGGCCACCACTTCGGGGTCCACTCGTGACGGGTCCACGGTGCACAGCCGCAAGGTGTCCTGCACGTTCTGCTCCGGGGTGCGCAGCCTGCGACGGGTGCGCGCGGCCAACTGACCGACCGCCGGCACCGCATACAACCCCGCCGCGAGTATGCCGCCGGGCCCGGGCAGTAGGTAGGCCGGCGGCACGGTCGGGTCCAGCAGCACCAGCGCGTCGACCCCCAGCTCTTGCGCATCCGGACCGGCACTCGCCCTGGCAGGGTGCGCCGCGGCATACCGGGCACTGATCAGCCCGCCCATCGAGTTGCCGACCAGCAGGAGGGGCAGGTCAAGATGACGCTTGGCGACCTCGTCGACAAACGCCTCGAGCAGCTCCGTGTTGTCCTCGACGCGTGCCGTTCGAGAGCCCGGCTCGGTCATCCCGAAGCCCACGATGTCCAGCGCCACGCAGTGGAACCGACCCGTCAGCCGTGGGACCAGCGACTCCCAGTTCACCGTGGACCCGCCCAACCCGTGCACAAGGACGCACAGAGCCTGAGGGGCAGCCGGACCTCCGAAGTCGGTCCAGTGGACGCGAGCGCCCAGAAGGTCGAGGAAGCCCGACTCGGGGTGGGCCGGGATCGTCGTCACCGCGCCAAGGTATCCCCAGCCCCTGACCGATGTGCGCGCCCCTGCACGCGGGGCGGCGTGCAAGGGCGCGCACATCGGTCAGTCGGGGTGAAGCTCAGGCGGCGGGTTCGAGGTGGTGGTCGTCCTCGGCGGTCTCCACGTCGCGCTTGGTGATGGTCAGGTAGGCGACGATCGCTGCGATAGCCAGCAGGAACAAGCCGCTGGTGGCGGTGGTGCCGACCCCGAGGCCACCGTCGGCGCGCGACTGGGACAGCAGGTCCCCGATCGAGGCGCCCAGTGGGCGGGTCAGGATATAGGCGATCCAGAAGGCGAGGACGGCATTCAGGCCGAACCTCAGATGGGCCACCGCGACGACCGCGATCGCCCCAGCGAACACGAAGGCCGAGGTGGCGAAGCCGATGCCGACCGACTCGGCCAGCAGGTCACCGGCGGCGGTGCCGAGGGCGAAGGTGAACAGGATGGCGGTCCAGTAGAAAGCCTCGCGGCGGTGGCTGGTGATGGAGTGGATCGACAGGGTGTGCTCCACGGCGTACCAGATCGCGAAAGTCACGGCCAGGGCGACGCTGAAGATGCCGGTTGTGGTCCACAGCGAGACGCCGTGGTCATCGACCATGTTGTCGGTGATCAGGGTGCCGGCGACGCTGATCAGCACGACTGCGGCCCAGTAGGTCGGGGCCATGTAGCGGTGGGCGCGGAACTGCGCCATCAGTACGGCCGCCAGCAGCGCGCCGACGGTGATGGACGCGTTGTTGAGGCTGAAGCCTATGGTTGCAGTGAGGTAGTCGGCGATGGTCTCGCCCACGGTGGTGGCGAGGATCTTGATGGCCCAGAAGTACAGGGTGACTTCCGGGACCTTGTTGAGCAGCTGACGGGTCGTGCTCTGGGGCGCGGCGAGGCGCGTGCGGGTGTTCATCCAGGAAGAATGATCCCGCTGACCTGTGATGGCGCTGAGACGGTCGGCGCCCTCCCCCGTGTAACGAGAAACCGTCGCATTCTCAGAGAGTTCTCAACCGTTCTGTCCGATAGTGGGGGTCATGTCCGAGACTTCATTGCGCGCGAGTGAACATGCACCCACGACTCAGGCCGTGTGGCGAACGCCGACCTTCGTGGCGGCTCTGGTCGCGACGGTCGCCGGTATAGCGGCCGGGGTGGTCTTGACCGATGGCGCGTCTGAGAGTGGGGACCTGTCGGCATACGACCCGGCCGTGACCGCCAGCTTCGTGGCCGCTCGCTCGGAGGTCGGCACCGTGGTCGCACGGGGTTTGACCTTCTTCGGGAGCACCGCCGCTCTGCTGCCCCTGACCCTGGCGCTCGTCCTCCTCTTCCTGGTGCGTCGACGGTGGGTCGCCGCTGCCGTCGTGGCCGCGGGGATGTCGTTGTCGCTGACCCTCACCGTGCTCCTCAAGAACTCGATCGGACGGATCCGCCCACCCGCGGCCGACGTGCTCGGTGCCATCAACAACGGGTTCGCGTTTCCCTCTGGACACACGCTGAACGGCACCGTCTTCTTCGGGTTGGTCACCGGCGTCGTGCTGACTCAATGCCACCGCCGCACCACTCGTATCGCGGCCATCGCCAGCGGAGTCTTGATGGCGCTGGGGATAGGCCTGAGCCGGGTCTACCTGGGCTACCACTGGTTGACCGACGTGGTGGCGGCGTGGTCCCTGGCCGTGGGCGTGCTCGGGATCGTGATGCTCGGCCGCATCCTGCTCGACACGCCCCGCAGGGCGAGCGCGCGGGACTGATCTCTCAGCGTTCTCTCACCTGATCTCAGGGGCCTCTTAGCCCCGGTGAGGATGCTGGAAAGCATGACGATCCTGCAACCGCGCACCCACCTGCCGTCGACAGACCCAACGGTGGTCAGCACCTCAGCCGGTGGCGCGCGGCGCGCTCGATCCAGGAGAGCCACGTCCATCGCAGCGTTCTGGCTCCTCAACGCGTTCGTGGTCTACCTGTGGATCACCGGACAAGGCCTGCAAGACCTGGTCAACGGCCAGGCCATGATGTCGGTCGGCCGTCTCAGCGGCCTGGTCGCCTCCGTGCTCCTGCTGGTCCAGGTCTTCTTGATGGCTCGGGTGCCCGCGCTCGAACGCAGCTGGGGCCAGGACCGGTTGACCGCGGTGCACCGCAAGGTCGGTTTCACCTCCTTCTGGCTGATGCTGGCTCACATCGTCGCCACCACGGTGGGTTACTCGGGCAACGCGGTGGGGGCACTGTGGTCCACGCTCAGCGACCTGGTCGTGAACTACCCCGGAATGCTGTTGGCGGTGGCGGGCACCCTCAGCCTGTTCATGGTGGTCGCGACGTCGATCCGGTCCGCGCGTCGGCGGATGCGTTACCAGTCGTGGCATCTGCTCCACCTCTACGCCTACCTCGGCGCAGGACTGGCGTTGCCCCACCAACTCTGGACCGGGCAGGAGTTCCTCCGCTCGACCACCTCGACCGTGTTCTGGTGGTCGGTCTACGCCGTGGCCCTGGGGTCCGTCCTGCTCTGGCGGCTGGGACTTCCCCTCTGGCGCTCGGCACGTCACCAGGTGCGAGTCGAGTCGGTGCAGACGGACCCGTCAGGAGCCACGACGGTGACCATGCACGGGCGTCGTATGAACGACCTGCGTGCGCGGTCGGGTCAGTTCTTCCAGTTCCGGTTCCTCGATGGACCGGGGTGGAGTCGAGCACACCCGTTCTCGCTCTCCGCCAGCCCCACCTCGGGACGGCTGCGCATCTCCGCCGCCCCGGTGGGGCCGGGCAGTCGTCGGCTGCGCGACCTCCAGCCTGGGACGAGAGTGCTCATCGAAGGCCCCTACGGGGTCCTGCACGAGGGATTCCGCACCCGGCACAAGGTGTTGCTGATGGCCGCCGGCATCGGCATCGCTCCCCTGCGAGCGCTGCTGGAAGACCTGCACCAGGAGCCTGAGGACGTGACGGTGATCCACCGGGTGTCCTCACCCGACCGTGCCGCGCTCCGGGAGGAGGTCGAGCTCCTCACCGAGAAGCACGGCGCTCGTTATCACGTCGTGGCCGGACCTCGTGATCCTCAGGTGGCCACCTGGCTCCCCGCCTCGGATCGACTGGTTGACCCGTCGCAGGCCCTCCTCGAACTGGTGCCCGACTTGGCCCGGCACGACGTCTACCTCTGCGGCAGTGGTCCCTGGATGGACCTGACCCAGCACGCACTTCTGCGCGGCGGCCTGCCGCCGCAACACCTCCACCGAGAAGACTTCTCGGACTGAACGGAACGGACGACACCATGGCCCGGATCATCATCTGGCTCGCCTCCACCATCGCCAGCCTCGTGCTCCTCTTCGGCTACCCCTCCTCGACCACCGGTGCGACGTCCTCGGTGCAGGTGGGTCCGGCCATTCCGGGGATGCAAGCCTCAGCGGCCAGCCCCTCGACCCCTACTGGAGCACGTGGGACGTCCACCCCCGCAGCAACGGGCACCTCGTCACAGGCTGCGACGAAGGCCACTCCCACGAAGGCGGCGGCTACCACCTATACCGGTGACACGGTCTCCACGCCGTACGGTCCGGTGCAGGTGCAGATCACGGCCACCGGCACCACGGTCACCGACGTGGCGGTGCTGCAGGTGCCTTCGTCCAACGGCCAGGACCAGGCCATCAACGGTCGCGCGGTCCCGGAGCTGAACGCCCAGGTGGTGGACGGTAACGCCAAGGACGTGCACGCCGTGTCCGGAGCCTCTTACACCTCGTCGGCCTACCTCGACTCGTTGCAGTCGGCCTTGGACCAGGCCAACTTATGAGGAAGCTCAGGGCGTTCACCGAACAGATCATGGGTATGCCGATCTCGGTGCACGTCCGCGCGCAGGACGCGGACCGACCCGATATTGCCGTCGCCGTCAGCCAGGTCTTCTCCCACCTGTGCAGGGTCGACAGCGTCTTCAGCTTGTACCGCCCGGACTCTGAGCTCATGCGGTGGCGAGCAGGGCAGCTGGAACCGGCAGAGCTCCATCCCTGGGTGGCGGAGGTCCAGACGCTGTGCGAGGAGGCGCACGACCGGACGGGAGGGCTGTTCACCCCTTGGCTTCCGCAACCGGGCGCAGCTGCACCGGCTCCCGAGGAGGGCGACGAACCGGAGCCGACTGACTTCGATCCCACGGGACTGGTGAAGGGCTGGGCGGTGAGCGGCGCTGCTGCCTACCTCCAGGAAGTCCACGACATCTCCTTCTGCCTCAACGCGGCCGGCGACATCGCCGTCGGCACGGGTCGCGGAGTGGACGTGGCGGCGCCCTGGCGGATCGGCATCGAGGATCCCCACCAGCGGGGACGCATCGCTCGCACGGTCGAGATCTCCGCAGGGTCTGTGGCCACCTCGGGCAGCGCCATCCGCGGCGACCACTTCTTCGACCCTCGCCACCAGGCCTGGATCCGCAGCAGTGGCTCGGCCACGGTCTTCGGTCCCGATCTGATGTGGGCGGACGTCTGGGCCACGGCGGCATCGATAGACCCAGAGCGGGTGCGTGACCTTCTCCAGGAGGAGGGCGGCTCCTACGAGCTGGTGCTCCTCTAACCGTTGATCACCGCCCTTTGGGCAGCGCCAGCGTGTCAGAGTCCTCAGCATTTCCTCAGGTGGGCCGGGCTACTTTTCGAACATCATCACGACTCGCGAAGGAACGCACCATGCCGGACACCATCCTGGGGCTACCCCTCCACCCGTTGATCGTCCACGCCACCGTGGTGATCGTGCCGAGCGCCGCGATCGCGGTCCTTCTGGCCGCCCTCTGGCCCCGGTTCCGCGCCTGGGCCGGGTGGGGGCCGTTGGTCCTTTCGCTGGCTTCCGTAGCCCTCGCGCCGCTTAGCACGTCCACGGGTGAAGGTCTGGAAAAGATCGTGGGTGACAGCGAGCTCGTCGAGCGCCATGCCGAGCTCGGTGACCAACTGCTCTTCTGGGTGATCCCGCTGGCGGTCCTGGCCGCCGCCGGGTACTGGTTCGATACCTTCCGCGGAGGACGGCAAACCGGCCGGGCGTTGAACACAGTCCTGACCATCCTTTCGGTTGCCGCCGCCCTCGGAGTGCTGGTCATGGTCGTGCTGATCGGGCACAGTGGAGCCGAAGCGGTGTGGTCGGACGCAGCAGCGTCGGGCACCATCGCGTCGACGCACCTCTTGGGCTGAGCTCCCCTCCGCTCTGACCAGCAGAGGTATAGCGACCCATCCGGAGGCCCATGAGTCCGAACCCAGACACGACACCTGAGAGAGCCCACGCTCAGGAGGCGCACCGTCCCGGCTTGGCCAGCAAGCTGAACTGGCTCCGGGCTGGAGTGCTCGGAGCCAACGACGGCATCGTCTCCACCGCCGGACTCGTGGTGGGGGTGGCCGGGGCGACCAACGACCGCGGCGCGATCTTCGTCGCCGGCCTCGCTGGGTTGGTGGCCGGCGCCTTGTCGATGGCTGGTGGTGAGTACGTGTCGGTCAGCACCCAGTCCGACACCGAGAGGGCCGCCATCAGACTCGAAAAGTGGGAGCTGGAGAACCTGCCGGAGGACGAGCTCGTCGAGCTAAGGGACCTCTACGTGCGGAAGGGCCTCTCCCTGGCTCTCGCGGACGAGGTCGCCCGGGAGCTGACCGCGCACGACGCCCTGGCTGCGCACGCCGAGGCCGAACTGGGGATCGACCCGACCGAGCACGCCAATCCCTACCACGCGGCGTTGTCCTCCATGGTGGCGTTCACCGCCGGGGCGGTCTTGCCGCTGGTCGCCATCCTGCTTCCTCCACCCTCGTCGAGACTGCTGGTCACCGTGCTGTCCGTCGCCGTGGCCCTGGTCATCACCGGACTGCTCAGCGCGCGCTTGGGGGGTGCCCCTTCTGGTCCGGCGGTGGCCCGCAACGTGCTGGTGGGCCTGCTCGCCATGGCCATCACCTTCGGCATCGGCACGTTGTTCGGCGGGGTGACCTGATCCGGCAGACTGCGCGACGGCAATGGCGAAGCGAAAGGGAGGTGGAGGTCCGATGAACTGGAGACCCCGCGAATGGCCCCGAGGTATCCGGGTGCGGACCACCGTCTCGGCCGTGCTGGTCGTGGCTATCGCCCTGCTCGTGGCGTCCGCCGCACTCGTCTTCCTTCAAGGTCGACAGCTCACCAACGGGTTGGCCGCAGTGGCCCAGCAACAGAGCGCCCTGCTCGCCGATCAGATCACCGACGGCGGAGTCGAAGCCGTGGACGTGACGGCGCTGAGTGCTACTGCGGGCGAGCCGGCGGTGGTACAGGTCCTGGGCATGAAAGGACAGGTCCTGCTCGCGAGCGATACCGAGTACGAGAACGAGCCGATCACGATGCGCCGACCTCCACCGGGAGCGACCGAGCAGGACTTGGTGGCGAGCGTGCCCGGGGAGGACGATGAACCGTTCGTGGTCGTCGCATCGGGGGTCCAGGCTGCGGACGGGCCAGTGGTGGTCGTGACCGCGCAGTCCCTGGAGTCGGTGGAACGGAGCACCGGGACGTTGTTGACTCTGCTGGCGCTCGGAGTGCCATTGGTGTTGCTGGTCGTGACCGTGACGTCGTACCGGTTGGTGGGTCGGGCGCTGGCCCCGGTCGAAGGCATCCGGACCCGGGTCGCGCAGGTGTCGGTGGCCGACCAGGACGCTCGGGTCCCCGTCCCGGAGAGTGGCGACGAGATCGCCCGACTGGCCGAGACCATGAACTCGATGTTGGGGCGGCTTCAGGCTTCGGCCACCGCGCAGCACGCGTTCGTCGCCGACGCCTCCCACGAGCTCAGGAGCCCGTTGGCGACCATCAAGGCCACCGCCGAGCTGTCCCGATCGCATCCCGAAGCTATGGACTCCGAGACCGCCACCGCGACCATCCTGACCGAGACCGCGCGGCTGGAGCGGTTGGTCGCCGACCTGCTGCTGCTGGCCCGAGCCGACGAGGACGGGCTGGTCATGCGGATGGACGACGTCGACCTGGACGACATCGTGGTCTCCGAGAAGGACCGGCTGTCCCGGGCCGGGGTCGAGGAGGTGAAGCTCCATGTGCGCGCGGTGCGCGTCACTGGGGACGCTCAACATCTGGTGCGGGCGGTGCGGAACCTGACCGACAACGCCGCGCGACATGCCGCCTCGCGCGTCGAGATGCGGCTGGACATCGTGGACGGCCAGGCACGGCTGGACGTGATCGACGACGGTCCGGGGGTGCCGGAGGCGGACCGGGAGAGGATCTTCGACCGGTTCGTCCGGTTGGACTCCAGCCGGCAGCGGGGCACCGGCGGCACAGGCCTCGGCTTGGCGATCACCCGCCAGATCGCCCGCGCCCATGGTGGTGATGTGCAGTTCCTCCGTAGGGGTGAGGGTCGAGGGGCCTGTGTACGCATGAGCCTGCCCGTGACGGGAGATCCCGAGTCGCGCTGAGTGGTTCAGCCGCCGTCCACCGCGAGGCGATACCCCATACCGCGGACGGTCTCGATGGACCGACGGTCGAACGGGCTGTCGATCTTGCGTCGAAGGTAGCCGACATAGACCTCGACCACGTTGGGATCGCCCTCGTAGTTCACGTCCCAGACCGACTCGAGGATTTCGGTCCTCGTCACGACGTCGCCGCGGTGATGCATCAGGTGCTCGAGGAGCCCGTACTCCCGCGGAGTCAGCGAGATGGGGGTCTCACCGCGCTTCACGGTGCGCCGAGCGGGGTCCAGGCTCAGGTCACCGGCCGTCAGGACCACCGGCCGCGCCGGCGCCCCACGCCGGATCAGGGCCCGCAGCCGGGCCACCAGCACGATGAAGGAGAACGGTTTGGTCATGTAGTCGTCGGCGCCCAAGTCGAAGGCGTCGGTCATGTCGTAGTCACCGTCTTTGGCGGTCAGCATCAGCACGGGAGTCCATACCCCCCGCTCGCGGAGCTTCTCGATCACCTTGTAACCGTTGAGCTTGGGCAACATGATGTCGAGCACGATGACATCGAAGCCCGCTTCGGTCGCCGCCCAGAGGCCGTCCTCACCGTTGGAGGCCACCTCGACGTTGAACCCTTCGGCGACCAGCCCACGCCGGACGGTCTCGGCCAACCGGAACTCGTCCTCGACGACCAACACGCGCATAGCAGGCTCCTTGACTTCGCTGATCGATCCTTTGTCACACCACGGTGAGGCCATCGTGACAACCTCCGCCTAAGAGCACCCTGAGAACCGGACGGGTCTAGCGCGAACGTCGCCCCCGCCCACTGACCGATGTGCGCGCCCTCGCGCGCAGCGCCATGCACATCGGCGCGCACATCGGTCAGTGGGCCGACTTAGGATGACGCACGATGAGCGAGGCCACCCCCCACGACCGGCGCTACCTCTGGCACAGCGCGAGGCTGGTGCTGGCGGTGGTGCTGCTGGCTGCCGTCGCGTCCTGGGGCGGTCTGGCCGCGACGAGGATCTGGCCGGTCAACACCCAGACCGACTACTTCAGCGCGCAGGTCTCGCTGACGCCCGGCATCGGTCAGACCTCTACGGTGCACACGCCCACCGTCTTCGGTGACATCGATGTCGAGTTCGACGGCCCACTGCCCGCGCCGGGGATCGAAGCACAAGTCCAGGTTCGCCAGGAGATCACCGACCTCTTCACAGGCACCCGCCTCGACGTCAACGACTTCCAACCCGATGCCGACCAGTTGGCCGGCGCCATCGAGCAGGCCGCCGCCGGGTTGGCGTGGCGGTTCCTCGGCGGCGCGCTGATCACGGCGGCCCTGGTCGCAGGACTGTATGCCGTGGGGCGACGGCGTCGGTCGTGGGCGAAGCTGGCTCTGGCCTGGCTGATCGCGTCGGCACTGGCCGTCGGCACCCCCGGCCTCGCGTCGTACCTGACCTACCGACCGGGGGCACTGACGGCATACCGAGCGACCAGCTTGTTAGCCACGGTCCAACAGGGCAGCGGCATGATGGCGGCCATCACGGGCCAGGCCCAGGCTGCTGGCCCGTACATCCAGAACCTCTTCGCTCTGTCCACCGCGCTTCAGAACGAGTTCGCTCCGCAGGAGGACACCCGTGAGATCGGCGCCCGGTTCCTGTTGATCTCGGACATGCACGGCGCCAACTACTACCCGCTGGTCCAGCAGATCATCGACACTGAGGAGATCACGGCCGTCATCGACACCGGAGACCTGATCAACTTCGGGTTGGTCGAGGAGGGGCAGCTGGCGGACATCTACACCTCGATCGCCGACCTCGGCGTGCCCTACGTCTACATCCGCGGCAACCACGACGCGGCCTCCGCCGGCGACGAGAAGTTCTTGGACCGGATGGCGCAGATCCCCAACGTGATCGTGCTGGAACCCGACGAAGGTGAGTACGTCGAGGCGGCGATCAACGGCGTGACCATCTCCGGCTTCAACGACGCCCGCTACTTCAACGAAGAACGGGAGGACTTCGGCACCCCGCAGGTCGAGATCGCCGACCGGTTCAAGGAGGCGACCGCGGGGCGAACCCCCTCCGACATCGTGGCCAGCCACCAGCCGTATGCCGTCCGTCGCCTCGAAGCCGGAGCGCTCACCCTCAATGGTCACATGCACCAGGCCGACCTCGACGGCCAGCACGTCGGAGTGGGCACGTTCAGCGGAGGCGGGCTGTTCAACCACTTCATCTTCTCCGACGAGGAGAACGACGACACCGGCGGGGAGATCGAGGGGCAGCCCTACGCGTTCGACATCCTCAGCTTCGCGGACGACTGCTCGGTGGACTCCCTGGCCCGCTTCTCGTTCCGGAACCTGGTCTCGGGCCGCCCGCAGTATGACGATGTCAGCCTGGTCAACGGCTCCACCATCGATCCCGACCCCCCGCAGGACCGCACCTGTGGCCCTGAACAGTCGTTGAGCGTCACACCGATCGAGCCAACCTCACCCTAGGCTGACCGGGTGAGCGACCAGAGTCCCGAGCAAGACAGCACGCCGGCCGATCCTGCGGTGACGCCGACTCCCCCCCGATCGAACTCCTCCACGGCGTGGGCCATCGCAACCAGTGTGATCGCCGTAGCGGCCGCCTTCCTGATCTACACCTGGATCACCCAGGGCGGCTCGTCCGGAGAGTCGGCCACGGTCGCTACCTCCAGCCCTACGGCCTCGGAGTCGACTGCATCCGAGTCAACGTCTGATGGACCGGCTACGTCCGACTCGGCGGCTCCCGACGAAGCCGCTCAGAGCTCGACGGCGCTGACCCCGGAGCAGGAAACCTTCCTGCTGGATCTGCAGCGTCGTGAGGTGGACGACCCGATGGCGCTCGGCGATGTCGACGCCCCGGTGGTGCTGATCGAGTATGCCGACTACCGCTGTCCCTACTGCGCGAAGTGGGCCCAGGAGACGAAACCGGGGCTGGACGACCTCGTCGAGGACGGCACACTGCGGATCGAATATCGCGACATCGCGATCCTGGGCGAAGACTCCCTGGCCGCGTCGATCGCTGCCCGCGCCGCCGGCACCCAGGGCCTGTACTGGGAGTACCACGACGCGCTGTTCGATGTCACGGCGGACGGTGACCACCCCTCCCTTCCGGCCGACAAACTGCTCGAGCTGGCCGAGCAGGTGGGCGTGCCCGATCTGGCCGCCTTCGAGGAGGACCTGGACTCCGCGGAGCTGCGGGAGGACGTCGCCACCGAGACCGACACGGCCCGGGAGCTCGGCATCACCTCCACTCCGACCTTCCTCATCAATACGACCCCCCTCCAGGGTGCCCAACCGTTGGACACCTTCCGACACATCATCGAGTCCGAAGCCGAGAAGGCCGAGTCCTAGCTCCGCTGGTCGCTCGGGTGCCCCCGGGGTTCGAGGCGTTGCTACCGGATCGGACCGGCACGACGACATACCCTGCGGTGATGACCGGTGCGCACTCGTGAGGATCGTCGTGGCCCTGGGCGGCAACGCCCTGTTGCAGCGCGGCCAAGTGCCTGACGCCGACAGCCAACTCAAGAACATCCAGCTCGCTGCGCGCTCGCTTGCGCCGCTGGTCGATGAGCATCAGGTCGTCATCACGCACGGCAACGGACCGCAGGTCGGGGTGCTGGCCATGGAAAGTGCCGCCGATCCGCGACTGACGAAGTCGTACCCGTTCGACGCCCTCGGGGCGATGACCCAGGGCCTGATCGGCTACTGGATCCTGCAGTCGATGGGCAACGTCCGTCCCTACCGGCAGTTCGCCTCGATCATCAACCAGACCCTGGTCAACGCTGACGACCCCGCCTTCGAGAATCCCACCAAGTTCGTGGGCGAGGTCTACGACGAGGCCACCGCGCGTTCGTTGGCCGACAAGAACGGCTGGCAGGTGAAGGCGGACGGACCCCACTGGCGGCGCGTCGTTCCTTCGCCGAAACCTCAGGAGGTCATCGAGACCAAGCTCATCGACCACCTGCTGGACGAGTCGATCATCGTGGTCTGCGCCGGCGGTGGCGGCGTGCCGGTGGTGCGCACCGCTACCGGTGACCTTCAGGGGGTCGAGGCCGTGATCGACAAGGACCTGTCCGCGGCGCTACTGGCCAGCCGGCTGCAGGCGGACCGTCTCCTCGTGCTGACCGACGTGGAGCATGTCGTGGACGGCTTCGGCACCGACGACCCACAACCCATCCGGCACACCACCCCGGCCCAGCTCCGGGCGCTCGAGCTACCGGCCGGGTCGATGGGGCCCAAAGTCGAGGCGGTATGCCGGTTCGTCGACCACGGCGGGAAAGGGAAGGCCGCCGCCATCGGGACCTTGTCGGCGGCCGCGGACCTCCTCGTTGGCGAGGCCGGCACG
>JBBSQA010000036.1:0-19521 GCA_038258285.1 Actinomycetales bacterium | reverse complement strand
CCGCCGAGCTCTCTGAACGGTAGCGTCTACTTATGACGCTCCCCCGGCCTGACATCGACCCCGACGGACTGCTCGAGTACTCCGTGGTCTTCACCGATCTCTCGCTGAACCACATGTCCACGCGCTTCGTCAGCGTGATGCAGCAGCTGAGCGAGGTGCTGACCACGGCCTACCACGCCGAGTCGGTCGCCATCGTGCCCGGCGGCGGGACGTACGGCATGGAGGCCGTCGCGCGTCAGCTGGCCACCGGACGGCGGGTGCTGGTCGTGCGCAACGGCTTCTTCTCCTACCGCTGGTCCCAGATCCTGGAGATGGGCGGCATCACCGACGACGTCACGGTCCTGACCGCCCGGCCGCAGAGCGACACGAAGCACGCCGCGTGGACGCCCGCTCCGATCGATGAGGTCGTGGCGGCCATCGCTGACCAGCGGCCCGAGGTCGTCTTCGCCCCGCACGTCGAGACCTCCGCCGGCATCGTGCTGCCCGATGACTATCTGCGCGCCATCGCACGCGCCACCCACGAGGCCGGCGGGCTGTTCGTGCTCGACTGCATCGCCTCCGGCGCCCTGTGGGTCGACATGGACGACCTCGGCGTCGACGTGCTGATCACCGCCCCGCAGAAGGGGTGGAGCGGTCGACCCGGCGCCGCCTACGTGCTGGTCAACGAGCGCGCCCGGACCGCGATCCACGAGACGACCTCGACCAGCTTCTCCGCCGACCTCAAGCGGTGGCTCGCCATCGCCGAGGGGTATGTCGAGGGACAGCACGCCTATCACGCGACCATGCCGACCGACACGCTCGCGCACAACCTCGAGGTCATGCTGCAGGCTCAACGGCGCGGGTTGCCGTGCCTGCGCGACGCACAGATCGGTCTGGGCGGGGCAGTCCGCGCGATGCTGGGTGAGCACGGTTTCGCCTCGGTGGCCGCGGAGCAGTATGCCGCGTCCAGCGTGGTCGTGGTGCACACCGACGACCCCGACCTGAAGTCCGGGGCCAAGTTCGCTGCAGCCGGGCTGCAGATCGCCGGCGGCGTGCCGCTGATGTGCGGTGAGCCCGAGGACTGGTCGACCTTCCGCGTGGGCCTCTTCGGGCTCGACAAGCTGGCGGACGTCGACGGCACCTGCACACGGCTGTGCGAAGGCCTCGACCGCGCTCTCTCGCAGTAGATCCCCCACCCAGACCAGATCTTGACCCTCCCCAGACACGAAAAGGGTTGTCGCGGCATACCTCGTCGTTGAGACTCGATCGGTGATCCTCCGACGCCGACGCAGCCGCCGCACTCTGACTACGATCGCCGCTGCCAGCGCCGTCGCGCTCGCCACACCCCTGCAGGCGCAGGCCCAGAGCGACGACACCACCTACGTGGGTCTGGGCGACTCCTACTCCGCCGGGGTGGGCACCTTCTCCCCCACCGACGACTGTTATCGCTCGCCGTACGGCTACCCCGTGCTGCTGGCCCAGCGCGAGGGTCTGCAGTTGGACTACCAGGCCTGCAGCGGCGCGACCACCAGCGATGTGACATCCAACCAACTCGGCACTCTGGACGCCGGGACCGACGTGGTCACCATGACCATCGGCGGCAACGATGTGGGCTTTGCCGACGTGATCACCGAGTGCGCGCTGCCCGGGTGGATCAGCAACTGTCGGGGTGCCATCTCCGATGCCCGCACCGTCCTCAACCAGCGCATGCCCGGCCGCTACCGCTCGCTCTTCACCACCATCTCCGACCGGGCCCCCGAGGCCGACGTGGTGATCGGCGGCTACCCCCGGCTGTTCAACGGGGAGGACTGCAACCTCTTCACCTTCTTCTCCCGCTCGGAGATGTCCCGGCTGAACTCGGCCACCGACGAGCTCGACGGCGTGATCCGGACGTCGTCACTGTCGGCCGGCTTCGACTACGTCGACCCCCGCAGTGCCTTCCGCGGGCATGCGGTCTGCGACGACCGGGAGTGGATCAACGGCCTCAGCTTCCCGATCATCGAGTCCTTCCACCCCAACCGGGCCGGCAACGTGGGCTACGCCGACGTCTTCCAGCCCGCGTTGACCGCCACGACCGCCCGTCGCTCCGGCGACTCGGCCACCTCTGCTCCGGAGCCCACCACCCTGCCCGTCCCCAAGAAGGCCGACCCGCGGGCGATGGGTCAGTATGTGCTGGGTATGCAGCTGGACAGCCCGAGGAATCTCCAGCGGGCCAAAGCGGCGGGCATCAACCCCCGTCAGATCGAGAAGATCACCCAAGACCTGCGCTCGAACAACAGCACGAAGGTCACCAAGGCCATGGAGAAACTCCAGCGCTTGGACCGCCGTCACGAGGCACGCCTTCAGACCGACCGTTAGGGGACACCATGCGCATCGGCATCCTGCTCTTCGACCAGGTCGACCTGCTCGACGTCGGCGGCCCGTATGAGGTGTTCCTGACGGCGAACCGGCTGGCGGAGCGTCGCGGCGGTGCAGCGCCATTCGAGGTGTTGACCATGGGGGTGACGGCCGACCCGGTGCAGGCCTACGGCGGGTTGGTGCTGCAGGCCAGCCACCACGTCGACTCCGTAGGCCACCTCGACGTCGTCATCGTGCCCGGCACCATCGACCTCGACGGCCCCGACCAGGCGTTGGCCCCCACCTTGCGCAGCCTGGCTGGTGAGGCGTCCTTGCTGACCTCCGTGTGCACGGGATCCGTCCTGTTGGCCCGCGCCGGCCTGCTCGAGGACGTCCCGCAGGCGACGACCCACCACGAGGACGTCTCGCTCCTCGGTGACGTGATCGGTGACCGCGCCATCACGGCCCGCTGGGTCGACGCCGGATCCATCATCACCGCGGGCGGACTGTCCAGCGGGTTGGCGATGGCCCTCCATCTGGTAGACCGCCTGGTCGACCGTGAGCTGGCCGTCACGACCGCCGCCCAGTTGGCCTACGACTGGGACCCCGCGGACGGCATACTCCTCGCTTCGGACTGAGCCGTCAGCGGCCTGCAGCTGCTCACCTCGTCACCGCCGACTCGCGGTGCTACTGGGACCGGTTCGCGACGAGGTCGATCGTCATCCTCAGATCGCGTCCCGCCATACCCTTCATCTTGGTCACGCCGAAGTCGTAACGGTTGATGGTGGTGCTGCCCTGCACCCGCACTCCATCGCCGGTGGTGGCGAACTCGCTCACCTGGACCTGCACCGGGCCCTGGTTGCCGACGACGCGCAGCGAACCCGTAACCGACGTCCCGTCGAAGTCGTCGACCGGGCTGGACGCACTGAACTCGATGAACGGGTGGGCCCCGACGTCGAGGAAGTCTGCCGACTTCACGTGAGTGTCCCGGCGGTCGGTGCCGGTGTGGAAGCTGGCTGCGTCGACCCTCAGGCCAACCTCGAGCTGGCCGGAGTCGTCATCGTCCGACGGCACGGTGATCGTGCCGTCGTGAACGGCGAAGGTGCCGTTCACCGCACCCAGGCCGAACATGTGCCGGGTCGCGAACGTGACCGTGCTGCGGCCCGGATCGATCTCGTACGTTCCACCGGAAGGCAGAGCCGAGGGTGTGCTGTCCATGGGAGCTCCTGGGGTCGACGACACGGTAAGTGATGTGTCAACTATAAGCCGTGGACGGGGCCGCCTTCAAGGGTTGCTGACGACGTCGTAGTACGTGTGGCGACCTGGCGACGCACGGACTCGATGAGCTCCACAAGGTCCCACTGGCTGATCTCCAGAGCCCCCGTGGCGATCTTGAACGACTCCCATCGCCGTCCCAGCGACCGCACCCGGTGGTCGGTCCGGAGTATCACCTGGGTCTTGTGCTGGTCGATCCGTTCGATGCCCTCCCACTGCAAGCGGGTGTACGGGAAGTGGGCCCGGCGGATGCCGTCGGCGTCGAGCCAATAGACGGTGCCGCGGATGACCGCCCAGACGAGGAACATCATCACCCCGAGAGCGAGGATGCCCAGCCCGCCGATGAGCATCGCTCGGTCTCCTTCGCTGACCCCGGCGATGAGAGCCCCCATCAACACCATGGCCACGCCGGCGATCGGGATCAGCCACGTCCATACGGTCATGGTGCGCAGCCCGATGCGCTCTCCGCGCAGCTCGGCTCCGGGGGGCAGGGAGTCCCACGACCCGGTCTGCGACAGGGCCGTGTGGTCAGCTTGGGCCGCGCGACCGTAGCCGCGATGACCCCACCAGGCCAGGAGTATGCCGAAAGCCAACACCCCGACCGAGGCCAGGGTGATCGGATGCAAGACCGGGCCGTTGCGGACGGCGGCCGGCAGCATTGCCGCCCCGATGACCGCGATGATCCAGCCGAAGCTGATCGCTGCTCGGCGCCGTCGCGTCCGCGGCAGCTGCTGCATACGAGCCATCGACCCACCCCCTTCGTGCCGCACCGAGCGGCTCTCGCTCACGTCAACCCGACGCTCACTGTATCCACGCACCTGACCGATGTGCGCGCCGTTGTCGCTTTCGCGCTTGGGCATCGGCGCGCACATCGGTCAGCTGCACAGTGCGAAGGCTTCCAATAGAGGAGGGCGCACCACTACGGTCAACGAATGGCCCTGCCGGAGTCGCACGACGAGTACCTTCGCCGACTGGCGCACTTCCACGGAGAAGATCTGCGCAGGCAGCGCGAGGCCGCAGAAGATGCGCAGTCCCGGGAGCGGGCACGCAACAGCAATCCCTTGTCCTGCCTACCCAGCATCCTGGGGATAGTTTTCGGGGCCGTCGCCTTGGTTGCCCTCTATGACGCGGTGGCGGCCAACCAAGACACCGTCAGCAGCGCTATCGACGTGCTGCCGACCTCGTGGCAGGAGTCGGCGACCGCTCGTTGGTGGGCCAGAGGGCTTTTGGCCGTCTTGGTCGCCGCGCCCCTTTTCGTCCTCGCGCACGGGCTGAAGAGGCTGCGGAACGGCGTTGCCCGCATCTTTCCACCGGGAAGAGCCGCTGGTTTGGCCCGTTGGCTCTGGCTCAGCGCGGTGACGGCTGCACGAGGACTGCTCGATCTGATCGCGGTGGTTGTCGCGTTCGTCAGCTTTCGGTTGCTCGGCGGGTCGACGGTGGAGCAGTTCGCCGAGATCGGTCATGACGGATTCCTGGGCGCGCTACTGCTCATCACTCCGGTGGCCATGCTTCGAGCGTTCTTCCTCGGGCGCCAGCTCCCCCGCTGACCCGCTGGCCGATGTGCGCGCTTGCCCACCCTGAAACGCCCCCGGCCGGTGTGGGTCCGGGCCGGGGGCGCCATGCTCGCAATGATCAGGAGGGTGCTGCGTAGCCGTGATGCGAGCCGCCCGGCGCCTTCCTCAGCAGGCCCTTGGTCGCCAGAATCGCGACCCGACGACCGTGCCCGAGTCCGACCTCGGAGGCGTGCCGGAAGTGATAGCCGACGTATACCCGCGAAACCGCGTTCTCCTGAGCGGCTTGTGAGAACCGCCTGTAATGGCGTTCCGTCGGGTTCGCGTCGTCACACTGCTGGCCTTCAGGAAGCGTGAGACTGCAGGTGCTGAAGGAAACCCGATCCGTGCCGAAGAACCTGGCCATGACCGTAGCCGCCGCCGCGCCCTGCACCGCATGTGCCGAGTCGTGGTCGGGGATGGGCGGGGTCGTGTCGAGAGGCGTCCACGTCGGGTCGGGCTTGGTCGCCCGGTTGCCATCGCGACCCGCCTCGTGGATTGCAGTGACCGGTCTCCAGAACAGGTCGTCATACTTCACGTCCCAGGAGGCGATGTAGCCATCGGCCAGAGCCGTGTTCAGCAGGGCGAAAAGGCGGGCGGACTCCCAAGGGTCGAGCCCACGCTCCGCCGACACCGACCGCGCGATCCGGTTCCACTGCAGCGGGCTGCTCTCGATCCAGAACCTCGCGACCTCCGTCTGGTCCGGCGTGCGAGCACTCGGCGTGCTGACCCCATCTCCACCCAGAGCCTTCACCTCCGCGTAGTCCCGTGCGTAGGCCCTGCTGCCCAACGGATAGGGCGGCGCAGCTCGGAAGCCAGCCCTGCCCTTCAGCGCGAAGGGCCTGACGCCGGCCCAGCCCGGTGCGAACGCAAACGGACGGTCGGGTGTGAAACGCCACTGGCCCGGCTGAGTGCCCTGCGGGAAGTCCTCCACGACCAACGGGGTGTCCGAGCCGTCGTCGGCACGGAGCGCGATGATCCGCTCCGCTGCGGCAACACCGGCTGCAACGCCGGCATTCTCGGAGCGACCGTCCGGGATGGCGTCCAGCGCGTTCGTGTAGGCATCCTCGGCGACCTTCAGAGCCGCCGATCGACAGTCGGAAGGGATGTCGAGCTCTTCCACGTTCGCGACCAGGACCGTCCGTGCCGCTCCGGCGACGGCAGCGTCCGCCGAGGCGCGCTGAGTCTTGTGGTCACTCTTGGACGTGGTCTTGAGCGGCACGTAGGGCCGGTATCGCCCGTCAACGCTGTTGAGTGCATCGTGGACCGCGAGGAAGGTCATCGCATACATACGGCTCTCGTGCAGAGGGTCACCTCCCGGTGAGATGCACGAAGCCACGGCAACCTGCCCTGCAGTGTCGCTCCACTGCTGCACGCTGTTGACCTCCGATGACGGATGCGGCGGCGACCGATGCGCGGATGCCGTCAAAGGCGGGGCCCCTGCGGCGACAAGGGCGGTGAGAGCAAGTCCTCCGAGTGCCCGGTGGGCGCGACGTTGGGTCAGCATGGGAGTCCCCTTCCAAGGTGGTTGATTCCTCGACGCTAGGAAGAACCGTCGCGGGACACCATGACCGGTTCGGACCATGTTTGCGGCGGCCCACAGATGGTCAAAAATGCCCATGCCGCCAGGGTGGATCCGGGAGTAGCGTCGTCAAGAACCACGCAAGGAGCCCCTCATGCCTCTCTTCATCATCGAGCGTCAGTTCGCCGAGCAGCTCGACCCGGCACTCGCCGACATCGCTGAGATCACCCGGGTCAACGACGAGGAGGAGGTGCAGTGGCTGATGTCCTTCCTCTCCGCGGACAAGCTGAAGACCTACTGCCTGTACTCCGCTGAGTCGTCGGATGCCATCCGGCGAGCCGCTGAGAGACTGGGCATGCCCGCCGACGTCGTCACGGAGGTCACCGACCGCGTCCTGCCGGACGGTTCACTCGCCGCCGTGGTCTGAGTCGTCGAGCATGCCGTGCCGCAGCGCGTAGTGTGCGGCGGCCGTGCGGTTGGCCGAGTTCGTCTTCGTCAGGATGCTGCGGACATGATTCGCGGCGGTGTGCTCGCTGATGAACAACGCCCGGGCGATCTCCCTGTTGCTCCGGCCAAGACCGACGAGCCGGATGACCTCGAGCTCCCGTGCCGTCAGCCCACCGGCCCGAGACCTCGGCCGCGCCTGTGTTTCCACCCCCAGCACACGGTGCACCCGCATCAGTCCATGCCGGTGGGCTAGTTCCCGAGCCGGCGCGGTCTGCTCCTGCACCCGCTGGGACGGGGCATGGCTTCGCTGCAGCCAGCGCGCCCACTCAGCCCGCGTCGTCGCCACGTGCAGCGGGGAGCCCATCAGCGTGTCCATCGCGAGCGCGGCGGCATACAGGTCCTCGACACCGGGGCGCCCCAGGACCGAGAGCAAGCCCGCCCGGAGCCGGTCCGCGCTGCCGAAGGGCGCCAGGAACTCCGCCGCCATCAGGTTGAGACCGCTGAATGATTCCGCTTCGGCCAGCAGAATCTCGGACGCGACCGAGTCACGCAGCCCCACGGCCACTTCGCTGAGCAGCGCCAGCGACGACGGCCACGTCACGGAGGTACGCAGTCCGGGCAGATCTTCGTCCAGCGTCCGCCGCAGAACGGTCCGTGCGGGCTCTGCCATGCCGACTTCCCAGTACAGGGCGACGAGTCCCGGAGCCCACAGATGACCGGGGACCTGACCGCTCTCCAGCAGGCGGCGGGTGAACTCGAGTCCACCGGTCTCGCGGCGCAGGATGAAGGTGGGCAGACTCAGAGGTCCATCGACCTGTCCCCAAGCATGGCCAAAGGACAGCGCCATCCGACTGCTCTCACGCAGGGACTCTCCGGCCGCCGCGAACTCGCATCTCATCAGTTGTGGTGAGACCGAAAGCAGGTCGGCACGCCAGACGAAGAACGGCTCTTGGGTCTCTCGACCGACCCGGTGGAGGTCGGCCAGAGCCTGGGCCAGCTGCACGGGATCACCGAGGATGTATGAGGCGTAGATCCTGGCCTGAGAAGCGGACCCGACGGGCCGCAGCTCACCCGCCGCTACGGCCAACGAGGCCGCCTCGACCGCCCTGTCTCGATGGCGCCGAAAACGCTCGACGCCCTGCTCGACCCGAAGGTTGACGACACAGGTGGTGGCGGCGGTCAGCACCGTGAGCAACAACGAGGCGTCGCCCGTGCGACGAGCCCGAGAGACCGCGTCGTCGAGCACGTCGTCCCCCTCGGCTGTCCGTCCGGCATAGATCAAGGCGCGCCCGTAGGCCGCAGCGGCCGCTATCTGCTCGGTGACCCCGTCCCGCAGAGCGGCGTCGTCGAGCGCCGCGGCAAGCAGCTCGACCGAGCGTGCAGCCCCCACGCCCGTGGGCCACGACGCAGCCTCGTGTCCCACGGCTGCCGCGAGCTGGAGGGAAGGGTCCCCCAGCGTTGCCACGGCTTCGTTCAGCGACCGTGCCCGCTCCAGGTGGCCCGCCCTGACGAGCGATGCTGCCGCGGACAGCCTCAGCTCATCGCGCTGGCCACCGTCAGGAGCCAGCTCGGCAGCACGCTCGAGCAGCGCCGCAGCATCAGAATGGGCCAGCCGCGTGGCCGCAAGGGCCGCAGCCTGTTTGAGATAGGCGACCGCCCGGCACTCCATACCGAGTCCGATAGCCATCGAGAAGTGGTGGGCGAGCTGGACCAACAGGGTGGGGTCGGGTAGGTGGCTGGGGACCTCGAGGGCCTGCGCCACGGCGGCATGGGCGCAAGCGCGGTCGTAGGGCTTCATCTCCAGGAGCACCGCCTGGCGGGCCAACGCGTGGGCGAAACGGTAGTGACCCAGCTGATCCGGGTCAGACTGGACCAGGCCTTCGGAAGCGGCATTGCTCAACGCCTGAAAGACCATCTCCGGCGACCACGGCTCCGAGGTGGCCGCACGGATGAGCGGGACGTCGAACGACTCTCCGATCACCGCACCGAGGCTCACTGCCCGACGATCAACTGGTCGCAGGTGACCGAGCCGCTGGCGGATCAGCACCTGCAACGAACCGGGCACGGTCAGCTGCCACTTCGCCAGGTGACCTAAGCCCCCATGGTCCCGGAGGTCTCGCCACACTTCCCCCAGCAGGTAGGGGTTGCCATCGGTCCGTTCTCGCAGCACCGACGCCAACGGATCGACGGCGTCGGCCGCGCCAGCACCCACCGCCGTCAGATAGGACGAGATCTCGGCCTCACCCAGCCCCTGGAGCTGGATGACCTGGGTGCCGGACCATCGCAACATCTCGGTGGTCAGCTGTGACAGGACATCCGTCATGTCCGGAGGGCTATCGCGATGGGTGGCCAGGATCAACAGGGGTAGGTCCGCGGACCGCTCGACGAGGTGGCGGAGCGCTCGAAGTCCGGACTCGGCCGCCCAATGCAGATCCTCCAGCACCATCACCACGGGGCCGCTGGCGCACGCCCCAGCCAAGGCGGCGATCACCGCGCCGAGGGCCGGAGCCTCCAAGTTCACCTGTGATGCTGTCGAGGCCGACTCCCCGGAGGTCAGCAGCCTGAGCAGCCGACGGGTGTCCCCCGCATCTCCCTGCAGGTCGTCGGCAAGCTCAAGCCTGCCGGTTTCGAGGTCGGTGAGCAGCGCCCGGATGGGTGTCACGAGGGGGTCGAAAGGCAACCCGAGGTCGGAGTTGCACTGTCCGACCAGCACAGGGACACCCCGTGCATGCAACGCCGAGGAGACTTCTGTCACCAACCGGGACTTGCCGGCACCGGGCTCGGCAGCAACCAGGACCAGCTGACGGGCGCCGTGCTCCACCGCTGACCAGCAGCGTTCCAGTTGATCCAACTCTCGACGTCTGCCCACCCAAGGCGGACGCTCTGCCGACCAGGTCCACTGCGACGGGAGCTCAGGCCCGGTCCACCCGGCCCTGTCCTCGCCCCTACGCATGACTGCTCCGTGGTGGGCGCGGCAACGAGCACCCACAACCCACGCCGTTCGACGTCTGGAAGGTGACCGTCTTCGCCCGCAAGTGGGCACGCGAGACCGCGGACTTGCCGCTGACACCCGCGTCGGTGCACACCCCAGTCAGCGTATCGCCATCGGCATGGACGCAGCGCGCGCTCTTTCCCTAGCTCCGGCTCGGTCCTGCTGGCCGGGGCCTCGCCGGACCCCCTGACCGATGTGCGCGCCCTTCGCGCCCTCGCACCCTGCAAGGGCGCGCACATCGGTCAGGGGCCGAGGGTCAGGAGACCTGCAAGCCGCCGTTGATGTCATAGGTCGCCGCGGTGATGTAGCCGGCGTCCTCTCCCAACAGGAACGCAATCAGCGCGGCGATGTCGCGCACCGACCCGACCCGCCCCATCAGCACATCCTTGGACATCGACGCCTTGCGCTCCTCATCCAGCTTCCCGCCCATGATGTCGGTGTCCACCGGCCCCGGCGACACGACGTTGCAGGTGATGTTGTGCTCACCCATCTCCCGCGCCAGCGCTCGGGTGAAGCCGATGATCGCGGCCTTGGACGCGCTATACGCCACCTTGGAGTAGGTGCCGCCACCGCGCTGCGCCGAGATCGAGGACAGGCTCACGACGCGACCGAGGTGCCGGTCGATCATCCCGGTCAACAACCCCTGAGTCACCATGAACGTGCCCGTCATATTCACCGCGAAGACCTTGTCCCACGCCTCGCGGGTCTCCTCCATGAACGTCGTCGGGGAGCTGATCCCGGCCAGGTTCACCAACCCCACCACGGGCGGCAAGGACGACTCCACCGCCTCGACCGCGGAGGTCACCGACTGTTCGTCCGAGACATCTGTGCCCACCCCGAGGGTCGGCACGCCGAACCGCTCGGCGATGTCGTCGGCGGCGGCCTGGGCCTCGTCACCGTCGATATCCAGGATCGCGATGGCCCACCCCTGCTCGGCCAGCAACGCGGCGGTTGCCCGCCCGATCCCTCGCTCGGAAGCCGCGCCCGTCAGCACAGCGGTGCGCTCGGTCGGCCAGGTCGGTGTGTCGCTCATCTCTTCGGTCTCCTCTGATCGGTCGTTCATAGGTGTGCGCTCAAGGTGCGGACCACCTCGAGCAGCGAGTCGTCCTCCCCCACGTTGCCCGCGAAGACGACGTACGGGATGCCTCGGGCCGGGCCGTCGACGGCCTCCCACAGCGAGACCAGCCCCGGCAGCATCGGTCCCCGCACCACCGCGTGCCGGATCTGCAGCCCGTGCGCCGCGACGTCGGAGGAGGTGATGCCGCCCTTGGCGACCACGAAACGGGGCGGGCGCGTGGCCAGGGTCCGAGCGACCACCTCCACCACCGCCTCGGACACTCCGCGCGCGATCCGCAGACTCTCATCCGGGTCGTCGGTCCGCTTCAACTGCCGGCTGGTATGCAGGATGACGTCGCCCTCGTCGAGGACCCGGTGGACCTCCGCCGCGATCTCGTCGAGATGGGCCTCGCGGTCCTCGGTCAGCGCCTCGACCGAGAGCTCGACGACCCGAGCCTGAGGATGACCGGCCCGCAGCGCATCCAACTGGCGTGTGGTCAACGCCACGTGTGACCCCACGACCACCAGCCCGCCGCGGGGGTCGTCGTCCTCGTCGATGATCTCCGCCGCACTCAGCGGAGCCCGGGCCTCTTGGCCGATCATGGCCCGCACGAACGGCGGCCCCACCCGGTAGAGCAGATGCGTGCCTTGGCGTTCCGCCTCGATCAGGCCCAGCGCGAGCGCCCGCAGGTCCTGCTCGGTCACGATGTCGACCACGATCGGGGTGGCGTCCTGGGCCTCGCGCACAGCATCGGCGATGCCGTCAGCGCCCTCGCGGACCACGTTGAGGTCGAGCACGATCACCGCGCTCGCGTCGACCCGGCCCTCGGTCTTCTCCTGCACCCACTCCGCCAGGCTGGAGTGCTGATAGCCGAAGGTGGCGTCACCCGCGAACTCGGTGTCCGCGGCGGGCACCAGGACTCCCTGTTGCTCGACGTAGTGCATGCCACCGATCGTGACCCGGCCTGCGTCAGGAAAGGCCGGGACCAGCACGACCCCATCCGTAGCCGGTCCACCCTGCTCAGTCAGCGTCTCGGCGATGACGTCGGTCTCCAGGGGGTAGTGACCGCGCAGCGTCGAGTCGCTGCGACTCACGAAGGTGATGTCCACCCCGATCTCCTCGGCCGCCACGTGAGCGTTGGCGACGCACTCCTGCGTGCGAGCGCGAGCCGCTGCGGGGTCCAGACTCCGGCTGTTCGTCAACACGTACACCGCGGGGGCCGGCATACCGTCGATGCGGTGCAGGAAGGCCCACTCGAAGTCCTCGACGTCCCAGTCGGTCAGCACCGGCAGGTTGGCCACGGACTGGGTGCCGGTCGGGTCGTCGTCGAGCACGATCAGCACCCGAGGTGAGGCCTGTCGAGCTTCTGCCACCTGCGCGGCGCTGATCTCGACCTCGCTGCGATAGCCCGTCAGCATCTCTTGGATCGTGCGCGGCACGCTCACCTCCATGTGCGGATTGGGATCAGAACCCCCAGTATCGAGTCGACGGCCTGGCCCGTCCACCTCAGCGAACCGTCCGTATCGTTTGACGGTCACCGTCAAGCATCCGAGTATGTGACCAGCGGCCAACGTCGGCCGGTGTGATTCACAAGGAGATGCGTCAGTGGACCTTCAGCTCTTATTGGCGCTCGTGATCGGGATCGGCACCATCGTCGTCCTGGTGCTGCGGACCCGACTCGACGCCTTCGTCGCGTTGCTCATCGCGGCCCTGGTCACGGGGCTGATCGCCGGGCAGCCGGTGCTGGACATCGTCACCTCGATCACCACCGGCTTCGGCAACACTCTGGCCTCCATCGGCATCGTCATCGGCCTGGGGGTGGCCATCGGCAAGATCCTCGAGGTCTCCGGAGCCGCCACCTCCATCGCCAACGCCTTCCTGTCGGTGTTCGGTAAGGGACGTGAGCCCTGGGCGATGGGCAGCGTCGGAGCCCTGGTGTCCATCCCGGTGTTCTGCGACTCCGGCTACGTCATCATGAACCCCCTGGCTCGTTCCATCGCCCGGGTCAAAAAGGGCGCCTACGTCACGCTCGCTCTTGCGCTGGGCTGCGGCATGACGTTGACCCACCACTTGGTGCCACCCACTCCCGGGCCGCTCGCGGTGACCGGCATCCTCGGCGCCGACCTCGGCCTGGTCATTTTGGTCGGACTGGTCTTCACGGTGTGCCTCCTACCGGTGGTCGTCGCCTACGCGCGCTGGATGGGCCCGAAGCTCGAGGGCGACGTACGCGCCGACGTGCGAGAGGCCGTGTATGCCGACGTGGCGGCGGGCGCAGACTCCCGTGCTGACGAGGGGTCGAGGGCAGGCTCAGACGCTCGCTCCAGCTCGGATGTCACCCCTCGGGACGGCTCGACCACGGAGTCGTACGAGCACGATGCAGCCGACGAGAGCATCCTGGGCGAACGACCCGAGGGGGCACCGAGGCACTCGGTGGGCGCCTTGGTCGGGTCCTTGCCTCTGCTGGTCCCGCTCCTGCTCATCGTCCTCAACACGGTCAGCGGAGCCATCGACCAGAGCCGCCAGGGCGTGCAGGCCGAGGACTACGAACCCTCCGGCTGGGCCGTGCCGCTGCAGTTCCTCGGCAACCCCGTCGTCGCGCTAGTCATCGGGGTATTGCTGGCCGTCTACCTCCTGCTGCCCAAGTGGACCCCGCGCACCAAGGTCCAGGGCTGGTTCGCCGATGCCGCCGCCTCCGCCGGTCTGATCCTTCTCATCACCGGCGCCGGCGGGGCGCTGGGTCAGGTGCTGCGTGACTCCGGCGTGGGCGATGCGCTGGCCGAAGCGGTCGCCAGCACCTCCCTACCCGGGTTTTTGGTGCCGTTCGTGATCGCGACGTTCGTGCGGGTCGCACAGGGCTCGGGCACGGTGGCCATGGTCACCGCCGCGTCGGTGACGGCGCCGTTGGTCGGCAGCCTGGGCATCGATCCCGTCGTCGCGGTGATCGCGTGCACGTCGGGCTCGATGGTCTTCAGCTACTTCAACGACTCCTACTTCTGGGTCGTCACCCGCTTCACCGGGTTGGAAGGGACGGCGGCGTTGAAGGGCTGGTCCGGGATCACCACAGCGGTGTGGGTCGGCTCCATCCCGCTCCTGGTCATCCTGAATCTGATCCTGGGATAGCCGAGTCCGCGTCGAGCGCCACCCCGACCATGTCGGGAATCTGAGCGGCTCGCCCGAGGTTCTGGCGTCATGAACATCGCCCTCACCGGAGTCACCGGACAGCTCGGGGGCCGCGTCGCGCAGCAGCTCGCCGACCTCTCCCCCCGCTTGGTCGTGCGAGACCCCAGCCGCGCTCCTGACATCGCCGGTAGCGACGTCAGGGTGGCATCGTTCGATGACACCCAGGCGCTGGGTCATGCCTTCGACGGCATTGACACCCTGCTGCTGGTCTCGGCCGCAGAGTCGGATGACCGTCGCCAACAGCACCGCAACGCCATACAGGCCGCGGCAGACGCCGGGGTCGGGCACATCGTCTACACCTCGTTCGACCGGGCGGCACCGGATGCTGAGTTCAGCCTGGGGCGGGACCATGCCGACGCCGAGGAGGCCATCCGCGAGACCGGTATGCAGTGGACCTTCCTGCGCAACAACTTCTACGCCGACGTCCTGCCGCTCTTTGCCGACGAGTCCGGGGTCATCCGTGGGCCTGCTGGACAGGGGCGGGTAGCGGTGGTGGCGCGCGCCGACGTCGCTGACGTCGCAGCCGTCATCCTCCGAGACCCTCAGGCTCACGCAGCTCGCGCCTACCATCTGACCGGGCCGGAAGCACTCACGGTGGGTGAGGCCGTCGATCGGCTGAGCGCTCATCTCGGTCGCTCCTTCTCCTACGAGGAGGAGACGATCGACGGGGCCTACGCCTCGCGGCGCGCGGCATACCCTCAGGCGGCTCAGTTCGAGCTCGACGCGTGGGTCAGCACCTACACGGCCATCGCGAGCGGCGACCTGTCGCGGATCTCCTCCGACGTGCCCGACCTCACCGGCCACCCCGCGCGAACGGTGGAGATGGCCCTGGGCTGACCCCGGCTGCACCCACCCGCTCGTCCACCCCTTCAGGAGACCACTGTGACCACTCTGCCCGGCAGCACCCTCGACATCTTCCCGATCAACCTCGGCGCTAACCCGTTCGGGTGGACCACCAACGAGGCCGAGTCGTTCGCGGTGCTCGATGCCTTCGCCGAGGCCGGCGGCAACTTCATCGACAGCGCTGACGCCTACTCGATGTGGGTCAATGGCAATTCCGGTGGGGAGTCCGAGACCATCATCGGCCAGTGGATGGCAGCACGCGGCAACCGAGACGACGTCGTGATCGCGACCAAGGTGGGCATGCTCGATTCACGCAAGGGCCTGTCCCACGACACCGTGGTGGCCGCCTTGGACGACTCCCTCCAGCGGCTCGGCACCGATCACGTCGATCTCTATTACGCGCACTACGACGACGAGGATGTGGCGATCGCCGACCAGGTCGCGACCTTCCACTCCCTGGTCACCGCGGGAAAGGCTCGCTCCATCGGCTTGTCGAACTTCTCACCCGTACGCATGCGCGAGTGGTTCGAGACGGCACAGCGCGAGGGTATGACGATGCCTTCCGCGATCCAGCCGCGCTACAGCCTGGTCTCACGAGCCGACTACGAGCGCGACTACGCCCCCATCGCTGAGGAGTTCGGCGTCGCGGTCTTCACCTACCCGGCGCTGGCGTCGGGGTTCCTGACCGGGAAATACCGGACCGACGCTGACTTCGAGGGCAAGCCCCGGGGCAACGCGGCCCGCCGCTACTACGAAGCCGGCGGCCTACGCGTCGTCGACGCTCTGGTCGAGATCGCCGAGGCCCACGGCACGGAGCCGACCACGGTCGCCCTCGCCTGGTTGCTCGCCAAGGGCGTCACCGCTCCGATCGCCTCGGCCTCGCGGCCCGATCAGCTCGACGCCACGATGGCGGCGCCGTCTCTGCGGTTGAGCGAGGATGACGTCGCCGCTCTCGACGCGGCGTCCGACTCCTTCTGACCCCCTGACCGATGTGCGCGCTCTGTGCGTCTTGGCGCCGTGCAAGGGCGCGCACATCGGTCATGAGGGGCTAGCGCCGGCGACCGAGCCGTTGCAGAATGCCAAGGATGGACACCAGCACTCGCGGGGACAAGCACGATCAGCCCGACGCGGCTCCACCGGTCACCGACCGTGCGTCCTACGCGGCGGCGCTAGCCGAACAGGTCGAACGCGAGAAGGAGCTCACGCGGCACAGTGACCGCGTGGCAGCGTCGCGTCGACGGCTACCGATGGTCGAGGTCGAGAACTACACCTTCGCCGGCCCCGACGGGCCGGTCCGTCTGCTCGACCTCTTCGGCGACCACTACCTGTTGCTCGTGCAGAACGTCATGTTCGACCCCAGCTGGGACGAGGGTTGCCCTAGTTGCACCTGGGCCGTCGACAACCTGCCCGAGGGTATGCAGCGGGTCGCGGACGAGGGGATCGCGTTCGCCATGATCTCGCAGGCTCCGATCGGCAAACTCGACGCCTGGAAAGCCGGACGCGGCTGGGCCCACACGTGGGTCTCCTCTCACGAGACCACGTACCACGACGACTGGGACTGGACCCAGACCGACGAGCAGGGCACCGAGGGCCAACAGCCGGGCTACTCCTACTACCTTCGCAGGGATGGCGTGCCCTACCTGACCTACATGACTCGTGCGCGCGGCACCGAAGCGATCCTTCCCATGGCCCACATCATGGACCGCACCTGCTACGGGCGTCAGCAGGACTGGGAGGACAGCCCCGCCGGATGGCCGCAGTTCCCCACCTACGGCTGATCCTGTCGCCGAGCGACGTCAGTAGGCCTGGCTGACCGTCGACATCCTGAAGTCCGGGATGCGCAGGGCTGGAGCGATCGACCGGGTGAACCAGTCGTTCCACTCACGGCACAAGACATGCTCGGCCGCGCTGGCCTCGGTGGCGCGGCGCAGGAGGTCGACCGGCGACTCGTTGAACCGGAAGTTGTTGACGGCGCCGACCACCTCACCGTCCTCGATGAGGTACACGCCGTCTCGGGTCAGCCCGGTCAGCAGCAGCGTCTGCGGGTCGACTTCTCGGATGTACCACAGGCACGTCAGCAGCAGTCCACGCTTCGTGGAGGCGATCATGTCCTCCATCGAGGCCGTCCCGCCAGCGTCGATGAGCAGGTTCTGCGTGGGGAAGGGAAGAGGTTCTTCGCCCACGTCCTGCGCTGAACGGTCCGAGGCGGCGGCAGCGCGCTGCATACCCGCGCGGGTCCTGACCAGGGACGAGAGGTTGCCATCACGCAGCCAGTCCACGCGGCCCACGGGGGCACCGTTGTCGAACACCGACCTCATGCCCGGCCACGAACTCGACGCGACCACGAACGGCGCGACGGGCAAACGGTCGTCGCGGGGGTCGGACGACATCGTCACGGGCAGCGCACTCAGCTGCTGCCCGATCCGCGTCTGACCACGCTCCTTCGCCCCGAAGACGCTACGCCCTTCCTCGGCATCTCGTCCGCTCATGCTCTCGTAGGCGCAGAACAGCAGGTCCACGACCGCTCCCGGGGGGAGGATCGTCTCGTAGGAGCCCGCCGGCAGGTCGACCCGTCGCTGGCCCCAGGTCAACCGCCGCCGCAGGTCCTGGTGCATCGCCGCTACATCGACGTCGGTGAAGTCGTTGCTCTGGGCGCCCACCCACGCAGAGTTGACGAGGTCGGGCATCTTGGCGTTGAGCTCCAACCGCCCCATCGGCTCCACCGCCCTGCGGCGCAGGCCGGCCGAGTTGGCCAACCACACCGTGGTCCGTCGGTACTCCGCGAACCCGAACAGCAGGTGACCAGCGTCCCGGGCCTCATCGAAGGCCACCCCCAGGTCTCGGGCCAGCGGCGCGAAGTCCTCCGGACCCACCACGTATGCCGCATCACCGAAGTCGGCGTCAGGCTCACCGGTGACGAGCGGTTGGGCCTCATCGTCGGCCGGCGCCGTCTGAGCGGCGGCATCGGCGTCACGCACCAGTTGGAGCAGCTCCTCGGCCGAGGACAACGTCCCGGTCAGCGAGGCCGCAGAGACGCCACCCTCAACGTCTGCGGTGCTGATGACCGTGGCCTCCCGCGACGTCATCGTGCCGTTCGTCGTGAGCGCGTTGGCAGCCCAGCGCAGGTTGACCTCGTGCGACTCCTGGACGATCACGGTGCAGTCCCGAGCCGTGGTGGCCTCCAGCGCTTGCTCGACCCAGTCGGTCACGGTCGCGGCGTTCACAGTTCTCCTCCGCTGCTGGTGTTGAGTACGTTGACGTCTCGGAAGCGCGCCGCCGGACTCCCGTGGCTGACCGGCGCACCCTGCCCCGGCTGGCCTTTGCCACAGCTGAAGGTCCCCGCCAGCAGGTAGGTCGACGGGCCGCCCACCGCGTCCATCGAGCCCCAGAAGTCCGTGGTCGTGGCCTGGTAGGCGGCGTTCTTCACCTGCCCGGCCAGCTCGCCGTTCTCGATGGCGAAGAACCGCTGGGCGGTGAACTGGAAGTTGTAGCGCTGCATGTCGATCGACCACGAGTTGTCGCCGACGACGTAGAGACCGCGTTCGACTCCAGCGATCAACCCCGCCATATCGGGCCCATCGGGGTCCGGTGCCAGCGACACGTTGGGCATGCGTTGCAGGGGGATGTGACCTGCTGAGTCGGCATACGCACAACCGTTGGAGCGACCGAGGTCCTTCTCCGCGGCCATCTGCCGGTTCAGCTGGTAGCCCTTCAGCACGCCCTCGGAGATGAGGTCGAACTGTTGTGCCGCGACTCCCTCGTCGTCGAACCCCACCGTGGACAGGCCGTGCTCGGTGACCCGGTCGCCCGTGACGTTCATGTGCTCGCTGCCGTACTGCAGCGTGCCGAGCCGGTCGAAGGTCGCGAACGACGTGCCGGCATAGGCCGCTTCGTAGCCCAGAGCCCGGTCCAGTTCGGTGCCGTGGGCGACCGACTCGTGCAGGGTCAGCCACAGGTTCGTGGGCTCGATGACCAGGTCGTACCGTCCGGCCTCGACCGAAGGCGCTTGGGTGTGCTCGAGCAGCAGCCCCGGCAGTCGCTCGACCTCCGCGTCGAAGTCCCATCCGGTGCCCGTGAGGTACTCCCAGCCGCGGCCAGCGGGTGGCGCCACCGACTTCATACTGAAGAATCCTGCGTCCCCGACGTGCACGGCTTCGATCGACGGATCGACACGCACCCGCTGCTGGGTGGTCGAGGTGCCGGACGTGTCGGCGTAGAACGTGTTTTCCTGCACGGCCAACAGGCTGACGGTGGTGTGGTGGACGCTGTCGTCGGCCAGAAGGCGCTGGGAGAGGTCGGTCAGCCGATCGATGCGTTCGCGCTCGGCGACGTCGAAGGG
>JBBSQA010000035.1:0-19948 GCA_038258285.1 Actinomycetales bacterium | reverse complement strand
CGACCCGGCCACCAATGCCGCACGGACCATCGAGCAGGCGCGGCTGTGCGCCGAGGACCCCGTGGCGGTGAAGGTCAGGTCCGGGCCGAACGGGACCCGGGCGCCGAGGAGGTCTATCGACTCGCCCTGCTGGTCGGCGCCGCTGGCGAAGTGCCGCTTCTCGTAGAACTCCCGGTAGTTGGGAAGGTACGACTTCGGGGCGACTCCGAGCACGACACCACGGTGCACGATGACGGCGCAGTTGTAGAGCCGGTTGCCCTTGACCAGTGGCACCCCGACCACGAGCACCGGTAGGAGGTCGGCGCTGGCGGAGACGACCGTCGCAAGCGCATCCAGAGCGGCGTCCAGGAGAGGATCCTGCAGCAGGAGGTCGTCGATCGCGTACCCGCTCAGCCCCAGCTCGGGAAAGACCGCCACGGCGACCTGGTCGTCAGCACACCGCCGTGCCTGCTCGATCGTGCGCATCGCGTTGGTCGCCGGGTCCGCGATGGACACCGGCACGGTGCACGTCGCCACTCGGGCAAAGCCCTGGTCGTAGACACTGAAGAACTCCACCCGGTCAGTCTGTCAGGCTCCGGAGACGTGATACGGCAGGATGAGCGCATGGATCGTCAGCAGGAGTACGTGCTCCGCACCATCGAGGAACGGGACATCCGCTTCGTGCGGCTCTGGTTCACCGACATCTTGGGGGCACTGAAGTCCGTCGCCGTGGCCCCCGCGGAGCTGGAGCAGGCCTTCAGTGGGGGCATCGGCTTCGACGGCAGCGCGATCGAGGGGTTTACCCGCGTCTACGAGGCCGACATGGTGGTGCAGCCGGACGCCAGCACGTTCCAGGTGCTGCCCTGGCGCGGTGAGGACCCCGGCACGGCCCGGATGTTCGCCGACATCCGGATGCCCGACGGCAGCCCCGCCATGACCGATTCCCGCTACGTCCTCAAGCGCACCCTGGACAAGGCCGCCGACGAGGGGTTCACGTTCTACACCCATCCCGAGATCGAGTTCTACCTGTTCAAGGAGCCCTACGAGTCCGGCACGATCCCCGTCCCGGTCGACAACGCGGGGTACTTCGACCACGTGGCCCGGGGGGATGGGCACGACTTCCGCCGTTCGGCCATCACCATGCTGGAGCAGATGGGGATCTCGGTCGAGTTCAGCCACCACGAAGGCGGACCCGGTCAGAACGAGATCGACCTCAGGTATGCGGACGCGCTGTCGATGGCGGACAACATCATGACGTTCCGCACGGTGGTCCGGGAGGTCGCCCTGCAGCACGGGTCGCTGGCCAGCTTCATGCCCAAGCCGCTGGCCGACCACCCCGGCTCGGGCATGCATACCCACATCTCGCTGTTCGAGGGCGACACCAACGCGTTCTACGAGCCGACCGCAGACTACGAGCTGTCGCTGACCGGTCGCCGGTTCATGGCCGGGCTCCTGGTGCACGCCCGCGAGATCTGCGCGGTGACCAACCAGTGGGTGAACTCGTACAAGCGTCTGTGGGGTGGTGGCGAGGCCCCGGCCTACGTGTGCTGGGGGCACAACAACCGCAGCGCCATGGTGCGGGTGCCGATGTACTCGATCGGCAAGGGCCACTCGCGACGCGTCGAGATCCGCTCCATCGACTCGGCGTGCAATCCCTACCTGACGTACGCGGTGGTGCTGGCCGCCGGGCTCAAGGGCATCAAGGAGGAGTACGAACTACCGGAGGAGGCCGAGGACGACGTCTGGAGCCTGACCGACGGTGAGCGCCGGGCTATGGGCATCGACCCGCTACCGCAGTCCCTCGGTGAAGCGGTGGCCATCATGGAGGAGAGCGAGCTGCTGGCGGAGGTGTTGGGGGAGCAAGTCTTCGACTTCTTCCTCCGCAACAAGTGGCAGGAGTGGGCGGACTACCGCTCTCAGGTGACCGCCTTTGAGCTTGATCGGTACTTGGTGCGCCTGTGACCGACCGCCCGGACCTACCAGTTGCTGACCTGGCCCGGGCCGGATTTACCCGGACCAAGGACTCTGCTGCGGTGATTGGCGCCATCCTCGAGGCGCTGCCGGTGCGGGTCGACGTCGACCAACTGGTGGCGGACCTGGGCTCGGTCGCGGACCCCGACCAGGCCGCCCTTGCGATGGTGCGACTGTTGGAGTCCGACGCTGGTTCGGCCGCGGTGCTGGCCGAGCCGGGCGAACCGCGCCTACGGGCCTTGCGAGTGCTGGGTGCCTCCACGGCGCTGGCCGACCACCTGATCAAACACCCTGAACATCTCGGTGATGCTGCCGGGGGTGCGGACCACGAGCCGGGCGCGGTCGTCGACGCCGTCCGCGATCTCAGCGGGCGGGCCGGGGCGGAAGCTCTACGGGTGGCCTACCGCCGGCAGATCGTGCGGATCGCGGCCGCCGACCTGAGCGCGCAGGACCCCCTGGAGGTGCTGCCGCAGGTGGCCGCGGCGCTGGCCGACCTGGCCTCCGCGGCGATCCAAGGCGCACTACTGCTGGCCCACGCCCAGGTCGGTGACTCCGACCAGGCCCGAGTCACCGTCGTCGGGATGGGCAAGTGTGGGGGACGCGAGCTCAACTACATCTCGGACGTGGACGTGATCTTCCTCGCTGCCCCGGCACCGGGAGTGGACGATGCAGCATCGATGAAGGTGGCGACCCACATCGCCACCGCCGTGATGCGGATCTGTGCCGAGGCCACCGCCGAAGGGTCCTTGTGGCCGGTGGACGCTGCGCTGCGGCCCGAGGGTAAGAACGGGCCCTTGGTGCGCAGCCTGGCCAGTCACCGCGAGTACTACCAACGGTGGGCCAAGAACTGGGAGTTCCAGGCCCTGCTGAAGGCCCGGGTCATTGCTGGGGACGAAGACCTCGGCGCTGAGTGGCTCGACATCGTCCAACCCCTGGTCTGGGACGCAGGCAGCCGCGAGGGGTTCGTCGACGACGTGCAGGCGATGCGTCGCCGGGTGGAGGAGAACGTTCCAGCGGCCTCCTCGGACCATCAGATCAAGCTCGGTCCCGGTGGCCTGCGAGACATCGAGTTCAGCGTGCAGCTGCTGCAGATGGTGCACGGGCGAGCCGACGACAGGTTGCGCTCAGGCACCACCCTGGAAGCTCTTCGAGCGCTGCGCGACGGGGGCTACGTCGGGCGCGAGGACGCCGCCGCCCTGGACCGTGCCTATCGGCTTCTGCGTTCGTTGGAGCACCGGATCCAGCTCGCCAAGTTGCGGCGCAGTCACATGATGCCGGCGGACGAGCGAGACCTACGCCAGCTCGGCCGCTCGTTGGGAGAGCGCGGCGAGGCGGCGCGAAACATCGTGCAGCGGTGGCGGGCGGAGCAGCGCGAGGTCCGACGGCTCCACGAGCGGTTGTTCTACCGGCCCCTGCTCGCAGCGGTCGCAAAGCTCAGCTCGCACACGTTGCGCCTTTCCCCTCAGCAGGCCCGGACGCGGCTCTCGGCCCTGGGGTACCGAGATCCGGCGGGCGCGATGCGCCACCTCGAGGCACTGACCGATGGGGTGAGTCGTCGCGCGACCATTCAACGGACTCTGCTGCCCGTCATGTTGAGCTGGTTCGCCGAGGGCGCCGATCCGGACGCCGGATTGTTGGCCTTCCGGCAGATCAGCGAGACGTTGGGGACCAAGCACTGGTACTTGGCGATGCTTCGCGACGAAGGCAGCGCGGCGCAGCGCCTAGCGATGATCTTGTCCAGCAGCCGTTACGCGGTGGACCTGTTGATTCGCTCTCCGGAGTCGGTCGCGTTGCTGGGGGACCCCTCCGGGCTGGTACCGACAACGAGGGACCAGCTGCAGGCGCGGTTCACCGCCGCCCAGACGCGGCATGAGGAACCCTCCGATGCCTTCGCCTCCGTCCGGGCCGTGCGGGCCAAGGAGCTCGTGCGGATCGTCATCGCCGACCTGGTCGGTGACCTCAGCGACGTCGAGGTGCGCAAGGCCCTGACGGACCTGACCGACGCCTATCTCGACGCCGCGTTGTCGATTGCCATGCGCGGCGCTGAGGACTGGATCGACACCATCATCATCGGGATGGGACGACTGGGTGGGCGAGAGCTGGGTTACGTCAGCGACGCCGACGTAATGTTCTGCTACCGGCCCCGAACGGTCGGGACCGACGGCGCTCCGGTAGCGCAGAAGCCGCTGGACGATGACGCTCCCTCACCCGGCCAGCGCGCCGCGGACGCGATGACGACCTTACGCAAGGGGTTGTCGGGGCACGGGCCGGACCCCACCTTGGAGCTGGATGCCGATCTGCGCCCCGAGGGCCGATCGGGGCCGTTGGTGCGCAGCTTCGACTCCTACAGGTCCTACTACGCTCGCTGGTCCGCCGGCTGGGAAGCCCAAGCGCTGCTGCGGGCTCGGGTGGTGGCCGGTGAGTCCGGCCTGGCCGAAGACTTCACCGAGTTGATCAACCCCCTGCGCTGGCCCAAAAAAGGTCTCGACGACCAGGGCATGCGTGAGATCCGCAAGTTGAAGGCCCGGATGGAGGCCGAGCGGCTGCCTCGAGGAGCCGACCCGCGCACGCACTTCAAGTTGGGCCTCGGCGGATTGAGCGACGTCGAGTGGGTCGTGCAGACCCTCCAGCTCAAGCACGCACACCGGGTCCCCGCCCTGCGCACCACGAGCACGCAGTCCGCGCTGGACGGGGCGGTGCACGCGGACTTGCTCGCGCGTAGCGACGCGCAGACCTTGAGCTCGGCGTGGACCTTGGCGTCGCGGCTGCGCGACGCCGGGGTGCTGTGGCGTGGCCGCCCGGTGGACTCGGTGCCGAGCGACCACCGGGACGCCGAAGGCATCTCCCTGATCCTGCGACGCCCACGTGGGAGTGGGGGAGGTCTGGCCCAGGAGTGGCGCCAATGCGCACGACGCTGCCGCTTCGTGGTGGAGCGACTGTTCTACGGAGAAGGCGGCACGGGCTCCTCGACCGGCTTTGGTGGACCCACGGGACCGGCGGGGACCAGTGCGACCTCGACACGGCGGGGCGCACCGCGTCGGCGTCCCTAGGTCTGGGTGTTTCTAGGATGGATACGTGAGTTCTGTTTCGTCCGCAAGGGATTCCCGCGTGCCGCCGGTGGGGTTGTGGCTGAGCCGGGCCATGATCACGGACGTCGACGCCTGGGCGGCCAAGAGCGTGGTGCCGGTGCTGGTGCATCGGCTGGGTCTGCATACGGCCCTGGTGCCCCGAGGTCGCTCGGCGGTAGGTGCGCCCTACGACGACGCGGCGATGATGTGTGCCGCGAGGCCGGCTCCCGTCAAACTCTCGCCCGCCGTCGGGTTCTGGGTGATCGACGACCGCGCGGTGATCACCGTCCAGTCCAAGCACTGGCGACGACAGATCCGTTGGGTCATCTGGGATCCACAGGTAGGGATGCTTCGCCCACCGGGAGTGGACATCGCCTCACCCCAGCAGGTCCTCGCCGCAGCGGGTGGTGGACGCCGGGATGAGCTCATCGACATGCTGGCCGAACGTCACCATCCGCCCCAGCGACTGCTCAGCGCGGTCGTGAACCTGCTGGGGCTCCCCGGCGCGGACGTCCTTCTCGACGCTGAGGCGGCGCGGTCCTGGGAGGGCGTGCACACCCACGAGCCCGACGACCGCGAGGTCGACTTCTTCGAGGATGCCGTCAAGGACGCGGTGGCGCTGCGTCGCGAGCTCGGCTGGGGCTCGTGAGTATGCATCTGATGCCCGCGGTGGACATCGCCTCTGGGCGGGTGGCCCGGGTTCCTGAGGGCGACGTCGACGTACCCTTGGACGTGGCGATGCGGTGGGTCGCAGAGGGCGCCCAATGGCTGCACCTGGTGGATCTGGACCGGGCCTATCGGCGTGGAAGCAACAGCGACGTGCTCCAGCGGGTGATCGAGGCCATGCCTGTCCCAGTGCAGCTGTCGGGCGGTCTCGACGATCGTGAGAGCGTGACGCGGGCCGCCGCCAGCGGCGCTCGACGGTTCAACCTGGCCAGCAGCGCCCTGTTGGACGCTGAGCTCATTGCCTGGGCGGTGGGCGAGTTCGGGCCTGCGGTCGTGGTCGGCCTGGACCTGCGCGGACCCACGGTCGTGGCCAGGGGCAGTGGCGTCGAGGTGGGCGAGTTGGACCGGGTGTTGACGGACCTGGCCGCAACCGGAGCGACCCAGTTCCTCGTGGCCGACGCCTCCCGTGATGGCAGCCGTCGCGGTGCCGATATCGACCTGTTCCGGTGGGCGGCCTCCCAGATCGCCACCGCCGTGCCAGGGGCCACCGTGGTGGCTTCCGGAGGAGTGGCGAGGGCGAGCGACGTGGCGGCCTTGGCGGCTCTGGAGCCTCACTGTCTCTGGGGTGTGGTGCTCGGTGCCGCGCTCCATCAGGGCGGGGTCACCTTTGCCGAAGCAGTCGAAGCTTCACGCCTCGTCGAAGGAGCGGATCGATGAGCGAACGGTTCGAAGGGCACGACCCCACACAGGGACACGACACCGCCGGTGTGCCCTGGCAGGGAAGAGAGCTGACCAGCACCGGGTTCGACGCCGACGACGGTGCCGCCGACGCCTCACTTCTTGCCGCTCTCGGGGCCGCGACGGCCTCGCATCCATCACCTGCCGGGTCGGTGCCGGAGCCTCAGTCACCCGTGGCCGACGAGGTCTCGCTGCTGGCTGCCGTGTCCGCTGCGCGCTTGATTATTCCGATCGTGGCTGTGCCCGGTGCGGACGCCGCCAGCGACATGGCCGCGGTGACGTTGAGCGCCCCGGATGGTCGCAAGGCGCTGCCTGCGTTTACCAGCATCGACCAGCTCGCCGCCTGGGATGGCCGAGCTCGGCCCGTCCCGGTCACTGCCCAGCGAGCCGCGCTGGCCGCGGTCCAGGAAGGGTGCGACGTGATCGTGCTCGACGTCGGCACGCCCCACGCCCGGGAGTTGCGGACGTCCATGGTGTGGGCGCTCGCCATGGGACGCGAGTGGGTGCCTGCGCACCGTGATGAGCACGTCTCCCGGGCCGTGGGCGCGGCGACGAAAGGCGAGCAACGCATCGTCCGCTGGTCCTTGGAGGTAGGACAGGGCGGAGCCCTGGTGATCCAGGTGGCACTGGTGCCCGACCTCACGCCTGCCCAGATCAACGAGGTGTTGGAGCGGGTCGGCGCGCAGATCGCCGCCGACGGTGAGGCCCGCGCGCGAATAGACGCTGTGGTGTTTCGACTGCTCGAGGATGAACTGGGTGTTTGGTCGGCCCGCTGATAGCATGAGAAAAACCGCGTATGCAGTTGTGATGTACGTCTGATTTCATGACCGTCTGCATACGGTGCAAGAGGGGCCACCTGAGCTTCCACCGCTCGTCCGACTGAGGATGACCGGTCAACGGTCGGCGTGCTGAAGTCTTAGGACCAAGCACGTACCGCCGACCCGGATCCCAGGGCCCTCGCGCATCTCGTGCGAAGGGCTTTTTTGTTGCCTGCGCGGTCACGACATTGACCTGACGAAGGAGCAACAACATCAGCGAACCTCGCATCAACGATCGCATCCGGGTCCCGGAAGTGCGCCTCGTTGGCCCCAATGGTGAGCAGGTCGGCATCGTGCGCGTCGAAGACGCGTTGCGTCTGGCCGCCGAAGCCGATCTCGACTTGGTCGAAGTGGCGCCGATGGCTCGTCCTCCCGTTGCCAAGCTCATGGACTACGGCAAGTTCAAGTACGAAGCCGCCATGAAGGCACGAGAGTCGCGCAAGAACCAAGTGAACACCGTGATCAAAGAGATCAAGCTCCGCCCGAAGATCGACGCGCACGACTACGGCACCAAAAAGGGCCACGTGGTGCGCTTCCTGAACGGTGGAGACAAGGTCAAGGTCACCATCATGTTCCGTGGCCGCGAGCAGTCCCGTCCGGAGCTCGGATTCCGACTGTTGCAGAAGTTGGCCGAAGACGTCGCCGAGCTGGGATTCGTCGAGAGTGCGCCGAAGCAGGATGGGCGCAACATGGTGATGGTGCTCGGACCGTCCAAGAAGAAGACCGCAGTACGCAACGAGAAGAAGCGCGAAGCTGAGCGCAGCGGTGAGACCACGACCGCGTCCGCCGCAGAACCTCAGCCCGCCACCGCCGACAGCGAGCAGTCGGCCTAGGCCCCTCGGTCGCACAGACCAGCATGATGAGCGCCGCCATGGATCGGTGGCGCGGACACACGGCACACGTCGGCACACCGACGCGTGCCCCAGCACGAAGGAGATCGGCTTATGCCGAAGATGAAGACGCACAGTGGCGCCAAGAAGCGCTTCCGCGTGACAGGTTCTGGCAAGATCATGCGCCAGCGCGCCCGCCACGTGCACAAGTTCCAGGAACGTTCGTCCACCGCGGCTCGCCGTCTGGTCAATGACGTCCCCGTGGCGGCCTCTGACGTCAAGAAGGCGAAGAAGCTGCTCGGTCGCTGATCGCGACCCGGGGTTCTCCCCACCACGACCATTCTCAAGCAACACTGAAACGCAAGGAGTTCTCACGTGGCACGCGTGAAGCGGGCGGTTAACGCCCATAAGAAGCGCCGGGTCATCCTCGAGCGGGCCAGCGGATACCGCGGTCAACGCTCGCGGCTGTATCGCAAGGCCAAGGAACAGGTCACCCACTCGCTGGTCTACAGCTACAACGACCGTCGCAAGAAGAAGGGCGACTTCCGGCGGCTGTGGATCCAGCGCATCAACGCTGGGGCACGTGCGCACGGGATGACGTACAACCGCTTCATCCAGGGCCTCAAGGCTGCGGAGATCGAGGTTGACCGTCGCATGCTTGCGGATCTGGCCGTCAACGACGAGGCGGCCTTCGCCGCGCTGGTGGAGCTGGCTCGTGCGAACGTGCCGACCCAGCAGCCCAAGGCCACCACGGACGCCGCCTGACCCGAGCACGGGTCATCGTAGGTCCACCACGTCGCACTGAACGCCCCGGCGTCGGCCACATGAGCGAGAACTCATATGCCTGAACATCGCCCTCTGCTGGTCAGTCCACGCAGCGAGCGGGTCAGGTCCGTGGCCGGGCTGGGGCGTCGTGCTGCCCGCCAACGATCGGGACGATTCCTCGTCGAGGGACCGCACGCCGTCCGGGAGCTGCTCACGTATGCGGCATCGCACGTCGTCGACCTCTACGTCACCGGTGACGGAGCGCGAGCCCATCGCGACATCCTCGACGGGGCACAGGCGGCCGGGGCCAGTGTCTACGAATGCTCGGACGAGATCCTGGCTCTGATGGCAGATGCCCAGCACCCGCAGGGTGTGCTGGCGGTTGCTCGCGTTCTGGACGTCCCCTTGGCGCGGGCGCTGACCGACGTCGGGGATGGTTTCGCGGTGCTGCTCAGCAACGTTCGGGATCCCGGAAATGCCGGCACCGTCATTCGGGCTGCGGACGCTTTCGGTGCAGCGGCCGTCCTGATCAGTGAGTCCAGCGTCGACCTGTACAACCCGAAGGTGGTCAGGTCCACCGTGGGCTCCGTCTTCCACGTGCCGATCAGTATCGGGTCCAGCACCGAAGAAGCGGTCAGCGCATTCCGGGAGGCAGGCCTACGCGTCCTCGCTGCCGACGGTGGCGCCTCGACGCCGCTTCCTGAGGTTGATCTGACGGTGCCTCACGTGTGGGTGATGGGCAACGAAGCCTGGGGACTGCCTGTTGAGATCCGCGAGCAGTGCGACGAGGTCGTAGCCGTGCCGATCGTCGGGCATGCCGAGTCCCTCAACCTCGCGATGGCCGCGACCGTATGTCTGTATACGTCGTCGTCGGCGCGCCGTCGGTGAGTTCACCCCGTGCTGGTGCACCCGGGGTACGCCCAACGTCTTTAGACTGGCGCGCGTGCCCGCAACCTTGAACCCAGATGAGCCCGCGCCCTCCGGGGCCCCCGACCCGGAGCAGATCAACACTTTGGTCACGGCGGCGCTCGAAGCGATCGCCTCCGCCGCGTCCCTCGACGTGCTCAAAGAGGTCCGGCTGGCGCACACGGGGGAGAAGTCGCCCCTGGCCCTGGCCAACCGATCCATAGGCACCCTTCCGGCGGCGGAGAAGGCCCAGTCCGGCAAGCTCGTGGGGCAGGCGCGGGGACGGGTCAACCAGGCCCTGGCCGCCCGGAACGCGGAGCTCGAGGTGGAGCGTGACGAGCGCATTCTCGTCGAAGAAGCCATCGACCTGACCGCCGTGCCGGGGGCCCGGCCGCTGGGACGTCGGCATCCGCTGACCCTGATGGCCGAGCGGATGGCTGACGTGATGGTCGGAATGGGGTGGGAGATTGCCGATGGGCCGCAGGTGGAAGCGGAATGGTTCAACTTCGACGCGCTGAACTTCGACGCCGATCACCCGGCTCGCCAGATGCAGGACACGTTCTTCGTCCAGCCGGCAGATGGTGGCCTGGTGCTGCGGACGCACACCTCGCCTGTGCAGGCTCGGTCCCTGCTGGAACGTGGTGCCCCGCTCTACGTCGCTGCGCCCGGCAAGACGTTCCGGACCGACGAGCTCGACGCCACCCACACCCCGGTCTTCCACCAGCTGGAGGGCCTGGCTATCGACGAGGGCCTGACCATGGCCCACCTCAAGGGCACCCTGGACCGTCTGGCCCAGTCGCTCTTCGGTGAGGGCATCGTCAGCCGGTTGCGACCCTCGTACTTCCCTTTCACCGAGCCCAGTGCCGAGATGGACTTCCGATGCTTCGTCTGTCTCGGTGAGGACCCAGGCTGTCGCACCTGCAAGGGCACCGGATGGATCGAGTGGGGTGGGTGCGGCATGGTCAACCGCAACGTGTTGCGTTCCACGGGTATAGACCCGGAGCGCTTTCAAGGATTCGCCTTCGGCATGGGAGTCGAGCGCTCCCTGATGTTGCGCAATGGCATCGCCGACATGCGAGAGATGATCGAGGGCGACGTGCGCTTCTCAGCGCAGTTCGGGATGGAGATCTGATGCTGGTTCCAGTGCCGTGGTTGGCGGAGTACGTCGACCTGAGCGCAACGGTGACGGGAGAGCAGATTGCTGCTGACCTCGTCCGGGTCGGGCTGGAGGAAGAGGGCCTGTCCGGAGGCGACGTTACCGGGCCGTTGGTTGTCGGGCGCGTGCTGGAGATGACCCCCGAGCCGCAGAAGAACGGCAAGACGATCAACTGGTGTCTGGTCGATGTCGGTCACCACGGACAGCGCATCACCGATGACACCCCGCAAGGCATCGTGTGCGGTGCCCACAACTTCGCCGTGGGCGACCTCGTCGCCGTGATCCTGCCGGGCGGGGTCCTCCCCGGCGACTTCCAGATCTCAGCGCGCAAGACGTACGGGCACGTCAGCGCGGGGATGATCTGCTCGGCCAAAGAATTGGGGCTCGGCCAGGAGTCGGACGGCATCATCGTCCTCACCGACTATCTCGGTCCCGAGGCCGACCCGCTGGAGCCGGGGGACAACCTGATTCCGACCCTCGGCCTGGACCAGGAGGTCGTCGAGATCAACGTGACCCCCGATCGTGGCTACTGTTTTTCGATGCGTGGGGTGGCTCGCGAGTACTCCCATTCGACCGGCGCCACCTTCATCGACCCCGCTCACCGTGCCGTCGACCACTCGGGCTCCGGCGGCTACGGCGTCGAGCTGCGGGATGAGCAACCCGTGCAGGGTGTGGCCGGCTGTGACCGCTACGTGGCGCGCATCGTGACGGGACTGGACCTCTCGGCCCCCACACCCCGGTGGATGGCGTCCCGGCTGACCCAAGCGGGTATGCGCCCGATCTCGTTGGCCGTCGACGTCACGAACTACGTGATGCTGGCCCTGGGACAGCCGTTGCACGCTTTTGACCTGGCCACACTGCACGGGTCGATCGTGGTCCGCCGGGCTCGGCCGGGGGAGACGCTGACGACGCTGGACGATGTCGCGCGGACGCTGCATACCGAGGACCTGATGATCACTGATGGAGCGACTGACAAGGCCCTGGCTCTGGCCGGGGTGATGGGTGGACAATCCAGCGAAGTGACCGACCGCACCACCGACGTGTTGGTCGAGGCGGCCCACTTCGACGCACGGACCGTGAGTCGAACGGCACGGCGGCACCGTTTGCCCAGCGAGGCATCCAAGCGCTTCGAGCGCGGCGTCGACCCCGACCTGTGTGATGTCGCCGCCCAGATGGCTGCGGACCTCCTGGTCGAGCTCGGCGGTGGGCGCAGCGATCTGCTCATCACGGACGTGGACCATCGGCCCGAGCGACCCTCCTTCGACCTCGAGCTGTCGCTATCCAGCCGCTACGTCGGAGTCGACTACCCGGCGGCTCGCATCGTTGAGATCCTGGAGCAGATCGGGTGCACCATCCGCCCGCACGACGGGCAGCAGTCCGAGAAGATCTCGGTCACCCCTCCATCGTGGCGACCGGATCTGGTCGACCCCACCACCCTGGTCGAGGAGGTGGCCCGCATCGACGGATACGACAAGATCCCCTCGATCGTGCCGGCTGCACCGGGAGGCCAAGGACTGACCCATCATCAGAGGCTGCGCCGGACGATAGCCGCGGCGTTGGCCGGTCACGGCCTGACCGAGGTGCTGACCTATCCGTTCACCGGGCCCAAGAGGTTCGACGAGCTCCAGCTCCCGACCGACGACCCGCGCCGAACAGCCCTCGCGTTGGCCAACCCCTTATCGGACGAAGCGCCGTTGATGCGCACCGAGCTGCTGCAGACGCTACCCGAAGCCTTGCGACGCAATGTGGCTCGTGGAGCCAAGGATGTGGCGCTGTTCGAGATCGACACGGTGGCTCTTTCCGCCGGGGCTCCGGCCCCGGCGCCGAGAGGCGGCGCCCTTCCTGATGCCTCGGTGCTGGAGCAGATCCGCAATGCCGTCCCCGACCAGCCGTGGCACGTCGCCATACTGGCCACTGGTTCCATCGAACGACCCGGATGGTGGGGTCCGGGCCGAGTCGCCCAGGCCAGCGACGCTGTCGCCTGGGCGCGCTCCGTCGCTGAGGCTGCGGGTCTGCGCACCGTGCAGGCCACCGTGGATGACCGGATGCCGTGGCACCCGGGCCGCTGTGTGCGCCTGTCCGTGGGGGAGCCGGGGCAGGAGAGCGTCCTCGGCTGGGCTGGCGAGCTCCATCCGAAGGTGATCGCAGCACTGGGCCTGCCCGGGCGCACGGTGGCCGCTGAGGTCGACCTGGATGTCGTAGCAGCGCTCAGCGCGCAGCGCACCCAGGCGCGGCCGATCTCAGCGCATTCCCCCGCTACCTCCGACGTGGCCCTGCAGGTGCCACGAACTGTTCCGAACGCCGCTGTCGAGGCATCGTTGCGCGACGGGGCGGGCTCCCTGTTGGAGTCGATTGCCCTCTTCGACGTCTACACCGGAGACCAGGTCGACGCCGGGGCCAAGTCGCTGGCCTTCCGGTTGACGTTCAGAGCGGCCGACCGCACCCTTCGCACCGAAGAGGTCAACGACGCCCGGGATGCGGCCGTGGCTCGAGCGGCTCGCGAGCATGGGGCGGTGCAGCGCTGATGAGGACCGCGATCATTACCGGTGGCAGCCGGGGCATCGGTGCTCACCTGACTATGGCGTTGGCCGAAGCAGGTTGGTTCGTCATCGTGCTGGCCCGATCGCCCGAGGGCTTGGAGTCGATCCGGCAGAGGCTCGACGGGGCCGGCCGCCCATACCTGGCCCTGCCGTGCGACGTCACGGACGCCGAGGCCGTGGACGACATGGTCGAGACGGTGCGGCGAGCCCGCCGGACGATCGACCTGTTGGTCAACAATGCGGGGTTGATCGAGGACGAAGTGCCGATCTGGGACGCAGACGTGGACCAGTGGTGGCAGGTGATGGTCACTAACGTGCGGGGGCCGTTCCTGGTGACCCGGGCCGTTGCGCCGATCATGATCGAGCAGGGGGGCGGGCGTTTCATCAACATCAACTCCGGTGCGGCAACCCGGGCCGATCCGCTGATGAGTGCCTACACGGCCTCGAAGTCTGCGCTGGCCCGGATCACGGGTGCTACCGCCGCGGCAGGCGCGGACCACGCCCTCTGGGCCTTCGACCTGGCCCCAGGGGTGATCAAGACCGATATGACGCAGGCGATGGACGCGCACATCGGTCGGACCGAATGGACCGACCCTGCGGACGTGACGGCGTTGGCGCTGGCGATGGCTGATGGCGAGCTGGACGCGTTCTCGGGTCGGATGGTGCGCGCAGGATCCGACGATCTCGACACGTTGCGGGCGAAAGCTGCTCAGGGCTTGCCGGAGGCGGCTCGGATGATCCGTTTGCGACCTTGGGGTGACGACGACCCGATCGGCTAGGTTCGTCGATTATGCATAAACATGCACTGCTCTGTATAGTTCCTCGCTGTGACGATCAGCGAGCAGATGGCGTCGCCGGGTATGGACTCGGCGATTCCGACGACCCGCGCCGCTCGACACCAGCGCATCACCGATCTCCTCGAGCGCGAGTCGGTGTCGTCCCAGGCGGACCTGCTGAGCTGGTTGGAGCACGACGGAATCAGCGTGACCCAGGCCACGCTGTCTCGCGACCTCGTGGAGTTGGGTGCCGTCAAGATCCGCCCCACGCCCGGAGGCACTCTGGTGTATGCGGTGCCTGGGGCGGGCGGGGACACCACACCGCGCCCGGCCCCGGACGCCGCCGAGGTGTCCGGTCGACTCGCGCGTCTATGTGAGGAGCTGCTGGTGAGTGCCCGGAGCTCGGGGAACCAGGTAGTGCTTCGGACCCCACCGGGTGCAGCGCAGTACCTTGCCTCGGCCATTGATCGCAGTGATGCCCACGACGTATTGGGCACGATCGCAGGGGACGACACGATCCTGGTCATCACCCGAGACGATGTGGACGGCTCGGCCACAGCCGCACGGTTCCTGGCGCTCGCAGGTGTTGAGCGAAGCGGAAGCGGCGACTGATCCCGCACGTTCGGACCACGACCCGTCAGTACAACGCTTCAGTAGTACTACCCCTGAGTCAAAACCCTTGGTACAACCCCTCAGTACGAACCATCACTACGACGTAGGAGCACGCACTTATGACTAACCGGATCGTCCTGGCCTATTCCGGCGGACTCGACACCTCAGTGGCTATCGGCTGGATCGCCGAGGCCACCGGCGCCGAAGTCGTCGCGGTCGCTGTCGATGTGGGGCAGGACGGTGAGGACCTCGAGGTCATCCGCCAGCGAGCGTTGGACTGCGGAGCGGTGGAGGCCTACGTGGCGGACGCGCGCGAGGAGTTCGCCGACGACTACTGCCTGCCCGCCCTGAAGGCCAATGCGCTCTACATGGATCGTTACCCCCTGGTCTCCGCGCTGTCCCGCCCGGTCATCGTGAAACACCTGGTGCAGGCCGCTCGAGAGTTCGGGGCGACGACGGTCTCCCATGGCTGCACGGGTAAGGGCAACGACCAGGTCCGCTTCGAGGCCGGCATCGCCTCGATGGCACCCGATCTGACCTGTGTGGCGCCGGTGCGAGACCTCGCCCTGACCCGCGACAAGGCGATTGACTTCGCCGAGGCCAACAACCTGCCGATCGAGACGACCAAGAAGAACCCGTACTCGATCGACCAGAACGTCTGGGGTCGCGCCGTGGAGACCGGCTTCCTGGAGGACATCTGGAACGCGCCGATCGAAGACATCTACTCCTACACCTCCGACCCGGCCGCACCCCACGAGGCGGACGAGGTCACCATCACCTTCGAGGCAGGCGCCCCGGTCGCCATCGACGGGCAGCCCGTCACGATGCTGCAGGCCATCGAGCAGCTCAACGCCCGCGCTGGTGCCGTGGGGGTGGGCCGGCTGGACCTTGTCGAAGACCGCCTTGTCGGCATCAAGAGCCGTGAGGTCTACGAAGCTCCTGGGGCTATGGCTCTGATCGCCGCCCACCAGGAGCTCGAGAACGTCACCGTCGAACGTGAGCTGGCCCGCTTCAAGCGCACCGTCGGGCAGCGGTGGACCGAACTCACCTACGACGGTCTCTGGTTCTCCCCGCTGCACAAGGCGCTGCGCGGCTTCATCGACTCCTCGCAGGAGTACGTCAGCGGTGAGGTGCGTATGACGCTGCAGGGCGGGCGGGCCACCGTCACCGGTCGGCGTTCACCGGTCGGCCTCTACGACTACGGCATGGCCACCTACGACGAGCAGGACACCTTCGACCAGTCGATGGCCAAAGGCTTCATCGAGTTGTGGGCGCTCCCGGCCAAGATGGCGGCCGCCCGCGATCTCAAGGCGGCGAAGTGACGCTGAGCCTCTGGGGCGGGCGGTTTGCCGGCGGACCGAGCCAGGCGCTCGCCGCGCTGAGCAAGAGCACCCATTTCGACTGGCGACTGGCGCCCTACGACATCGCGGGCTCGAAGGCTCACGCGCGGGTGTTGCATGCCGCAGGCCTCCTCAGTGACGAACACCTGCAGGTCATGCTCGATGGGCTGGAGGTGCTGCTTGCCGACGTGACCTCGGGGGAGTTCGCCGCGGCTCCGGACGATGAGGACGTGCACACGGCCTTGGAGCGTGGGCTCATCGAGCGGATCGGCCCTGACGTGGGCGGACGCCTCCGGGCCGGTCGCTCTCGTAACGACCAGGTCGCGACCCAGTTCCGCTTGTACCTGAGGGACGAAGCAAGGGTGCTGGGGGCGGAGGTCGGTGACGTCATCGCGGCCCTGCTGAACCAGGCTACGGCCCACGCCGAAGTAGCCATGCCGGGTCGGACCCACCTGCAACATGCCCAACCCGTGCTGTTGGCTCATCACCTCCAGGCTCACGGCTGGGCCCTGTTGCGTGACGTGCAGCGCCTGCAGGACTGGGACGCGCGCTCGGCCTACTCTCCGTACGGCAGCGGCGCTCTGGCCGGATCATCGCTCGGCCTCGACCCGGAAGCCATTGCGGCCGATCTGGGGCTGTGGGGTGCGATGGAGAACTCCATCGACGCCACCGCCAGCCGAGACTTTGCGGCCGAGTTCGGCTTCGTGACGGCGATGATCGCCGTGAACCTGTCACGGATCAGCGAGGAGGTGATCCTCTGGGCGACGGCGGAGTTCGGCTTCGTGAAGCTGCACGACTCGTTCTCCACCGGGTCCAGCATCATGCCGCAGAAGAAGAACCCCGACGTTGCCGAGCTGGCCAGGGGTAAGGCGGGTCGCATCATCGGCGACCTGGCCGGGCTGTTGGCCACGCTGAAAGGGTTGCCGCTGGCCTACAACCGGGACCTGCAGGAAGACAAGGAGCCCGTCTTCGACGCGATCGACTCCCTCCGCCTGCTGCTGCCTGCCGTCGCCGGCATGATCGACACGCTCACGTTCAACACCGGGCGCCTCGAGGAGTTGGCTCCCCAGGGGTTCTCGTTGGCTACCGACGTCGCAGAGTGGCTGGTGCGTGAAGGGGTGCCCTTCCGCGTCGCCCACGAAGTAGCGGGGGAATGCGTGCAAGCCTGCGAGTCGCGAGGAATCGGACTAGAAGACCTATCCGATGCGGACCTGTCTGCGATCAGTGATCACCTCACGCCCGCTGTGCACGACGTCCTGACCGTGCCCGGGTCGCTCGCCTCGAGGGATGCCCCCGGTGGCACCGCCCCCGTGCGGGTGGCGGAGCAGCGCGAGCACCTCCGTCAGCGCCTCTCCCAGTGCCGCGCATGGGTCGAAACGCCCACCTCGCAGCGTCCTTCCTGAGGACGTCCCGGTGACGGTCCCCGTTGGGGGGTGGGAGGCCCGGGAGGCCCGGGAGGCGCTGCGTGGACCGGTCACGACCGTGGCGGCGGCCCTTCTCGGCAGCCACCTACGCCACCAAGAGGTCCTCATCCGCATCACCGAGGTTGAGGCCTACGGAGGAGCGGACGACCCGGGGTCCCATGCGTTCCGCGGTCCGACACCTCGCTCCCGAATCATGTTCGAGCAGGCGGGGAGGGCCTACGTCTACTTCAGTTACGGCATGCACCACTGCGTGAACGTCGTCACCGGACCGTCGGGTGTGGCCGGTGCAGTTCTGATCAGAGCCGGCGAGGTGCTCGCCGGCGAGGACATCGCTCGACAGCGGCGCGACCGAGGAAGAGAATCTCCCCATCCGCACCGCGACCTGGCCAGGGGTCCAGCCCGCCTCGCCTCCGCGCTGGGCGTGGACCTGCAGCACAACGGTGTGGATCTGTGCGATCCCCACGGCCGGCTGCAGCTCGAGCGCGACGGGACACCGGAGCCCCACGGGATCAGCACCGGACCCAGGGTCGGCGTGAGCGGACCGGGCGGCGACGGCGCGGCATACCCCTGGCGGTTCTGGATCACCGACGATCCGACGGTCTCTCCCTACCGACCAGGAGCCGCGCGTCGTCGCCCGCCACCTCCAGCGCAGCATCCCTAGGACCGTCCGTTCCGCAGGGTCCATCAGATAAGGCAAGGTATGTGGGGCTGAAGCCGATCGGCGACAGCGACGAACCGACACCGAAGGCCGACACGCGTGAGCGACATCATCGATGAGTTTCAGTGGCGAGGGCTGGTCGCACAGACCACCGACGAAGAGCAGTTGCGCGCGCACCTGGCTGAGGGCCCACGAGCGGTGTACTGCGGGTTCGATCCCACCGCACCGTCCCTGCACTTCGGCAACCTGGTCCAGCTCATCGTGCTGCGCCACCTTCAGCGTGCCGGCCACCGTGTGGTCTGTCTCGTGGGGGGGTCGACCGGACTGATCGGGGACCCCCGGCCTACGGCCGAGCGGGTCTTGCGGACCAAGGATGAGACCGCGTCGAACGTCACCCGGATCCAGGACCTCGTCCAGCCCTTCCTGGAGTTCGGGGGGAGCAACCCAGCCGTCATGGTCAACAACCTGGACTGGACGGCGCCGATCAGCGCGCTGGACTTTCTCCGCGACTTCGGCAAGCACTTCCGCGTCAACCAGATGATCCGCAAGGACGCCGTGGCCGCGAGGCTCCAGAGCCAGGAGGGCATCTCCTACACCGAGTTCAGCTACCAGATCCTGCAGGCCCTGGATTTTTTGCATCTGTTCCAGCACGAGAAGGTCACCGTGCAGACCGGGGGACAGGACCAGTGGGGGAATCTGACGGCCGGTGTCGACTTGGTGCATCGTGTCGAAGGTATCTCGGTGCACGTCCTGACCACCCCGCTGTTGACCGACTCGACCGGCGAGAAGTTCGGCAAGAGTGCCGGCAACGCGATCTGGTTGTCTGCCGACCTGACCAGCCCCTACGCGTTTTACCAGTACTGGCTCAACGTCGACGACGCCGACGTGGTCACGCTGCTCAAGGTCTTCACCGACCGCGATCGCGAAGAGATCGAGGCGCTCGACCGGGCGACCCGGGACGAACCGTTCCGGCGCGAGGCGCAACGGGCCCTGGCCGCTGACGTCACCACCCTGGTGCACGGAGAAGACGCGACCGGGATGGTGCAACGCGCCAGTCAAGTCCTGTTCGGCAAGGGGGACCCCACCGAGGTGGACCCTCGGACCTTGCTGGACGCGACTGCCGCTCTGCCCAGCGCAGCGGTCGCCATCGGATCGAGTGTCGTCGACGCTCTCGTGGCCACTTCGCTAGCTGGATCTCGCGGGGCGGCCCGCCGACTACTCGGCGAGGGTGGCGTCAGCATCAACAACGCCAAGGTGGAGGACTCGGAGGCTGTGCTGTCCGAGCGTGACTTCCTGGGAGGCCAGGTTGCCCTGCTCAAACGGGGTCGCAAGAGCCTCGCAGCGCTGCATCGCGAGCCCCGTTGAGCCTCGATTTGTCATGACCGGGGCCAGAGGCTAATGTTCATCTCCGCCAGCCCGACAGGGAGGCACGGACACCGCGCAGACGTTTCAGCGTGGCGGCCGGTCCCTCGGACTGACACCCTCGATGACAACAGGGATTCTCCCTGCGCATTGAAGCGCCCAGGTGGTTTTGACTGGGAGTAACAACGCGGATAGTCTTTAGAGGTTGCCCCGATCTGAGAGCACTGTGATGGTGTTTGATGTTGGTGTGTGTTTGATTCTTGAGAACTCAACAGCGTGCTAAAAATCGATGCCAATTTTTGTTTCCTGGTTGTCGTGATGTTTGTGTCCCTGCTTTTG
>JBBSQA010000034.1:0-20825 GCA_038258285.1 Actinomycetales bacterium | reverse complement strand
CCGCGCTGCGCGAACTTCCGGCCGTTCGTTAACCATGGGCAAACCAGGCACCAACGTCAGCGCACTATGCAACGAAATCGGCGTCACCCGCCAAACCCTGTACCGGCACGTCGCACCTAGCGGCGAGCTCCGCCCGGACGGGATCAAGCTTCTCGCCAAGAGCACCGCCCGACCGTGACCAACGCCGCCCGACGCCGCCGACCGTGGCGCCGCTGGTGACTGCAGCGATCCGCGCGACTCTGCCGAGTTCCGGATGTTCCCCGATTGGCTACTTCGGGTCACCCGATTGGTGGGTGGCCACGGACCGGCGTGGTTCGGATGGATTTGTGGGTGTCCGGCGAGTGATCCCCGCCGTAAAGCGGTTCTCTCATGGTGATGACAACGGTCATGCTGGGGACGGTTCCTTTGTGCCGAGCCGTGGCCAGTCGCGCCGAAGCAGCAGCACCAACACCACGAGGGCCGGTGCCGACCAGATCAAGAAGCCCCAACCGAAGAGCACCAACGCCAAGTGGAATCCGATCACGCCCAACCAGCCAACTTTGGCCACCCCACCGCCGCGAAGTAGCAGTAGACCCAAGATCAACTCGGCTACGGCCACCGCGAAGCCCCACACGCGAGGGTTCGCCATGAAGATCTCGTTCCAGCCTCGCTGGACCCACCCGGCCACAGCCGCGTCGGCGAAGTGCTGGTATCCCGAGGGGTCAATGGCGGCAATGCCCATGTGGATCCCGCTGGTCCAGAGGAAGAATGCGCCGATGATCGCGGGCACGGTCCAACTCGACGTTCCAAGGACATCCAGTTCGCTCTGAGAACGGTGCTGCCCAGCGGTGCATTTCATCAGTCGTGACGTACGGGGTCGATCGGAGATCCGAGGCGTTGCGGGCCCTCCCTGGTGGCGTCGCCGAGGCGAGCACCCCAGGCCCGGGCGCGGTCAAGCTCGCCATCGAGCAGTGGGCCCTCCACGTCGGCGACGTAGAAGCTCTCCGGGTCCAGGACCTGCGGGTAGCCGGCGCGGCGCAGGAGTCTGCCGGCCTTGCGGGCAGCCGATCCCGGTAGTCGCCGGACCTTGTCCACGCGGGTGTCGAAGGTCGCCACCAGAGGGCGGTCGCTCACGGTGGGCAGTGCCGCGATCCACTCCCTGATCCCGGGACCGGACGCGGTGTTGCTCGCACCGCCGGTGACAGCCTCGGAGCGGGTGCCCGGCCGGGACATCGAGAACGTGTGGGTGGGACCGCCGACGACGAGCAGGTCCACGTCGTCTCCCGGGGTGGTGGCAGCGATGCCCACCTCCACCACGTCGACCTCCATCGCCTCGCTTAGTCCGGCGGCGACAGCCCGGGCCACCTGCTCGGTGTTGCCCCACAGGGACTCGTACACGACGAGTGATCTCATCTTCGTCTCTTTCGTGCTCGCACTGCTTTGGCTCGTTGTCGTCATCAGTGGTGGGCCAGGACCGGAGGTCGTTGCCCGTGGGGTTCCACCGTGGGGACTGGCGTCCTGGAGTCGAGTGGCTGGGCCAGGGAGTCGGCCGCAGGTTGCTCGTCGTTCGGACCGGCGATGACGTATGCCAGGGTCGCGAGGAAGCCGAGGCTGACCAGGCCCCCAGCAAGCACGACAACGAACCACGTCTTGTCGGGTAGCTGTGCGGTGTTCAGGACCGCGCCGACCCACGCGATGAACTGCACGGTCACCGCTGCGAGCATGCCCAGCACGGCGACCACGGCCAAGGCGAGCAACGTCCAACCGAACACGCCCGTCTTGATCCCCACGACGTCGGGACCGTCCATGACGAACACGTCGTTCCCCAGGGCCAGAGCGCCTGCCACGATGAACAACACGGCGGAGGCAGCCATACCGATCAGGCTGCTCACGAAGAACTTGACAACTGTTGTCTTGCGCATCTTTACCATCTCCACCCACCATTCTTCTCCGGCGATCCGCGGTGGGGTATGGACCAAGGTCCCGCTTTGCCCCGGTCTTGGACGTCGCCGGCCCCAAGGTGGACGCTGCGTGGCGGCCGGCGTGACGCGTGCGCTCACTGGTGGACGGAGCTTGACCTCACATGATGCTGATCGGTAGTCGCGGTGAGGTCGCGTGACGGGCACCAGCAACTCCGACCGTCGAAGGTGAGGCGAGCACGTCGTGTGCTCTTGGCGCGAACCCTGGTTTCCGCCCCGGCCCGGACCCAGGGGTCGCACGTTCGGTGGTCAGGCGACCATCTCTGCATGAACCACAGGGCCGCACCCCTTGCGTGGAGAGAGAGTTCACGAGGTACCACGTGAGTGAACATCCCTTGCTCGGCGAAGGTCGCGGATAGACGGTTGGAGTGGCGCTGGTGACGCCACGTCGCCAGGGCCATCGCGCTCCAGTGGCCTGAGATCCGCCCTCGGTCAGTCGCGGGAGCTGTCGACCATGCGCCGGCGCCCGGACTCCAGGACGGCGCCGGACAGGGTGAATCCGCCCAGCAGCACGAAGATCAGGTAGATGAACTCGCCGCTCGCCTTGTCCACGACTGCGGCCGCCATGATCGTCGCGGCCCACACGAGGGACATCAGCAGGATCACTCGGCCGTAGTCCGCACTCAACTGCTTCTGGATCTGATCAGTCATCGTTCTCTCCCATTCACTCCGAGGTTCCTCCAGTCTTCCGCGTGATCACAGGCGGCGTCAGGGCCGAAGGTCCCTCGACGTGGTGGCTAGTCGACGAGGACGGCTCGGAGCACGTCGACCTTCGCGGCCCGACGAGCGGGACCGATCGCGGCCACGATGCCGACCAGGACGGCCAGGAGCAGGTAGATCGCCAAGGTGGCCATGGGAACGGCCACGGTGTTGATGCCTTGGTTCACCAAAGCCCGGCTCAGTGCGATCCCGGACAACGCCCCCAGAGCGACTCCGGTGACGGCACCGAGCACCGCCATGAGCACGGATTCGCGTCGCACGATGGTCCTGACCTGGCTCTGAGTCGCGCCGACAGCCCGCATCAGTCCCAGCTCTCGGGTCCTCTCCAGGACGGAGAGCACCAGGGTGTTCACGATCCCCAGCACCGCCACGATGACCGCCAGGAGGAGGAGGGCAGTGACGAGCCCGAGCATCTGGTCGACCGAGGCTTGTGCCTTCTCGGTCATCTCCGCCGGGTCGCTGATCGTGACGTTGGGGTAGTCGACAAGTGCTTCTGTCACCGCCGCCTTGGCGGTGGCAGGGTCCGCACCGGGGACCGACTTCACCAGGATGGCCACGTCCAGGTTGGACGTGACGTTGGGCGCGAAGTCGGTCAGGGAGATGACGTACGGCGAGCCGATGAGGGAGTCGTCGGCGAAGGTCGCGGCGACGGTCATCGCCTTCGGCCCGGTTTCGGCGAACGTGACCGTGATCGGATCGCCGACCTTCAGCCCCAGTTCTTGGGCCTGCTGGACGCGGACCATGATCTCACCGTCCTTCGAGGCGGCATGGCCGTCACGGATGTCCAGGTCCACCACGCTGTCCCGGCCGCTGGGATCCATGGCAACCAGGGACGTGGCAACCCCGTCGACCTGGACGCCGGCGTACCTCAACTCCTCCACGGTTGCGATGGCGTCAAGGCTTCGTAGGGTCCCGGCCGCCGACGGGCTGATGCCACCTCCGGCGCTCGCGGGTCGCAGGATCAGGTCAGAGCGGTTCCCCGAGGTCACTGATGAGGCGACAGACGCCTTGAGCGAGGTCGCGGTCACCGCTACGGCGGAGACGACGGCCAGGCCCATCGTCAGCGCCAAGGCGGTGGCCGCCGCCCGGCGCGGAGCACGCGCGATGTTGCGCGACGCCAATCGCCACCCTCCGCCGCGTGGCCCGTGATCGGCCACGCGCGCCACCGCCTGAGCCAGTGATGGTCCGATCGTGACCAGTCCGGCGAAGGCGACGAGGCTGGACACCGCGGTCAGGAGCACCAGGTTGCCGAGCACGGCACAGACGACCAATCCCGCGATGCCGGCTCCCGTGACGACCCACCCCGCGCGCCGACGGGTGCCGCTGACCGAACCGGTCGCCAAGGTCGCGTCGCGCAGGGCCTCCATGGGAGCCACGCGGGTGGCCGCCCACGCCGGAGCGAAAGCCGCCACCAGTGTGACCCCGAGCCCTACCGCGAGAGCCGCGATGACGGTGCGCGGTTCGAGCGCCACCGCCGTTGAGGGGATCTCGATGCCGATGAGCTTCAACAGTGCACGGATCCCCGCGGCCAGCCCGACACCGGACAGCAGGCCGACCCCGGAGGCGAGCAGACCGACCAAGGCTGCCTCGCCCAGCACCCCGCCGAGGACCTGTCGGCGGGTACCACCCACTGCTCGCAGCAGGGCAACTTCGCGTCGCCGTTGCGCAACCAAGATGTTGAAGGTGTTCCAGATGACGAACGAGCCGACCAGGAGGGAGACCCCGGCGAAGCCGAGGAGGATCTGGGTGAAGGCGCCCATGCCGTCACGGACGGCGGCCGAGCTCTCGGCTGCCAACTGCTCCCCGGTCACGGCCTCCGTGCCGGAGGGCAGGGTGGCAGCGATATCGGTGCGCAGCGTCGCCGAGGAGACCCCGTCTTCGGCCCGGACATCGATCTCATCGAACAGACCGGCCTTGCCGAGCACCTGTTGCGCAGTCCTGGTGTCGAAGCCAGCCAGCGTGGCCCCGGCAAGGCTGTCGCTCTTCCCGAAGCCCAGGATGCCCACCACCCGGAACGTCTTCTTGCCGCCCTCGAGGACGACGTCGACCCGGTCCCCGACGTGGTAGTCGGCCTTCGCGGCGGACTGCGCGTCCAGGACGACTTCTTCCGCCGCGCGCGGGGCGCGGCCGTCGCGGAAGGTGAATCCACTGTTGAGCTGTGCTTCGGCGTCCACATTGGCACCGAGGGTCGGCGCGCCACCTGGCTGGATGGGAGTTCCGTTCTTGTCCAGGATGATCGCAAAACCGGTCACCGTCCCCTCGGCGACAGCCACCCCCGGGACCTTGCTCACCGCGGTGACGAGGCTCTGATCGAGCGGCCGCCGCTCCTGGCCCGCGCTGGTGGCCTCAAGGAAGGCGGACTCTGAGCGCACCGCCACATCCGTACCGGCGCTGAGGCCGCTGTAGAGCTCGTCGAAAGCCCGGTTCATCGTGTCGGAGAGGACGAAGGTCCCTGACACGAACGCGACGCCGACCGCAACGGTGGCGATGGTCAGCAGCAGGCGCAGCTTGTGCACCAGGAGGTTGCGAAGGGACAGTGTGAGCACGTCAGCCGCCCAGCCGGTCCATCGTCGCGAGCACAGCAGAGCGGGTCGGTGCGACCATGACCTCGGCCACGGCGCCGTCGACGAGGAAGATGATGCGGTCTGCGTAGGCCGCGCACGAGGGGTCGTGGGTGACCATGACGACGGTCTGGCCGAGGTCATGCACCGTCGATCGCAAGAACGTCAGGAGTTCAGCGCTCGACGTCGTGTCGAGGGCACCGGTGGGCTCGTCGGCCAGCACCACCTCGGGGCGGGAGACCAGTGCCCGTCCGATCGCCACGCGCTGCTGCTGGCCGCCGGAGAGTTCGGACGGTCGGTGGTCCAGGCGGTTCTGGAGGTGGAGCGTGGAGACCAGCGTTGCGAGCCACTCCTCGTCCACCTCCCGTCCGGCCAGGTCAAGGGGAAGGGTGATGTTCTCCTCGGCGCTGAGAACGGGGAGGAGGTTGAAGGACTGGAAGACGAAGCCCAGCCGGTCCCTGCGCAAGATGGTCCGCTCCCGGTCCGACAAGGACGCCAGGTCGGTGTCGCCGATGAACGCCTGACCGGACGTCAACGTGTCCAATCCCGCCAGGCAGTGCATGAGCGTCGACTTGCCGGAACCGGAAGGGCCCATGATGGCGGTGAACTCTCCGCTTCCGAAGCTCACACTCACGTCATCGAGTGCCCTCAGGGTCGTTGCTCCGGTGCCATAGGTCTTGCTCGCGTGCTCCACCCGCGCAGCGCAGCCTGCTCCACCGCGCCCCGAGTGCGCGGAGTCGCCAGCGCCGGACCGCTCCTGTTCGGCGCCGCCCTCTGGTGGGGAGAAGACACGGGGCAGGGTCCGTTGCACTGTCATGCTCAAAGCCTGCGCTGTCGCAGCTCCAGCTCGCAGTGCCAAAGGTCCCGCTCCCGAACCATGTTCTCGCTGCGCCGGTCAGCAGGGGGCAGCGTCCAGTCACCGAGTTCGTTGAGTATCCGCACGAATCAGGGCTTGGGGCCGTGGTGCCACGGACATAGCGGGCCTGCATCACGTCGATCCCCACGCACGTATCGGTGACCTCCAGGGCCAGACCCTTGACCATGACGCTCCATGCGTCACCATGGCTTCGCCATCGACCCCCAAGGCGACCCGGCGCCCCCTCTGAGGCCAGGCTCTTCGTCCCCGGCTGCGAGCGGAACAAGACAGAGCAGTGGTCCACGACGCTTTTCACGAGAAGACCTCCGAGCGTCCGTCGACGCTCACGCCGAGGCGGGCCGAAAGACGACTCGCTCAGCAGCGCCCCTGAATACGAGGCGTTCCAAGACCTCGGTGTCGTCCGGCCCGGTCGTGCCGGAGGCGATGGTCGTGGGCATCGCTTCTGTTTCCATAGGTCCATCTCGTCGACGGCGAACCGTCCGATGGGGGCGAGGGTCGCTGCTCAGCGGGGTCGGGGATCCTTCGGGGTCGCCGGGTGAGTGGCGGCAAACACCGCAGCCTGCGTCCGGCTCTCCATGCCGAGCTTGCCCAGCACCGCGGTGACGTAGTTCTTCACCGTTTTCTCGGCAAGGGAGAGGGCGACGCCGATCTCCCGGTTCGTCAGTCCTTGGGCGATGTGGTCCAGCACTCGCTGTTCCTGCGGTGAGAGCCGCTGCAGCCTGGGGTCTGCCTGGGTCTTGCGGGCCCAGGTGCGTCGGGCCCGCTCGACATCGTCGCGGCTCAGCAGCTGCTGACCACGAGCGACCGCGCGGATGGCTTCGATCAGGCCGTTCCCTTTGATGTCCTTGAGCAGGTACCCGGCGGCTCCCGCGAGGATCGCGCTGGAGAGGGCCTGCTCGTCGTCGAAGGAGGTGAGGATGAGTGCCTTGGTCGACGGGTAGGTGGAGCGGATCTCCCGGCAGACGTCGATGCCTGATCCGTCCGGGAGGCGGGCGTCGAAGATGGCCACGTCCGGTCGCGCTGCGGGGATGCGAGCCCTTGCCTCGGCTGCGGTCCCGGCCTCGCCCACGACCTCGAACTCCGCGACCGTCTCGAGCAGCTCGCGTAGACCTCGTCGCACGATCTCGTGGTCATCCACGAGGAAGACGCGAGTCGTTGCGTTCTCGACTTGTTGCACGTGGACCTTCCTTGATCTGGAGGAGATGGTGCACGCTCGTCCGTCAGACCACGAGGCGCTCGTTGTCTCCTCATCCACGATGCCGATGACGGACGGCGAGCACCAGTGCCGATGGTCCTGAGACGACGGCGGTCCCGATGGGGTCGGGCGGCGTTGTGCCTGTCGCTCAGTCGGGCCCCTCCTGCTGCGGGCTACCCGTCGCCCAGGTCAGGACCGTGCCATGGGGGGTGTTCGGCTCCACCCGGAGGAGACCACGGTGCCGCTCGGCGCGCGCTCTCAGGTTGGCCAAGCCACTGCTCGTCGCCCGGGGGTCAGTGCCGATCCCGTCGTCAGCCACGGTGATCGTCAGGGTCTCGGCAACGACCACCGAGACCTGGACACTGGAGCCGCGGGCGTGGCGCGAGACGTTGGCGAGGGCCTCGCGGACCACCGCGACGAGGTCCGCTTCGAGCTCGACTGTGAGTGAGGACAACTCTCCCTCGACGCTCAGCTGCGGGACGAACCCCAAGCTGTCCTGAGCTGCATCCAGCAGGTCCTCGAGCTCTCGTCGCAGGTCGGTGGGGGCGTTCTCCCGGTGCAGCTCGAAGATCGTGTGCCGGATGTCCTTGATGGCGTCGTCGAGCGCCTCGACCGCGTCGTTGAGGCGCGTCCGGACGGTGGCGGAGACCGCCACCCGTGAGGTGGCCTGCAGGGACAGCCCCGTGGCGAAAAGGCGCTGGATGACGTGGTCGTGCATGTCCCGGGCGATCCGGTCGCGATCCTCCAGGAGAGCCACCTGGGCGCGGGCGTGCTGGTTTCGCGCCGCCACCAACGCCAGGGCCACCTGGTGGGTCAGCGGCACGAGGAGCTCCATCACGTGGCTCACGATCGGCTCGGCGTCCGGAGCCCAGGCGACGGCCAGTACCCCGATCGAGTCGGCGCCGATGTTGATCGGCAGCAGGGCCGTGGGGCCATGAGTCTCCACCGGTACGAGTCCGCGGATGCTCGCGGCAAGGTTGGCGTCGGCGGGGTCGCCGGCTCGGGTCAATACCAGGAGCGGGGTCCGACCGGCGAGCAGATGGCCCCAGCGTGCGTCCTCGAGCACCGTGCCCAGCCCCGGCGGCGACGCGCCCGACTGCGGCTCCCCGGAGTGACCGGCATCCACTGCCTGGATGACGAGGTCGGCGTCGTCGTCCTGAAGGGCTACGACTGTCAGCTCGGCCCCGGACAGGACGCGAGCCTGGCCGGCCAGGTAGGCCATCGCGGACGCCTCGTCGCGGCCCTCCAACAGCATCTGGCTGACCTCGCCGGTCGCCTCCATCCACTGCCGCTGACGGATCGTTCGTTCGTAGAGCCGAGCATTCTCGATCGCGATCCCCGCCGCCGCGGCCAGCGCGACCACGATGGCCTCGTCCTCGTCGGTGAAGCTCGCGGCGCCGATCTTCTCGGTGAGGTAGAGGTTGCCGAACACCTGATGACGGATCCGCACCGGGGTCCCCATGAAGCTGGCCATCGCAGGGTGGTGCGGCGGGAACCCGTACGACGAAGGGTGGTCGGCCAAGGTGTCCAACCGCAGCGGTCGTGGGTCGCTGATCAACAGGCCCAGTACGCCATGACCCCGGGGAAGGGCGCCGATGGCGTCCCTCTGCGTGGCGGACAGGCCGTGGGTGACGAACTCCACGAGGTGCTCGCCGTCCGGTCCGAGCACCCCCAAGGCGCCGTAGGTCGCGTCGACCAGGTCGCAGGCGCAGGCCACGATCCGGGTCAGGACCTCTGGCAGGTCCAGCCCCGCCGTGATGGCCATGACCGCATCGAGGAGTGCGCTGAGGCGTTGTCGGGATTGGCTGGAGGCCTGAGCGCGACTGCGGAGCTCATCCAGCAGGTCGTCCAGGTCGAGCGCGTCCGTGCTTGGCCAACCCTGATCTTGAGCAGTTGGACCGTGCGGGCCTTCCACCCTTGGATCCTACGTCGTGGAAGGGGCCCATGAGGGCGACGACGCTGCGCCTGCGACGACCAGGACATCGCACTCGCAGTGTTCCGTGCAGTGGTCCGCAACCCGGACCTTCGCGTCTGGCGCATCCGGGCCGAGGACCAGGAGCGCCGCATGGCGGGTCTCGGTGACCAAGGCCGTGTGTGGGGTGCCCACCACGGATTCGAAGGTGCAGGCGAGGTGTGGGGAGGAACGCAGCGCGTCGAGGGCGATCTTGAACAGGGCCGCCTCGACGCCGGCGTGGTCCTCCTCGGTGAGGCCACGCGGGAGCACTTGGAGGAACCGCACGCGGCTTCCGCGCAGCGCGGCCTCGTGCACGGCGGCCTCGGCGACCAGCGCCGAGTGACCATCGTGCACGAGACCCGCGACGACGTCGGAGCGGCGGTTCGGTGCCTCCCGGCGTGGGTCCCGCGGAGCGGGGTGGATCGGCATTGAGCAGGTCAGCGCAGGAAGGCGTATCGGCGCACGATGGGGAGTTGCTCCCACTGACGGCCCAAGCCGAGGAAGTGCCCTGCGCCGAGCAGCGCCAAGGCCACCAGCGTCATCGCGTAGATGAGGTGGTCGTCCATGAAGGGGTTGTTCGCCGGGGGGAGGACCGCGGTCCACATCAGGACCAGGAGCAGGGCACCGGCCGCGGCGGCGAAGCGCATCGCCACACCGGCCATCAGGGCCACACCGATGGCAGCCAGCCCGACCATGAACAGCCAGTCGGCCCACACCGCGCCGGCGAAGCTCTGGTAGAACTCGGCCAGTGGTCCGGAGGTGGCATTGCCCAGGAAGCCCTTGGTCGGGGACCCTCCGTTGAGCCAAGCGCCCTTGCTGGGTGTCTCGTGGCCCAGCCCGAAGAGCTTGTCCAGGAACGCCCAGAGGAAGACCCAGCCGAGGCTAAGCCGCAGTGCGCCCAAGAGGTAGCGCAGGGCACGCGAACTACCGGTCCGGGTGCCGGTGCTCGTCTCCGGCTGGTGGGTGGCGTCGCGATCCTTGTCGACCTGCGAGCGGCTGAGGGTGCTCATGATGGCTCTCCCGAACTGGCGCCGCCCGCCGCTGACTGCGCCGTGCTGGCGAGGCAACCCTGTCGCGACGGGACGGACTCGACCAGAGCCGAAGGTCCCGACATCGTTCGCGGGTCCCGGCTCCCGCACGAGGGGCAGGCCCCTCACGCCCGACAGATCGACCCTGGCGGCGGGCACCTGCTGGAGCGAGGCACGGCCCCGATCCGTGTCCGACCCCTCGCGATCGGACCCGCTAAGGCTGACGTCCGGGCACCTCCAAAACCACCGGTCGGGACGTTCGCCTCTGGCTGCGGTATCCGCTGCGGGTGATGCTGAACTCATGACCGAGCTCACCGCCCAGCGACCGCCTCGTATCCCCACAGGAAGCGCGCCCTCTGCGCGTGCCGACCGTCGGCACCGCGTCCTGGTGGGACTCGAGCTGACCACTGGGGCCTCCGCACTGGTCTGTGGCGGGCTGCTGGCGTTGCGCCCCGACGGCTCCCTGCTTGGGCTGCCGGTTCGCGTCCTGGATGGCACGCCGTTCACCGACTGGCGGCTCCCCGGTCTCCTGTTGGCCGGGCTCGTTGGAGTCGGGTACCTCGCGGCGGGCACGTCGCAGCGCTGGAGGCTGGCGCGGAGCCGGGAGACGTCAGTGCTCGCGGGCTCGGGTCTGGTCCTCTTCGAAGCCGTGGAGTGGGCGTGGCTGGGCTTCCACCCGCTGCAGGCCGTCTTCATGGGAGTCGGCGCCGCGGTAGCCATCATGGCCGTGAGCGTCCCGGGAACCGTCGATGACGCCAACACCTCAGGGGACACCACATGACGACTCGTCGCGTGACCGCCTTGGTCATCGGATGCCTTCTCGTGCTGCCGGGCCTCGGCCTCTTGCTGTCCGGGAGCAGCCTCGCGCTGACCTACGGCCTGGGCCGTGACTCCGCCGGCTACGTCACGTCCAGCACCGGTGAGGTCGTCTCCGCCGCCCCAGCGGTGATCACGCGGGACGTTGGTGTCGTGCTCGACGCTGGTACCCCCGAATGGGTGTTGCGCCGTCTCGATGCGGACCTGCGCCTGCGTGTCGCTAGCATCGACGATGTGTTCGTCGGGGTCGGCCCCGCTGACGACGTTGCCGCCTACCTGTTGGGCACCTCGCAGGACGAGGTGATCGGCTCCGAAGGGCGCACGTTGACGTACCAGCATCTCGATGGTGCTTCCCAGCCGACCAACCCCGCTGCGCAGTCCTTCTGGCTCGCCTCTGCCAACGGCCCGGGACCCCTCACGCTCGACTGGACTGCGACTCGTGGTGACTGGGTCCTGATCCTGATGAACTCGGACGGGTCACCTGGTGTCAGCGCCGACGTGACGGTGGGGGTCAAGGCCGGCTTCCTGGTTCCGCTGGCCAACGCGGCTCTCTGGCTGGGAGTGACGCTCCTTGGCGCAGCTGCGGCACTGATCCTCCTGGCTGTTCGTCATGCCCGACCCCGCGACGCCGAGGGCGTGGTCGTCGGTCCGGGCACGGCCGCACGGGCCCTGACGTCCCCCCAGCCACCGTCGACATCCCTGCCCACCGTGGCGACCGCCGTCGCCGACGTCGAACCCGAGACCGCCGAGGTGTCCTCATGACCTTCCACGACACGACCCGAGCAGCCCACACCAACCCGGCCCCCGAGCCATCCCCGAATCGCTCGATATCGTCGGCGAGTCCACCCCGCAGCCAACTCCTCCTCGCTGTGGGAGCACTCACCAGCTGGGGCCTGCTCGCCGCCTGGTGGACCCCGCGCGGCCCGGTCACGACCGCGCAGGCACTCATCGCGATGGCGGTCGGCTTGCTCCTCGGCGGCGTCGCCGGGCTCGCACTCCGCTCCAGGTGGGCGATGCTTCTGGCCCCCGTCTTCTTCGTCATCGTCTTCGAACTCGCTCGTCTGGGCACCGTCGGCCTGACTGCCGGAGGTCCGCACGCCAGTACCTACGGCGCGATCGGCCTCGTGGTCGGCCGCGGCATCCACGGTCTGCTCGCTCTGACGCCGATGGTCCTTGGCGCCTCTCTTGGGGCCACCGCCGCCCGGCACCGCGGTTCGCTCGCGGCGCAGCGACAGGGACCGAGAGGAGCGCGCAGCCGCATCCGCATCGCCGTCACCCTTGTCACCGCTGCCGCGGTCACCCTGCTGGCCGTCGGCATCGCCCGACCAGCCAGCACCGCGGCGATCGTCGACGCCGGCGGTGTGCCGGTGGCAGGCAGCGTCGCCGAGCTCACCCGGGTCGACATCAACGGCCACGATCTCGCGATGATGATCCGCGGGCGAAGCACTGCCAACCCCGTGCTGCTGTTCCTGGCCGGCGGACCGGGAGGGACCGAGTTGGGGGCGATGCGCCACAACGGCCAGGACCTCGAGGCGGACTTCACCGTTGTCACGCTCGACCAGCGAGGGGCCGGCCGCTCGTACGACCAGGTGGACCCCGCGTCCACGCTCACCCTGGACAACGCGGTGGCCGACACCATCGCCGTCACCGACTACCTGCGTGGCAGGTTCGACCAGGACAAGGTCTACCTCGTCGGCCAGTCCTGGGGCAGCATCCTCGCCGTTCTCGCCGCTCAGCAACGGCCCGACCTGTTCCATGCGGTCATCGGTTCCGGGCAGATGGTGAGCCCCCGTGAGACCGACCGCATCACGTACCGCGACACCTTGGCGTGGGCTGGGAAGACCGGTAACACAGCCCTCGTGAACCAGCTGACCGCGAGTGGGCCGCCGCCCTACAGCACCATGCTGGACTACGAGCCAGCGCTGTCCCACATGAGTGAGGTCTACCCCTACGACCACACGCCCAACGCCGAGGGCGCCGGGGAGATGAGTGAGGGCCTGCTGGTGGGCGAGTACAGCCTGCTCGACAAGGCACACGTCTTCGCAGGGTTCCTGGACACCTTCGGGATCCTCTACCCGCAGTTGCAGGGCATTGACTTCCGCACGGACGTCCCCCGCCTCGAGGTCCCCGTCTACCTCTTCCAAGGCCGCTACGAGACCCCCAGCCGCGCCGGCCTCGCAAACGAGTGGTTCACCGCTCTTGATGCCCCGGTCAAGCAACTCACCCTCGCGGCCACGTCCGGGCACCGTTCGCTGTGGGAGCAACCCACGCAGTTCCACACGTTCATGACCGACACAGTCCTCGCGGGGGCGAACAGCCCCTGACGGGCCCCTGCCACCCGATGGCGAACCCGAGTGACAAGGCACGCCGACGCGCACGTGCAGTACCTCGGTCAAACCCAGGGATCGGGACGTTTGCCTCTGCCGTGTCAGGTGTACGCGCGCCACGCTTGTCCCATGACACCGGCCCGTATCCCAACGTTCACCCCAGCAGGAGCCGCGGGTGTGGCGAACCGACTCGCCAACCGGTGCCTCATCCCGTTGCTCAACGGGCCAGCAGGGGGCCGGCTCGGACGGCGGCTCGCAGTGCTCGAGTACTCAGGACGCCGGACCGGCCACCGCCACCAACTCGTCGTGATGTACGTCGCCGAAGGGCCGATCGTGCGCATCACCGTGGGCATGGCCGACCACAAGACCTGGTGGCGCAACTTCGAGGACCCCCGTCCTCTCCGCCTGCGACTGGCCGGCATCGACCACGCAGGCGTTGCACATGTGGTGCGCGAGCACGAAAAGGTGATGGTCATCGCCGAGCTCACTCCTCGCGCGGATCTCGACGAACAGAGCGTCTGCGCCGATCGCGAGTCGTCGGAATGACCATCGTGATCCGTTGGATGCTGGTCGCCGTTCTCGGGGGCCACGGGTTCCTTCATCTCCTCGGGGTCGCCAAGGGCTTCGGGTGGTCAACGGTCTCCACGCTCGAAGAACCGATCAGTCCCGCTGCGGGCGCCGTATGGCTGCTGGCAGCGGTGCTCGTCCTCACCTGCGCCGCCCTCCTCGCGGTCGGCGCACCGACCTGGTGGTGGGCCGTTGCGCTGCTGGGTGCGGCCGTGTCCCAGGTCGCGATCACGACCTCCTGGAACGACGCGAAGGCCGGCACCGTGGTCAACATCCTGCTCGTCCTCGCTGCCCTGTACGGGTTCCTCTCCGCCGGACCGAGCAGCTTCCACGCCCAGTGGAGGGACCAGTCGACCCGGGCCCTCGCCGTGACCGACCCGACACCAGCGCTGGTGACCGAGGAAGACCTCGTCGTGCTCCCGGAGCCACTCGCTGAGTACGTCCGACGCTCTGGGGCTGTCGGACAGCCACGCACCACGAACTTCGAGGGGACCTTCCACGGACGCATCCGCAGTGGCCCCACCGAGGCCTGGATGTCCTTCACCGGTCGGCAGGTCAACACCTACGGCGCGCAGCCGCAGCGGTTGTTCATCATGGACGCGACCCGGTCAGGGCTACCCGTCACAGTCCTGCACCAGTTCGCCGACGCGAAGGCCACGATGCGCGCCAAGGTCCTGTCCGTGGTCCCCGTGGTCGACGCCTCCGGCGCGGAGATGAACCGCGGCGAGACCGTCACCGTGTTCAACGACCTCGTCGTGTTCGCCCCGGGAGCGATCCCCGGCGCGCCGATCCGGTGGACAGCCGTCGACGCCACCCACGTCCGGGGTGTCTATGTCCTGGGCGACCAGAGCGTCACAGCGGTATTGACCTTCGACGCCGACCATGACCTCGTCAACTTCGTCTCCCAGGACCGGCTCCGCGCATCCTCCGACGGCGCGACCTTCGTGGCACAACCGTGGTCCACCCCGCTCCGCGCGCATCAGGACCGCGACGGCCGCCGCGTCGTGGCCGACGGTGAAGGACGGTGGGACGCACCGCAACCAGAAGGGTCCTTCGCGTACATCGAGCTCCATCTCGACGACATCGCCTACAACGTCCGCAGCATCGACGCCGTGGCCCCCGGGGCTGAGCAGCCCCACCGGTTGCCGGAGGCGGTCGCGCCGTGACCAGCCGACGAGCGGGCCCCGATCCGGGCGTCGGTGCGTCGAGCGTGGACCTCTACTGGATGCCGTTGGGTGCCGGGAAGGGCGGCGGCTGTGTGCGCACCAGTGGCCGCCTCTACGAAAGGCTCGCCGCCGCACGAGCGCATCGCACCTCACAGCGCCTGTACCACTCCGCGCTCATCGTGCGCTGGGACGAGACCCCGTTCACCATCGAGATGACCCCGGTGTGGGCCGCCGGCCTCCCGGACCGCGGCGTCGTCGGCGAGGGCGCGGTCGGCCTACCGGCGCTGCGGCGCTCGAGACTGTTCCGATACGAGGTCCGTTGCTGGCGCGAAGGCACGATCCCGGACCTGGGCGCCGCAGTGGACAGCCCACGGCGCGTCAGTGAGGACCCACTCACCGCCCATCGGGTCCTGGACCTCGTGGCGCGATTCCCACTCGCCACCTGGGGGCTGGACGAACAGCACGCAGGCGAGATGTGGAACTCGAACTCCCTCACGTCCTGGCTGCTGGCAGGCAGCGGCCACGACACCGAGGATCCGGCCACCCAGCCCCCGGCACATGGTCGAGCGCCCGGGTGGTCCGCCGGACTGGTCGTGGCCCACCGAGACCACGCCATCCGCGGGACGTATGGCCCTGTGCCGACAGCCGCCGTGAGGGAAGAGTGACAGTGAAGGGTTGTCCACACCAGGAGTGCACCCCATGAACACCAGCAGACGCATCGTCGTCGCCATCGATCCTCGCGGCACAGGCGGGTCTGACTCTGTTCACGCTCACCCGTTTCGACGGATCGGGCCCTCCACACTCCCCACCCCGTCGGTCCGGCCTCCTCGGCGGGGCCTCATCTGCCCACACCTCACCACCGAAGGGAATCCTGACCATGCTTCCGCTGATCATCGACCACGTCACCAAGCGCTACGGCAAGGACGTGGTCGTTGACGACCTCACGTTCACCGTCGCACCTGGAAGGGTGACCTGCTTCCTGGGGCCCAACGGTGCGGGGAAGTCCACGACGATGAAGATCCTGCTCGACCTTGCCAAGGCCGACCACGGGCACACCTCGATCGGAGGGACGCGGTACCGCGACATGGCAGATCCGGCACGCACCGTCGGGGTGGTGCTCGAGCCGAACGCCTTCCATCCCGGACGCAGCGGTCGCAACCATCTCAGGATCCTCGCCGACGGCGCCGGCATCGAGCACGACCGCATCGCGGAGATGTTGGACGCGGTGGGCCTCGCCCATGCCGCGGACCGCCACGTGGGAGGCTACTCCCTGGGGATGCGACAGCGCCTCGGGCTCGCAGCCGCACTCTTGGGCAACCCTCCGGTACTCGTGCTCGATGAGCCGGGCAACGGACTCGACCCGCAAGGCATCCGCTGGCTGCGCGACCTGCTGCGTGAGCGCGCCCTGGCAGGCGGAACGGTCTTCGTCTCAAGCCATCTGCTCGCCGAGGTGGAGCAACTCGCGGACGACGTCGTCGTGATCAACCGCGGACAGCTTGTCACCAGCGGGGCGCTGGCCTCGCTGCAGCGAGCCGGCACCACCGTGCGCACCGCGATGCCCGATGCGCTCACCGACACCCTGGAGCGGGCCGGTGCCAGCGTGCACCGGGGCCACGATGGCGAGCTGGTCGTGCGCGGGGTGAGCATCGAGGAGATCGGTGACCGCGCGTGCACCGCCGGCGTCGCGCTCCATGAGCTGGCGCCCCAGGCGGGCTCCCTGGAAGAGCTCTTCCTCACGTGGACAAGCACCGACAGCACCCCCACCGGCACCGCCGACACCCCGACAACCACGTTCACGACCCAGCCTGAGAGGCAGGCAGTACAGCTATGAGCACCATGCTCCGACTCGTCCGCGCCGAGATCCGCAAGCTCACGACCACCAAGCTGCCGTGGGGGTTCCTCGCCGCCCTGGTGGTGATCGCGGGTCTGGACGCGGCCATCGTTGCGTTCGCCACCGACATGGACGGCAGCAAAGCCTTCGTCGGTACCGCCGCAGACCAACAGTCCCTGATGGCATTCGCCTCCAACGCGATGATCGGCACCAGCCTCTTCGGCGCCATCGCTGTGGCTCGCGAGTACGGGCACCACACGGTCGTACCGATGTTCCTGACGTCCCCCAACCGCACACGAGCAGTGCTCGCCCAGCTGACTGCGGTGCTGCTCGGTGGCGCAGTGCTCGCGTTCCTCGGCCAGGCGCTGGTGGTAGCCGGAGTCGCCGTGGCGTTGCCGAGCACCGGCTTCGGCTTCTTGGTCCCGGCGGGTGACCTCATCCCGCTCTTCGCAGCCACGACGCTCGCCGGTGCGGTCGGCGCCACACTCGGGGCGGGGCTCGGCGCCCTCATCCGCAACATCGGTGGTGCAGTCACCACCGCAGTTCTGATGCTCTTCGTGATCCCGCCACTCGCCGTTCAAGCCTTCCCCGACGCCGCAGCCTGGATCCCGCAATCCCTGTTCGCTGTCGTCTCCGGGCTCAGCCCCGAGGTGAGCCTGTGGGCTGCGCTGCTGGCCGTTGGCGCCTGGGCAATCATCCCCGCTGCCGCCGGACTTCTCGCCATCGAACGCAGAGACGTCGTGTGAGACACCGACCCACACACACGGGACAGCACCTCGGGGACGCCGACGCTCCTCTCCAGTGTGGGAGTTGCTCCACCGGTGCGTCGGCCGCGATCCTCCCTGGCGCCGACGCACGGCGACGAGGTAGGGACGCCGTGAGTCAGCAGCGGGGGCTTGGCGCGCAGCACCCGTTCCTTCTGACCGGATGGGTCGTCGTCATAGTCGGTCTCGTAAACCTCAGCGCCGGCTGGGTGCATGGTGCTCTCGCTGTCCCGACGGATGTCGTCGAGCTCGTTGGGGATGCGGTCCTCGCGATCCTGGCGATCGCGGTCATGACACGAATGCGCTGGTGGCACGAGGTTGGCTTCCGCCGGTTGAGGACCCTCCGCGACGTGCGCTTCTTCTGGATCCCACTGTTCCCGGTGCTCGCCGCCCTACCTGTGGCGGTCGCGGCGCTCAGCACCCAGGTCGCGGCCGGCGATCTCGAGCGGCTCGGCCGCTGGCTCGCCATCGCGGTGCTCGTCGGGTTCGTGGAGGAGGTCGCCTTCCGTGGCCTGATCCTGCAGGCCCTGGCGCCCTCCGGGGTCCTGCGCGCTGCGGTCGTCTCCTCCGTCCTGTTCGGTCTGATGCACTCTGTGAACCCACTGTTTGGTGCGGACCTCGCCGCGACGCTGGTCCAAGTGGGATACGCGACCGCCATGGGGTTCGCCTTCGCCGCGGTGGCGTTGCGCACCGGCACGATCTGGCCGCTCATCGGCATCCACGCGCTGATCGACGTGGTCAGCTTCGTCGCGGCCGACGGAACCACCGCCAATGCCGTGACAGGCCCGGACGTCTTGGTGGCAGCCGTATACGTCACGATGTTCACTGTCTATGGCGTGCTCGTCCTGCGCACCGTGCGGGTCGCTTCGGATGGTTCTGCGACCTTCACCGCCCGCGATCGGATGGGCCATCACCCGCAGGTACACGAAGAATCCAGCATTCACCGCTCGACTCCATCCGTGGAGCCAGACACGGAGCCCGAAGGGCTGCAGAGGAGCTCGGGCAGTCCCGTCAAAAGCACCGCTTCCCGTGGTCAGTCAGGCCGTGAAGTGACCGAGGTGTGCGCCTGTACGGTGAAGAAGTGAGCAAGCAGCCGCGTTCGGTCCTGGCCTGGACCGGGACGGTTTCGCTGCTCGTCCTAGTGGCCAGTGTCGCTGGTCTCACTGACGCACGGGTGTACGAGCAGGAGACACGGAACTGGGCCACCCAAGCGAAGGGCCAAGACCTTGGCAACCTGATCGCGGTCGTGGTCCTGTTGGTGGCTGCCATGCGGTATCGCAACGGCTCGCAGCGCGCCGGACTGGTCTGGCTCGGCACCTTGCTGTACCTGATTTACGCGTTCATCGTGTACTCGGTCGCAGTCCACTTGAACTACCTGTTCTTGGTCTACGTCGCAGTGCTGGGGTTGAGCGCCTGGATCGTGGTCTTCCACGTCAACGACGTGCGTCGTGCGGGCATTACGTTCCCGCTGGGACGTCCGCGCACGCTGGCAGCGTCGGTCATCATCGCCACCGGGGTCCTGTTCGCCGGGCTGTGGCTCAGTGAACTCGTGCCCGCCCTGCTCACCGGCACCGTCCCCGCCAGTCTGATCGACGCCGGGTTGTGGGTGAACCCCATCCACGTGATCGACCTTTCCGTGGTGCTGCCCGGCTTCATCATCAGCGGGATCGCGGCTCTGCATGGCCGCGAACATGGCTTGTTCTGGCTGACGCCGTGGCTGGTATTCACGGCGCTGATGGGATCCAGCATCATCGCGGCGATGGCGCTGATGATGGCAGAAGGTGCATCCAACGTCCTGCCCGCAGCGGTGATGGTCTCGGTTGTCGTCGCGTCGAGCACCCTCGCCGTCCGAAGCTACCTCAGGCCCCCATCGGCCGAGCAGCAGTGACGATGCACGCTCAGACCCAATCCAACAGCCCAACGCGCACGTCCACCCCTCACCAGAAACGTCCGGAACTGCCGCGTACCTGTGACTCCGAGGAGTCGACAATCTGTGGTGGCAAGGTGCTGAACGAGCCTGCCCACCCACAGCAACGGTGCATTGACCTCGGTGTGTCAGAGCCTGTCCGGTGCGGCGGCCAGGCAGGCTTGCAGAGATGAGTTCCGAGGCAACGGGGGCCTGAGTGCGTGATCTCGAGCAGGATGCCGTTCGGGCGTCGCAGCTGTGTGTGCAGGCGCATCATCGTCTCCTCGTCGATGTCCGAGGCCTGGATGACGTCGTGGTGCGGGGCGACTGCCTGCTGCCCGGCTGGACGGTGGGGCACTTGCTCACTCATCTCGCGCGCAACGCGGACGCGCATGCGAGACGCATCGAAGGATCCCTGGAAGGTCGCGACACACCGAAGTACTCGGGCGGTGCCCAGCAGCGCGGAGAGGAGATCGAAGCAGGTGCAGCGCGGGGTGCAGAGGAAGTCATCCAAGACCTGGAGTCGAGCCAGGATCGCCTGGAGCGCGTGTTCGTAGCGGCTGAGGCTGCCGGTTGGCCGAACGCGCACTTCCGTGGTGGCGGACGCTACGGCGTCGGTGGATGCCCTGCCCACCGGCTCCGTGAGGTCGAGATGCACCACGTGGATCTCGGCTTGGGGTACAGCAGTTCAGACTGGCCGTCGGAGTACGTCGAGTGGGACCTACCGGTGCTGTTGGCGACGGTGCCGGAGCGGCTGCCGTCCTTGCAAGACCGGCGTACCGTCCTGGCGTGGCTCGCGGGCCGAGGTCCTTCGACGCCCGGGCCGGCTCTCACACCTTGGGGATAGACCACCGCTCCTGCCGCCGGTCGGGCTGCGCGCTGCCCCTCAAGAAGGCCGGGATCCGACCAATTGAATGTCTGGAACTGAGAGACGGCCGACGGTCAGCAAGTTGGCGGAAGGCGCCATTGCAGTCGGCTTCTGACATCCAGTGAAGGCGACTTCTGAAAATGACAAGCACGGGCCGTTCCCACCGAAACACGTCGACACTGCCACCCAGACGGAATGGGCCCAACTCCGCCGTAGCGGATGGACCCTCAACGAGATCGCGCAACAAGCAGGGGTCACGCCGCACCGGGTCGCCACGGCAACCGCTG
>JBBSQA010000033.1:0-21829 GCA_038258285.1 Actinomycetales bacterium | reverse complement strand
TCCGGGATGACCAGGCCAGAGGCGGTGGTCTGCTCGGCCTCGACGGCCTGCACAACGATTCTGTCTTCGAGCGGCTTGATGGAAACCGACACGGCGGCCATTCCTTTCGTCGTTGTCGACTAGCTGGGTCAACTTCTGGGGTACTCACCGAACCGGGGACGTTCGCCGTCGCGGGGGTCGAACTGACCCGGATCTGGCACTTGCGTGCCACGAGTGCTAAGTATGAATCTAGGCCCGGACTAGCACTCGGTCAAGCCGAGTGCCAGTCGGGTCGCACCGCAGGCCTCGTGCTGCTCACAGGAGCGGCTGCAGGGGGCGCAGCACGCGCTCCCCCACCCGGTGCGCCAGGGTGCGGTTGGCCCAGACCTCTGCGGTCAGCTCCTCGCAGTTGATCAGGTCCTGCTCGAAGACCTCCTCCATCACCGCCGCCTGGTCCGGGCCGACGACCTCGAGGTTGACCTCGTAGTTGCCCCGTAGCGACAGCCGGTCGATGTTGGCCGTGCCGATCGTGGTCCACGAGCCATCCACCGTGGCCGTCTTGGCGTGCACCATCGCGTCCTGGTAGAGGAAGAGCCGCACCCCCCCGTCGAGCAGTGCCGTCACATAGCTGCGAGCCACGATGTCGGCCACGATGTGGTTGGAGCGCTGGGGGGTGATGACGCGCACGTCCACACCGCGGGCGGCAGCCGTCAGCATCCCCTGCAAGATCTCCTGGTCGGGGATGAAGTAGGCCTGGGTGATGTAGATGCGTTGGCTGGCCCGGTCGATCGCCTCCAGATAGATGTTCCGCACCGGGAACACCACCCGGGAAGGCTCGTTGCGAGCCGCGCGCATCGGGTAGTTCCAGCGTGGGGCTCCCGTGTCCGGCAACTCCGGCTGGGCGCTCTTGCGATGCCGGTTCCAGAAGTCCACGAAGCAGTTGCTCAACTCCCAGACGGTGTCCCCCTCCACCCGGATGTGGGTGTCCCGCCACTGCGTGGCGTACATGGCCCCGATGTTGTATCCGCCGACGAAGCCGATGGCCCCGTCGACCACCAACACCTTGCGGTGGTCCCGTCCCGTGCGCCGCACGTCCAGCACCCCACCGCGCAGGGTCGGGAACTGCAGGACGTGGACGTTCTCGGGGAACTGCTTGAAGGCGCCGGGCACCACAAGGTTGGCGAACCCGTCGAACACCACGAAGACGTCGACCCCCCGGTCGGCGGCCGCGATCACGGCGTCCTTGAACTGCTGACCGACGGCATCCCCCTTCCAGATGTAGCTCGCCAGATAGACATGCTCGGTGGCGCCGTTGATCGCCTCCAACATCGCCTCGTACAGGTACTCCCCGTACGTGTAGGTGGTCAACCTGTTGCCGGACACTTCGGTCTGCAACGGCGGGGTCTCCGGAGCGTCGTGCACCTCGGTAGTACGTCGCTTGCGAAGCGCGTCGACCCCCGTGATCGTCACGGCGCTGACCACCGGCAGGGACAGACCCACCGCGGCGATCCGGGCCAGGCTTCCGGGGAGCCGGTTCGCCACCCGCTTCAGGACGTTCATGCCTGCCTCGCTCATCGGTGCCTCCGAGACGGTAGGGAGCTGAAGCGTTCGACGTCCTCCGTCGTGCCCGAGACGACGAGCTCATCCCCCTCGTGGACGACCGTCTCCGGGACGGCATACGTGAAGTCCTCGCCGGTGCGCTTGATGCCTACCACGGTGACACGGTAGGTGCTGCGGACCGCGGACTCGGCCAGGGAGATGTCCCAGGTCTCCCTCGGCGCGTAGGTGCGTACCATCGCGAACCCGTCCTCGAACTCCAGGTAGTCCTTCACCCCACCGGTCACCATATGCGCCACCCGCTGTCCCATGACGTACTCCGGATAGATCACGTGCGTGGCCCCGATGTTCTGCAGGATCTTGCCGTGCTTGCGCGTGATGGCCTTGGCGTAGACACGGGTCACTCCCGCTTCAACCAACGTGATGACCGTCAGCACGCTGGCCTCGACGTCGGAACCGATGGCCACCACCGCGCTGTCGATCTCGGACACCCCGAGCTGTCTCATGGCCTCGCCATCGGTGGCGTCGGCCTGCACGGTCAGCGTGAACTCGTCGGCATACCGCTGCACGAGCGTCGCGTCCTCATCGACCGCGAGCACCTCGACGTTCTGCCGGACCAGGGACTCAGCAACGGCCGAGCCGAACCGGCCCAGCCCCACCACGAGCACGGAGCCAGCGTGCACCGGCTTGGGTCTGCGTCTAGCCAACAATGGGTCGCTCCGTCGGTAGTCGGTAGTGCCGGTGGCGCGTGTTCAGGGCGATTGCCGAGGCCACGGTGATGCTGCCCACCCTGCCGGTGAACATGAGGATCATCAAGACGATCTGTGCGACGGGGGGAAGATCGGCCGTGATGCCGGTCGACAGTCCCACGGTCGCGAAGGCTGAAACCACCTCGAAGCTCACGTCGATGGCCGGCAGGTCCGTGACGGCCATGGTGAGGACGATCGACACCGCGACCAGCCCGACGGCGAGCAGGGCCACGGTCAGGGCCTGTCGTTGCACCGACTCGCTGATCCGGCGGCCGCCGATGGTGACGTCGGGCTCGCCTCGGATCTCCGACCAGATGACGAAGCCCAGGATGAAGAAGGTGCTCACCTTGATGCCTCCGGCGGTGCCCGCGCTCCCGCCGCCGATGAACATCAAGCCGGTCGTGATCGCCTCGGTCTCGTCCTTGATGACGGCGTAGTCGACGCTGTTGAAGCCTGCGGTGCGGGGGAACACGCCTCCGGCCACCGAGCCCATGAGCTGACCCGCGCCGTCCGCCCCTTCGAGGGTGCCGCCGGAGGAGGTCTCGAAGATCCAGAACATCGTGGTCCCGAGCACCAGCAGCAGCAGGCTGCCCCACACCGTGATCCGGGTATGCAGGGTCCACGCCGAGGGGTGTCTCCATCGTTGGCGCAGCTCCCGGAGCACGGGAAACCCCAGACCCCCGAGGATGACCGCCCCACAGATGACGCCGATCACCACCGGATCGGCGACGAAGCCGGTCAGGTTGTCGGTGTAGATCGAGAAGCCGGCGTTGTTGAACGCCGAGCCGGCGTGGAAGACACCACTCCACAGCGCCTCCCCCCACGCGATCCCGTAGCCGTAGTGGAAGCGCAGCACCAGCACGGCCGCTACCACCAGCTCGATAGCCGCCATCATGATCACGACGCGGCCGATCACCCGGCGCACATCGCCGAGGGCGGTGGTGTGGGTCTCGGCCTGGGCCACCAGTCGGCTCCGCAGCCCAAGTCGACCGCGCACCGTCAGGGTGAGCAGGGTGGCCAGGGTCATCACCCCCACGCCGCCGATGTGGATCAGGCCCAGGATCACCGCCTGACCGAAGGGCGTCCAGTAGGTCGGGGTGTCCACGGTGATCAACCCCGTCACGCACACCGCCGAGACCGTCGTGAAGGACGCCACCATGAAGTCACCGCTGCCGCCGTCGACGCGCGAGATCGGCATCATCAACAGGCCCGTCCCGCAGGTCACGGCCAGAGCGAACGCCAGTGTGACCAGGCGAGCGGGAGAAGAGAACAGAGACCTCAGGCTAAGCACGGATCTGCTCGATGGGCTGGGAGGAGTCCGCAGGCAGGTCCAACGACGAGGGAGTCCGACCGGCGGCTACCGCCAGCGACCCCCACGCCGCGACCATCGCCCCGTTATCGGTGCACAGCCCGGGTCGGGGCACCCTCATCGTGATGCCCGCCGCACGGCAGCGTTCCTCCGTCACCACTCGCAAGCGGCTGTTGGCCGCCACGCCCCCACCGATCAACAGATGGTCGACTCCCTGCACACGGCAGGCGTGCACGGCTTTGGCGCTGAGCACGTCGACGACGGCTTCCTGGAAACTTGCCGCCACGTCGGCCACCGGGACCGCCTGCCCCGAGTCGGCACGCACCTGGACCCAACGGGCGACCGCGGTCTTCAAACCGGAGAACGAGAAGTCGAAGCGATGTCGCTCGTTCGCCCGACCACCGGTCAGGGCCCGCGGGAAGTCGATCGCGACGGTGCTGCCTTCGCGGGCTATCCGGTCGACGTGCGGACCCCCCGGGAAGGGCAGGCCCAACAGCCGCGCCACTTTGTCGAAGGCCTCCCCAGCGGCGTCGTCCATGGTCGACCCCAAGGAGGTCACCTCGTGGGTGACGTCCGGCACCATGAGCAGGTTGGAGTGCCCGCCGCTGACCAGCAGGGCGACGACCGGCTCGGGTAGTGGGCCGTGCTCGACGACGTCGACCGCGACGTGAGCGCTCAGGTGGTTCACCCCGTAGAGCGGGATCCCCAAGGACAGCGAGAGCGCCTTGGCTGCGGCCACCCCGACGAGGAGAGCACCCGCCAACCCCGGTCCCGAGGTGACGGCCAAGGCGTCAAGATCGCTCAGCTGCACTCCGGCGTCGTCGCACGCTCGCTGCAGGGTCGGCACCATCGCTTCCAGATGCGCTCGGCTGGCCACCTCCGGCACCACTCCCCCGAAGCGTGCGTGCTCATCGACACTGCTGGCGACGGCATCGGCCAGCAAGGTATGCCCTCGCACGATGCCGATCCCGGTCTCATCGCAACTGGTCTCCACGCCGAGCACCAAGGGCCCAGCCTGCGTGGTGGACGGGGCCTTCACCGCACCCGCCCTGCCGGGCACGGGGCGAGGACGGCGCGCAGAACCGCGGCGTCGACGCCGTCAGGCTGGTAGTAGCCGCGCCGCGTGTGGACGTGTACGTATCCGGCCTGGGCGTAGAGAGCGCGCGCGGCGGCGTTGTCTGCCCGCACCTCGAGCAGTACGGCATCGACCCCCTGCACCGCAGCAGCCGCGTGCAGACTCTGGAGCAGGGCCGCGCCCACCCCGGCCCCACGGTGAGCAGGGTCGACCGCAATCGTCATCACGTCAGCATTCTCCCCGTTCACATCCAATCCGGCGTACCCCATCAGATCCGGCTCCGGGCCACGGTGGTCCCGGGCCTGCGCCACCAGGTAGTGCCGCCTTGGTCGCTGCGCCAGCTCCGCCCACCACGTCTGCAGCTTCCACGCGGTATCGGGGTAGATCTGCTCCTCGAGCGCAGCAACCGCCTCCAGGTCGGTCCACGCCATCGGGCGGATCTGGGGGGTGGCTCTGGTCAAGGCGAGGCCACCGTGAAGGATGGCCCTGTTGCGCTCGGAACGGCGTCGGGGCGTCGCAGGTACAGAGGCTCCGGGGGCAGGAGCAGCGACTCCATCGACCCGAGAAGGCCGAGCACCCCTGGAGCCACGTCGAGGGGCCCCGAGGTGTCGTTCAGGACGTCGGGATACAGCATCGGCCCCCGGCCGACCGCCGGCAGGGACCGGATGTCGATGCTCAGATCGCCTGGTCGGGACACTTCGGGATGCCCGACGCGGGTCACGTCCTGGTCCTGGACCCCATACCGAGCCCAATAGACCTCTTTGCGCCGGGCGTCGGTCGCGACCAGGAACTCGGGCCACCCGTGCTCGGCCGCCACGGTGCGCATCGCCTGGGCAGCCAGCGCGTCCAGAGAGCAGACACCACGCACCGGTATGCCGAGCGCGTGCCCCATCACCAGGGCGGTGGTGATCCCAACGCGCAACCCGGTGAACGGCCCCGGGCCCACTCCCACCACGATCCGTTCCAGGTCACCCACCCCACAGTCAGCCTCCCGCAGGGCCTCCTGGATGGTCGGCGCCAACAGCTCTCCGTGACGGCGAGCGTCGGCCACGGTGACTTCGCTGACCACCTCGGAGCCCTGCACGCAGGCGGCTCCGATCAGCGATGTGGAGGTGTCGATCGCGAGCAGCACAGCCTCAGGCTAACGTGGGACGTCCCAACCGTTCACGGAAGGACGACACATGCTCACACGCTTGTTCTCTCATCTCGGCCCGCGCATCGTCGACGTCAGCGCCCACTGCGATTTGCCGTGCGGTGTGTACGACCCGGCCCAGGCCCGCATCGAAGCCGAGTCCATCAAGGGCATCATCCAGAAGGTCAACGACAGTGACGACCCGGACATGAAGGTGCGCGGCACCATCATCAAGGAGCAGCGCTCGGAGTTGGTCAAGCACCACATCTGGGTGCTCTGGACGGACTACTTCAAGCCGCCTCACTTCGAGCAGTACCCGCAGCTGCACGTGCTGGTCAACGAGGCCACCAAGCTGGCCGGCGCCAGCGGCACCAAGGCGTCCTGGGACATCTCGGTGGCCGAGGAGCTCCTCAGCAAGATCGACGAGATCGCGCAGATCTTCGCCGAGACCAAGAAGGCCTGAGTCCGGTCCACCGTGACCGTGACGTCGATCGGACGTCGCGGGTCGCAGGGACCTCAGGCACGCGCCTGAGCGCGTGACGGCCAGAGCTCGAGGGACAACAGGTCCTCTCGGGAGATCTGGCCGTCACGCACCAGGACGCGGCATAGTTCACGTAGGACCTGGGGGTCGTAGTCGTAGCCCATCCCGAGCCGCAACCGCTGCAAGGCGCGCATCCGGGTGGCCGAGTCCAGGGAAACGCCGACAAGGTCGTCGTAGGCGTTGGCGACGCGCAGGATGCGGCTGGCGATGGGGATGTCCCCCAGTTGCTCCAGGCGCCAATGGGGTGTGGCCTGGTGTGCCACGACGGTGGAGACTTTGGACAGTTCGGCCGTCCGAGCCAACAGCGCCGACCCTGCCGCTGCTACCCGCCGCTGGTCCAAGGCGGAGGTATGTGTGGTCGCTCCACCGGGGATCGGGCGCTGCAAGGACAACTGCCCCAGGTCGTGCAGCAGGGCGGCATACTCCAGATCCCGTAGGGCCGGCTCGGACAGCCCCACCTGCCGTCCGATCGGCACCGCCAGTCGCGCCACCCGAGCCGCGTGCCCAGGGTCGGTGAAGCCGCCCTGGTCGGTGAGCTTCGACAGCGCCCACACCGTCTGCCGCTGTCCGTCGGCGACCTGAGCCTGCCGACGCACCGCGATCATCAGCAACACCAGAGGGAGAACGAAGATCGCCATGGCAGCAGGTCCCACCGCGCGCGTGGCCAGCGCGGTGGACACCGCCCCGCTGACCACTCCCAGCCCGATCGGACCCACCGCCTTGATCTCGTCCGCGACCGCATGCCGCAGCAGCGTGTGCTCCTGGGCTGCCCGTTCATAGCTCCAGAACAGCATCTGCAGACCTAGGCCGGCGGCAGCGATGGTGGCCAGCGCCACGGCGAGAACCCAGTGACTGGGTCCCTCCGAGTTCCAGGCCACCAGGGCCGTCTGCAGGGACCCGCCACCCGGCCAGGTGAACTGCACGGTGGCCGCCACCAGCCCGGTGACCACCACGCGCATTGCGATATCCGAGGGCACCGGCAGATGCCCGAAGAGAGCCAATCGACGAGTGGCGGCGATCGTTGACCCGAGACCCGCGACCAACGCGATGTATCCCGCGCTGACGTTGACGTCGATGTGGCCTCCCGAGTCGACATTCGGTAGGACGGTGGTCATCGCCATGGCGATGCTGACCGTCATCCCCACCGGCTCGACCTTGCGTCCGTTCACGATGGTGATCGGGCGCGAGTCCGCAATGACGATGACCAACAACGAGATGAGCAGCCACACGGTGACGGTCACCGAGCCGGTCGGCGGCCAGGTGGGATCGTGCAGGAGCATCGCCGCCAAGAACACCACAGAGGTCAGGGTCAGTCCATGGGTGACCCACAGGGGGTTGAACCTGACTCTCACGCTCGTACCTCGTCCGTCTCGGGCTGCCAGGCGGCGTACTCGTCGCTCACCGACGGGTCGTCGTGGTCGTTGAGATCGACCGCCGACTGCAGCATCGCCTCGCTGATCCGCGTGGGCTCCCAGGGCTGCTCCTCGAGCGACTCCGCGAGGGCTTGGACGACCACGGGGTCGAGATGGGTTCCCGAGCGCTCCCGCAGCTGGGCGAGCGCCTGCACCCCACTGACCTCGTTGCGGTAGGACCGGTTGGTGGTGAGGGAGTCGAAGGCGTCGGCTACTGCTATCACTCGAGCGAAGAGCGGGATCTTCTCCCCGATCAGGCCGGCCGGGTAGCCGAGCCCGTCATAGCGCTCATGATGATGCAGGATGCCTGGCAGAGCAGGCGCCAGGAAGTCAATATCGGCCAACATGTGCACGCCGGCCTCAGGGTGCTCCTGGATGGCGGCCAAATAGCTCACATCGCTGGGACCCGTGCCTCGTGGCACCCGTGGGGAGCTGGAGACCAGTCCCAGGTCGTGCAGCAGAGCCGCGAAGTGCAGCGAGTCTGCTGACTCTCCGGCGATGCCCAAGCCCGGGGCCATGCGGTCGGCCAGCTCTGCCACCCGCGAGCTGTGCCCACTGGAGTAGGGAGTGGCCACTTCCAGGGCACCCATCAACGTGCTGACCGTCCGGGTGTGACTGCGCCGTTCGGCGGCGTCCCGACTCAACGCCCACTGGGTCAGCAACAGCGGGATAACGATCAGGGCCGCGCTGAACGGACCGACACCGACGGGTTGCCAGAGCAGGACCAGGAGGATCGCCAACAAGACGTGCACCATGTATCCAGGGCCCAGACTCCGCACCACCCCCGCCGCGACGGCGAGAGCGCTCTTACCGTGTTTGATCCTCACCATGAGACCGATGAGTAGGGCGTTCACGGCGATGGAGACCAAGTAGCCCACCACCATCGGCACCGCAACCTCGGTGAAGAGCTCTAACGGACCCGTCTCGGGCCCGATCTCGTCCGTTTCCCCCAAGCTGACGTACACCGCGCTGCCAGCCCCCGACATGAGGGCGGCCATGGTGGCGTTGAAGAGGTAGTTCTGCAGCGACGAGGCGCGGAAGTCGAAGATGAAACTGAGGAACCCCACGACCACGGCCCCCGTTGGTCCCGCAAGGACCATGGCAGCAGCGAGCACCACCGCTGTGAACGACACCCCCAGGCCATCGGCAAACTCGCGCTCTCGCAGGTTCGTCCCCAGCGCCCCCAGGGCAGACAGGACGAGGACAGCCTCCCAGTCGACAGGGTCTTCCCACCGCAGAGCCAGCCACCCCAGCAGCACCACCAAGCCTGTCAGGGCAAAGATGAACGCGTAGACGCGCCAAGCGGCGGGGGGCGCGTTCACAGGTGAACGGCCCCCCGCTCAACGTGGGGGTGTCGGGGTGCCGGCAGGTTTCTACTTGCCTTCGTAGGACACGACGTCGGTGAAGGACTTGCCTTCGTAGGACACGACGTCGGTGAAGGACTTGCCGGACAGCAGACGAAGGATTGCAGCGAACATGAGATACCTCTTCTACAGCACGGGTGGTCGACGAGATAACCCCAGGTTGAGGAAATCATCCGGCTGCCTCTCTATATTCGCATGCAGGAAAGCGCAGTGCGGTCGAGAAAGCGTTTTCAGTCCAGACTCGCACGTAGTATTTACTGCCTCCATAGGCCCTGCTGACTCAGGGTACGATGGCGCTCTACGCCACCATAGATGACGTTGCCGTGATGTGGTGCAACCCATGACCCGTCAGGGCAGGACAATGCTCGATAACCCAACAGACCAGGAGCCCCTATGAGCAAGCGAGCTCGCAAGCGTCGCGCCGGCAAGAAGAAGGGCGCGAACCACGGCCGGAAGCCCAACGCCTGACCACGCGCCGAACACGAAGCAAGCCCTGGAACCAATCGGTTCCAGGGCTTGCTTCGTTCATGAAGGCGCGTCGGCGGCTAGGAGGACTTTTCGACCGTGATGGACGTGATCCTCGACATGACCTGCATACGCAGCGCGCTCGGAGCACGCTCGGAATGGCATGCCCGCCGGACCAGGGACTTCAGGAGGAGGTCGCGCTCGTACTCGCGGAGGCACGGACCGCATTCGTCCAGATGCTCCTTGATGGTGGCGCAGTCCTCGGGACCCGCTTCGTTGTCGACGTACTCGAACAACCGAAGAATGACGTCGGCACAGTCCGAACCGTGGCTTTGGGCTTCGTGGGAGCTGTTGAGGTCGCTCACTTCTTCACCACCTCGTTGTTGATGAATCCGCGTTCCAAGGCATAGTCCGTCAGGAGGTCTCTCAACTGACGTCGGCCACGATGCAGCCGTGACATCACCGTGCCGATAGGAGTCTGCATGATCTCGGCGATCTCCTTATAGGCGAATCCCTCGACGTCCGAGAGATACACCGCCATCCGGAAGTCCTCGCCGATCGACGCCAGAGCGCGCTTCACATCGGAGTCCGGAAGGTGGTCCAACGCTTCGACCTCGGCCGATCGCAAGCCCCGCGAGGTGTGCTGCTCGGCTCTGGCGAGCTGGTAGTCCTCCACCGTGGCTGCGTCCGACTCCTTGGGCTGACGCTGCTTCTTGCGGTACGTGTTGATGTAGGTGTTGGTCAGGATGCGATACATCCACGCCTTCAGGTTCGTCCCCGGTCGGTACTGGTGGAAGGCCGCGAACGCTTTTGCGTACGTCTCCTGGACCAGGTCCTCGGCGTCCGTGGGGTTGCGAGCCGTGCGCAGCGCCGCACTGTACATCTGGTCGATCAGCGGCATCGCCTCGCGCTCGAACCGCGCGGCCCGATCCTCGGCCGACTCCGTGCCCACGTCCACCATGGCGTCGAGCTCGGCTTGGCTAACGGGAGAGGCCTTCATTTCTTCAGTCATCACACCCCAATTTAGCGGGTGTCCGCCTTGGGAGTGTGGGCGACCTACGGGCGCCTCCACGGTGGCCATCATCGACATCGTCCTTCACGGTTGTCTCGTATACTCCTTCAGCGATATCAACGAGCATGCTCCGCGCCCCATTCCCACGGGGACGAGGTTGCACGATCACGTCCGTGAAACGATACGAAAGTGAATGCTTCCCCTTCCGGCACCGCTGCCGGACTACGCACCTTGAAACAGTCCTCGAAACTCCAGAATGTCCTCTACGAGATCCGTGGTCCCGTAGCGGCGCGGGCCGCCCAGCTGGAGGCGTCCGGACATCGCATCATGAAGCTGAACATCGGCAACCCCGCACTGTTCGGCTTCGATGCACCGGACACGATCCTGCGGGACATGCTCGCGGCGCTGCCGCAAGCGCAGGGGTACTCGGAGTCACGCGGCATCCTGTCGGCCCGCCGTGCGATCGTGGCGCGGTATCAGGATGTGCCCGGCTTCCCCTCCTTCGACGTCGACGCGGTCTACTTGGGCAACGGTGTCTCCGAGCTGATCATGATGGTGCTCTCGGCGTTGCTCGACACCGGCGACGAAGTGTTGATCCCGGCGCCGGACTATCCCCTGTGGACGGCGGCGACCAGCCTGGCCGGAGGTACTCCGGTGCACTATCTGGGCCAGGAGAGCGACGACTGGAACCCAGGCATCGAGGACATCCGCTCGAAGATCACGCCTCACACCAAAGCGATCGTGGTGATCAACCCGAACAACCCGACGGGTGCCGTCTACTCACGCGAGGTCCTGGAGCAGATCGCCGCGCTCGCTCGAGAGCACTCGCTGTTGATTCTCAGCGACGAGATCTACGACCGGGTCCTCTACGACGACGCTGAGCACATCAGCATGGCGCAGGTCGCCCCGGACATGATGGTGCTGACCCTCAACGGGTTGTCCAAGACCTACCGGGTCGCGGGTTACCGCGCCGGCTGGCTGATCATCACCGGTCCGACCGGACACGCCGCCGGCTTCCTCGAAGGGATCGAGCTGCTCGCCTCCACGCGACTATGCCCCAACGTGCCGGCGCAGCACGCTATCCAGGCTGCGGTCTCCGGGCACCAGAGCATCCACGACCTGACCGGGCCGGGGGGCCGCCTGGTCGAGCAGCGGGATGTAGCGGTCTCCCTGCTGCAGTCGATGCCCGGCGTCAGCTGCGTCGTGCCCAAAGGCGCGCTCTACGTCTTCCCGCGCCTGGACCCCGAGGTCCACGAGATCCACGACGACGTCCAGCTGTGCCTGGACCTGCTGGAGCAGGAGCACCTTCTGGTCGTTCACGGAAGCGGGTTCAACTGGCCGGCACCGGACCATCTGCGCATCGTCACCCTGCCCTGGGCAGGCGACCTGCGCACGGGTTTGGAGCGGCTTGGCAACTTCCTCGCCGGATACCGCCAGTGACCGCCTTCCTGCGACCCGGGCCAGGGCAACACTGATGTGCGGGAGGTACGCGTCCAGCGCCGATCCCGACGACCTGATGGAAGTCTTCGAGATCGACCACAACGCGATGGATGAGCCGACCCGCTCCCTACTCGTCTCACCGCAACAACCGCCGGTGGGTCAGCCCGACTACAACATGGCCCCATCCAAGGCGGCGCCGATCGTGCTCGAACGGGAGGCGGGCCAGCGTCAGTTGCGCCCGCTGACGTGGGGCCTGGTGCCGTCGTGGAGCAAAGACCCCCGCTCCGGAGTTCGGATGATCAACGCCCGGGCGGAGACGCTGCTGACCAAGCCCGCATACGCCAAGGCTGCCCTGTCGCGTCGGTGTCTGGTCCCGGCTACCGGTTGGTACGAATGGCAGGTCTCACCGACGGCGACAGGGCCCAAAGGCAAACAACGCAAGCAACCGTTCTTCCTGTCCCGGGCCGACTACCTGCCGTTGGCGATGGCCGGGATCTACGAGTTCTGGAAAGACTCACAGGCACCGCAGAGTGAGTGGCTGGTGACCTTCGCCGTCATCACGACCGCCGCCGAGCCGGGGCTGGACCGGATCCACGACCGTCAACCCGTCGTGCTGGACTCCGACCGATGGCCGTCCTGGCTGGACCCCACCCTGCGCGATCCGGATGAGGTCGAAGCCTTGTTGCAACCTCCGGACCAGGGCCGTTTCAGGACCTGGCCCGTCAGCGCAGCCGTCAACGCGGTGGCCAACAACAGCCCGAGCCTGCTCGACGCGGTCCCGACCGATGAGCTGGTCGGTGTGGTGGACCCACTGACCGGTGAGCTCCTCGGCTGACCCGTGGTTGATCACGGTTCGCAGCCTCGAGATCCCCGCGTGAGAGCCTCACCCGTGAGCGTGCGGGAGGTCGCCACCAGCGGGGGTCTGGCCCGCGTGCATGTCTACCCCACCATGGAGGCCAAGCCGCCTCGTGGCACGGTTCTGCTGGGCCACGGAGCCGGCGCAGGGGTGGAGTCCGGCGACCTCCAGAGCCTGACTGATCTCGTCGAGCACGGCTGGTGTGTTGCTCTCCTCGAGCAACCGTGGCGGGTTGCGGGACGCCGGTTGGCCGTGGCTCCCCCCAAGCTCGACCTGGCAGCCAACGACATGCTCGACGCGGTGTCGGCCTGCCCCGATCCGCTCCCCCGCCCTTGGGTGCTCGGCGGCCGCAGCGCGGGGGCGCGCGTCGCGTGTCGGCTCTCCGAGCGGGCGGAGGCGCTGCTGCTCATAGCCTTCCCCCTGCAGCCGCCTCGCGTGCGCGGCCGGCAGCCCCCGTCCCGAGTCGGCGAGCTGCTGCTACCGGTGCGCCTCGGCCTACCCGTCCTCATCCTGCAGGGAGAGCGTGACCGGTTCGGCCGCCCGGAGGACGTCAGGGAGGCTCTGCGGCAACAGCACCAACCATCGTCGAGCATAGGTGGCAGCCCCAGCGACGGTGACAAGGGAGCGACGCTCATCGGGTCCTACCCGGGCGATCACGGGCCCAGTCGGGACGGAGCATCGCTCGTCGATGACGCACGACGTTTCCTGGACGCACTAGCGTAGGGCCACATGCATACCACCGACCTCTGGCCCGCGCCGTACGCCGAGCGCCCGGTCAACGGGACGGTGCGGGTCCCGGGGAGCAAGTCCTTGACTAATCGGTACCTGGTGCTCGCGGCCTTGGCCCGCCCCGGCAGCATCAGCACGGTGCGCCGCCCCCTGGTGTCGCGCGACACGGTGCTGATGCGGGTCGCCCTGGAGCGGTTCGGCCTTCTTTTCGACGCAGCCGAGGACGACACCACCTGGACGATCCATACGCCACAGGGCCTGAAATCCGATTTCGCGATCGACGCCGGCCTGGCGGGAACCGTCATGCGCTTTCTGCCACCGGTCGCGGCGTTATCGCTCGGCTCGGTCACGTTCGACGGGGACGCTGCAGCGCGCACCCGACCGATGGGTCCTTTGGTGCACTGCCTGCGTGATCTGGGCGTGCGCGTCGACTCGACCGACGGCACTGCTTCTGGAACCGACCACGCCGAGCCTCACCTACCGATCGTGGTCCATGGGACCGGTTCGGTGGGACAGGATGAGGTCGCGATCGACGCTTCGAGCAGCTCGCAGTTCGTCTCCGCGCTGCTCCTGGCCGGGGCGCGGTTCGAGCAGGGCCTGAGGCTGCGTCACGTCGGAAGCGGACTCCCGAGCCGACCGCACATCGACATGACCCTGCACACCTTGCGTGAGGTCGGAGTGCGGGCCTGCGAGCCCGAGCCTGGCGTGTGGGTGATCGAACCCGGACCCATTGCGGCGTTGGACGTCACGGTGGAGCCCGACCTCTCCTCGGCGGCGCCGTTCCTGGCGCTCGCCGCCGTGACCGGCGGCACCGTCACGGTCCCCGACTGGCCGGCCAGTACGACCCAGGCTGGTGACGCCCTGCGCGGCGTGTTGACCGCGATGGGTGCCACGACGCAGGTCGACGACGCCGGTCTGACCATCACCGGCCCTGCACCAGGAACGCTGCGCGGCGTCGATATCGACCTGCACGACGTCGGTGAGCTCACCCCGGTCATCGCTGCCGTGGCCGCGCAGGCGTGCACCCCTTCCCGGCTGCGCGGCGTAGCTCATCTGCGTGGACACGAGACCGACCGTCTGCTGGCCCTGCATACCGAGCTGTCCCGGATGGGTGGCGACGTCGACCAGCACGAGGACGGGCTTTCGATCCGTCCCGCCGTGCTTCGCTCCGCCACCTTGCAGACGTACCACGACCACCGGATGGCCATGGCCGCCGCAGTGCTGGGGGCGAGGGTGGCCGGGACCACGGTCGTCGACGTGGGCACAACGGCCAAGACCTACCCCGCGTTCGCCGCTGCGTGGTCCGAGCTGGTGCGCTGAGCCGTGGGCCGCTTCGACCACTACGACGAGGACTCGGTCCGGTCGCGCCCCGGGCGCCGCAACTCCCGTCCGCGCACCAAGGACCGGCCACGCCACGAGGACGCACAGATCGCCATGGTCACAGGAGTGGACCGTGGCCGTTACACCACACGCTTGGACGGTCGCGGCGTCTTGGCCATGCGAGCTCGTGAGGTGGGCAGGAAGGCCATCGTGGTAGGAGACCGGGTGGCCATGGTCGGAGACCTCTCCGGGGACCCGGACTCCCTGGCCCGGATCGTGCGGGTGCTGGACCGCGACACCGTGCTGCGCCGCAGCGCCGACGACAGCGACCGTGTCGAACGCGTCATCGTGGCCAACGCTTCGCAGCTCGCGATCGTCACCGCGCTGGCAGACCCGGAGCCGCGGCCCAGGATGATCGACCGCTGCCTCGTGGCGGCCTACGACGCCGGTCTCGACCCCCTCCTCGTGCTGACCAAGGCGGACCTGGCCGACCCCGGACCTCTCATCGAGCAGTACGCCGCTCTTGACGTCGCCCACGTGGTGGTCGCGCTGAGCCCCGGCTCCGCAGGCGAAGCGCTCACCGCTGAGCACGATGCCCTCGCTCCGGTGCACGACCGGTTGCGCGACCGGGTCACGGTGCTCGTCGGACACTCCGGCGTGGGCAAATCCACGTTGGTCAACGCACTCGTCCCCACGGCCGAGCGAGCGACCGGGGTGGTCAACGACGTCACCGGCCGGGGGCGACATACCTCCACCAGTGCCGTCGCCCTCCCCCTGATCGGCGGCGGCTGGGTCGTAGACACCCCCGGGGTCCGTTCCTTCGGCCTAGGACACGTCGACCCTGCCACCTTCGTGGAGCACTTCCCCGATCTTGCCCTCGGCGCCGCCAGCTGTCCTCGCGGGTGCAGCCACGACGAGCCGGACTGCGCGCTGGACGCGTTCGTCACCGCGGGCTCCGCGGGGCCTACGGGCAAGGCCCGGCTGGAGTCGTTGAGACGGCTCTTGCGCAGCCGGTCCAGCGACTGACTTCGGATACGGTGACCCGCGTGGACAACTTCGCGGACGACATGCGCCTGGCTCACGTTCTGGCCGACACTGTCGAGCGATACACCATGCAGATGTTTCGCTCTCCTGACCTGGAGATCTCCACCAAGGGGGACGGCTCCCTGGTGACCCAGGCCGACCAGCACGCCGAGGAGCTCCTGCGCCATCAGCTCCAGCGCACTCGCCCTCGGGATGTGGTCCAGGGCGAGGAGATGCCGACCACCGGCCACGGGAACCGCAGGTGGATCCTGGACCCGATCGACGGCACCACCAACTTCATCCGTGGCGTGCCGATCTGGGGGACGTTGATCGGTCTGGTCGTCGACGAACAACCGGTGCTGGGGCTGGTCGCCGCGCCGGCCATGCAGCGCCGTTGGTGGGCGGCATCCGGCTCCGGAGCCTGGACCGGTCGAAGTTTGAGCCAGGCCAAGCACATCCAGGTCTCCGACACCTCCCTGATCGAGCACGCCTCGCTGTCCCACGCGGCGCTCGACAAGTGGTGGAAACATCCGCAGCGAGCCGGATTCCTGGACCTGGCGCGGACCTGTTGGCGCACCCGGGGCTACGGCGACTTCTGGACCCACTGCCTGGTCGCCGAAGGCGCGGTCGACATCGGTCTCGACCCCAGCCTCGCGGTGCACGACATGGCCGCTTTGGCGCCGATCGTCACTGAGGCCGGTGGCCGGTTCACCGACCACGACGGCGTGGACGGTCCGTTCGGTTCCAGTGCGGTGTCCACGAACGGCCTGCTGCACGAGGCGACCCTGCAGGCCTTGGCCGCCCGGGGGTAGTCGCCCTCGGCTCAGCCGCGGACGACCACGACCTCCCCCAGACCGAGCTCCTCCACCGGCCTCAGATGGGTGTCGGCATCCGCAACCACAATGGTCGTCCAGCCAGGTCCGGCGCAGACCTCGTCCCACGCTGATCCAGCCTGTTCCCGAGTCAATGAACGAGCCGTCTCCAGCGTTGCGGTGACGAAGTCCACGTCAAGGTCGTCCAGGGCGAGCCGGACGACCTCGCTCGCGATCGTGTCGGCCGTGCCGTAGCGCCCAGGGGCCGTCTTGGCGACGAAGTCGGCTCCATGCCGCACCTCGCGCTCCGTCAGGTCGCTTCCCTGGAGCGACAGCACCTCCATCAGCTCGGCCAGGGCGGGGGCCGTGGCATCGGCACGCACGGCCCCGGACACACTGCAGACCCCACTATCGCGACGAGGGCGGAACGTCGCGCGCATCCCGTAGGTGTAGCCCTTTTCCTCGCGCAGCACCGCGTCGATCCGCGCCCCTGGGGAGCCGCCGAGCACGAAGGCCAGGACCTGGTAGGCCCCCCAGCCGTAGGGCGTACGTCGATGAGGGCCCGGCCGTCCCAGGACCAGATGACTTTGGGCCGATCCGGGACGATCCACCAGGACGATCCGTGAGGCGTCCTCATGGCGCACGCCGATCGGGGACACGGGCTGCAATGGCGCCGTGTCTCCCGTCAGCTCCGGCCCCACCCAGTGGCCCAGACCCCGCTCCAGCACGCGCAGCAGAGGCTCCTGCAAACCGGTGGTATCACCCGCTACGACCAGCGTGGCGCCACGCGGTTCCATCGCGGCATGGTGGTAATCACGCACGTCGTCCGGTGTGATGGCCGACACGGTGTCGCGGCCCCCCGCGATGGGCCGATGCGCTCGGTCGTCCGCTCGGAAATACCCCCGGGCGAACTCCAGCGCGGCACGGGCTCCGGCGTCGGCATACTCGTGCTCGATGTCCAAGAGGCGCGCCCGCCGTAGTCGGGCCACCTCGACGTCCGGGTAGGACGCCTCCACCAGGCACTGAGCCAGGATGTCCACGGCCTGCCCGAAGTGGTGCGCCATGACCTCCATCTCGATGACCAGGCCGCGCTCGCCGACTCCGGCTCCGAGAGCGATGCCGTGCCGCTCGATCAGCTCCGCGAACTCCTGCGAGGTATGCCGAAGCGTTCCCTCGTCCAGACCACGTGCCATGAGCGTCGCGACGCCCTCGAGATGGCGCGGCTCAGCGGACAGCGTGATCGGGATGCCCAGCCGCAGGGAGAGCACGTGTTGACCGGGGACCTCGACCTGAGCGACGTACAGGCCGTTGCTGAGGTGGTCGTTGCGTTGGCCCGGAAAGGACCACGGCTGAGCCGGCGTCACGGCGGGCCGGGTGTCGAGGCTCATGCGGCTGCACCGCTGCGACGGTAGGCCAACACCGCACGCGAGTCGGGGCTGAGATAGCGTTGCGCGGCCGCGGCGATCTGTGCTCCGGTAATGGCCCTGATCTGGTCGACATAGGTGTTGAGGTAGTGCGGGTCGTGGTGGGTCATCGTCGAGCGCCCGATGATGTCCGCCCGCTCCTCGATGGAGGCCAGCGACGACAGCCAGGACCGTTCCGTGCCGGCGATCACTGCCTCGATCAGCTCGGGGCGCGCCTCGTCCTGAGCCAACGCGAGCAGCTCGCGGCAGAGCCCCTCGTCGGCGGCCTCGATGCCCGAGGTCTCCTCGACGTCGATCACCACGTAGGCCAGCGATGTCCCCTCCATGAGCCCCAGGGCGGCGGCGCCGCAGTCGACGGCGATATCGTCCCGCCGCACGAGCGAACGGTGCAGAGCCGACGACGCCAGACCAGCGAGAAGGTCCAGCGCCATGGCGCACGCGAGATAGTCCGGCGAGGTGACCTCGGGTAGGCGGAAGCACGCGTACAGACGGTCGGAGGGCACGTCACTGCCCATCTCGCGATGGGTCGGATCCGTCAGCGCGCTCAGCCGGGCGGCTTCGGGACGCGGCTGGAGCACGTCACCGAGATCCTCCGCAGGAGGGTCCTCAGCCCCGAAGTAGTGCTGGGCCCAGGTCAGCCCCTGCTCGACGGAGAGGTCGCCGACCATCGTCAGCACGGTGTTGTCGCGTCGATAGTGCTCCCGGTAGAAGTCCCGCACGGTCTCCAAAGAGGCAGCCTGCAGATCTTCCATCGAGCCGATCGGCGTGTGCCGATAGGGATGCGCCTCGGGGTAGATCGCCGCACAGATGGCTTCGAGCGCGTCTCCGTAGGGCTGGTTGTCGTAGCGCTGTCGCTTCTCCTCGACGACGACGTCGCGCTGGTTGTCCACGTTCGCCTGAGTGACTGCGGGCAGCAGTCGGGTATGCCGGTCGGCTTCGAACCACACGGACAACTCGGCCACGCCAGAAGGCACCGACTCGAAGTAGTTGGTGCGGTCAAAGGACGTGGTGGCGTTGCACCGCCCACCGTGCCCCATCAGCACCTCGAAGTGCTCCCCCTCCGCCACGTGCTGCGACCCTTCGAACATCAGGTGCTCGAACAGATGGGCCAACCCTGTGCGTCCGGGGATCTCGTGGCGGGAGCCGACCGCGACACTGACGTTGAGGCTGACCTCCGGCACCAAGTGGTCCTCGCTGATCACGACGCGTAGTCCGCTGTCCAGAGTGTGCGCACTGATCGGGTAGTCCACGGGCATGCGTCCCACTCTAGGGCGCGCTTGGCGGAGCGCCCCGCAGCGCCTCAGTCGCTGGTGCGTGCCTCGTCGTCGCTGTCCGGCTTCTGCTCCGCACTCGCCTCGGCTGCGGCGCTTTCCCGCTCAGTGACGCCTTTGGATGCCGCCGCGGGGCGCATGGTGCGTCCCAGGGACTCCGGCAAAGCCCGACCGTCTTGCTCCATCGCCAGGCGGCCGAATACTTGCTGCTCGGTGATCGTCCGTTGCGCACGATCCCGACCCAGGAAGGTCACTGCCCAGTGCAACAGCATGGTGATCTGCGACTTGAACCCGATGATGTAGAAGAGATGTACGACCAGCCACATGGACCAGGCGAGGAATCCGGTGACCTTGATGGGGCCGACTTCGGCGATCGCTCGGAACCGGGCGACGGTGGCCATGTTGCCCTTGTCGAAGTAGCTGAAGTCCTCGCTGCTCGGGTGGCCTTCGACCGCCCGGATGATCTGGGCAGCGGAGTGCCGCGCGGTCTGGATCGCCGTCTGCGCCACTCCAGGCAAATCGTCCAGCGCGATCATGTCTCCCACCACGAAGATCTCGGGGTGACCAGGCAGTGTGAGGTCCGACTGAACCGGAATGCGGCCACCTCGATCCACCTTCACGCCCACCTGGTCAGCCAGGATCTTGCCCAGCGGGCTGGCGCTGACCCCAGCCGCCCACACCTTGGTCACGGACTCGATGCGGTGGGTCGCGCCGTCGCGGTCCTTGTAGTTCAGCCCCTGCTCGTCGACGTCGACGACCATGGCCCCGAGGCGAACGTCGACCCCCATCTTCTCCAGCTCGGCCTTCACCTTCTCCTGCAGAGAGGGGTCGAACGAGCTCAGCACCGCATCCCCACCGTCCAACAGGATGATCCTGGAGTCGGTGGCGTCGATGTGGCGGAACTCCCGGTTCAGGGTGCGCTTGGACAGCTCCACCAGCTGTCCGGCCATCTCCACCCCCGTGGGGCCGGCACCGACCACGACGAACGTCATCAGCCGGTCGACGTCGCTCGGCTCGCCTCTGGAGGCGGAGATCTCCGCGAGCTCGAAGGCGCCGTAGATCCGTCCCCGCAGCTCCAGGGCGTCATCGATGCTCTTCATACCCGGAGCATCGTGGGCGAAGTGGTCGTTGCCGAAGTACGAAGTACGCGACCCGGCCGCCACGATGAGGTAGTCGTAGGTGAACTCGTCCTCGATGCCCAACGTCGAGACGTGCACGCGACGAGCCTCGACATCGATATGGCGCACGTTGCCCAGCAGCACCTCCGCGTTGTCCTGCTTGGCCAGTACCTCACGGGTAGCAGGTGCGATCTCACCGGAGGAAAGGATGCCGGTGGCCACCTGGTAGAGCAGGGGTTGGAAGAGGTGGTGACTGGTCTTGGCGATCATCGTGACCTGGACGTCGGCCGAGGCCAGCGCTTGGGCCGCGAAGAGCCCGCCGAACCCGGAGCCGATAATGAGCACGCGCGGACGTCGGGTCGGGTTGTGGTCCATGATGGACAAGTTTACGGACCCTCGGTCGGCGCTGCCATCTGGGCCCGGACCAGCCCTGATGGGGCACCTGAGACCCAGGCCGGGTGACAATAGGAAACGTGACCTGCCGCTCGTTCGTCGCTTTTGCTGCCAGTGCCGTAGTGCTGACGGCGTGCGGCTCCGCTGACGTCACTGCTCCCACCCGCGAGGCGACACCCGCTGCGCAGACCACGGGAACATCGACCGTCACTCCAGGCAAAGACGTTGCCGACGCTGGCCCCACGGAGGGTGGCGCCGTCCCCTCCGCGCCGGTGAGCCACGTGCAGGTGCCGAGCGCGGGCGTCGACCAGGCGATCACCGCTGGAGGCTTGTCGGATCAGGGCACCATCTCTCCGGACCAAGGCCAGCTGATGTGGTTCACCGGCAACGACCGAGTCGAGCCGGGCCACCCCGGCACCGCCGTGCTGGCCGCTCACGTGGACTACGCCGGTGCGCCGGACGTCTTCGCGGACCTGGAGGACGCGTCGGCCGGCGAGTCGATCACGGTGGGGTATGCCGACGGCACGGAGCTGGAGTTCACCATCACCGGCGCCGAGGTCATCGACAAGGCCGTGCTGCAGACCGACCCTCGGGTCTGGGGCCAGAAATCCGATCGCGCCGAGCTGGTGCTGGTCACCTGTGACGACGCCCTGGGATATCGCGACGACGGTCACCGCAGTGCGAACCTGGTCGTCTTCGCCGCCCTGGCTGAGCGTTAGGCGCACCGACCCCAGTCCGGGGGGGGGGGCCGGCCCGAGCACGGGGGGGCGCGGCGCCGCCGCGGGGGCGGTTATGGTTTTGCGGCAGGTCCGCGGGGTGGCGCCGCGGACGACCACCCCGACCGCCGG
>JBBSQA010000032.1:0-24096 GCA_038258285.1 Actinomycetales bacterium | reverse complement strand
GGCAGCATCGCCGCCACGGCCGGGCTCGTAGCGGCCATCACGTTGGTGTCACGAGGAGTCGGTCTCAGCAGGTGGGTGGTCTTCTCCGACCGAGTGGGCACTACCTGCCTGGGCACCGTCTATGCCACCGCGAACCAGGTGCCCAATGTGCTCTACGAAGCTGCGGCCGGGGGAGCACTGGCGGCCGTCGCAGTCCCGTTGATCTCGACCTACCTGCACCAGGGCAAGGAGCGGGAGGCCGACCAGAGCGCTAGTGCACTCCTGAGCTGGGCGCTCCTGATCCTCGTCCCTCTCGGTCTGGTCGTGATGCTGCTGGCCGATCCGCTGGCCGTGTTGCTCCTGGGCTCGTCCACGCAGTGCACCCCGGACGACACGCACCGGGTGGCAGCGCTCATGTTGCTCGTCTTCGCCCCACAGATCGCGTTGTACGGGGTTGGTGTGGTGCTGACCGGGGTGTTGCAAGCACACCGGCGGTTCCTGGCCGCAGCGCTCGCCCCCTTGCTGTCGAGCGTGGTCGTGATCGGGACCTACCTCCTGTACGGCGCGCTCTTCGACCCGGCGGTGCCGTTGGACCGCGTACCGAAATCCGGCATCGTGCTGCTGGCTGCGGGCACGACGGCGGGCGTAGCGGCGCTCAGCCTGCCGCTGCTGTGGCCCACCATCCGGCTTGGGGTGCGCCTTCGACCGCGGCTGCGGTTCCCCGACGGCACTGCCGCCACAGCCCGGGCACTGGCCGTCGCCGGAGTGGTCGCGGTCCTGGGGCAGCAAGCGGTGGTGATCGTGGTGGTGCTGCTCACCAACCGGGTCGAAACCGGCACGATCAACGTCTACGCCTACACCCAGACCGCCTACCTTCTGCCCTACGCTCTCCTGGCCGTACCCCTGGCCACGGTCGCGTTTCCCCGCTTCACCGATCCGCAACAACGATCAACGATCCTGCGAGTCACCACTCGAGCGGTGCTGCTGACCTCCATCCTGGGGGTATGCGTACTCCTGGCCTGTCGGCGAGAGGTAGGTGCGGTCTTCTTAAGCCTCGACGCCGGCAGCGACGGTCCCGGCCAGGCCGCGCTGGAGGCGCTTCCGGCAGGGTTAGCGGCCTACGCCCCCGGCCTGCTCGGCCTTTCCGTGGCCGCTGTGCTGACCCGCGCGTTGTATGCCGAAGGCTCGCCACTGCGCGCCGCCGTCGGCCTCAGCGTCGGTTGGGCCGTGGCCGGAGTGCTGCCCGTGGCGCTCTTCGCCGCGACGGACGTGGACTCCCCACAGCACTTGTTGGTGATCCTGGGGCTGAGCAGCTCTCTGGGGATGAGCGTCACGGCGCTCTTTCTCAGCCGCGCGGTGCGGGCGACGTGGGAGGTCGCAGCCTTCGGCGGCGCGGCACGGGGGGCCACGGCGGCCGCGTGCTCGGGGGGCACCGTCGTGGCGGTGCGCGAGATCATGGCTTTCACCGGTGTCCTGCCGGGGGTCGATCAGGGCGTGTGGTCTGCCGTGCTGAGCGCGGCCATCCTGTCGGTCGTGCTGGTGATGGCGATGAGCGTCGCCGTGGCGGTGGTGGACCGAGCGGCGCTGATGACGATCATCAACGGAGCACTCCGACGGCCGGTCGCCCCCGCGGCAGAAGGCGGACCTGTATGAGTGCCGTGCTGCTGGTCACCGGGATGGTGCAGGGCGGGGTCGGGGCTCACGTCGCGGATCTGGCCGGTGGTCTGCGACGGGCGGGGTGGCAGGTGAGTGTGGCGGCCCCGTCCCCGGTCTTGGAACAGTTCGCACTGGTTGAGGAGGGGACTGCGGCTCGGGACCTGAAGGTGGGCCCCCGCCCCTCACCCCTGTCCGACGCCCGGGCCGTCGGCGCTCTGCGAGGGCAGATGGCGCGGGTTGACGTCGTTCACGCGCACGGACTCCGAGCCGGTGCCTTGGCGGTGGTGGCCCGCCGCACGATGCACCTCTTCTCCCGATCCGCCAAGTCGGCTCGGCAGACTCCGTCGCTGGTGGTCACGTCCCACAACGCGGCGCCCGGCGGCGCCCTGCCACGAAGGATCTACGCCACGCTCGAGCAGGTGGTGGTCCACGGCGCCGATGAGCTCTTGGTCGTGTCACCGGACCTTCATCCCGGCCGCGCGCGAGCGCGGCGCCCACCCGCGGTGCCAGCCGTCGTAGCCGCGGCGCACGACCTTCCGTCTGCGGATGGCATAGGTGGTCGACACCGGCTGGGCGTTCAGGCCAGCGACATCGTCCTTCTGAGCGTGGGCCGGTTGGCCCCGCAGAAGGCCATGCACCGAGTGGTCGAGGTCGTCAGCACGCTGGCGGTCACGGGCTACCCCGTCAAGGGATTCATCGTCGGCGAAGGACCCGAGCGCGAACGGTTGCAGCAGCACATCGACGCCTCGCGAGCTCCGGTGACGCTGCTCGGTCAGCGCGAGGACGTGCCCGACCTCCTGGCCGCCGCCGATGTGGTGGTCTCCGCCGCGGTCTGGGAAGGCCAACCGGTCTGGCTCCAGGAGGCGCTTGCGCTGGGAGCCGCCATCGTGGCCACCGATGTCGGCGGCAGCAGAGCCATGATCGGTGGCGGCGCCGCGTGGGTCGAGGGGGAGCCGGCCAGGGCGGATGGGGCTGTGGTGCGGCGACTCAGCGACGCGGTGGCTGCGCTGCTGGAGGACCCCGGGGTGTTGGCGGACCTTCGGGCTAGGGCGCGGAGGGTCGGCTCGCAACTTCCCACCAGCCAGGACGCCACCGGGGCGGCGCTGGACAGTTATCGGCGCGCTGCGGCATACCACCGCAGACCTCACGTAGACTGACGGCCCGTGGTGGAGACAACGAAACATATCTTTGTAACCGGGGGCGTCGCGTCCTCTCTCGGTAAGGGTCTGACGGCTTCCAGCCTCGGCTTCCTGCTCCGGTCACGGGGTATCCGTGTCACGATGCAGAAGCTCGACCCCTACATCAACGTCGACCCCGGGACGATGAACCCGTTCCAGCACGGCGAGGTCTTTGTCACCGAGGACGGCGCCGAGTGTGACTTGGACATCGGCCACTACGAGCGCTTTCTGGATGTGAACCTGCGAGGCCGGGCGAACGTGACCACGGGGCAGGTCTACAACGACGTGATCGCCAAGGAACGTCGCGGGGAGTATCTCGGAGACACCGTGCAGGTCATCCCGCATATCACCAACGAGATCAAGTCCCGGATGCGCGCCGATGCGGAGCAGCATGATCCTCCGGACATCATCATCACCGAGATCGGCGGCACGGTCGGTGACATCGAGTCGCTCCCGTTCCTTGAGGCCGCCCGTCAGGTCCGTCAGGACGTGGGGCGCTCCAACTGTTTCTTCCTGCACGTCTCGCTGGTGCCTTACCTCGCGCCCAGCGGAGAGCTGAAGACGAAGCCGACACAGCACTCCGTGGCCATGCTGCGTCAGGTGGGGATCAGCCCGGACGCCATTGTCTGCCGTGCGGACCGGGACATCCCCACCTCGATCAAGCGCAAGATCTCGCTGATGTGCGACGTCGACCTCGACGCTGTCGCCAACGCCATCGACGCACCGAGCATCTACGACATCCCCAAGGTTCTGCATACCGAGGGGCTGGACGCCTACGTGGTGCGCCACCTCGGGCTGCCGTTCAGAGACGTGGATTGGACCGACTGGGACGCCCTGTTGCAGCGTGTCCACCGGCCCGAGCACAACGTCGAGATCGCCCTGGTCGGCAAGTACGTCGACCTCCCCGACGCCTACCTCTCGGTCACCGAGGCGCTGCGTGCCGGCGGATTCGGCCACAACGCGAAGGTGTCGATCCGCTGGGTCGCCTCCGATGAGTGCCAGACCGAGGCTGGGGCCATCAAGTCTTTGACCGGAGTCGACGCGATCCTGGTCCCGGGGGGATTCGGGGTCCGCGGGATCGAAGGCAAGATCGGGGCGCTGCGGTGGGCTCGAGAACGTGGAGTCCCCACGCTCGGCATCTGCCTGGGGTTACAGGCCATGGTCATCGAGTACGCCCGGCACGTTGCCCACATCCAGGGCGCCAGCTCGACCGAGTTCGACCCGCAGACCCCGGCGCCGGTGATCGCGACCATGGCCGAACAGAAGGCCTTCGTCGAGGGAGCGGGCGACCTCGGCGGCACGATGCGCCTGGGCACCTACCCGGCGCGCCTCACCGACGGGTCGGTGCTCGCGCAGACGTACGGAAGCACCGAGGTCAGTGAACGGCACCGTCACCGTTACGAGGTCAACAACACCTACCGGGACCAGCTGACCACGGCCGGCCTGGTGATCAGCGGTACGTCGCCGGACGGGTCCCTGGTCGAGTTCGTCGAGCTGCCGCGTGAGGTCCACCCGTACTACGTCTCGACGCAGGCTCACCCGGAGTTCAAGTCGCGCCCGGACCGCATGCACCCGATGTTTGCCGGCCTGGTCGAAGCGGCCGTGCAGATGCAGCGTTCACAGCGCCTGGTCGAGGTCGAACCGGCCGCCGGCTCGTGAGTATGCAGGCGCCACGCGCCGAGGCCAGCGAGCTCGTGGACCGGATCGATCCCCAGCCGGTCTCTTCCCGTGAAGTCGTGATGAAGGGACGTATCTGGGACGTCGTGAGCGAGGTGGTCGACCTGGGCGAGGCCGGCGAGGTGACCCGGGAGTATGTGGATCATCCCGGAGCGGTCAGCGTCGTGGCGCTACGCCACGACCCGTCCACCGAGCTCGACGAGGTGTTGTTGATCCAGCAGTACCGCCATCCCGTGCGCAGCTACGAATGGGAGTTGCCCGCCGGACTTCTGGACGTCGCGGGGGAGCCCGGGGTCGATGCTGCCGCCCGCGAGCTGGCGGAGGAGGCCGACCTGCAGGCCCGACAGTGGGATCTGCTGAGTGAGTACTTCTCGTCTCCCGGCGGGCTCAACGAAGCCAAACGGATCTACCTGGCCCGAGACCTTCACGACGTGCCCGAGGACGAGCGGTTCGAGCGGGAAGCCGAAGAGCTCGGTATGCCAGTGCGGTGGGTGGACCTGGACGTGGCTGTGGCTGCGGTCCTGAGCGGGCGAATGAGGAACTCCGCAGCGACCATCGGTCTGCTGGCGGCATACGTCAGTCGCTCGATGCACTGGTCCACCCTGCGCGCCGCCGACGAACCCTGGACGACGCATCCGCATCACCACCAGGATGGCGGCTTAGGCTTGGCTCCGGAGTAGTCGGCCCGTCCGGACGTGACTGCTGAAATACGAACGACGAACCACTATCGACCAACCGAGGGAACATCACTGTGCTGCGCACCCACGAGGCCGGCTCGCTACGAGCCGAGCACGCCGACCAGATCGTCACGCTGAGCGGATGGGTTGCCCGCCGACGCGACCACGGCGGAGTGGCCTTCCTGGATCTGCGCGACGCCTCGGGGGTGGCCCAGGTGGTGGTCCGCGATGAGGTGTTGGCCCAAGGCGGTGCCCACGACCTTCGCAACGAGTACTGCATCTCCATCGAAGGCACGGTGCGGCCCCGCCCCCAGGGAAACGCCAACCCGGACCTCGCCTCGGGAGACATCGAGGTCGTCGCGAGCGCGCTGACCGTGCTCAGTGAGGCGGCTCCCCTGCCCTTCCAGATCGACGAGCGGGTCACCGTAGGCGAGGAGGCGCGACTGCGTCACCGCTACCTCGACCTGCGTCGACCCGGCGCGGGGTCGGCCGGGGAGAACCTACGCCTGCGCTCCAAGGTCAACGCAGCCGCCCGCAACCTGCTGGCGGAGCGCGACTTCGTCGAGGTGGAGACGCCCACCCTGACTCGTTCGACCCCCGAGGGTGCTCGTGACTTCCTGGTGCCGGCGCGGCTACAGCCGGGCAGCTGGTACGCCCTGCCGCAGAGCCCGCAGCTGTTCAAGCAGCTCTTGATGGTCGCGGGGTTGGAGCGCTACTACCAGATTGCCCGCTGCTACCGGGACGAGGACTTCCGGGCGGACCGTCAACCCGAGTTCACCCAGCTGGACGTCGAGATGAGCTTCGTCGAGCAGGCGGACATCATCGAGCTGGGCGAGGCGATCCTGCGCGCGGTCTGGGAGCTGATAGGGGTCGAGGTGCCGACCCCCCTGCCGCAGATGACGTATGCCGACGCGATGGCCCGCTACGGCTCGGACAAGCCCGATCTGCGCTGCGACCTGGAGCTGACGGACTGCACGGAGTACTTCGCCGACACCCCGTTCCGCGTCTTCCAAGCGCCTTACGTCGGCGCCGTGGTGATGCCCGGCGGCGCGGCCCAGCCCCGCCGTCAGTTCGACGCCTGGCAAGAGTGGGCAAAACAACGCGGCGCTCGCGGACTGGCCTACGTGACGGTTGCTGAGGACGGCACCTTGGCCGGGCCGGTCGCCAAGAACCTGTCCGAGACCGAGCGGGCCGGACTCGCCGAGCTCGTCGGAGCTGCACCGGGTGACTGTGTGTTCTTCGGGGCCGGAGAGGTCAAGTCCTCTCGCATGTTGCTCGGGGCTGCCCGGCTGGAGATCGCCCGACGGTGTGGCTTGCTGGATGAGTCGGCATGGTCCTTCTTGTGGATCGTCGACGCACCGTTGTTCGAGCCGGCCTCGGAGGCCGTGGCTGCGGGGGATGTCGCCGTGGGTGGCGGGGCGTGGACGGCGGTGCATCACGCCTTCACCTCGCCGAAAGCGGAGTTCCTGGACTCGATGGAGGATGACCCTGGAGCCGTTCTGGCCTACGCCTACGACATCGTCTGCAACGGCAACGAGATCGGTGGCGGTTCGATTCGTATCCATCGCCGCGACGTTCAGGAGCGTGTCTTCGCCCTGATGGGCTTGGACGCCGACCAGGCGGAGGAGAAGTTCGGCTTCCTGCTGGAGGCGTTCAAGTTCGGGGCTCCGCCCCACGGTGGGATCGCGTTCGGCTGGGACCGGATCGTCGCGCTACTCGCCGGCACGGAGTCGATCCGGGACGTCATCGCCTTCCCGAAGTCGGGCGGCGGTTTCGACCCGTTGACGCAGGCGCCCGCCAGCATCACTCCGGGGCAGCGCAAGGAGGCCGGCGTCGATGCACCAGCGCAGCAGGCTACGGACGCCTCGAAGACCGCGAAAGCGGCTACCGACTCCTAGCTTGGCGCGGTGCTGTTGACGCTGCTGTGCTCCGTCACGCCGAAGCGTTCGTGCACCGGCCGGAGGAAGGCCGGAGCCCACCAGTTCCACCGACCGAGGAGGGTCATCGTCGCGGGCACGAGCACCATCCGGACCAGCGTGGCGTCGATGAACACCGCCGTAGCGAGGGCAAAACCGGTCTGTTTGATCGCCAACATGTCACCGAAGGCGAACCCGGAGAAGACGATGACCATGATCAGCGCGGCCGAAGTGATGATCCGACCGGAGCGTTGCAGTCCCAGCCGGACCGCCGTGTTGTCGTCGTGGCCCGACTCGTGCAGCTCGATGATGCGAGCCAGAAGGAAGACCTCGTAGTCCATCGACAGACCGAAGCCGAAGGCCAGCACCAACAACGGGATGATCGACTCGACCCCGCCCGCCGAGGTGAAGTTGAGCAGGCCCTCCAGGTGAGGCCCTTGAAAGACCCAGGTGGTCAGGCCCAAGCTGGCGCCGAGGGAGATGACGTTGAGGATGAGCGCCTTGGCCGGGATGATGACCGACCCCGTGAGCAGAAAGAGCAGGACGAACGTAGCGCCGGCGATCCACGCCACGGCATACGGCGCTCGGTCGAACATGGACTGCACGAAGTCGGCCAGGCTGGCGGCCTGTCCTGCTACCAGGATGTCGAAGTCCGGCCGGTCGGCCCGTAGGGCCTCGACAATGTCACGTGCGGCATCGTCGGTGGGGCCGCCTTGGGTAGCGATACGGACCACCGTGAAGTCGGCCTCGGGGGTGACCGACTCGATGGTGTCGACCCCCGGCAGAGCGCTGACCGTATCGTCCGCCCAGGCTTGAACCTCCTGCACCGATCCTTCGGCGACGACCGTGACGTCAGCTCCGGCCAACGCCGGATAGTCCGCATCGAGCATCTCGAAAAAGATCCGTTGCTCGGCGTCCTTCGGCAGCAGCTCCACCCCGGAGGAGGTCAACCGCAGCGCCAGCACCGGCGAGGCCAGGGTCAGCAGGACGAGCACCGCAGCCACCATGGTCAGCGCGGGACGACGCTGCACCACCCGCGCCAAAGCGCTGAACCACCCGTCGTCCCCCGACAGCTCGGCGCCACGACGTTTCCCGAGGCGACGGGCCGCCAGCGCACACAGGGCCGGGACCAACGTCAGCGCCACGATGAGAGCCACGAGCACCACCGCTACCCCGGCCGCACCGATGGCCCGCATGATCGGTGCCTCGAAGAGGGTCAACCCGGACAGGGAGATGCCCACGATCAGCGCGGAGAACAGAACGGTACGACCGGCGGTCGATACCGCGCCCGAGAGCGCCGACGCGATCTGATCGCTACTGAGGTCGCGGTGCGACACCCCTGGAGCCACCGCGACCACCTCCTCGCGGAACCGGCTCACCATGAGAAGCCCATAGTCGATACAGAGCGCCAACCCCATCACCGTGACGATGTTCACCACCGTGGCATCGAGATCCATCAGGTAGGAGAAACCCAGCAGGATGGCCAAGCCGCCGCCGATCGAGGCCACAGCTCCGATGATCGGCATCCCCGCCGCCAAGAACCCGCCGAAGACCACGACCAGGACGATCAGCGAAGCCGGCAGCGCCAAGCCTTCACCTTTGGCGAGATCGCTCGCGACCTGAGCGTTGATGTCGTCGATGAGCTGGGTTACGCCGCCGACCGTGACGGTCTCCGCGATGGGATCCAGAGCCTGCGGCGCGATGCGCTCGACCTCCGACACGACGTCTTCCTGAGCGCTCTGGGATAGCTCTCCCGGCATGGTCACCACGACCATGAAGCCACCGGAGGCGGGGTCCTGGTCGGCGACGAAAGCGAAGGCTTCCGGGCTCTGCGGCCATCCCGGAGTGGTCATCGGGGACTGCACGTTGCTCACCGCATCGATCGCCGCGAGGTCCTCCACCGCGCTGCTGACGGCGGAGGCCGTCTCCGGTGCCAGGACCTGCGCCCCGCTCACCGCGACAAGCACGGTCGCCGACTCCTCATCCGAGGTGCTCAGGAGGTCGTAGGCGTCCTGAGCCTCACCCGGGGCCTCCGTCGTGCCGGAGGTGAGGCGGTCGAAGACCGACTGGCCGGTGAGCACCCCGAGGCTGGCGGCGAAGCTCATGACGATCAGCAGGGCCCACGTCGCGACGTAGCGCCACGGGTGGCGAGCCGTGCTCATGCCGAGTCGCACCAGGGCGGGAGACGATGCTCGGCGATGCTTCGCCACAGTCCGGGTCACCGGGCTAGCCTGCCAAACGTGCCTGGACTTCCCGACAGTGACTTGTTCTCCGATCCCTCGTCCCGCTCCGGCCCGGACCGGAACCTTCCGTTGGCCGCGCGGATGAGGCCCCGAACGCTGGACGAGGTACGGGGCCAGGGCGACGTCCTGCGCCCTGGCAGTCCACTGCGTCGGTTGGTCGAAGGCCGCACGGGAAGTGCGGGACCGCTCTCTGCGATTCTGTGGGGTCCGCCCGGCACCGGCAAGACCACGTTGGCACACCTCGTGGCCACCTCGGCCGAGCGCACGTTCGTCGAGCTGTCCGCGGTGAGTGCCGGTGTCAAGGACGTGAGGGCCGTTCTGGAACAGGCCACCACCGACCGCGCGCTCTACGACCGGCAGAGCGTGCTCTTCCTCGACGAGATCCACCGATTCAGCAAGGCTCAGCAGGATGCTCTGCTGCCCGGGGTGGAGAACCGGCTGATCGTGCTCGTCGCGGCCACCACGGAGAACCCCTCGTTCAGCGTCATCGCTCCACTGCTGTCTCGATCCATGCTGGTCCGGCTGGAGTCTCTGGGCGACTCCGACATGGCCGGGCTCCTCGGTGATGCGCTCAGCGACGAGCGCGGACTCGCCGGGGAGTTCACGCTCTCGGAGGCCGCGCGGGACCACATCGTGGCTATTGCCGGAGGAGATGCTCGGCGGGCGTTGACCACCCTGGAGGCGGCGGCCGGGGTGGCGGTCGACTCGCCGCCCGGACGGGACGACACGAGCGACAAGGAGGGTAGCGGAGCACCCGCGACCTCCATCACGCTCGAGCACGCGGAGCAGGCGGTGGATTACGCGGCGGTGCGGTACGACCGGACGGGGGACCAGCACTACGACGTGGCCAGCGCGTTCATCAAGTCGATGCGCGGCAGCGACGTCGATGCCGCGCTGCACTACCTGGCCCGGCAGTTGGAAGCAGGCGAGGACCCCCGGTTCATCGCTCGACGGATTGTCATCAGCGCGAGCGAAGACGTCGGGATGGCCGATCCGACGGCGCTGCAGACGGCCGTCGCCGCGATGCATGCCGTCGCCCAGATCGGTATGCCGGAAGCCAGGATCGTGCTCGCGCAGGCCGTGGTGCACAACACCGTCGCCCCCAAGTCCAACGCCGCCTACATCGGGATCAACGAAGCCATCGCCGACATTCGGGCGGGCAAGGGGGGGCCCGTACCCGCGTCGATGCGAGGCACCGGATATGCCGGGGCCAGTGCCTTGGGGCACGGTGCGGGATATCGCTACAGCCACGACGAGCCGGCGGGTGTAGGGCCGCAGCAATTCCTTCCCGACGACGTCCGGGGAGCCGACTACTACCGGCCCACGGACCGTGGGTTCGAGGAGCGGATACGGCCCCGGTGGGCCTGGCTGCGCGGTGTGATCCGCGGCGGCTGAGCGCGCGTGCCGCGGCGCGCGACGGCATCGTCACGCCGCAGAGATAGAGTGCTGCGAAGTGTTGGAGCACACCGTCGCTGAAGCCTGCCCGAAGAGGAGTCATGGAAACCGCTGAGATCCGCCGTCGTTGGCTTGCCTTCTTCGAGAGCAGAGGCCACGCGGTCGTCCCCAGTGCCTCGCTGGTCAGCGCGGACCCCACCTTGCTGTTCACGGTCGCCGGGATGGTGCCGTTCATCCCGTACCTGACCGGTCAGCAGACTCCTCCCTGGCTCAGGGCCACCTCGGTCCAGAAGTGCGTACGCACGCTCGACATCGAAGAGGTCGGCAAGACCACCCGCCACGGCACGTTCTTCCAGATGAACGGGAACTTCTCCTTCGGCGACTACTTCAAAGAGGACGCGATCACCTACGCCTGGGAGTTCATCACCTCGGGGCAGAACCAGGGTGGCCTCGGCTTCGATCCGGACACGGTCTGGGTGACGGTGCTCGACGGCGACGACGAGGCCATCGAGATCTGGCATCGCGTCGCCGGCCTACCGACCGAGCGCATCCAGCGTCGGGGGCTGGCCGACAACTACTGGCACACCGGGGTTCCCGGACCGGGTGGGCCCTGCAGTGAGATCTACATCGACCGCGGCGCCGAGTTCGGTGCGGACGGTGGTCCTGCGGTGGACGAGGACCGATTCCTGGAGATCTGGAACCTCGTCTTCATGCAGGAGGAGCTCTCCGCAGTCCGGTCCAAGGTCGACTTCGACGTGGCCGGTGAGCTGCCCAGCAAGAACATCGACACGGGCATGGGCCTGGAACGGGTGGCCTACCTGCTTCAGGGCGTGGACAACCTGTACGAGATCGACGAGGTCTATCCCGTCATCTCGGCCGCGGAGGATCTGTCCGGTAAGCACTACGGGTCCAAGGAGTCCGACGACGTCCTGTTGCGGGTTGTCGCCGACCACGTACGTTCGTCGCTGATGTTGATCGGGGACGGTGTTACCCCGTCGAACGAAGGCCGCGGCTACGTGCTGCGCCGACTGCTTCGACGAGCCGTGCGCTCCATGCGGCTCCTGGGGGTCAGTGGACCCTCGCTGCCCTCATTGCTCCCGGTCAGCCGGGACGTCATGGCCGCCTCGTACCCGGAGCTGCTGAGCCAGTGGTCATCGATCTCCAAGGTGGCCTACGGCGAGGAGGAGGCCTTCGCGCGGACGTTGTCCAGCGGCACCGTCATGCTCGACGCCGCCGTCCGGGCGGCGAAGGGCAACGGCTCGAAGTCGCTGGGAGGCTCAGAAGCCTTTGCCTTGCACGACACCTACGGGTTCCCCATCGACCTCACCCTGGAGATGGCTGCTGAGCATGGCGTGGACGTCGATGAGGTCGGCTTCAGGCGCCTGATGGGTGAGCAGCGGGACCGAGCCAAGGCCGATGCCCGATCCAAGAGGTCCAGCCACGGCGACACCACCGCCTACCGCAGCATTGCCGACGCTTTGACCCGACCGGTGACGTTCACCGGCTACGACCAGGTCGAGTCGGAGGCCCGGGTCGCGGGGCTGCTGGTGGATGGGGCAAGTGTGTCGCGGGCCCGTGGCGGCCAAGAGGTCGAGCTGGTCCTGGACCGAACTCCCTTCTACGCCGAGGGCGGCGGCCAACTCGCCGACGCGGGACTCATCCGTCTCGCCGGAGGAGCGGTGTTCGAGGTGCGCGATGTCCAGTCGCCGATGAGGGGCATGATCGTGCACCGGGGCACAGTGCGCGAAGGGGAGGTCAGCGCGGGCGAGGAGGCCCTGTCACTGGTCGACGTTGAGCGTCGGCGCTCCATCTCGCGGGCTCACACCGCCACCCACATGGTCCACAAAGCGATTCGTGAAGCACTCGGTGAGAGTGCCACCCAGGCGGGATCGGAGAATGCCCCGGGACGCTTTCGCTTCGACTTCAACGCCACGTCAGCGGTGCCTCCGTCGGTCTTGGTGGACGTTGAGGCCCGCGTCAACGCGCTGTTGCTGGACGACCTGCCGGTGCGCGCCGAAGTCATGACCCAGCAACAGGCGCGGGACTCCGGGGCCATGGCCCTGTTCGGGGAGAAGTACGGCGATGAGGTACGGGTCGTCTCGGTGGGTGACTGGGCCAGTGAGTTGTGCGGAGGCACTCACGCCCAGCGTTCCGGACAGCTGGGGGTCGTCAAGCTCATGGGCGAGGCCTCGATCGGCGCCGGGGTTCGCCGAGTGGAGGCCTTGGTAGGGGCGGACGCCTACCAGTTCCTGGCCCGGGAGCACGCGATCGTCGGCCAGCTCAGTGACGCCCTCAAGGCTCGACCCGAAGAGCTCGCCGACCGAGTGGAGTCCATCTTGGTCCGCTTGAAACAAGCGGAACGCGAGATCGCGGCGGCCCGCCAGCAGTCGGTGCTGGCCGCGGCCGGTTCACTGACCCAGCAGGCCCAGGACGTCAGCGGGGTCACCTTCGTTGGCCACGACGTCGGCGACGGTGTCGGCGCGGACGACGCGCGACGACTGGTCACCGACGTCCGGGGACGCCTCGGGGAGGGCCGTCCGGCCGTTGTAGCCGTGACCGCCAGCACGAACGGCCGTCCGGTGGTGGTGGTGGGGACGAACGCGCAGGCCCGGGACCTGGGCCTTGCGGCGGGTGAACTCGTGCGTGCTGCCGCCGCCGAGCTCGGCGGCGGCGGAGGCGGTAAACCTGACATGGCACAGGGTGGCGGGACCGACGCCAGCAAGACGGGGCAGGCACTGAAGCGCATCGCAGAGTCCATCGGGGATCGCGTCAGCACTGGGACGTGACCCGGCGAGGGGCACGACTCGGGGTCGACGTCGGAGAAGTACGCGTCGGTCTGGCCACCAGTGACCCGGACGGACTGATTGCCACCCCGGTGGCGACCTTGCCCCGGGACCCGTCGGGAACTGCCGACCTGGACTCGATCGTTGAGCAGGCCCGGGAACGCTCAGCACTGGAGGTCGTCGTCGGTCTCCCCACGTCGCTGAACGGGACCGAAGGACTCGCCGCGCAGCGAGCTCGCCAGTATGCGGCCGCGCTGAGCGGCGTTTTGGGCGACATCACGGTGCGGTTGTGGGACGAGCGGCTGACCACCGTCGACGCCCATCGGATGTTGGCGGCCAGTGGAGTCCCCGGGCGTCAACAGCGCCAGTCGGTCGACCAGGCCGCCGCGGTGTTGATCTTGCAAGCAGCACTCGACGCAGAACGAAGCACCGGGAAACCCGGTGGAGAGGTGGTCGGCGGTAGGAAACCGCGCAAGCCCCGGACGAGAACCCGAACGAAGGAAGGCAACCGTGAGCCAACCTCCTGATAGCCAGGCACCCCTGTCCTGGCGTCGTCGCTACCGCGCAGCCAAGACCAATCCGTCGCGATCGCAGGACGATGTCGTCGACCAGCAACTCGACCATTCTCCTGTGGCCGGCGAGGTCGACGATGTCCCGTACGACCAGACCCTCGCACCCGAGGACGGCGGTGTCTCCGACCATCACCCCGCTGATCCTTACGATCACCTCGACCCCGTAGACGACTTGTTGGTGGGACATCACGACGACTTCCACGACCCCGAGGACGACCACGAGGACGACCACGGTCGACGTCGTCGCTCGCCGTTCGTCCGGTGGGGATCGATCGTCGCGGCCCTGACGGTCGTCGTCGTGGGCGGATACTTCGCGCTGCAGGTGGTCACCGGACTCATCCCCTCGTTCCAACGCAGCGATGACACCATCGCGGACTATCCCGGCCCGGGTGGCAGCGAAGTAGCCATCGAGGTGCCGGAAGGGGCCGGAGGTGGACAGATCGCCGAGATACTGGCGGACAACGACGTGGTGGCTAGCTCCGCCGCCTTCGCGGCAGCCGCCGCGGTCAACTCCGATTCCGTGAGCATTCAGCCCGGTTCCTACAGCATGCTGGAGCAGATGAGTGCCGAGCAGGCGCTCGACCGGATGCTCGACCCCGAGTTCCGCAACGTCAACGGCGTCACCGTCCGGGAAGGACTGTGGAAGGCCGAGGTCTTCGAGTTGCTCGCCGACCAGACGGACAACGAGGTGGCCGACTACGAAGCCGTGGACCCCGCCGACCTCGACCTTCCGGCCGCAGCTGGGGGTGAGATGGAGGGGTACCTCTTCCCCGACACCTACGCGTTCGGGCCCGATGACACCCCAGTGGAGCAGCTCCGGCAGATGGTCGATCTGGGCAAGCAGAAGTATGCCGACCTCGGTCTCGAAGGGGACGCCCTCAACGAGGCGATCATCAAGGGAAGCCTGATCCAGGCTGAAGGCGCCTTCAGCGACGACCTACCGAAGATCGCGCAGGTCATCGACAACCGCCTGGCCGAAGATCAGCCGCTCGGTTTCGACTCCACCGTGCACTTCATCTTCCAGGAACGTGGGCGGGCAGGCACCACTGACAAGCAACGCGACAGCGACAGTCCGTACAACACCTACAAGGTCGTTGGGCTGCCGCCGGGGCCGATCGACAGCCCAGGCACGGCGGCGATCGAGGCAGCCATGAACCCTGCCGACGGGCCATGGCTCTACTTCGTCACCACGAACCCGAGCACGGGGGAGACCAAGTTCGCGGTCACCTTCAAGGAGCACAACGAGAACGTCGCCGAGTTCCAACGGTGGTGTGCAGACAACCCCGATGACTGCTGAGCCCACGGCGCTGCGTAAGGCCGGGGTGATCGGCTCGCCGATCGAGCACTCCTTGTCTCCGGTCCTGCACCAAGCGGCCTACCGGGCGTTGGGTCTGAGTGACTGGGTCTACTGCTGCACCGAGGTCGGACCAGGACAGGTACCTTCCCACCTGGCCGGTCTGGACGGTTCGTGGGTCGGGGTGTCCGTGACGATGCCCGGCAAGGAGGAGGCGCTGCGGGAGAGCTCGGAGTCCAGTGATCGAGCCCGGCGCACCGGTGCTGCCAATACGTTGGTGCGCCGCGACGGAGGCTGGTGGGCCGACAACACCGACATCGACGGGATCACGCGGGCCTTCCGGGAACGAGGATGTGAGCAACCACGATCCGCCTGGCTGATCGGGTCGGGGGCGACCGCCCGTTCAGCATTGGTGGCGTTCAGCGACATGGGCGTCACGCGCGTGGTGATCCAGTCGAGGTCCGTCCCTCGCTCGGAGACGATGGAGCTGGCTCGTGGGCTGGGGCTGAGCGTCGTCACTCGCACCTACGAGGATGGGTGGCCGGACCTCGCCGGGGTGGACGTGGCCATGAGTACGGCTCCAGCCGCTGCGGACCTCCCACGGCCACCGTCCCTGTCGACCGGGGCGGACGTCAGCACCGTCGCCATGGACGTCGTGTACCACCCCCGCGACGCGCCGTGGGCCACCCAGATGTCCACAGCGGGAGCGGACGTGGTCGACGGATCTGCCATGCTGCTGCACCAGGCGGTCGAACAGGTACGTCTGATGACCGGTCTGGAGCCTCCCGTGGAAGCGATGCGCACGGCCCTACGCGAGGTCCTCAAGGCAGGGGAGTAGAGATCGAGCAGCTGCTGGTCCCAGGGATCATCTTTCCGACGGTGATGGGCCTGATCGCCGCCGTGTTCGGGGTGTGGGTGGGCCGCTGGCTGCGATCGGCCACCTACCGCAAGCCGGATGAGGAGCTCATGCCCTTGCCCGGCTCCCGATGGTGGGTCGCCCCGGTCCTCGGGGTCCTGGCCTGGATTCTGACCTGGCGCACCCTCTTCGCCCCTCCCGCTCAGCTCACGGGTCAGATGTTCGACCCCGGGTCCAGTGCCGGGGTGCCCTCGCTCACCCAGTTCGTGGTGCTGCTCACCCTGCTGACCGTCGGGTTGGCCTGTGTCTGCCTGGCCGCTATGGACCTGGATGTGCACCGGTTGCCAGACCGGATCATGTGGCCGACGATGGGGATCCTCATCGTGGGTCTGACCCTGGCCGCGGCGGTAGGAGGCGACTGGTGGCCGTTGGCTCGGATGCTGATCTGTGCGGTGGCCAGCGGGGCCTTCTACCTGACCTTGTCCCTGGTCTCGCTGGCTCGAGGCTCGTTGGCCCTCGGGCTCGGCGACGTCAAGCTGTCGATCGTGTTGGGCGGTGTGCTGGGCTGGTTCGGGTTCCAGAGCGTGGTGCTGGGGTTGTATGCGGGGTTCTTGGTGGGTGGGCTCGTGGCTGCGTTCCTGCTCCTCACCCAGCGAGTCGGCGTGGGTGGGCATCTGGCCTACGGGCCACCGATGATGCTCGGTGCCTTGATCGGTCTCCTGCTGCCCCCGGACTTGCTGAGCTCCATGTTCTGAGAGGATCGGCGCTATGTTGCGTTGGCTCACTGCGGGTGAATCCCATGGACCTGCCCTGACCGCCATCCTCGAAGGGCTTCCGGCCGGCGTGGTGATCTCCCGTGAGGCGGTGTCCGGAGCCTTGGCGCGACGTCGCCTCGGATACGGACGCGGTGCCCGGATGAGCTTCGAGGCGGATCAGCTGGACTTCGCTGGGGGGATGCGTCATGGCCAGAGCCTCGGCTCTCCGGTGGCGTTGCATATCGCGAACTCCGAGTGGGCCAAGTGGGCCGAGGTGATGAGTCCCGAACCGGTCGAGAGCGAGCGGATCGCGCAGGCGAACGACGTCGGTGCACCCAAGGAGCTCGCGCGGAACAAGCCCTTGTCCAGGCCTCGCCCGGGTCACGCCGACTTGGTTGGTATGCAGAAGTACGGCTTCACCGAGGCGCGGCCCATCCTGGAGCGGGCTTCGGCCCGGGAGACCGCGGCCCGGGTGGCCCTGGGTGCCGTGGCGGCGGCGTTCTTGGAGCAGGCCTGCGGCATCACCCTGGTGAGCCACACGGTGTCTATCGGCTCGGCGGGGTGGGTCGGTCCGAGCGCCGACGCGCCGACGCTGGATGAGCTGCCTCGACGGGCCGACGTCGAACGGCTGGACGCCGACCCGGTGCGCACCCTGGATGCCAAGCTCTCCGCCGCGATGGTGGCCGAGGTCGATGCCGCGCGCAAGGACGGCGACACCCTCGGCGGGGTGGTGGAGGTCCTGGCGTGGGGAGTGCCGCCGGGGTTGGGATCGCACGTCCACTGGGACCGCAGGTTGGACTCTCGCCTGGCCGGGGCCCTGATGGGAATCCAAGCCATCAAGGGTGTCGAGGTCGGTGAGGGTTTCCGCACCGCGGCACGACGCGGGAGCCAGGCCCACGACGAGATCGAGCGTGACGAGGCGGGAGCGGTTCGACGCGTCTCCCTGCGCTCTGGGGGCACCGAGGGTGGCATGAGCACCGGATCCGTGCTGCGGGTGCGGGCGGCCATGAAGCCGATCTCGACGGTGCCTCGCGCCCTACGCACGATCGACGTCGGCACCGGTGAAGCAGCAACAGCGATCCACCAACGATCCGACGTGTGCGCGGTGCCCGCCGCGGGCGTCGTAGCCGAGGCTATGGTGGCCCTCGTCTTGGCCGATGCCGTGGTCGAGAAGTTCGGCGGCGACAGTGTCGTCGAGGTCGCCCGCAACCTGGAGGCATACATGGCATCGATCCCGGACACGATGGCGTCGGTCCTTGATGACTGACGTGGCAGCGCCGCCGGGGGAGCAACGACCGATCGCGGTCCTGGTGGGTCCGCCGGGTGCGGGGAAGACCACTATCGGAGCCGAGCTGGCCCGCCGGCTGCAGGTGGAGTTCCTCGACACCGACGCACAGATCGAAGCCGACCAAGGGCGCACGATCAGCGACATCTTCGTCGACGACGGTGAGCAGACCTTCCGGACGCTGGAGCGCACCGAGGTGCTCCGAGCCTTGAGCGAGCACGAAGGCGTCATCTCCTTGGGCGGCGGAGCCGTGATGACCGACGGAGTCGCCGAGGCCTTGGTGGCCACCCGTGGCGAGGTCAGTGTCGTCTTCCTGGACGTGGGGATCGCCGATGCCGCGTCGCGAGTCGGGTTCGATGCCTCTCGCCCGATGTTGGTCATCAACCCCAGGGCGTCGTGGAACCGGTTGATGAACGCCCGACGGGCCACCTACGAGCGCGTGGCCTCGATGCACGTCAACACCGCTGGCCGCAGCGTGGCCGACATCGCGACCGAGATCCAGGCCGGTCTCGAGCCGAACGCCGGAGCCGGAACCGCCGACGACGACGCCTCTTCGTGAGGGGAACGGAACCCGCAGTATGGGTAGGTGTCCCAGGAACGGTCGGCGCCTACGCCGTGCACGTGAACTCGGAGGTCATGAGCCAACTCTGCGAGGTCCTGAGCCCGCATCGTCGTGTCCTGGTGGTGGCCCAGCCCGGGCGTGACGCCATAGTGACCGAGGTCCTAACCCGCGTGACCGAGGCCGGAGCCGTGCCTTTCGTGGCGTGGGTGCCGGATGCGGAGCAGGGCAAGAACGTCACCGTGCTGGCCGCGCTGTGGCAGCGGATGGGGCAAGCAGACTTCACCCGCAACGACCTCGTGGTGTCCGTGGGTGGAGGGGCCGCCACCGATCTCGCCGGGTTCGCAGCCGCGACCTGGCTCAGGGGCATCGACGTCGTGCATCTGCCGACCTCGCTGCTGGGCATCGTCGACGCCGCAGTCGGTGGAAAGACCGGCATCAACACGGGCGAGGGGAAAAACCTCGTCGGCGCCTTCTACCCACCCGTGATGGTGCTGTGCGACCCGGCCTGGCTGATGAGCATGGACCGGGCTGACTACGTCTCCGGCCTGGCCGAAGTGATCAAGTGCGGGTTCATCGCGGATCCGCGGATCCTCGATCTCGTCGAAGCCGACCCGACGGCGGCGACGGACCCCGACGGTCCGGCCACCATCGAGCTGATCACCCGAGCCGTGCAGGTCAAAGCCGATGTCGTCAGCGCGGATCTGCGCGAGTCCTCCCTGCGGGAGATCCTCAACTACGGCCATACCTTGGCCCACGCCATCGAGTTGATCGAGGACTATCGCTGGCGCCATGGCGACGCGGTGGCCGTCGGGATGGTCTTCGCGGCGGAGCTGAGCGTCCTTGCCGGGCGCACCCCTGCCGCGCTCGTCCAGCGCCTGCGGGCCATGCTGACCTCGGTCGGCCTCCCCACCTCGTACCCCGAAGGGCGCTGGCCGGAACTGCGGGCAGCGATGGCCCGTGACAAGAAGTCCCGCGGGTCAACGCTGCGCTTCGTTGTGCTCGACGACGTAGGGCGTCCGGGCCGTCTCGAGGGCCCTGGGGAAGATCTGCTGCGCTCGGCCTACGCGGCGGTCAGCTCCTCGGCGCGCGCGCCGTTCGAGCAGCAACCACTAGCCTGAGCCGATGTCCACACGCGTGCTCGTCCTCTCCGGTCCGAACCTGGCTGCGCTGGGGTCCCGGGAGCCGGAGATCTACGGCCACCAGACCCTGGCCGATCTCCACGAGGAGGTGCTGGCGTATGGCGAGAGCCTGGGGCTGCGCTGCGACTGCCGGCAGAGCGACGCTGAGAGCGACATCGTCAGGTGGCTCCACGAGGCCGCGGGCGACCGCGTCGACGTCATTCTCAACCCGGCGGCCTTCACCCACTACTCCTACGCGGTGGGGGACGCCTGCGCCCATGTGGTCGGGTGTGGTTCGCGGTTGATCGAGGTGCACCTGTCCAACCCCGCCTCCCGCGAGACATTCCGTTCCGTGTCCGTAGTGGCCCCGTCGGCGACCGGCACCATCGCCGGGTTCGGGGGACGGTCCTACCTGCTGGCGCTTCGAGCCTTGGCGGAGTCGACCGTCTGACGGGGCGGGGGCGTTAGACTCACCGCGAGTCCCTAGCCGCTCGCCTGATACGTCCGCGCCCGTATGCGCGGTCCCGGGTCTTGCGAGCATCCGAGAGCAGAGAGCTGAGAGCACTAACGTGGCATCGACGAACGACCTGAAGAACGGCCTGGTCTTGAACATGGACAAGGGTCTGTGGCAAGTGCTGGACTTCCAGCACGTCAAGCCCGGCAAGGGCCCGGCCTTCGTGCGGACCAAGCTGAAGAACGTGCTGTCCGGCAAGATCGTGGACAAGACCTTCAACGCAGGCACCAAGATCGAGACCGCCACGGTCGACCGCAGCGACATGCAGTACCTCTACAACGACGGCACGGACTACATCTTCATGGACGTGAAGACCTACGAACAGATCCCGGTCTCTCCGGAGGTGCTGGGGTCGGCCAGCAACTACCTGCTGGAGAACGCGCAAGCGATGATCGCGCAGCACGAGGGCCAAGTGCTCTACGTCGAGCTCCCCCCGTCCGTCGTGCTGGAGGTGTCTCACACCGACCCCGGGGTCCAGGGCGACCGCTCCACCGGAGGCACGAAGCCGGCCACCTTGGAGACCGGCGCCGAGATCGCCGTGCCGCTCTTCCTCGAGACGGGCACCAAGGTCAAGGTGGATACGCGTGACGGTTCCTACCTGGGTCGGGTGAACTGAGCACCAGTGGCTGCTCGCAGTAAAGCGCGCAAGCGTGCTCTGGAGCTGCTGTTCGAGGCGGAGCAGCGCTCGCTCAACGTGGGCGACCTGTTGGAGCAGCGTCTGGCTGCTCCCACCACGCAGCATCCCCTGCCGGTCTACACCGCCGAACTGATCCGCGGGGTGCTGGAGCGTTGGTCCGAGATCGACGAAGTCCTGACCACCTATAGTCACGGGTGGTCCCTGGCGCGGATGCCGTCGGTGGACCGAGCGGTCCTGCGGCTGGGCACCTGGGAGATCGTCTGGAACGACGACGTACCGGATGCGGTGGCCATCGCCGAGGCGGTCGAGCTGGTGCAGGGTATGTCCACGGATGAGTCCCCAAAGTTTGTGAACGGGATGTTGGCCCGAATTTCTTCGGTCAAACCCACCCTCGTGTAGGCCAAGCGATGGTAGATTTCGCTTCGACCCAGTGCGTATCGCGAAGCGAGTCTCATCATGCGCAACAAAGACCGTCTGCTCTTCCTCTCCCGTCTGCTCGAGACCGCGCGGTTCGAGGTGCTCCCGACCGCCACGACCGAGGACAAGGTCCTTGAAGGGTTACCGGTGGGCCGCACGGTCACCGTGACGGCCTCACCCAGCCAGGGCATCGAGTCGACCGTGGCCATGGCGGAGAAGCTGGCCGGTCACGGCTATGACGCGGTGCCTCACCTCGCGGCCCGCATGATCTCGGGTCGCGCCGAGCTGAGCGACATCAAGGAGCGTCTCCATGAGGCCGGCATCAACACCATCTTCGTGCCGGGCGGCGACCAGGACCCCCCGGCCGGGGACTACGGGTGCGCGTTGGATCTCTTGCAGGACCTCAGCACGATGGGTCATCCTGCGCTGCAGGTCGGGATCACGGGCTATCCCGAGACCCATCCTTCGATCAACGACGACCTCACTGTGCAGTCCATGTGGGACAAGCGAAAGCACGCCTCCCACGTCGTCAGCAACCTGACCTTCGACCCGTCGTTGCTCAACACCTGGGTCACGCGGATGCGGGCCCGGGGTATGGACCTGCCCGTCATCCTGGGCGTTCCCGGCCCTATCGACCGGGCCAAGCTGCTGACGATGGCCACCAAGATCGGGGTCGGCGACTCGACCCGGTTCCTGTCCAAGCACAAGGGCATCATGGCCCGGTTGGCCGCACCGGGAGGCTTCACCGGTGAGCGTTTCCTCGAGTCCTCAGCCCAGCACCTGGCTGCTCCCTCGGCGCGGGTGACGGGGCTGCACCTCTATACGTTCAATCAGGTGGGTGCTACGGAGAGGTGGCGCAAGGATTACCTGGACCGGATCAACGCGAAGTTGTGAGCAGGTCGGCCAGGGCTTGCTCCAGGCCCGAGTCACCGGTGGGAACGATCTTCAACGGCAGCCGCAGCGCCGCTGCCGCCTCGTGCGCCATGACTTGCAGCTGCGGATCCGAGGGGTCCTGAGCCAACCAGACCACCCGGGCGTAGTGGCCGAAGTAGTCCTGGTGCAACTCGGGGTGACGGTCCAGCCCCATCTCCACCAAGACCGACCGGGTGAAAGACCGGACCAGATAGTCCGTCAGGACGTAGGTCCCCGGCTCATCGTCGAACATCTGCCGGATGGCGCTCGCACCGCCGAACACGTCATAGCAGTGCAGGCCCGGGAGCCGAGACAGCTGCAGCTCCGCACACACCTCATCGAGCGCACCGTAGGTGCCGCAGTCGGCATACCCGATCACCACCCGTGAGTACCGGGGGATCAGCTCGGCAGCGCAGGCACGCACCCTGTCGGCAATCTGCTCCGGATGGTTGTGCAGCAACGGCGGCAGAGGAGCGATGTGCAGATCCCAGCCGCGTCGCTCCGCAATGTCCGCGCAGTGCTTGGCCAGGGCACCGCAAGCGATGACGGCAACGTCCCCTCGAGCCGGTACCGAGGTGTCGGAGGTTGAGTTCGGGAGACCTGGGGATGGCACGAGCGCGTTCAGCCCGGGAAGGCGAGCAGCTCGATGAACCGGTCGTTGAAGTCGGTGCGGTCGGAGAGCTCGACGTACACCACCTCATCCAGCAGCGCCATGGCGCCAGCACGCTCGCGCATACTCAACAAGCTCATCTTGGCCCCCTCGCCTGCGACGTTTCCCGCCGAGATGATCCTCATCACCGGGACCTTCGGCACCAAGCCGATCCGGACCGCGGCGGCGGGGGAGAGGTAGCTGCCGAAAGAACCCGCTAGCAGCACCTGCTGGACGTCATCGGGCTCCAGGCTCAGGTGTTCGAGCAACAACGCCCACCCGGTGGCGATGGCGCCCTTGGCGAACTGCAGCTCGCGGATGTCGCGCTGCGAGAGGTAGATGCTCTCCGATACCGGCGCCCCAGGATCCTGACGCTGCAGCACGAAGACTCGCTCCTGCCCCACGAACGCGAGACGGTCGCTCACGTAGGGCGCGGCAGTCTGGGCCACCTCATCGCTCACCAAGCGCCCGCTGGCGTCGATGAGCCCGATCCGGACCAGCTCGGAGACGGCGTCCACCAGCCCGGAGCCGCACAGGCCCTGAGCGGTGACGTCCCCGATGACCTGCAGGCGCACCCCGTCCGCCACGTCCGCCCCGACCTGCACCACCTCGATAGCGCCATCGGCGGCCCGCATCCCACACCGGATCGCCCCACCTTCGAAGGCAGGACCAGCCGGAGCGGCCGTGGAGACGATGCGATCCCCGTCGCTGAGGACGATCTCGCAGTTGGTCCCCACGTCGATGAAGAGCCGGGTCCGCTTGTCCCGGTCCATGCCCGTGGCCAGCATGCCGGAGACGATGTCACCACCCACGTAGGCGCCGAGGGCAGGGAAGACGATCGCCCGGGCTTGGGGGTGAACGGCCAGCCCCAGCTCCGTGGCAAGGAAAGTCGGCACCCGGTCGGACGACATCACGAAGGGGGCGACACCGAGAGGCGGGGGGGCGAGCCCGCGCGCCCGTGCGGGCCTGGTGGCGGGGCCCGCCCAAGCCCCCGCGGCCACCGCGGGCGGGGGGCCGCCGC
>JBBSQA010000031.1:0-24190 GCA_038258285.1 Actinomycetales bacterium | reverse complement strand
GGTGGGCTAGTTGGTGGCGTCCTTGAACGCGTCCTTGGCCTTCTCGCCCGTCTGCTTCATGTCCGCCTTGCCCTGGTCAGTCTTTCCCTCGGCCTGCATCTGCTCGTTTCCGGTGGCCTCGCCGGCGGCTTCCTTGGCGTTGCCCTTGGCGTCTTCACTGGAGTTACTGATCTTGTCCGCGATACCCATGGGTACTCCTTCGTTGATGGACCCTGAGTCCTCACTGTGACATCAGGACACCCTCATTGCCTGTTGAGGCCGATGCAGCGCGCTATGCGGCGGGCCTTCACTCGAGCGGAAGGGCCGAGGTTGCGTGGCGGAAGGTCTCCTGGGCCGCGGCGAACGGGCCGGTCCGTCCAGCCAGGTCGACAAGCAACCGGGTGAAGTCGGCGGAGAAACTCACGCTGGCCTCCAACGGCAGGAGAGAAGGCAGGTTGTCGATGGCGATGACGTCCAGGGGTGTCGGCATGCCGAACCGTCGCGCCGGTGCATCCCAGGTGGTCACCGAGGTGTTGATGGGGAGCACGTTGTTCGCCGAGGTCACGTCGCACGTGACGTCACCGATGACCCGCAGGCGCCGTCCCGGCGCACCGATGTCGTCGCTGGTGACGAACGGTTCCTGCGGCCGGTGTGTCACGACGCAGTTGACCAGCAGTTCGTGGCGCAGCAGGGCTTGTTTGTCGAGATCGGTCGTGTCGACCATGCCCCACTTCGTGACGTCCCATCCGGCCCCGACCAGGGCGTCGACAGCGCCCCGACCACTGCGCCCACGGGCCCCGATGACCAACGCGGATCCGGGGCCGGCCGAGCTCTCCCGCACTGAGCGGTCCAGTTCTGCGCGCCCCATCGGTGCCAACGGGGGCGACAGCGCCCCGCGAGCCTGCAGCAGGGCCAGGGAGGCCCCGACGTAGCCGGCCCAGTAGCCGAAGGCGACGACCCGCCGCTGGTTCAGCGTGAGGTACTCGACATCCAGCAGCTCACCCCCGCCCCGGGCGAATCGCGTGAGCAGCTCTTGTGCGCCGTCCTGACCCTTGTAGGCGTGGGCGAAGTAGATATGGGTGTGTCGCAAGGCAGCGGGCTCATCCGGCAGCTCCTTGATCCCGACGATCGAGGCATCAGCGGGTGCGTCGACCCAGGACCCGGTGTCAGCGATCCGGCAGCCCTTGGTGGCGTAGGCCTCGATGTCGAACACGCGCTGGCTGGACCGCTCCACCGTCACTTGTGCCCCGGAGGCAATGAGCGTGCCAGCGTCAGTCGGGGTGATCGGTGCGCGACGCTCGGTGCTGCGCACCTCCGCTCTCATCCACAGATGCAGTGGGTGTAGTTGCTGGTCACTGGGCCTCGTCTCACTCACCCAGACACCCTAAGGGGGCTGCGCCGGGGGTCACGTCGGCATGCGCTTGAGCCTGTGCCTCAGCGGGCGACCGTTTTGCAGGCCTGACGGGTGATCGATTCTCGGCGGGACGTATTCTCGCTGGGCACCGGATCGTAGGCAACGACCTGGGTCGCTTGCGACGGGAAGGGGGAGGTCGTGGTGTGGGACCTCGTCGTCGTTGGGGCCGGCCCGGCGGGTAGCAGCGCTGCAATGGCGGCCTTGGCTCAGCGGCCCGAGGCTCGGGTACTGATGCTCGACCGTGCCTCCATCGGCCGCGACAAGTCCTGCGGCGACGGGATCGCTCCTCATGCCTTGGACATCGTGGGCGCCCTCGGCGGTCCGACGACGTTCGCCCACCATCCTGAGATCTCGACCTTGGAACTGGTCAACGGTGAGGTCGGAGTCGTGCGCCGGATGCGCAGACCAGCACTGGTGGTGCCGCGCGCAACCTTCGATGCAGCTCTGGCCACGGCGGCGCTGGAACGGGGGGCGCAGTTCAGCCGGTGTCGGGTCCGCACCGTCACGTCCCATGCCGATGGGGTCGTGCTCAACGGTGACATCGAGGCCCGGATGGTCATCGCCGCCGATGGAGCCCACTCCACGGTGCGGCGGGTGAGCGTTGGACCGGCGGTGGCTCGCGGCAAGGTCGCCATGGCTTTGCGGGGGTACGCGCCCACCTCGGCCGGTCGAGCCGGGCGCCAGGTCATCCGCTTCGGGCAGACCCGCCAGCCCTCATACGCCTGGTCCTTCGACCGAGGGGACGGATGGGCCAACATCGGCTACGGAGAAGTGGTGCACTCAGGCCGGCCTCGCACACCGCTGAGGAAGCCTCTGATGATCGAGCAGATCGAGGAGATGCTGCCCGGCAGCACTGCGGGGGCCGGTCAGTGGTTGGGTCACCACCTCCCCCTCTCGGCGCCCTACTTCACCCATCCGAGCGGGTCGATCCTCTACGTCGGCGATGCTGCGTCATTGATCAACCCATTGACCGGCGAGGGCATCTACTACTCCGTGGCCACGGGGGCCATAGCCGGGGTCTGTGCGGTCGCACCGCGGAGGGAGTCGACCCCAGCCGGTGCCTACGCGCGCTCGGTCCGTCGACTGCTCGGGCCGCACCTGGCCACCACCGCCACATTGTCCAGGGCGGTCCGAGTCCCGGGAGTGCTCGACGTGGGGTTGCGGGCAGCGTCGGCCGACCGCCGTGCGTTCGACGATCTGGTGGAGATCGGGCTGGGGCGGGGCACCGTGACAGCGCCCCTACTGGCCGCTCTCACCCGAGCCGTTGGACGGTGAGCTCGGCCAGGACGTCGTGGAGACGGAAGCGCTGATCGAGGGTATGGTTCAGAGGTCGTTTACTACGTAAACCCTGACCCGAGGAGACACTATGAGCAAGCTCACGCTGACCGCCGCCGCAGCCGTTGGCTACGTACTGGGAGCACGCGCTGGCCGCGAGCGCTACGACCAGCTCAGCGAGAAGGCGGAGTCGCTGTGGAACAGCCCGAAGGTCCAGCAGGGCAAGCGCCGCGCGCAGGAGAAGGCCGACGAGGTCACCTCCGACGGCACGGAGTCCAGCCTCAGCGACGTCGGTGACCCCCAGGGCGACTCCTCGGCGCAGCTCAATGTCTGAGGCTATGACGGGGCGTCCGGAGGACGCTTCCACCGGCGAGCTGATGGCGCGCCTCTCCGAGCAGACGTCGACGCTGATCCGGGACGAGATGAGACTGGCGCAGGCTGAGTTGTCCGAGAAGGCCAAGCATGCGGGGACGGGAGTCGGCATGTTCGGCGCCGGCGGGGTGTTGGCGCTGCTGGGACTCGGCGCCGCAGTGGCCACCGCGATCCTCGCCCTGGCCTTGGTGCTCCCGACGTGGGCGGCAGCGCTCATCGTGACGGTGGTCCTGCTTGCCGTCGCCGGAATCGTGGCGCTGCTGGGCAAGAAGCAGGTCCAACAAGCCAAGCCGCGTCCTGAGCGCACCATCGCCAACGTCAAGCAGGACGTGGCCGCCGTGAAGGAGCACGCCTCACAATGAACAACGAAATGACGACAGACGGTCCCGAGTCGGCCTCGGACGGTAGGTCCAAGGACCCCGCACAGATCGAGGCGGAGATCGAGGCGACTCGAGCTGAGCTCAGCCAGACGGTCGACGCTCTCAGCGCCAAGCTGGACGTGAAGTCCCAAGCGCAACAACGGGTCTCGGCCGTGAAACAGCGCGCGCAGGCCACGATGGAGGATCCGAGTGCTCGGGCCGACGCCCTCAGGCAAGCGGCTCCCGCCCTGGCCGGAGTCGCCCTCCTGGCCATCGTCACGGGTGTGCTGCGTCGCGTGGCCCACCGATGATGCTCGGCCTGTCGAAGAAGGACAAAGCGGAGAAGAAGCCAACGGACGCAGACGCCGCGGACCGCAACACGACAGACGGGAACGGAACGGCGCAGGACAGGGGAGACCAGTCTCAGACGACGGCGCGGCAGCGCGCTCCCGACCCGGAGTCCGAGGCCAAACCCGACGATGTCGCAGACGTCACCGGTCCGACCTGGAAGTACACGGCCCGGAAGACCTGGCGCGAGTTCACCGACGACGAGTGCACCGACCTCGCTGCGGCCTTGACCTACTTCGCGGTCCTGGCTCTCTTCCCTGCTCTGATCGCAGTCCTGTCCTTGCTGAGCCTGGTGGGACAGGCGGACGCAACCGTAACGGCCGTGACCGACATCATCACCGGCGTCGGCGGGACGTCGGTGGCCGCGACGCTGGAGCCGACCGTGCGGAGTCTGGCCACGTCGCCGGGGGGTGGGATAGCGCTCGTCGTCGGTCTGGCCACGGCGCTGTGGTCGGCCTCGGGCTACGTCATGGCGTTCAGCAGAGGGATGAACCGGGTCTACGAGATCGGCGAGGGTCGACCCGTATGGAAGCTGCGGCCCATGATGCTGCTCATCACCCTGGTGATGGTGGTGATGGTGGTCCTCATCGCATTGTTGTTGGTCGCGTCGGGGCCGGTGGCCACCACGATCGGTTCGACCATCGGGCTGAGCTCCACGGTGGTGATGGTGTTTCAGATCGCCAAGTGGCCGGTGATCCTGATCCTGGCGATCCTGACCGTTGCTTTGCTGTACTACTCCACTCCGAACGTGAAGCAGCCGAAGTTCCGGTGGATCAGCGTCGGCGCCGTCTTTGCCATCGTGGTCTGGATCCTGGCGTCGGTGGGGTTCGGCTTCTACGTGGCGAACTTCTCCAGCTACAGCAGCACCTACGGCTCCTTGGCCGGCGTCATCATCTTCCTGCTGTGGTTGTGGATCACCAACATCGCGTTGCTGCTGGGAGCCGAGCTCGACGCTGAGCTGGAGCGCGCTCGGCAGTTGCAGGGCGGGATCAAGGCTGAGGAGGAGATCCAGCTGCCCGCTCGCGATACGTCCAAGATCGAAAAGACCGAGGCGAAGAGGGCGGAGGACGTGGAGCAGGGCCGAGCGCTGCGAAAGAGCTCAGGGGAGTCCACCGAGGATGCCGAGGCCAAAGACAGGACGGCGGCGAGCTAGGACGAAGGAGGGGCGGCGCGGCTGAAGAGCCATCCGTTGCGCCGCCCGGTTTCACGCGTAGGTTGACTGAACGTACCGACCCGAGCACGAGGGAGTTTCGATGGTCTACCCGGAGAACGTTCCGACGTCAGAGTCGCGTGAGGGCTCTCCCATGGCCCGGCACCCCCAGGCGGAGCAGACCGAGCTCGACCATGGGCGCCGCCAGTTCGGTGGGATCAAGTGGGGTTCGGCCTTCTTCGGATGGCTGAGTGCCACCGGAGCCATTGTGCTGCTGGCCGCTATCGTCGCCGGTGCCGGTGCACTGGTGGACCAGAACACAGGCACGGATCTGGAGCAGATATCGCAGGACCCGCAGTCTGCGGGGATCGTGGGTGGGGTGGTGCTGCTGGTTGTGCTGTTCATCGGGTACTTCTGCGGCGGCTACGTGGCCGGCCGGATGGCGCGTTTCGACGGAGGACGGCAGGGGGTGGCCGTATGGATCTGGGCGCTGGTTATGGCGGCCCTCTTTGCCGCTGTGGGCTACTTCGTCGGTGACCAGTTCGATGTCGGTTCGCAGTTGACCGGTCTGCCCGACCTGCCGGTCAACGAGGCAGACCGGACCTTGACTGCAGCAGTGGCCGGTGCAGCGGTCGTCCTCATCGCGCTCATCGGGGCCATCCTCGGGGGGTTAGCCGGTATGCGCTTTCACCGCAAGGTCGACGCCGGTGTGGGCGCGAACTAGGGAGGCCGGGCCAACGCGAGGTCGAGATCGCGTTCCCATCGGCCGGGCACAGTGACATCCTAGGAAGTCGCGGTGTCTCATTGGGAACAACACGTGGGAAGGCAACCATGACGCTGAAAGCGGTGCATCCGGCCCCGGAGGTCCAGGGACGACTCACAAGAGAGCGGATTGTCGACGCGGCTTTGGGCTTCATGGACGAGCACGGTGTTCAAGCGCTGACCATGCGCAAGTTGGGGGCAGCGTTGGGCGTGGAAGCGATGGCGATCTATCGCTACGTGCCCGGCAGGGAAGACCTCCTTGAAGCCGTCATCGCCAAGGTCCTGGACGGGCTGCCCGAGCGACTCGACGAGCAGCTCACCCGGACGTGGCAGGGGTATCTGCAGGCCTATGCCCACGCCGTCCGCGCGATCGCGGTCAAGCACCCTGAAGTCTTCCCCCTGGTGGCGACCAAACACCCGGCAGCCCCCTGGCTGCGACCGCCGTTGCGCAGCATCGACCTGGTCGAGGATTTCCTCGCCACCCTCTCGGGTCACGGGTTCCACGATGCTCAGGTGGCCGAGACCTATCGAGCCTTCACCAGCTTCCTTCTGGGCCATCTGCTCCTGGAGTGCGGGATCCGCGGAGCGAGAACCGGGCCGATCGACGAAGCCCTGGACGAAGGAAAGGCGACGGTGCCGCGTCAGGACGGTCTACGGAGCCTCGAGGACGCACCCACCGTGCGCCGGTTGCGGCCGCTGCTCAGCGAAGATCGCGCCGAAGAAGAGTTCGAGATGGCCGTGGAGGCCCTGCTGGACCGGATCGAACTGGCCATCTCCCAGTAGGGTCCTTCTCCCCTGGTCCGGACTAGGACACGAGGGCGAGCGCCGCGCCTGCGAAAGCCACCAGCGCACCCACGGCACGCACTCGATCGCTCACGGTCAGCCGGCGTAGCAGGTGTGCCTCACGGTGGTGCGCAAGACGACCGTGGGTCGGACCTGTGACGAAGGCGGTGGTCGACATCGACAGGGCCGTCCCGGAGGCGCATACCCAGACCGCAGCGTTGGAAGGCTGTGACCACAAGGACCACGCGACTGCGGTCAACAGCGCTCCGTAGGTCAGGACGACGAGGGGGGTGATTGCCCGACCGTGCGCCGCGTGCGCCCGTGTCCAGTCCATGGCGGGGACCGCCACCAGCGCAGGGTAGACGACGGCGGTGACGGTGAGCTGGAACCCGGCATGTGCAGCCGCGGCTACGGCTAGCCACACCACGCTGGCCTCCGGCACCGTCATGGAACGAGCCTACGGGTGAACCCTAGGCGTTTGGGGCGGAGTAGGGCATGCTGCGTAATATCCACTACGGCCTCTAGGAGATCCCATGGACTCGACAATGCTGGATCGCATCGATGCCTGGTGGAGAGCAGCCAACTACTTGTCGGTGGGGCAGATCTACCTTCTCGACAACCCGTTGTTGCGCGAGCCCCTCACGATCGACCACGTCAAGCCGCGACTGCTCGGACACTGGGGCACCACCCCCGGACTGAACTTCCTGTACGCCCACCTCAATCGGGCCATCGCGGAGCGAGAGCTGTCCACGATCTACGTGACCGGGCCGGGCCATGGTGGCCCCGGGCTGGTCGCCAGCACCTACCTGGAGGGCACTTACAGCCAGACCTACCCGGAGATCAGTCGGGATGAGGACGGGATCCGCCGACTCTTCCGACAGTTCTCCTTCCCGGGTGGCATCCCCTCGCATGTGGCTCCCGAAACTCCCGGGTCCATCCACGAGGGCGGCGAGCTCGGCTACGCCCTGTCGCACGCCTACGGCGCGGTCTTCGACAATCCGGAGCTACTGGCGTTCACGGTCGTCGGTGACGGTGAGGCCGAGACCGGACCGTTGGCGACCTCCTGGCACTCCAACAAGTTCGTGAACCCCATCACCGACGGCGTCGTGCTCCCGGTGCTGCACCTCAACGGCTACAAGATCGCCAACCCCACCGTGCTGGCGCGCATCCCGGAGGCCGAGCTCGCAGAACTGATGCGTGGTTACGGCCATACGCCCCACTTCTTCACCGCCGGGTTCGATGACGAGCCGCACGCGGACATTCACCGACGCTTCGCCGAGTGCCTCGATACGGTGCTGGACGAGATCGCCGCCCACAAGGCGGCCGCAGCCGACTCGGCGTCCGCCGGGCAGGAGCCGGATCGTCCTCGATGGCCGATGATCGTCTTCCGTACCCCGAAGGGCTGGACCGGCCCGAAAGAGATCGACGGCCGCCAGACCGAGGGCTCGTGGCGATCGCACCAGGTGCCGCTGTCCAACGCTCGCGACACCCCGGAACATCTGGCCAGCCTGAATGACTGGTTGCAGAGCTATCGACCTGATGAGCTGTTCGACGACGCGGGTGCCCCGGTGTCGAGCGTCGCCGACCTGGTGCCCCCGGTGGGGCTGCGCATGGGGGAGAACCCGCATACCAACGGCGGTCTGGTGCTGAAGGATCTACGTCTGCCGAACTGGCGCGACTTCGGTGTCGCCGCGGACGGCAGCGGTCCTCCGATGTCCGAGGCCACCCGGGTGCTGGGAGAGTTCCTGCGCGAGGTCATCCGGCTCAATCCGGACAACTTCCGTATCTTCGGGCCCGACGAGACGGCATCGAACCGACTGCAAGCGGTGTACGACGTCACCGACAAGCAATGGAACGCTCGACTGGAGGACCACGACCGCGAGGAGCACCTGGCCATCCGCGGTCGGGTGATGGAGATGCTGAGCGAGCACCAGTGCCAAGGATGGCTCGAGGGCTACCTGCTTACCGGGCGACACGGGATGATGAACTCCTACGAGGCGTTCATCCACCTGGTCGACTCGATGTTCAACCAGCACGCCAAATGGCTCAAGGTCACGAACCACATTCCGTGGCGTCGGCCGATCGCCTCGCTGAACTACCTGCTCAGCTCCCACGTCTGGCGACAGGACCACAACGGTTTCTCTCACCAGGACCCGGGCTTCATCGACCACGTGGTCAACAAGAAGGCCGACATCATCCGGGTCTACCTTCCGCCGGACACGAACACGCTCCTGTCGACCTACGACCACGTCCTGCGCTCCAAGCAGTACGTCAACGTCGTCGTGGCCGGCAAGCAGCCGGCACCCAACTTCCTGAGTGTGGACGAGGCGGATAAGCATTGCTCCCGAGGACTCGGCATCTGGGGGTGGGCCGGGACGGAGTCCGCGGGTGAAGAGCCCGAGGTCGTCCTGGGATGCGCCGGCGACGTTCCCACCCTGGAAGTGATGGCGGCAGCCGACCTCCTACGCGAGTCCATCCCCGACCTCACGATCCGGGTCGTGAACGTGGTCGACCTGATGCGCCTCCAGAGCGAGGACGAACACCCCCACGGGCTCTCGGACCGAGACTTCGATGCGATCTTCACCGCGACCAAGCCGGTCATCTTCGCCTACCACGGCTATCCATGGTTGATCCACCGTCTGACCTACCGCCGGACGGGCCACACCAACCTGCACGTGCGTGGATACATCGAGGAGGGCACTACGACGACGCCGTTCGACATGTTGATGCTGAACAACCTGGACCGCTACCGGCTGGTCATGGACGTCATCGACCGAGTGCCCAGGCTCGGTGCCAGCTACGCCGGTCTACGTCAACAGATGGCCGATGCCCGGCACGACGCGCGTGCATACACACGTGCGCACGGCCGGGACATCGACGAGGTACAGCATTGGGTGCGGCCCGACGTCGGGGAGACGGCCGCGACCGAGGGTGGCCCGTCCTTGGCCGACACCACCGGTGGCGACAACGCCTAGGCCGGGCCGAAAGGGGGACTCAGCGGACCTTTTTGCGCGACATTCCCTCGGCAACGCCGATCAGCAGCACGGCGGCGACGATCGCCACGATGGCACCGATGATGTTGAGCTCGAAGATGTCGCCGGAGCCGATCGCCGAGGCGATGAGGCCGCCGATGATCGATCCCACGACCCCGAGCAGCAGGGTCGCGACGATGCTCAAGCTCTGCTTGCCGGGCTTGATCAGTCGGGCCACGGCTCCGACGAACAGGCCGAAGATGAGAAAGCCGATGATGTCGATGATCACGGGTAGTGCTCCTAACGTTTGGCGAGCGCCGTGAGGGCGCTGATTACGGCGTAAGCGTAGTCGTCTCCGCCGTGACTTCCGACATCTCAGGCCATCGTCACCGTGCGGTGAGGGCCGACTCCTTATGGGCCGCTTTCGATCCGGTCTTCTCGGACTCGACGATGTAGTAGGGGTCGTCGTCGGTCGGCTTGAAGTTCTGGCCCTCGAACTCGAAGTCGTTGACCCGTTTTTCCTTCACGACGCCAGGGGTGGGGCCCTGCGGGGTCTTCCAGCTCACGGTGTCTCCGTTGTTGAACGCCATATCTGTCTCCCGTAGTAGTTCTTGACAACGGGCTAGCTGCCCGCGGATGAGCCGGAGATGTCATCGGCCGATACGTCGAGCCGCCCCTGCTCGATGGCCTCGATGATGGCGGTGGCAACCTGCTCGGGCGGCAGTCCCTCGGGTAGCTTCGGCGCATGCCCGGCCAGGGCGCGGTCGACCAACCCGGTCTCGGTGTGCGGCGGCCGCACGTCGTACACGCTGATCTTGGAGCGCCGCAGCTCTCGGACCAAAGCCCGGTCGGCTCCGGTCAGCGCCGCCTTCGTAGCGGCATAGGCGGCCATGCCGGGCATCGGCTGGTCGGCGACCACAGCCGAGATGTTGAGCACGAACCCCTGGGCTTCGGCCAGCAACGGAACGGTTCGACGCAGCATCCATAGCGGACCGATCACGTTGGTGAGGAAGAGCTCCTCGATCACGGCGTCCTCGGTGTCCACGAGGTTGCCGAAGGCCACCACCCCCGCGGCGTTGATGAGCCCGTCCAGGCGACCGAACTTCTCTTGGGCGACCTGCACCAGGTCATCACCCGCGCTCGCATCACCGAGATCCGCGACGACGATGGTGGCGTCGTCGATGCCGAGATCCATCAGCCGCTGCTCGTTGCGCCCCACCAGGATGACCCTGCCGCCACGTTCGGCGACACCCCGTGCCACCTGCGAACCCAGCACCCCAGTGGCCCCAACGACGGCGACGACAGCATCCTTGAGCTCGTGACCAGCCATGCTTCACTGTAAAGGCGGGGCCGGGCCGGTTCGCGGGCGGTACCCTCACCGCATGCGTATAGACCTTACGGAGGTATCGTCGCGACGTGGTGGGTCGGTGCCGCTGCAGGGCTACCTCGCCCTCCCCGCTGGCGAAGGCCCTTGGCCCGGTGTGGTGGTCGTCCACGAGATCTTCGGTCTCGATGCCAACTCCCGGGCGCAGGCGGACCGCCTCGCGAGTTTGGGGTATGCGGCGTTGGCGGTCGATCTGTACTCTGCCGGCGGAGCGCGGCGCTGCCTGGTCGCAACGATGCGGAGCGTGTTGCGCGGCTCCGGGCGCGCCTTCACGGACATCGAAACCGCGCGGTTGGCCCTTCTCTCACGCGCCGACGTCACCGATCGTCTCGGGATCATCGGCTTCTGTATGGGGGGAGGTTTCGCGCTGCTGACGGCCGACGCAGACCGATACTCAGCGGCCTCGGTCAACTACGGGATGCTGCCCAAAGATCTCGACTCGACCTCCATCCTGTGCCCCGTCGTCGGCTCGTACGGGGCTCAGGACCGTTCTCTTCGCGGAGCAGCGGGTGACCTGGAAGCCGCCCTCGACCACCATGGAGTAGAGCACGACATTAAGGAGTACCCCGAGGTCGGGCACTCGTTCCTCAATGAGCTGCCGACCGGGCCTCGGCCGATGCAGCCCCTTTTCCGGGTGCTCGGGGTGGCGCCGGAGCCGGATGTCATCTCGGACGCCTGGGGGCGCATCGACTCTTTCTTCGGTATGCATCTGCGCCCGCACGACCAGCCCGACCGGGCGGGATCGCAAGCCGTCTAACCCTGGACGCGGTGGATAATCTCCTCCGCCACGAGTGCAGCGTGGGTCTCCGGGAGCCAATGGCCCGCCTCGATCTCGAGGAACCGATACTCCGAGCGGGCGTAGCTGGCCGTACGTCGTGCCGCCACCGAGCCCAGGGCGAAGTCCTTGTTTCCCCAGACGTAGGTCGTGGGCACGAGGGAGCGGGGGGTCTTGGCGGGGTGACGCACCAAGGCTCGATACCAGTTGATCGGTCCGGTGAGGGTGTCCGGATCCGCGAACCGGTCCGCGTACCGGGCAGCGTGGTCATCAGGCAGACCGGACTTGAGATAGAAGGACCGCAGTCGTGGTGCCAGCGCCCGCTCGGGCAGCCGCGGCAGCTGGAACAAGGCCATGTAGTAACTGGAGAGGCCCTGCAGACTGCGGGTGAAGGACCAGCTCAAGGCGGCGGGATGAGGAGTGGAGAGCACGGTGGCGCTGATGATCCGATCGGACGTTCCGGCCAGATGCCAGGCCACGGCGCCGCCCCAGTCGTGACCGACGAGGTGGGCTCGGTCCACGCCGGCTGCGTCCAGCATGGCGATCACGTCACCTGCGATGGCACGCAGGCCGTAGGACCGAGCCTCACGCGGCGCATTGTGCGGGCCGTACCCCCGCTGTTCCAGCGCGAGCGTGCGCAAGCCGACCGAGTGCAATGCCGGCACCACCTCATCCCAAGCCCGGGCATCTTGAGGAAAACCATGGAGGAGGACCACGACGCCTCCGTCGCGGGGCCCCTGGTCGCGGACAGAGAAGCGGAGGCCCTCGTGCTCGAACTCGCCGAGCGGCTGGACCCCCTGACGCTCCGGGGCGGTTGTCACATTCACCCTCTCCAACGGGTCACACGGACGTCGGTGTAGCTCGCAGCTGCGCTGACTCACGGCGGCGCTGCCCACGACGGTGGTCCTCGATCAGCTGGTCGGCTCCAGCGATGACTTTCGAGGCGTGGACTGCTGCTCCGAGGATCGAGAAGATGACAGCGACCAGGGTGGCCACGGCGAAGACGGCAGCCATGGCGTAGTCCTGAGCCACCGCCGCCCACACCGTCACCACGAAGGGCATGAGCAGTATCGTCCTCGGCCGCTTCAGCCACGATGCAGTGCTCATTGGAATCCTCGATCTAAGGGTTGGTCACGCTGACTATACGACTTAACCTCGAGGAGCACTAAAGCGAATTCTGGGTCGACTGAATAGTTTAATCGACAACTAGACAAATGCTCTTTAAAGGGTATGCCGAGAGTAAAACAATTCCCTACAAATGGCTTGCTATTGGTCAGGTTCTGCTTCGCACATCGAGCTCGAACCAACATTCCGGTAGGTTTCGACGGGAAGCGATCCGCTGAAATATTCCCTCGAGAATCGTGACCAACCTCACGCCTCGGACGGGGCCGCCCACCCACGGGGGGTGACGCGGAGGCGTACGATGAAGTCAACGCTCCGCACAGTCTTGCCTCGGGGTGTTGCGCTCGTGTGTTCAGCATGCGAGCCACGTCGCCTCCGACGTTTGTCGGCTGGCGCAGCGTGTTGGGCGGGACACCACGCATCAACATTCTGGAGCCTCCTTCTTGTCTACCTCAAGTTTTGCTGCCCTCGGCGTGCCTGCACCTCTGGTCGCCGCCCTTGACCACCGAGGGATCACGGACCCGACCCCGATCCAACGGGCCACGCTGCCCGACTCCATGACCGGACGGGACGTGCTGGGCCGGGGCCGTACCGGATCGGGCAAGACCTACGCGTTCGCCTTGCCTCTCGTGTCGCGCTTGGCTGCCTCCGGCACTCCCCGTCTGGCGAAACGTCCTCGCGCGTTGATTCTGGCCCCCACTCGAGAGCTGGCCGGTCAGATCGCCGAGAGCATCGAGCCGCTGGCGCGCGCCGTCGGAATGCGTACTCTCACGGTCTTCGGTGGGGTGGGCAAGCATCCTCAGACCAAGGGTCTGGCCAACGGGGTGGACATCCTGATCGCCTGTCCTGGTCGACTGGAGGATCTGATCAATACCGGGCACGCGCGGCTGGACGCCGTCGAGATCACGGTGCTGGACGAAGCGGACCACATGGCTGACCTGGGCTTCCTACCCGGTGTGAAGCGCCTGATGGATCGGACGCCCAAGGTGGGGCAGCGGATGCTGTTCTCGGCCACCCTTGACGGCGGCATCGACATCCTGGTCAAGCGTTACCTGACCAACCCGGTGAGCCACAGCGCCGACTCGGCACAGTCGCCGGTCTCGACCATGGAGCACCATGTGCTGCACATCGAGCACGCCGACCGCCTCGACGTGCTGACCGACCTGGCCTCGGCCCCCGGCCGCAGCCTCGTCTTCACCCGCACCAAGCACGGCGCGAAGAAGCTTGCCCGGCAGCTGAACGCCCGCGGCGTGCCTTCGGTCGAACTGCATGGCAACCTCGCGCAGAACGCCCGGACCCGCAATCTCGAGGCCTTCCACTCAGGTCAGGCGCCCACGCTGGTGGCCACCGACATCGCCGCCCGAGGTATCCACGTCGACGATGTCGCTCTGGTCATCCACGCCGACCCGCCCGTCGAGCACAAGGCATACCTGCACCGCTCGGGCCGGACCGCTCGGGCCGGGGCGTCCGGCCGGGTCATCACCTTGATGACCGATGACCAGGTGCGTGACGTCAAAGCCCTCACCAGGGCTGCCGGCGTGACGGCGACGACCACCCGTGTCCGGGTCGGTCATCCGATGCTCAGCGAGCTGGCCCCGCGACCCGTAGGTGGCGTGAAGCTGGTCAAGCCACCCGCTGCCGAGGCGCCGGTCCGAGGTCAGGACTCACCGCGCAACGGTCAGCGCGGCCAACGTGGTCAGCAAGGAGGCGGCCCCCGCCGAGCGAGCAACGACCGCGCCCGGCGGTCCACGGGAGGCCGATCAGGCCAGGGCAGTGGGCCACGTCGCTCCTCCCGATCCTCCGGGTCCACGGCACGCTAGACCCGGCTCGTTCGGCGTACAGGCTCGTCCAGCACAATGAGGTGGTGGACGAGCCAGCGGAGCCCGGCCCACGCGGCTACGGGGAACGGGCGATCACCGAGATCGTGATCTACGCGGTCTCCAGCGTCATCGTGCTCTACGTCCTCGCGTGCGGCTGGACTCTGGTCTCGGCCGCGCAGGGCACACTGTCCGATTCCTGGGCCGTGGCCGCAGTGATCACCCTGGGTCTCATCGCGCCGGTATGCACGTGGGCGCTCCGCACGGCGGTCGCTCTGCAGGGCAAGCAGGCGACCCGACCGGCCGAGCGAGGAGCCCTTTCAAGCGTGCCCGGACTGCTCCTGGGCTATCTGCAGCGTGTCACCGAGCGGTTCGCGGGCCCCCGGTCGCGACTACGTCCCGTGCGGATGGGTCGGGCTCGCGTGGCGGACATCGGCCTTGCGGTGATCAGCGTGTCCCTGTTCTGGGCCTTCTACACCGGGTCCCTGTTTGCGGCGGTCATTGTGCCGTTGGTCGTCCACTGGGTTCGGCTCACTCGGCGCCGTTCGGAGTGACCGACCGCGTGTTCGGGTGGGCCGTTCGAGCACCGTGGCTGGTCAGCCGACCTTGTGAACCTTCTCGAGCGTGCCGAGTCGGTAGCCGACGCCGCGGACGGGCTCGATGACCCGAGACCCGTGCACCGCGGTCACCTTCTTGCGCAGTCGACTGATGTGCGCCTCCACCGCTTTGGACGTGGCCTGACTGTCGATGGCCCGGGCCAGCTCACGACGGGGGACGACGCGACGGGGATCACGAACGAGGGCAAGCAGCAAGTTGAACTCGCTGCGCGTCAACGCAATCTCGTGACCGTCCATCCAGGCCTCCCAACGACCGGCGTCGACGGTCAGTGGGCCACAGACGAATCGTTCGGGCAGACGTCCCTCACCGAACCCGGACCGTCGTAGGGCCAGCAGTTGCAGCCGGAGGCGTGCGGGGGAGACGGGGAGCTCGACGACGTCGTGGGCCCCGGAGGACAACAGACGACTCCGTTGAGCTTCGTCCAGCGCCGAGGATAGGACCAGGATCGGGACGCTGACCTCGGCCCCCGCGACCAAGCGGTCAACGGTGCGAAGGAGCGCCTGCTGGGAGTCCCCGCCGTGCACGATGACGGCGAGGGGCGGACTGGCGACCGCCGAAGAGAGGGCTGCGTCGGCGTGAGGAACGACCGTGTGCGCGACTCCGAAGTTGGTCAGACCCGACAGAGTCTGATCGAAGCTTGTGCTCTCTGCGCCGACCGGGATGAGAAGAACGTGGCGATCAGTCATGGCAACTCCGCTGTCGATGGTTGATCCGTGAGGGGTTCGGAGTCGCGGGCGGTCCGGATTGCTTGGACGGCCTGCAGGCGCTGAGAGTGGACTGTTCGGAGAGGGCCAATCGTGTAACGATGTCGCATGCAACGAGTGCTGTCCGCCCGTTCCGTCGCGCAGGCCGTAGGCCCGGCCGAGCTCAGGCCGCCGTTGTATGCCGGGCTGGCCGACCGGATCCGAGGGGCCGTCACCGACGGCCGCCTCCCGGCGGGGGCGCGTCTGCCCAGCGAGCGGGAGCTTATGGGCGCGATGACTCTCAGCCGCAGCACGGTCACGCGCGCCTACCAGGAGCTCCGGGAGCAGGGTTATCTGCGCACCCGACAGGGCTCGGGCAGCGTGCTGCACCTACCCGTGGTGCCGGGTGGGCGAGTGGACCACCTGCTGACCCCCGCCGGTTCCCAGCCGGACGACATCGACCTGACGACCACAGCAGCGGCCGCAGGTCCCTGGTTGATGGAGGCCTACACGGATGCGCTCGCCCACTGCGAGGCCTACCTCCCTGGGGTGGGCTACTACCCGAGCGGGTTACCGGTGCTGCGAGAGCTGGTCGCCGACCGGTTCACCGAGCGGGGCCTGCCGACGTCGGCCGACCAGATCCTGATCACCTCCGGTGCACTGTCCAGCACGGCCATCGCCGCCCGGGCGCTCGGACTGAGGGGAGCTCGCATGGTGATCGAGAGCCCGACGTATCCCAACGCCATCGCCACCTTCAAGGGTCTGGGCGCCCGGTTGGTGCCTCACCTGATCGACCACGAAACCGAGGGCCGACAGTGGGATCCGACCGGGTTGGACCTCTTGTTACGACAGGTCGGCGCACGGTCGGCCTACCTCGTCCCGGACTTCCACAACCCCACGGGAGCCTTGATGGATGCCGCCCAGCGGGAGCGGGTCGGCGCCCTGTTCGGCGCCCGGGGCGTGGTGCCGATCATCGACGAGACCCCCGTGGAGCTGGCCTGCGACACCCTCCAGATGCCACCGCCGCTGGCGGCGTTCACACCGGATTCGATCACCGTGGGTGGGGTCAGCAAGACCTTCTGGGGAGGCCTGCGCATCGGGTGGATCCGCACGCCGAAGGCACGCAGCCGCGCCATGGCCACCAGCAGGCTCCGGCTCGACCTCGGCAGTCCCGTCCTCGAGCAGCTGGCGGTTGCTGCGCTGCTGCGGCGCAGGGTCGAGATCCTCGCCCAACGTCGGAGCGCGTTCGCTGCGGGACGGGACGTCCTGCTGGCCGGTCTCGCCGCTCACCTGCCGTCCTGGCAGGTGCACCGGCCAGCAGGCGGGCTATCGCTGTGGTGCCGTCTGCCGTTGGAGCGATCCACGGCTCTGGTGGCTAGGGCCGCCGAGCACCATCTGGTCCTGGCCGCAGGGCCGAACTTCGCCCCGACGGGCGGCCTGGACCAGTGGCTGAGACTGCCGTTCGTGCTGCCGCACGACCGACTCGCAGCGGCGGTTCCGCGCCTGGCCCAGGCCTGGGACGAGACACTCGATGCCGGTCCCGGATTCACACGACGTGGTGTGTCCGCGCCGTCGCCGATCATCGCCTAGACACGTCGGTGGAGCTCAGTGGAACCAGACGAGCACGAGACTGGAGGCACCCAGCGCCCAGCACAGAGCCAACAGGCCGAGCAGGGCTGCGGGGTTGACCGGTGACGTCGAGCCCCGGATGCCAGCAACGGCCCGACGGATGCGGTGTTGCTGGGTGAGCGCGATGGCGACGGCGGTGACCAGTGTCAGCGCGGGCAGGATCATCAGCCAGATCCCGTAGACCGGTAGCCACCGCACCGTGAAGGCGCTGACCACACAGCAGGCCAGCGCGGTGCGGGACCACGCCATGGCGGTGCGCTCGGGTTGCAATCCGGGATCGATGTGCGCCGCCGTATGCGGGTGGTGCGCTGACAACGCCATGGCTCAGCTCAGCGCGATGACGATGATGACAACGAGGGCACCCAACGCCGCACCGATCCCGAGGACCGGCGCGATCAGCGGCAGCGGCAGCGGTGCTTGGTGCCGCATCGCGCGCTCGACCCCGATCCATCGCGCGAATGCACCCCCGCTGACCAGCATCCCGAGGACCAGCAGCAAAATGGCGACACCCTTGCGGTAGGGGTCCTCGAGCACCGCGAAGGCCTCGACCGCAATACCCCCGGCCAACAGGGCCAACGCGGTGCGGATCCAGGAAAGGAACGTCCGCTCGTTGGCCAAGCTGAACCGGGGGTCCGGTGTCGTGCCGTCGGGGAAGATGCGCCGGGCCAGCCAGCCTCGGTGATCAGCGGGGGCTGAAGCACTCTCGGGCGGGCCCGTCTCGCGGCCATCGGCGGAGGTCACGCGCCTACGCTACGGCCTGTCGGCATACCCGTGCCGTGATCTCGCCGAAGGCGGCTCCGGTCGATGCCTGCCGTGCTCAGGCGACCCGGGTTTGCGGTGCGGTCTCCGCCGTCTTGCCGGCGTCCTTCTCCACGATCTTGCCGAGCGCCTTGTCGATGGCCTTCATGGTCGACTTGTCGAGCGTGACCCCGGCGGCCTTGACGTTTTCGCCGACCTGCTCCGGACGCGAGGCGCCGACGAGCGCAGCCGCCACGTTGTCGTTCTGGAGCACCCACGCGATGGCCAGCTGTGCCATCGACAGTCCGGTCTCGTCGGCGATCGGCTGCAGCTTCTGCACCCGCTTGAGGACGTCGTCGTTCATGAAGCGCTTGATCATGTTGGCACCGCCCTTCTCGTCGGCAGCACGCGACCCGGCGGGCGGCTCGGCGCCGGGCTGGTACTTCCCGGACAGCACGCCTTGGGCCATGGGGGACCACACGATCTGGGAGACGCCCAGCTCACGGGACGTCGGCACGACCTCGTCCTCGATGACGCGCCACAGCATCGAGTACTGCGGCTGGCTGGAGATCAGCTGGAAGCCCATCTCCCGAGACATCTCGACCCCGGCGCGGATCTGCGGAGCCGTCCACTCACTGACCCCGATGTAGAGGGCCTTGCCCTGACGGACGATGTCGGCGAAGGCCTGCATCGTCTCCTCCAGCGGCGTCTCGGTGTCGTAGCGGTGCGCCTGGTAGAGGTCGACGTAGTCGGTCTGCAGCCGTTCGAGCGAGCCGTTGATCGACTCCATGATGTGCTTGCGAGAGAGTCCGGTGTCGTTCTTGCCGCCGGGACCCGTCGGCCAGTAGACCTTGGTGAAGATCTCCAGGCTTTCTCGACGCTCCCCCTTCAGTGCTTCACCGAGCACCGACTCGGCTGCGGTGTTGGCGTAGACGTCGGCGGTGTCGAAGGTCGAGATGCCGACGTCCAGCACTGCGCGGACGCACTGCGTCGCCACGTCGTTCTCGACTTGTGAGCCGTGGGTCAGCCAGTTCCCGTACGTGATTTCGGAGATTTTGAGTCCGCTGTTACCGAGGTATCTGAATTCCATCTCTCTACGCTACGACTTGGAGCCGAGGTTCGCCGCACGGGGTGGGTCATGATGGGCGGGTGAACGTCGTCCCTGCGGTGGCCGTCCCCGCGTTGGTTGACCTCGGGCCCGAGCTGTCCCACGACCAGGTCGAGCGCTACTCCCGTCACCTGTTGGTGCCCGGCATCGGTATACCGGGGCAGCGGCGGCTCCTCAACGCCCGGGTGTGTGTGGTCGGTGCCGGGGGCTTGGGCTGTCCCGCGCTGGCCTACCTCGCTGCGGCCGGAGTCGGTCACATCACGGTCATCGATGATGACGCCGTCGAGGTCTCGAACCTGCAACGCCAGGTCCTGCACCGCACCAGCGACGTCGGCACGCCGAAAGTGGACAGCGTGGCGCGGGCGCTGCACGAGCTGAACCCAGGGGTCAGCGTGAGCACTCGGCATACCCGGGTGACTGCGGAGTCCGTCCACGACCTCATCCAGGACCACGATGTCGTGCTGGATGGCACGGACAACTTCCCGACGCGCTATCTGGTCAATGACGCCTGCGTGGAGCTGCGGATGCCCCTGGTCTGGGCGGCGGTGCTGCGTTTCGACGCGCAGGTCTCCACCTTCGTACCCGAGCCGTGGGTGCCCGCCGAGCATGCGACCCAGCTGCGTGACCTGTTCCCGACCGCTCCACCCCCGGAGGTGGTGCCTTCGTGTGCTGACGCAGGGGTCCTGGGTGCGATGGTGGGCCAGGTCGGCTCGATCATGGCGGCAGAGGCGATCAAGCTGATCACCGGTGCGGGTGAGCCGCTGCTCGGTCGGGTGATGTTGATCGACGTCGCCGGTATGACGACACGGGAGATCCCGCTGCGTCCCCATCCGGCGCCACCCGGCTCGGTGCCGGCGGCATCGCCCGCAGCGGACTCCTCGTCACGGCTTCCGGAAGCGTGGGCGAGCATGACACCCACCCAGGTGTCCGAAGGAGGCGAAGCCATCACGGTGCTGGACGTGCGGGAACCCGCCGAACACGCCCTCGGCACGATCCCCGGAGCGGTGCTGGCCCCGCTGCAGGACGTCCTCGCCTGGGACCAGCTGTCGGCCGTCGGCTCAGGGCCGGTCCTGGTGACCTGCAAGGTCGGGCCACGAGCCGAGCGCGCCGCTCGCCATCTCCTCAGCTTGGGTCACCCCGACGTCCGCGTGATGCACGGCGGGATGCTGGCCTGGATCGACGAGGTCGACTCCAGCCTCCCGCGCTACTGACCTCGCGGCGTACGGCTGGCCGCGACCTGTGCCACCTCGCGACCACTCGTGCCGCGTCGAGACGCGACACGAGTGCCACGCTGTGGCACGAGTCGGCCTCGAGGCCAGCGATTCGGGGCGGTGGACGCACCCTGGGCCGGTGAGATGATTTCGGAGACGAAGGGAGAGGTATGCCGACACTGCGCTACTTCGCGGCCGCTGCTGAAGCGGCCGGGACTACTCAAGAGGTCATCGACGGTCCCGACGTGGCCAGCGTGCTGGCCGCCACCTGCTCGGCCCACGGCGCGGCAATGAGGCACGTCGTCGGTCACAGCTCGCTGTTGCTGGACGGCCGCTACGTATCGGACCACACCACCCCGCTGGCCGACGACGACGTGCTCGACGTGCTGCCCCCCTTCGCGGGCGGGTAGGAGTGACCGCGCAGGCGGACTACGTCGTCTACCGCAGCGGCGGCGGTCGGTCTGTGATCGCTGCCGCCACCCTCGGCACCGGCATGACCATGCTCGACGGCACCGTGGTCAACGTGGCCCTGCGGACCATGGGCGAGCAGCTCGACGCTTCGTTGGCCCAGCTGCAGTGGATCAGCAACGGCTACCTGCTGTCTCTGGCCTCCTTGATCCTCCTCGGTGGTGCGCTGGGTGACCGGTACGGGCGGCGCAAGATCTTTGTCGTCGGCACCGTCTCGTTCGCCCTCGCCTCCCTGGCCTGTGGCTTGGCGCCCAACGCAGAACTGCTCATCGTGGCGCGGATCCTCCAGGGTGCCGGTGGTGCGCTGCTGACCCCCGGCAGCCTGGCGATGATCCAAGGGGCATTCGCTCCGAACGACCGGAGCACGGCGATTGGCGCCTGGTCCGGTCTCGGCGCCATCGCCGCAGCGGTCGGCCCGCTGCTCGGCGGACTGCTCATCGACTTCGCTTCGTGGCGTTGGATCTTCCTCATCAACGTGCCGTTGGCAGTGGTGGCCGTTGTTATCGCTCAACGGTCGGTCCCGGAGTCCCGCGACCCGGAGTCGGCGAAGGGATTCGACCTGCTCGGCAGTGCGCTCGCGGTGATCGCGCTGGCCGGGCTGACCTACGCGTTGATCGAGTGGGGTGGAGCGCTGGCGTTGGTCGCACTGATCGTGGGGGTGCTCGCCGGGGGGACGTTCGTCTGGGTCCAGCGACACTCGGCATACCCCCTGGTGCCGTTGTCGATGTTCGCGAACCGGACCTTCAGCGCGGCCAACCTGATGACTCTGCTGGTCTACGCGGCACTCGGAGCTCTGCTCTTCTTCCTGGTCCTCCAGTTGCAGACGGTCGCCGGCTACACCGCGCTTCAAGCCGGTTTGTCGACGATGCCGATCACCATCTGCATGCTCTTCCTCGCCGCTCGTGGTGGGCGCCTCGCCGTGCGGATCGGTCCCCGGATCCCCATGACCTTCGGCCCGGTCGTGATGGCTTCGGGAGTGCTGGGGCTGCTCAACGTGGGGCCTGACACGGTGTTCTGGAGGGACGTCCTGCCCGGGCTGACGGTCTTCGGTCTCGGCCTGGCGCTCATGGTGGCGCCGCTGACCGCGACCGTGCTCGCCGCGGCGCAGGACCGTCACGCGGGGGTGGCCAGTGGAGTCAACAACGCCATCTCGCGCACCGGTTCGTTGCTCTCGGTGGCGGCGCTACCCGTCCTGGTCGGACTTTCCGGAGATGACTACGCCGTGCCCGAGGTCTTCGACGCCGGGTTCGAGCGGGCGCTCCTGGCCTGTGCCGGACTGCTGCTCGTCGGGGGTCTGACCGCGTGGCTCCTCATCCCGGCCAAGCTGTCCGACTGCCAGCCCGACCCCTGACCCGCTCGTGCCATGGTGGCACGTCACAGCATACGAATCCGGTCGAAGCGCAAGAAGAACTGCTAGCCGCCGATGGCGCTCATCGGGCGGCCGGGCTGCAAGAAACCAGGATTGTTGATCCCGTGACCGGGCAGCTTCGCGCCGATGCTGTCGCGGAACATCTGCGCCAACTCCTCGTCGGAGGCACCCTCGCGCAACGGCGTCCGAAGGTCGGTCTCACCAGCAGCGAACAAGCAGTTGCGCAACTGGCCGTCCGCCGTGAGTCGCACGCGGTCACAACTACCGCAGAACGGAGAGGTCACCGAGGCGATGACCCCGACGGTGGCCGGACCGCCGTCGACGTAGAAGCGTTCGGCCGGGGCGCTCCCACGCTGCGGCACGGGCGTCAGGTCGTAGGTTGTCCGCAACCTGGCGTGGATCTCCTCGCCGGTGATCATCGACTCCCGATGCCAGGTGTGCCCGGCGTCCAGCGGCATCTGCTCGATGAACCGCAGTTCGTATCCGTGCTCCAGCGCGAACGCCAACAGATCCACGGCCTCGTGGTCGTTGACCCCGCGCAACAGCACCGTGTTGAGCTTCAAGGGGGTCAGGCCCGCGTCGGCGGCCGCCCGGATCCCGGTCAACGTGTCGTCGAGCCGGTCGCGCCGCGCCATCTGCTTGAACGTCTCGGTCAGCAGGGTGTCCAAGCTGATGTTGACGCGCTTGAGGCCGGCTTCCTTCAGCGCTCCTGCGGCCTTGTCCAGGCCGAGCGCGTTGGTCGTCATCGACACCTCGACGGGGCCTTCGGCGCCCTCCATCGCGGCCATCCCACCGACGACGTCCACCAGGTCGCGACGCAGCAACGGCTCGCCACCGGTCAAGCGGACCTCGGTGATGCCGAGGGATACCGCCACAGAAGCCAACCTGATCAGCTCTTCGGTGGTCAGCATGGTCGTTTTGGCCAACCAGGGCACGCCCTGAGCAGGCATGCAGTAGGTGCAACGCAGCGAGCAGCGGTCCGTCAACGAAATGCGCAGGTCACGATGCACCCGGTCGAAGCGATCGACGAGCGGGGACAGTGTGAGGGGCGCGGTGTCTGGCATTGCTCTCCATCGTAAGGCGTGGGGGCAACCCCACTCCTGCGGTTCAGCGAACGGGCCGCTCGATTCGTTCCGGGTGGGTGTAGACGTTGAGCGATGTACCCCGGACGAAGCCGACGATCGTCATCCCCGCGTCGTATGCCGTGTCGATGGCCAACGAGCTCGGCGCGGACACGGCGGACAGGATGGGAATGCCTGCGAGATAGGCCTTCTGCGCCAGTTCGAAGGACACCCGGCCGCTGACCTGCAGCACGTGACCCCGCAGCGGCAGCAGGTCCTGCTGCATCGCCCAACCGATCACCTTGTCGACCGCGTTGTGTCGCCCGACGTCCTCGCGCACCACCAGCGCAGTGCCCTCAGGAGTGAAGAGCCCGGCGGCGTGCAGTCCCCCCGTGCGCTCGAACGTGGGCTGGCCCTCGCGCAACAGGTCGGGCAGACGCAGCACCGTGGAAGCGTCGACTCGGGTGTGGTCACCGCTCAGGTCGTAGGCCGCACGGACCGCGAGCGCCTCGATGCTGGCCTTGCCGCACACCCCGCACGCACTCGAGGTGGCGAACGAGCGGGCGAGCCCGGCCGCGAACGGATCGGGCACGCCGGGCGCCAGCTGCACCTCGATGACGTTGTAGGTGTTGACGTCGGTGCCGGTGCCGTCATTCATGACAGCACCTGCGCAGTACCGCGCGGTGAGGATGTCGTCGCGGCCGGAGATGATGCCCTCACTGTGGAGGACCCCGTGCAGCCACTCGATGTCGTGCCCGGGGGTACGCATCGTGACGGTCAGGGGGGTGGAGCC
>JBBSQA010000030.1:0-27320 GCA_038258285.1 Actinomycetales bacterium | reverse complement strand
GGCCTCATCCTCGACATCGGGTTGCGTGGCTTCTTGCCGGCATCCCTGGTCGAGATGCGCCGCGTCCGCGATCTGCAGCCCTACGTCGGCAAGGCCATCGAGGCCAAGATCATCGAGCTGGACAAGAACCGCAACAACGTGGTCCTGTCCCGCCGGGCGTGGTTGGAGCAGACGCAGTCCGAGGTCCGCACCACCTTCCTGAAGGAGCTGCAGAAGGGCCAGGTCCGCTCCGGAGTCGTGTCGAGCATCGTCAACTTCGGTTCCTTCGTGGACCTGGGCGGCGGCGTCGACGGCTTGGTCCACGTCAGTGAGCTGTCGTGGAAGCACATCGACCACCCGGGCGAGGTTGTCGAGGTCGGCGACGAGGTCACCGTCGAGGTGCTCGATGTCGACATGGACCGTGAGCGTGTCTCGCTGTCCCTGAAGGCCACCCAGGAAGACCCGTGGCAGCACTTCGCCCGGACCCACCAGATCGGCCAGATCGTGCCGGGCAAGGTCACCAAGCTGGTGCCCTTCGGTGCGTTCGTCCGTGTCGAGGACGGCATCGAGGGTCTGGTGCACATCTCGGAGCTGGCCGAGCGCCACGTCGAGCTGCCCGAGCAGGTCGTCCAGGTCGGGGCGGACATCTTCGTCAAGGTCATCGACATCGACCTGGAGCGTCGCCGCATCTCGCTGTCGCTGAAGCAGGCCAACGACGCCGTGACTCAGGACTTCGACCCCACGCTGTACGGCATGGCGGCCGAGTACGACGACGAGGGCAACTACAAGTACCCCGAGGGCTTCGACTCCGAGAACCAGGAATGGCTCGAGGGCTTCGAGGCGCAGCGTGAGAAGTGGGAGCAGGAGTACGCCGACGCGCACGCCCGCTTCGAGGCTCACCAGGCGGTCGTCGAGGCTGCGGCCGAGGCGGAGGAGAACGCACCTGCGTCCTCCGGCTCCTCGTCCAGCTCGACCTCGACGTCCTACTCCTCGGACTCGGCCGCGCCCGCCGCTTCCAGCGATAGGGCCGAGCCGACGCCGTCGGTGCCCGAAGCGGACACCAGCGGTACCTTGGCCTCCGACGAAGCGCTGGCTGCGCTGCGGGAGAAGCTGACGGGCAACTGATCTGTCAGCGGGGCCACGTGCTTCGCTTGCTGTAGGACCTCACAGGGCCTCGACCACCTCGGTGGTCGGGGCCCTGTGACGTTCCCGGGACAAGAAGGACAGCGGCCAAGCGGCGGTTCGCCGGTGACCGCGCGGCACATCTCCACGACCGACAAGTGGAAGTGGACACCTTCGCGTTGGTCAGCAGCTGTGTGCAGAGCGCTACATGGACACAGGGCTCGCGCGCACCCCCCGTAGATACAAAGATGCCCCCGAGCTGTCCACGTGGACAGCTCGGGGGCATCTTGCGAGCGGCTATCGGGGCCCGCTCACGGGTGCTAGCGGTCCGACGTGCCTCCGGACGGCTTGCTCGGTGCTGGCTCCGCATCGGCACCAGCCATCTCGTACTCGCCGTTGCGCATGGCCTCGGCGGTCTCGTAGGCAATTTCCCGTCGCAGTACCTGCCGTTCGAGCCGCAACTTCTCGATGTGTTCCTCGCGCAACGCCTTGACCAACGCCACGCACGACAGGATCATCACCACCGTGAAGGGGGCAGCCACGAGGATGGCCATGGTCTGCAGGGCAGCCAATCCGCCCTGCGGATCGTCTCCTGCCGTTCCGGCAATGATCAGGGCGGCAGCGATGGCGCCTTCGAGCACCGCCCAGAAGATGCGGCTCCACAGTGGCGGGTTGGGGCTGCCACCGGTGGCGATCATGTCCACCACGAACGAACCGGAGTCCGAGCTCGTAACGAAGAAGACCACGATCATCAGCAGTGCGAGGCCACCCAGGACCGCTCCACCCGGCAGGAACTCCAACATCTGGAAGAGGGCCGTGTCCGTGGACACCCCATTCTCCGGATCGATCAAACCACCCTGGCCCATCACCTCGCGGAAGAGCGCCGTGCCACCGAGGGCAGCGAACCACAGCATGGTGAGCAGGGTCGGGACCAGCAGCACGCCACCGATGAACTCACGCACCGTGCGACCACGAGAGATGCGGGCGATGAAGATTCCCACGAAGGGGGACCAGCTCATCCACCAACCCCAGTAGTAAGTCGTCCAGTTGCCCAACCAGGTCTCACCGTCGTCACCCTGGTACGGCAGGGTGTCGAACGACATACTCAAGAAGTTCTGGAGGTAGTAGCCGGTCGCGGAGACCGACTCACGGAAGATGAAGAGCGTCGGGCCGACGACGATGACGAACACCAGCAAGAAGGCAGCAAGTCCGAGGTTGATGTTCGACAACCACTTGATGCCGGTGCCGAGCCCTGAGGCGACGGACGCGGTGGCGATGACGGTGATGGCCGCAATCAGGCCCACCTGCAGCCACGCTGAGTTGGTGCCCCAGCCCATGAACTCGATGCCTGCGCCGACCTGACTGACCCCGAACCCGAGGGAGGTCGCGACGCCGAAGAGGGTTCCGACGATGGCGATGACGTCGATGACGTCGCCCAGCACGCCCTTGACACGGTCGCCGAAGATCGGCTCCAAAGCCCAGCGGACCGAGACCGGCAGGCCTCGACGGTGAACGGCATACGCCACCGCCAGCCCCACGACGACGTATATGGCCCACGCGTGAACGCCCCAGTGCAAGAACGTCCTGCCCATCGACGCTGTTGCCAGCTCGCCCGCAGATCCTTCGGTGCCGGGCGGGGGATTGTCGAAGTGGTTCAGCGGCTCCGCAACGCCCCAGAACATGAGGCCGATGCCCATCCCGGCGCTGAACAACATGGCAAACCAGGAGACCATGCCGAACTCAGGCTTGTCGTCGTCCTTTCCGAGCTTGATGTCGCCGTACCGGGAGAACGCCAACCACCCACAGAAGATGACGAACCCGAACGTGATCAGCACGTAGTACCAGCCCACGCCGCCGACCACGGTGCTACTGGCGGTGCCGAGCCAGCCGGACATACGTGCTGGCATCGCGATCGCCAGACCAACGACGGTCAGGACGATGGCTGCTGCCGGGTAGAACACCCGCGGAGCCAAGGACGGTGTGACGTCCTCACCCTTGACGGGTGGTGCTTCTTCAACCACCGAGTTACTCATAGTTCTCCTCAATATCGATCATCGATCTCTGGACTGCATCGTTCGCGTTGCCTACGACCGGATCTACCGGGAGGCCGCTCAGGCGACGACGCCTGTCTCATACAGCCTTCTACGTTGTCATGGATACGTTGATCCGTCGACTTTGCCCTCGCGACGGGTCTGTCGGTGGCGGGCACTACCGTTGTTGTATGCGTCCCATCACCGACCTGCAGCGCACCGTGGCGCCTATCCGTGTCGAAGCAGAGTTCTCGCCCAGCGGAGACCAGCCCAAAGCCATCGCCGAGCTCACGTCGCGGATCAACAAGGGTGACCAGGACGTGGTCCTGATGGGAGCCACCGGGACCGGCAAGTCGGCGACCACCGCGTGGTTGATCGAGCAGGTGCAGCGCCCGACTCTGGTGATGGCCCCCAACAAGACGTTGGCCGCCCAACTGGCCAACGAGTTCCGAGAGCTGCTGCCACACAATGCAGTCGAGTACTTCGTCTCCTACTACGACTACTACCAGCCCGAGGCCTACGTGCCCCAGTCGGACACCTACATCGAGAAGGACTCCTCGGTCAACGACGAGGTCGAACGGCTGCGCCACTCCGCGACGAACTCGCTGCTCACCCGCCGCGATGTCGTCGTGGTCGCCTCCGTGTCCTGCATCTACGGCTTGGGGACGCCGCAGGAGTATGTCGACCGGATGGTTCGGCTGCGGGTGGGGGAGCAGATCAACCGCGACGAGCTCCTCCTGCGCTTCGTGCAGATGCAGTACACCCGCAACGACATGGCGTTCACGCGCGGCACGTTCCGGGTGCGGGGCGACACGGTCGAGATCATCCCGCAGTACGAAGAGCTGGCCGTGCGGGTCGAGCTGTTCGGTGACGAGATCGAACGGATCTACACGCTGCACCCCTTGACGGGTGAGGTGGTCCACGAGGAGACGGAGATGTACGTCTTCCCGGCGTCGCACTACGTCGCTGGCCCGGAGCGGATGGAACGAGCCATCGACAGCATCGAGGCCGAGCTGGGCGAGCAGCTCAAGCAGTTCGAGCGCGAGGGCAAACTGTTGGAGGCGCAGCGGCTGCGGATGCGGACGACCTACGACATCGAGATGATGCGCCAGGTGGGTTCTTGCTCGGGCATCGAGAACTACTCGCGGCATATCGACGGGCGAGGTCAAGGGTCGGCGCCGAACTGCCTGATCGACTACTTCCCCGAGGACTTCATGCTCGTCATCGACGAGTCCCACGTGACGGTCCCCCAGATCGGGGCGATGTACGAAGGGGACATGTCCCGTAAGCGGACCCTTGTCGAGCATGGCTTCCGACTCCCCAGCGCAATGGACAACCGACCGTTGAAGTGGGAGGAGTTCCTCGAGCGCATGGGCCAGACGGTCTATCTCTCGGCGACCCCGGGAGACTACGAGGTAGCCAAGTCGGGGACCGTGGTCGAGCAGATCATCCGACCCACCGGCTTGATCGACCCCGAGATCGTCCTCAAGCCCACGAAGGGACAGATCGACGACCTGCTGCACGAAATTGCGCTGCGGACGGAGGTCAATGAGCGGGTGCTGGTCACCACCCTGACCAAGAAGATGGCCGAGGACCTGACCGACTATCTGCTCGACAAGGGCGTGCGGGTGCGCTATCTGCACTCCGAGGTCGACACCCTGCGACGCGTGGAGCTACTGCGTGAGCTGCGGATGGGCGAGTACGACGTCCTGGTCGGCATCAACCTGCTTCGCGAGGGCCTGGACCTGCCCGAGGTGTCCCTGGTCAGCATCATGGACGCGGACAAGGAGGGCTTCCTGCGGTCGGCCCGGTCGCTCATCCAGACCATCGGGCGGGCTGCCCGTAACGTCTCCGGCCAGGTGCACATGTACGGCGACAAGGTGACCCCGTCGATGCAGCAGGCCATCGACGAGACCAACCGGCGCCGGGAGAAGCAGGTCGCCTACAACACCAAGCACGGGCTGGACCCGACTCCGCTGCGCAAGCGCATCGCCGACATCACGGACCTGCTGGAACGCGAAGACGCCGACACGCAGGCGCTCATGGGAAGCGGCCGCACGCAGTCACGAGGCCGGCGCAGCGGGCCGGGTCAAGGCACCGTGGCGGCTGATGCGGCGGTAGCGGGAGCGTCCCGCCGCGGCGAGGAGCTGCCCGAGGCGGAGCTGTCCACCCTCATCCACGAGCTGACCACCCAGATGCACCAGGCGGCCACCGACCTTCGCTTCGAGCTGGCGGCTCGACTGCGCGACGAGGTGTCCGATCTGAAGAAGGAGCTGCGCCAGATGAGGGAAGCCACCGGCTAGACAGCCCACGGGCTTTGGGGCGGCGGACGACCCGTCATACTGGCTCAGGCGCCGATCGCGCCCATGCGCGTGACCACCATGGCACTCTGCATGCTTGTTGCTGTGGAGGGCTCGAATGAACGTACCGCAATGGTTGTGGATCGCTAGCCTGATCGTGGTCTGCGTCATCCTGGTCTTCGATGTCCTGGTCCTCGGACGCCGACCGCACGAGCCCAGCAAGCGTGAGACCGGCACGGCGCTTACGGTCTACATCGGCCTCGCAATGCTCTTCGGCCTTGGCGTGTGGGTCTTCGCTGGCGGCCAGTTCGCAGGGGAGTTCTACGCGGGGTGGCTGACGGAATACTCCCTGAGCATCGACAACCTGTTCGTCTTCATCATCATCATGGCCAAGTTCGGGGTGCCGAGGGAGCTCCAGCAGCGCGCACTGATGATCGGGATCATCATCGCCCTGGTGCTCCGGGGGATCTTCATCGCCGTCGGTGCGGCCGCGATCAACCAGTGGTCCTGGGTCTTCTACATCTTCGGCGCCTTCCTGATCTACACCGCCGTCAAGCTCGCTCGCGAAAACATGAACCACGAGTCCGAAGACGACGAGTTCGACGAGAACGCTCTGTTGCGATGGGTGGAGAAGCGGTTCCCGGCCACCAAGTCCTGGGACGCCGGGACCAAGCTCCGGACGGTCGAGAACGGCAAGAAGGTCATCACTCCGATGCTCATCGTGATCATCGCGCTAGGGACGACCGACTTGCTGTTCGCACTGGACTCCATCCCGGCGATCTTCGGCCTCACCCGAGAGCCCTACCTGGTCTTGATGGCCAACATCTTCGCGCTGATGGGCCTGCGGCAGCTCTACTTCCTGATCGGAGACCTCCTCAAGCGCCTCGTCTACCTCGGGCTCGGTTTGGCGGTGCTGCTCGCCGTGATCGGCGTCAAGCTGATCATGCACGCCCTCCACGAGAACACCCTTCCCTTCCTCAACGGAGGGGAGCACATCGAGGCCATCCCTGACGTGCCGATCTGGCTTTCTCTCGTCCTGATCGTGGTCATCCTCGGCGTCACGACGATCGCGAGCCTGATGAAGACCCGACACGACGCCAGCGAGGGCATCGAGACCAAAGGGGCCGATCTCACGCAGCTGTCGATCCGCCAACATCACCACGAGCACCCAGAGGAGCACGCGGAGCAGGACGCTGACCCCGACCACCACTAAGGGAGCCCACGACGCACGTTAGGCCGTAGCGGTAGCCGCGGGTACGGAGCGGGGCCGCCCGAGCACGACGATGCTCGCGGACACCACGAGTGCCATCCCCACCAGCTGCATGAGGTCCAGTCGTTGGTTCAGCAGCAGCAGTCCGGCTAGCGCGGCCACGGCGGGCTCGAGGCTGAGAAGCACCCCGAACACCCCGGCGCTGAGGTGTCGCAACGCCACGAGCTCCAGCGAGTAGGGCACTGCGGAGGACAACAACGCCACGGCCAGACCCAACGACAGGACCGTCGGGCTGAGCATCGCCGAGCCGAGCGACCCGAGGCCACCACCGGCGCCCGGACCCACACCAGCACCTACGACCAGTGTGGCCAGCGGGACCATCAGCGCCGCCCCGATCATCAGACAGATCGCGATGCCGTCCAGTCCGGAGAATCGGGCCCCCGTCTTGGCGCTGGTGACGATGTACGCAGCCCAGCACGCTCCGGCCAACAGGGCGAGACCGACGCCGACGAGATCGATCTCGGCCCAGGACGTGCTGAAGATCTCGGCGATCAGGACAACACCCCCGAGCGCTGCCAGGACCGCAGCAACGTCGGCGATCCGCTTGGACATGACGGCGGCCAGGGTCAGTGGCCCGAGGAATTCGATGGTCACCGCGACCCCGATGGGCAGGCGGGTCAGTGACCCGTAGAAGGCGAGGTTCATCGTGGTCAGCGCGACCGCGAAGGTGCAGACGACCAACCAGTCGGCTCGGCTTCGACCGCGTAGGGCGGGTCGGACCGCGATAGCCAGGATGACGGCCGAGAAGCCCAGTCTCAGAGCTACCGATCCGATGACCCCGATCAGGGGCAGCAGCATGACCGCCAGGGCGCCACCGAACTGGACCGAGACGACAGCTGCCAGCACGAGTGCGATCGGGGGGACGACGTGCCCCTTCACCATCCGCGGTGACGCCAGTCCTGCAGGTGCGGTCGTTCGGTGCCTAGCGTCGTGCCGTCACCGTGTCCCGGCAGCACGACGGTCGCGTCGGCATACACGTCGAAGACTCGGCTCTGGAGGTCGTCGATGAGGGACGTGAAGTCGGTCGGGGACTCGGTCTTGCCGGGGCCACCGGGAAAGAGACTGTCGCCGGTGATCAGCAACGTGGTGTCATCGGAGTCCCCTCCCGGGACCGCCAGCGCAATCGAGCCTGGAGTGTGCCCGCGCAGGGCGATAACGGTGATCCGAAGCTCGCCGATGCTGATGAGGTCACCATGGGCCAGCGTGACGTCGACCGGCACGGGGAGGTGATCGGCGTCGTCGGCTCCCGCGAGTGTGCGGGCACCGGTGCGCTCCACGGCAGCGGCTAGGGCGCGGTGGTGGTCCCAGTGCCGATGGGTCGTCACGATCGACGACATCGAGACCCGCACATGGTCCGCTGTGCCCTGCCCAAGAAGAGCCTCGATCGCGTCGAGGTCGTCTGCGGCGTCGACCAGGACTTGCTCACCGGTGCGGCGACAGGTGATCAGGTAGACGTTGTTGTCCATCGACGACACGCTGCACTGCCGCACCTCGAGGGTGTCGCTCCTCCACAGCACGCCGCAGGGATCGTTGGAAAGAGAGGCTGCTTGCATGATGTGCAGCCTAATCTCCGTCGGACCCCTGAACAGCGCCGCTGAGGGCCCTCCTGAGCTAGACCATCAGCGGAGCATCGGTGGCCTGCACCGGGAACGGGAGGGTCGAGGACTCACCCGTCAGGTAGGCGTCGACCGATGACGCGCAGGCCCGACCCTCAGCGATCGCCCACACGATCAGCGACTGGCCACGGCCCGCGTCACCGGCGACGAAGATCCCCGGATGTCCGGGGACCGCGTACCGGTCGTCCCGGTCGAAGGAGCCGCGCTTGGAACGGGGTAGGCCGTCCGCGCCGGCTGCCACCTCGTCGGGTCCGGTGAATCCGAGCGCGACGAGCACCAGGTCAGCCGGGATCGACCGCTCGGTGCCGGCTTCGGCGTCGAAACGCCCGTTGACCCGATTGCCGTTGACGATCTTGATCTCGGAGACGGCGCCGTCGTCGCTGCCCAGCGCTTCGATGGTGTTGACCCCGAAGACCCGTTCCCCGCCCTCCTCGTGGGAGTCGCCGACGCGATGGATGAGCGGGTACATCGGCCAGGGGTGTTCCTCGGAGCGGCTCTCCGAGGGCTGGGGCCGGATATCCAGCTGGGTGACCGAGGCCGCGCCCTGCCGGATCGCGGTGCCGTAACAGTCTGCGCCGGTGTCACCGCCGCCGACGATCACGACGTGCTTCCCCTCGGCTGAGATACCACAGTCGCTGCCGAGCGCCTCACGGTTGGCGGGCACCAGATAGTCCATGGCCGGGTAGACCCCGGACAGGTCCGAGCCCGGGATGGGCAGGGCTCGGGGGGTGGTGGCGCCCGTCGCCATCACGACCGCGTCGAAACGGCTGGCCAGCTCGGTGAGGGAGAAGTCGTCCGGACCGTCCCCGCCGATCGTGACGTTCGTCCGGAAGCGGATACCTTCGCCGCGGAGCTGCACCAGACGGCGGTCCAGCACCGCCTTCTCCATCTTGAACTCGGGGATCCCATAGCGCAGCAGACCTCCCACCGCGTCGTCGCGTTCGTAGACCAGGACCGTGTGACCGGCCCGGCTCAGCTGCTGGGCCGCAGTCAGACCGGCCGGTCCTGACCCCACCACCGCTACGGTCTTGCCCGAGAGCCACTCGGGCTCGTGCGGGGTGACCAGGCCGTTGTCGAACGCGCGGTCGATGATCGAGACCTCGACCTGCTTGATCGTGACAGCGGGCTGGCTGATGCTCAGGACACACGACGTCTCACAGGGGGCCGGACACAGCCGCCCGGTGAACTCCGGGAAGTTGTTGGTGGCGTGCAGCCGTTCGATGGCGTCGCGGAAGTTGCCCCGTCGAGCGAGGTCGTTCCACTCCGGGATGAGGTTGCCGAGCGGGCAACCCTGGTGGCAGAACGGGATCCCGCAGTCCATGCAGCGGCCGGCTTGACGGCGCAGCACTGCGTCGTCCTGGGCGGTATGCACCTCCTTCCAGTCCATGATCCGGACGGGAACCGGTCGGGAGGGTTGACCCTCACGGTCACGGTTCTTCAAGAAGCCTTTGGGGTCAGCCATGTGCGTCCTCCAAGATGAGTTGCCATGCGTGCGGGCCGTCGGGGTCGTCACCAGCGTCGATGACGTCTTGCCGGATGCGCAGCACGCTTGCGTACTGCCGGGGGGTGATGACGGTGAACCGGCTCATCCAGTCGGGCCCGCTGTCCAGCACAGCGTGCGCCACGGTGGAGCCGGTGAGGTCGATGTGCTCGCGCAGCAGACTCTCGATGCGTTCTGCGTCCACACTGCCGGCCTCGACGACCTTCAACAACAGGTCGCCGTTCTTGCTGGCCAAGGGGTTGATCCGCTGGTGTTCCAGATCCAGCACGTAGGCGGTCCCGCCCGACATACCGGCACCGACGTTCCGTCCGGTGCGGCCCACGATGAGGGCCGTGCCGCCGGTCATGTACTCCAGGGCGTGGTCACCGACGCCTTCGACGATGGCCGTGGCGCCGGAGTTGCGCACGCAGAAGCGTTCGCCAACGACCCCGCGGAGGTTGATCTGCCCAGACGTGGCGCCATACCCGATGACGTTGCCTGCAATGACCTGGTCCTCGGCAGCGAACGGCGCGTCACCGGACGGGTGCACCACGATGCGGCCTCCGGACAAACCCTTGCCGACGTAGTCGTTCGCGTCACCCACCAGTCGCAACGTCACTCCGGCGGGCAGAAAGGCTCCGAAGGACTGGCCGGCCGAACCGCGCAGGGTGAAGTCGATCGTGCCTTCCGGCAGCCCCTGCGGACCAGCGCTGGAAGTCACCGTGTAGCCGAGCATGGTGCCCACCGTGCGGTTGACGTTACGCACCTTGAACTCACCCTGGACCGCTGTCCCGTGTTGCAGCGCAGGCTCGGCGGTGGCGATGAGCTCGTGGTCGAGCGCGACGTCCAGGTGGTGGTTCTGCTCGGTGGTACGCCGTAGTGGGGTGCCTTCCGGCAGGTCCGGTCGGTGCAACACCGGTGCCAGGTCCAACCCGGCTGCCTTCCAGTGGTCCACCGCCTGCTCGACGTCCAGCAGGTCGGATCGGCCGACGATCTCGTCCAGCGAGTGGTAGCCCAGCTCGGCCATCAGCTCTCGGACCTGCTCGGCGATGAACTCGAAGAAGGTCACCACGAACTCGGCGCGTCCTTCGTAGCGCGAGCGCAGGTCCGGGTTCTGCGTGGCGACGCCCACGGGGCAGGTGTCCAGATGGCAGACGCGCATCATGACGCAACCCGAGACGACGAGCGGCGCGGTGGCGAAGCCGAACTCCTCGGCTCCCAGCAGGGCAGCGATCAGCACGTCGCGTCCCGTCTTGAGTTGCCCGTCGACCTGCACCGTGATGCGGTCGCGTAGCCCGTTGAGCAACAGGGTCTGCTGCGTCTCGGAGAGCCCGAGCTCCCAGGGGGTGCCGGCGTGCTTCAGCGAGGTCAACGGGCTGGCGCCGGTGCCTCCGTCGTGCCCGGAGATCAGCACCACGTCGGCGTGGGCCTTGGAGACGCCCGCGGCGACGGTGCCCACTCCGACCTGGCTGACCAGCTTGACGTGGATCCGTGCCTTCGGGTTCGCGTTCTTCAGGTCGTGGATCAGCTGGGCCAGGTCTTCGATGGAGTAGATGTCATGGTGCGGTGGCGGGGAGATCAGCCCGACACCGGGAGTGGAGTGACGGACGCTGGCGATCCAGGGATAGACCTTGCCGGGCGGCAGCTGGCCGCCTTCGCCGGGCTTGGCGCCTTGGGCGACCTTGATCTGGATGTCGTCGGCGTGCACCAGGTATGCACTCGTCACCCCGAACCGTCCGGAGGCGACCTGCTTGATTGCGGAGCGTCGGGTGGGGTCGAGCAAACGGTCGACGTCTTCGCCGCCTTCCCCGGTATTCGAGCGGCCACCGAGCTGGTTCATGGCGATGGCCAAGGTCTCGTGCGCCTCCGGGGAGATGGAGCCGTAGCTCATCGCCCCGGTGGAGAAGCGCTTGACGATCTCGCTGACGGGCTCGACGTCCTCGATCGGGATCGCTGGGCGGTCCGGGGCCGTCTTGAACAGTCCCCGGAGGGTCATCAGTTGCTCGGCCTGGTTGTCCACCAGGTCCGTGTACTGCCGGAAGATGTCGTAGCGCTTGGTCCGAGTGGCGTGTTGCAGGCGGAAGACGGTCTCCGGGTTGAAGAGGTGCGGCGGGCCCTCGCGACGCCACTGGTACTCACCGCCGGTCTCGAGGTTGCGGTGGTACGGCGTGATTCCGGACAACGGGTAGGCCACGCCGTGGCGGGCCCGCACCTCGCCTGCGAGGATGTCGAGCCCCACGCCGTCGATCTGGCTCGTGGTGCCGGTGAACCAGCGTTCGACGACGTCGCGTGACAGCCCGACGGCCTCGAACGTCTGGGCGCCCCGGTAGGACGACACGGTCGAGATGCCCATCTTGGACATGACCTTCAGCACACCCTTGCCGAGCGCTTTGATCAGGTTGGCGATCGCGACCTCGGGGTCCAGACCGTCCAGCTGCTGGCCCGAGCGGCACAGGTCCTCGACGGTTTCCATCGCGAGGTAGGGGTTGACCGCAGCCGCCCCGTAGGACACGAGGAGGGCGACGTGGTGGACCTCGCGGACGTCACCGGCTTCGACGAGCAACCCCACGCGGGTGCGGGTGCGCTCCCTCACCAAGTGATGGTGGACGGCGCTGGTCAGCAGCAACGAGGGAATCGGCGCGTGCTCCCGGTCCCCGTGTCGGTCCGAGAGCACCACGAAGAACGCGCCTCGCTCGACGGCCTCGGAGACCTGCTGGCAGATCTCCTGCAGTCGGGCCTCCAGCGCCGCGGCGCCCCCGGCGACCGCGTAGAGCCCGCGCACCACGAAGGGCGCGAAGTCCGGGTGCTGCCCGTCGAGGTTCATGTGACGCAGCTGCGCTAGTTCGTCATTGTCGATGACGGGGAAATCCAGGACGACCTGACGGCAGTGCGAGGCCGACTCCGACAACAAGTTGTACTCCGGGCCTGTGGCCGTGCCCAAAGAGGTGACGATCTCCTCCCGGATGGCGTCCAGCGGCGGGTTGGTCACCTGTGCGAAGGCCTCGGTGAAGTAGTCGAAGAGGAGTCGGGGACGGTCCGAGAGTGCCGCGATCGGCGTATCCGACCCCATCGCCCCCAGCGGCTCGATCCCCGCCTGTGCCATCGGGGCGAGCAGGATCCGCAGCTCCTCCTCGGTGTAGCCGAAGATCTGCTGGCGACGGGTGACCGAGGAGTGCGTGTGTCGGACGTGCGCACGCGTCGGCAGATCCGACATGCGGACCATGTTCTCGCTGAGCCACTGTTGGTACGGAGCGGCGGAGGCCAGGCCAGCCTTGAGTTCGCGGTCATCGATGATCTCGCCTGCCTCGGTGTCCACCAGAAACATCCGGCCCGGCTCGACGCGTCCCTTGCGGACCACTCGCTCGGCCGGGATGTCCAGCACCCCGGACTCCGAGGACAACACCACCAGGCCGTCGTCGGTCACCCAGTAGCGCGAGGGTCGCAGGCCGTTGCGGTCCAACACCCCGCCGACCTGCGTGCCGTCGGTGAAGACCAGGTTCATCGGACCGTCCCAGGCCTCCATGAACATGGAGTGGAACTCGTAGAAGGCGCGCAGCGAGGGCTCCATCTCCGTGTTGTTCTCCCACGGCTCGGGCACCATCATGAGCACCGCGTGGGGCAGCGATCGCCCGCCCAGGTGCACCAGCTCCAGCACCTCGTCGAAGGTCGCGGAGTCGCTGGCATCGGCGGTGCACACGGGCAGCACATCGGCGAGGTTTCCCGGGAAGAGGTCGCTGGCCAGGATCGACTCGCGCGCGTGCATCCAGTTGCGGTTGCCACGGACGGTGTTGATCTCGCCGTTGTGGGCGATGAGGCGGTAGGGATGCGCCAGCGGCCAGGACGGGAAGGTATTGGTGGAGAAGCGGGAGTGCACCACGGCCAGCGTGGAGGTGAAGCGCTCGTCAAGAAGGTCGGGGAAGAACGCCGGAAGCTGGACCGTCGTCAACATGCCCTTGTAGGTGATGGTCCGGCTGGACAGCGACACGGGGTAGGTGCTGGTGTGCCGTTCCACGCGCTTGCGTGCCATCCAGACCCGGCGTTCCAACTCCAATCCGGACTCGTCGTCGGGTCCGGCGACGAAGAGCTGCTTCATGTCCGGCATGACCGAGCTGGCCAGGTTGCCCAGCCCACCCGCTTCGACGGGGACGTCACGCCAGGCTAGGACGGTGAGGCCCCCCTCGCGGATGATCTCCTCGACGGCGGACTTCGCGTCCGGCTCGTCGCGGGGGAGGAAGAGGATGCCAGCGGCGTACTGTCCGGCCGCGGGCAGCTCCACGTCCAGCACCGCGCGGAAGAACTCGTCCGGGATCTGCGTCAGGATGCCGGCGCCGTCCCCGGAGTCCGGTTCGGCTCCGACCGCTCCGCGGTGGTCGAGGTTGTGCAGGGCGGTGAGCGCATGCTGGACGATGTCGTGGCCGGGGGTGCCGCGTAGCGTGGCCACGAAGGCCACCCCGCAGGCGTCGTGTTCGTGTGCGCCATCGTAGAGACCCTCGGCGCGGTGAGCCGGCGATGACAGGTTTGAGGGCCTGATCAGGGGTGCAGCATTCATGGTCACCATTCGGGGGTCGTCGGGCAAGGAAGGTGGGGACGATCGGGACGACGCTGACCCGAGACGTTCGCCCATGATACCGAGGGCCTCGACGAGGGTGTGTCGGTGACGCGACCTACGATGGTCCGCGTGTCTTCGTCTTCCCCCGTTCTGCGCGCCCCCCACGACCGGTTGATCGTCCGGGGTGCGCGCGAACACAACCTGCGAGATGTGTCGGTGGACATTCCGCGCGATGCGCTCGTGGTGTTCACAGGGCTGTCCGGTAGCGGCAAGTCCTCGTTGGCCTTCGACACCATCTTCGCCGAGGGGCAGCGGCGCTACGTCGAGTCCTTGTCGGCCTACGCTCGGCAGTTCCTGGGCCAGATGGACAAGCCGGACGTGGACTTCATCGAGGGCCTCTCACCCGCGGTCTCCATCGACCAGAAGTCGACGAACCGCAACCCGCGCTCGACGGTGGGCACGATCACCGAGGTCTACGACTACCTCCGCTTGCTCTACGCCCGGGTCGGGCACCCGCACTGCCCGGTGTGCATGGAGCCGGTCGGGCGGCAGACCCCGCAGCAGATCGTCGACCGACTGCTGGAGCTGCCGCACGGGACCCGGTTCCAGGTATTGGCCCCCGTGGTGCGGGCCCGCAAAGGCGAGTTCGTGGACTTGTTCGCCGAGCTGCAGACGAAGGGTTTCGCCCGGGCTCGGGTGGACGGCGAGACGATCCAGCTCGCGGAGCCGCCGACTCTGGAGAAGCAGAAGAAGCACTCCATCGACGTGGTGGTGGACCGGCTCGTCGCCAAGGGCAGCGAGTCCGGCGCCAAGCGTCGGCTGACCGACTCGGTCGAGACTGCGCTCACCTTGGCCAGCGGCATCGTGGTCATTGACTTCGTTGACGTGCCCGAGGGCGGACAACCCTCCCGCACTGAGGATTCCGATGCCGTTCCGGCGCTGCCCTCGGAGCGGCGCTTCTCGGAAAAGATGGCCTGCCCGAACGATCACCCCCTGTCGATGGACGAAGTGGAGCCTCGGTCGTTCTCGTTCAACAGCCCGTTCGGCGCCTGCCCGGCCTGCAGCGGCATCGGCGTGGAGCTCGAGGTGGACGCCGAGCTGGTGATCCACGACGAGGACGCCAGCATCCTGGGCGGGGCGATCACCCCGTGGTCGAACGGCAAGGGCATCAACGACTACTACCTTCGCGTCATCGGTGGGCTCGGTGACGACATGAAGTTCTCCCTGGACGCGCCGTGGCGATCCCTGCCCGGCCGTGCCCGGGACGCGATCCTTTTCGGGTACAAGCACAAGGTCCAGGTGCGCTACAAGAACCGCTTCGGTCGGGAGCGGGCGTACTCCACCGGATTCGAAGGGGTCATCCCCTACATCAAGCGCAAGCACAGCGAGACCGACTCGGACAGCAGCCGTGAGCGCTACGAGGGATACATGCGCGAGGTGCCGTGCCCGGTATGCCGCGGAGCCAGGCTGAAGCCGGAGTCGCTGGCCGTGCTGATCGGCGGTCGCAGCATCGCCGAGGTGTGCTCGCTACCGATCGACCAGTGCGCAGAGTTCTTGAACGGGATCGAGTTCACCGCTCGCGAGGTCCAGATCGCGGAGCGCGTGATCAAGGAGATCGAGGCGCGGATGGGCTTCCTGCTGGACGTCGGTCTGGACTATCTCTCCTTGAACCGTCCCGCCGGCACACTGTCCGGAGGGGAAGCGCAGCGCATCCGTCTGGCCACCCAGATCGGGTCAGGTCTGGTCGGCGTCCTCTACGTCCTGGACGAGCCGTCCATCGGGCTGCACCAACGGGACAACCATCGACTCATCGAGACCCTGACCCGGCTGCGTGACCTGGGCAACACGCTCATCGTGGTCGAGCACGACGAAGACACCATCGCAGCGGCCGACTGGGTCGTCGACATCGGACCCGGCGCGGGGGAGCACGGCGGTGAGGTCGTCCATTCGGGCGATGTGCGCGGTCTCCTCGAGCACCCGACCTCGATCACCGGCGCGTACCTCTCCGGCCGTCGCAGCATCGAGATGCCGGCGAAGCGGCGCGGTCAGGACGGCCGGGTGGTCAAGGTCGTGGGCGCGCGTGAACACAACCTCGACTCGGTCACGGTCTCCTTTCCGCTGGGCAACCTGGTCGGCATCACCGGGGTGTCAGGTTCGGGCAAGTCCACCCTGGTCAACGAGATCTTGTACAAAGTGCTCGCCAACCAGCTCAATGGGGCTCGTCAGGTCCCCGGTCGGCATCGCAGAGTCGAGGGCCTGGACCAGCTCGACAAGGTGGTCCACGTGGACCAGGGGCCGATCGGCCGGACCCCGCGCAGCAACCCGGCTACCTATACCGGCGTGTTCGACCATGTGCGCCGACTCTTCGCCGAGACCACCGAAGCGAAGATCCGCGGTTATCAGCCTGGACGCTTCTCGTTCAACGTCAAGGGCGGACGCTGCGAGGCCTGCAGCGGTGATGGGACGCTGAAGATCGAGATGAACTTCCTGCCGGACGTCTACGTCCCGTGCGAGGTGTGCCACGGTGCCCGCTACAACCGGGAGACCCTGGAGGTCCACTTCAAGGGCAAGACGGTGGCCGACGTTCTGGACATGCCGATCGAGGAAGCAGCAGAGTTCTTCGCTGCCGTGCCGGCCATCGCCCGACACCTACGCACGCTCGTCGACGTGGGCCTGGGGTACGTGCGACTGGGCCAGTCCGCGCCCACGCTCTCCGGCGGCGAGGCGCAGCGCGTCAAGTTGGCCTCGGAGCTGCAGAAGCGGTCCACGGGTCGGACGGTCTACGTGCTCGATGAGCCGACGACCGGGTTGCACTTCGAAGACATCCGCAAGCTCCTGGGGGTGTTGCAGGGCTTGGTCGACAAGGGCAACACCGTGCTGGTCATCGAGCACAACCTGGACGTCATCAAGTCTGCGGACTGGGTCATCGACATGGGCCCCGAGGGTGGCGTGGGGGGTGGCCGAGTGGTGGCCTCCGGCACCCCGGAACAGGTTGCTCGCAGCGAGAGCAGTTATACCGGGTCCTTCCTGGCGCGTCTGTTCGACCGCAAGCACATCGACCATGCAGCTTTTGACCCCGTTGAGCTGGTGACCGAGGAGCCGCAGCGCGAGGAGGTGGCCTCGTCGGCCTGACGAAGCCGTAGAGACCAACGCCGTTCACCGCCGACCAAGGAGAGCACCATGGCCCCCCAGGATCTTTTATCGACCAAAGCCGCCGACGCCAGGACGGCCACGGCCCCTCTGCCGTCCTCCGTTCCGCTTGCCCGTCGTGTGGTGTTGCGGGCGGGCGCGACCGTCCCGCTAGGTGCTGGGTTTCTGTCCCTGGCCTCCTGCGGAAGTGATTCCGGCTCCGAGTCCGGGGCGTCGGAGGGTGCGAGCGATGCCGGTAGCGACGCGAACGCGGAGGACCAGGGGTCTGCGTCCGAGGAGGGCGGCGACGCCGCTGCCGGGTTCCCCTCCGCAGACGTTCCGGTCGGTGGGGCCACCTACGACGAAGCCTCCGAGACCGTCTACTCCCAGCCGTCCGAGGGGGATTTCCGTGCCTTCGACGCCACCTGCCCCCATCAAGGGTGTGCGGTCTCCGAGTTCAGCGAGGGGTCCCTTCTGTGCCCCTGCCACGGCAGCACGTTCGACCCCGACACCGGTGACGTCGTCAGCGGCCCGGCCACGACGGGCCTCACGACTCGTAACGTGACCGTGCAAGGTGCCGATCTGGTTGTCGGCTAGAGCTGGCGAGGACATCGGTGGCTGACCCCTCGACCTACCGGCCCGGACCCGGTGAGATCCCGACCGACCCGGGCGTCTACCGCTTCCGCGACGCGCACGGCCGCGTCATCTACGTCGGCAAGGCGAAGTCTCTCCGCCCCCGGCTGAGCTCGTACTTCCAGGACCTGTCGGCACTGCACCCGCGGACCCGGTCGATGGTGACCACCGGGGCCAGCGTCGAGTGGACCGTGGTGCGCAATGAGGTCGAGGCCCTGCAGCTGGAGTACTCCTGGATCAAGGAGTTCGACCCTCGTTTCAATGTGAAGTACCGGGACGACAAGTCCTACCCCTACCTGGCGGTAACCATGGGTGAGGACTTCCCGCGGGCTCAGGTGATGCGGGGCGCCAAGCGCACCGGCACGCGCTACTTCGGTCCGTACACGCACGCATGGGCCATTCGCGAGACCCTCGACCAGCTCCTCAGGGTCTTTCCCGTGCGCACCTGCAGCAAGGGGGTCTTCAACCGTGCCCAGCAGGTGGGGCGACCCTGCCTGCTCGGCTATATCGACAAGTGCTCGGCTCCATGTGTGGGCAAGGTCGATGAGCAGGAGCACCGCGAGATCGCCGAAGACTTCTGCGACTTCATGGCCGGCAACACGGGCCGCTTCGTCAAGCGCCTGGAGGCCAAGATGCGGGCCGCCAGCGAGGACCTCGACTTCGAGACCGCTGCTCGGCTGCGGGACGATGTGGGCGCGCTGCGGCGGGCCCTCGAGCGCTCGGCGGTCGTGCTTCCCGACGCCACCGACGCAGACGTCTTCGCGATGGCCGAGGACGAGCTGGAGGTCGCGGTGCAGGTCTTCCACGTCCGAGGTGGCCGCGTCCGAGGACAACGCGGTTGGGTGAGCGAGAAGGGAGCAGAGGACTCCAGCGACATCGTGGAGCATCTGCTCCAACAGGTCTACGGAGGAGAGACCGCGGAAGCCGTGCCACGGGAGGTCCTGGTGCCGCTGCTGCCGACCGCAGGCGACGACGTCGCGGTGTGGTTGAGCGGTCTGCGAGGGTCCACGGTCGACGTGCGGGTGCCCCAACGGGGCGACAAGCGGGCCTTGATGCAGACGGTGGCGCGCAACGCCGACCAAGCTCTCGCACGTCACAAGGTGGCTCGCTCCGGGGACCTGACCTTGCGTAGCCAAGCGCTGCAGAACCTGCAGGAGGTGCTCGAGCTCGATGACGCGCCGCTACGGATCGAGTCCTTCGACATCTCCCACGTCCAGGGCACCAACGTGGTGGGGTCGATGGTGGTGTTCGAGGATGGGTTGGCGCGTAAGTCGGAGTACCGACGTTTTATCGTGCGCACCGGCACCGGGGACGATACGGCGGCCATGCACGAGGTGCTGACTCGCCGGTTCAAGTATCTCGCGGGCGCGCCCACGCACGACGAGGAGACGCCGTCGGGTGAGGTGGATTCGACGACAACGGGGCCGGCCAAGTTCGCCTACCCGCCCAACCTGGTCGTCGTGGACGGTGGGTTGCCGCAGGTGAACGCGGCTCAGGCGGCGCTGACCGACGTCGGCGTCAACGACGTGATGGTGATCGGTCTGGCCAAGCGGCTGGAGGAAGTCTGGGTCCCCGGGCAGGACTATCCGATCATCCTGCCGCGCACGAGCGAAGGGCTCTACCTGTTGCAGCGGGTCCGTGACGAGGCGCACCGCTTCGCCAACGCGTTCCACCGTCAACGCCGCTCGAAGGCCATGACGACCAGCGCGCTCGACGGGATCGCGGGCCTGGGCCCGGCTCGACAGCAGCAGCTGCTGGCGCGCTTCGGATCGGTGAAACGAGTGCGAGCCGCTACGGTCGAGGACTTGCAGACGGTCCCGGGGATCGGTCCGTCGTTGGCCGAAGCCATCTCCACGGCACTCAACGGGAGCGACGGACAGCGGCCTGCGGTTAATGTGAGCACCGGCGAAGTGGTCGACTGACCGGGAGCGTTCCCCCGCACCCGATGGGTCCTCGACGGGTGTCGAAAGGCGTCCTGGAGCGTCGGAACAAGGCCAGAGCAGCAGAGTCGTCGTGACCGAAAGGGACATAATGAGCGATCAGGGCAGCGAGCCACCAGCGCCGCGCGGAGACTTCGTGTTGTTGACCGGCATGAGTGGAGCAGGCCGGACGACGGCCGCCGATGTCCTGGAGGATCGCGGCTGGTACGTCGTGGACAACCTCCCTGCCCGGATGCTCACGTCCCTGGCCTCGGTGGTCGAGGACGACACCCATCCTCGAGTCGCAGCCGTTGTCGACGTTCGCAGCCGTGACTTCGTAGCCGACTTCGACCAGGCGATGACCGACCTGCGGACCAGCGGCTGGACGCCGATGATCTGCTTCTTCGACGCCTCCGACGCCGTGTTGGTGCGCCGCTTCGACGCTGTGCGTCGTCCCCATCCCCTGCAAGGTGAAGGGTTGCTTCTGGACGGCATACGCCAGGAGCGTCGGATGCTGGCCGACATCCGGTCCTCGGCGGAGGTCGTCGTCGACACCAGTGGCTACAACGTCCATCAGTTGACGGCAGCCGTGGACGAGCTGCTCGGCAGTGACGAGCAGCCACGCCTACGTCTGGCCGTCATGTCGTTCGGCTTCAAGTACGGCATACCGCTGGACGCCGACATCGTCCTGGACATGCGCTTCTTGCCCAACCCGTACTGGAACCTCGACCTACGGGAGTTCAACGGCCGCGACGCCCCGGTGCGCGACTTCGTGCTGGCACAGCGCGGGGCCGTGGAGTTCATCGACCATGCCGAGGCCCTGCTGCGCACGTCCTCGCGCGGCTACCTCAGTGAAGGACGACGGCACGTCACGGTCGCCTTGGGGTGCACCGGTGGCAAGCATCGCTCGGTCGCCAGTGTCGAGGAGCTCGTCCGTCGGTTGGAAGACATCGGGGGAGTCCAGGTCACGACCTTCCACCGCGACCTGGGGCGCGAATGAGTGGCCTTCGGATGGTGGCCCTCGGCGGGGGGCACGGACTCGCAGCAACCCTTCGAGCCCTGCGCCACCTCTCGGAGAACATCACCGCGGTGGTCACCGTGGCTGACGACGGCGGGTCCAGCGGGAGACTTCGGGAGGAGTTCGACATCCTTCCCCCGGGGGACCTCCGGATGGCACTGTCGTCGCTGTGTGAAGACACGAGCTGGGGACACCAGTGGTCCGCGGTCCTGCAGCACCGACTGGGGGGGTCGGGGGAGCTGTCGGGGCATGCGCTCGGCAACCTCCTGCTGATGAGTCTCTGGGAGCTCAGCGACGACCCGGTCAAGGCGTTGGACGTGGCTGGTCGGCTCCTCAATATCCGCGGACGGGTGCTGCCGATGTCGACGGTGCCCCTGCAGATCGAGGCCCAGGTGCTGAACGACGCATCGGGCACGTCTGCGGACGACGCCCAGCCTGTGACGGTCCGCGGCCAGTCCTCCGTGGCCTCCGCTACGGGTCGGGTGCTGGGGGTGTCCCTGCTCCCGGACAACCCACCTGCGTGCGCCGAGGCCGTCGAGGCGATCACCGTCGCGGACTGGGTGATCCTGGGGCCCGGGTCCTGGTTCACTTCGGTCATGCCTCACCTCCTGGTCCCGGACTTGCGACGGGCTCTGGAGCAGACCCCGGCCCGGCGTATTTTGACCCTGAACGTCGGCACCCACGACGGCGAGACCGCCGGCTTCTCGATCGCCGAGCACATCGAGGCCCTGCGCGCCCACGCCCCAGACCTGACGTTCGACTACGTCATTGCCGACCCGCGCGTCACTGGCTCCGACGAGCCTGCGCTGCGTCAGGCGTGCGCGTCGGTCGGCGCCGAGCTCGTCGTCTCCACCGTCAGCGCGCAACGGGGCCAGGGCCAGCACGACACCCTCCGCCTGGCTGCTGCGTTCCGGGACGTGATCTCCCAGGGTCTGCCGCTTTCGTCCCCACCCGCCGTCACTGGCGCAGACCACCCACGTCTCGGGAGATGATGTCCGCGATGGCAATGACAGCGAAAGTTAAAGACGAGCTCAGTCGGCTCCCGGTCACCAAGACCTGCTGCCGCAAGGCCGAGGTGGCCACCATGCTCCGGTTCGCCGGTGGCCTGCACATCATCGGCGGTCGGATCGTCATCGAGGCCGAGCTGGACACGGCACAGTCGGCGCGTCGGTTGCGCGGGTTCATCCACGAGGTCTATGGGGTGCGCAGCGAGATCGTCGTCATGAGCGCTGGGGGGCTGCGTAAATCCACCCGGTATGTCGTGCGCGTGGCCAACGACGGCGAGTCCCTGGCTCGACAGACCGGCCTGATCGATCATCGCGGTCGACCGGTGCGGGGACTGCCTCCCCGGGTCGTCGGCGCGTCCGTCTGCGACGCCGAAGCCGCCTGGCGAGGGGCGTTCCTGGCGCGTGGGTCGATCACCGAGCCCGGCCGGTCCTCGGCCCTGGAGGTGACCTGCCCGGGGCCTGAGGCGGCGTTGGCCCTCGTCGGAGCAGCACGCCGGCTCGGGCTCGCCTCCAAAGCGCGGGAGGTCCGCGGCATCGATCGCGTCGTGCTCCGCGACGGTGACGCCATCGGCGCCATGCTGACCCGACTGGGGGCGCACGAAGCGGTGCTCACCTGGGAGGAACGGCGTATGCGCCGCGAGGTGCGGGCCACCGCCAACCGACTGGCCAACTTCGACGACGCTAACCTGCGCCGCTCGGCCCGCGCGGCGGTCGCCGCCGGGGCCCGTGTGCAACGCGCTCTGGACATCCTGGGGCCCGACGTGCCGGAGCATCTGGCCGTGGCCGGACATCTACGGCTGAAGCACAAAGAGGCCAGCCTTGAAGAGCTGGGCGGTCTGGCCGAGCCACCCATGACCAAGGACGCAGTGGCTGGGCGCATTCGTCGTCTGCTGGCCATGGCGGACAAGCGAGCCGAAGAAGAAGGCGTCGAAGGCACCGAAGCTCAGGTCAGCCCAGACCTGTTCGACGACTGAATCCTCGTCGCTTCGGCGGACCGTCGAGCAAGCCCGCGTCGCACCAGCCGGGAGGCACTACACCCGATCATGGCCCGTGCTCGTGCGCAGGCGCTTGATCCCTTAGGTTAGACAGGGACAACCAAGGCGACGGAGCCTTCGGCACGTCACCGGGTCACCCCGCGACATCTGTGACAGAGACGTGACACGCAAGACACGTACGACACCCACAACGAAAGGCGAACCCGATGACTGTACGGGTAGGCATCAATGGATTCGGCCGTATCGGCCGCAACTTCTTCCGCGCTGTGCACGCTTCCGGCGCCGACATCCAGATCGTGGGTGTCAACGACCTGACCGACAACGCCACGCTGGCGCACCTGCTGCGCTACGACTCGATCCTGGGCCGTCTGGAGGGTGAAGTCACTTCGACGGACACCGACATCAGCGTCGACGGTGTGTCCTTCAAGGCTTTTGCCGAGAAGGACCCGACTGCCCTCCCGTGGGGCGAACTCGGCGCCGACGTGGTCATCGAGTCCACCGGTATCTTCACCGACGCGACGAAGGCCAAGGCGCACATCGACGCCGGCGCCAAGAAGGTCATCATCTCGGCCCCGGCCAAGAACGAGGACATCACGTTGGTCATGGGCGTGAACGACGGTGAGTACGACCCCGCGTCCCACCACATCATCTCCAACGCCTCGTGCACGACGAACTGCCTGGCCCCCATGGCCAAGGCACTGCACGATGACCTCGGCATCGTCAAGGGCCTGATGACGACGATCCACGCGTACACGCAGGATCAGAACCTTCAGGACGCTCCGCACAAGGATCTCCGTCGTGCACGAGCCGCTGCTATCAACATCGTCCCCACCACGACCGGTGCCGCCAAGGCCGTCGCGCTCGTGCTGCCGGACCTGAAGGGCAAGCTGGACGGGTACGCGCTGCGCGTGCCGATCCCCACCGGTTCGGCCACAGACCTCACCTTCGAGGCGGGTCGTGAGACCACCGCCGAAGAGGTCAACGCGATCGTCAAGGCTGCCGCCGACGGACCCATGAAGGGCATCCTGCGCTACACCGAGGACCCGATCGTGTCCAAGGACATCGAGACCGACCCGGCTTCCTGCATCTTCGACGCCGGTCTGACCAAGGTCCTGGGCAACCAGGTCAAGGTGGTGGGCTGGTACGACAACGAGTGGGGTTACTCCTCGCGCCTGGTCGACCTCACCTCCCTCGTCGGCGCGAGCCTCTGAGGCTATGCGCACCATAGATTCACTCCCCGACCTACGCGGCAAGCGAGTCTTGGTGCGCAGCGACCTGAACGTTCCGCTGGATGGCTCCCGCATCTCCGATGACGGCCGTGTCCGAGCTTCGGTGCCTACCATCCAGCGGCTGACCCAGGCGGGCGCACGCGTCATCGTGTGCGCCCACCTGGGGCGTCCCAAGGGTGAGCCGGAGGCCAAGTACTCCCTGAAGCCGGTGTCCGAGCGTCTCGGCGAGCTGCTTGACGCTCCGGTGAGCTTCTGCCCGGAGACCGTCGGAGACACCGCGCGTGAGGCCGCCGAAGCCTTGGGCGACGGTGATGTCCTCGTGCTGGAGAACCTCCGCTTCAACGCGGGCGAGACCGCCAAGGATGCCGAAACGCGTGAAGCCTTCGCCCAGCAGCTCGCGGACCTGGCCGACTTCTACGTCAGCGACGGCTTCGGCGTCGTGCACCGTAAACAAGCCAGTGTGTATGACGTCGCCACCCTCCTTCCGCACGCTGCGGGTGGATTGGTCGTCGATGAGGTCAAGGTCATGCGTGCACTACGTGAGGACCCGAAGCGCCCCTACGCGGTCATCCTCGGTGGGGCCAAGGTCAGCGACAAGCTCGGTGTCATCGAGTCGCTGCTGACCACGGCGGACCGCATCCTCGTCGGTGGCGGGATGGTCTTCACCTTCCTCAAGGCACAAGGCCACGAGGTCGGGAAGAGCCTGCTCGAGGAAGACCAGGTCGAGACGGTGCGCGGCTACCTGAAGACCGCTGAGGACTCCGGCGTCCAGATCGTGCTACCCACCGATATCGTGGCGGCGACCGCCTTCGATGCCGACGCTGACCACGAAGTCGTCGCGGCCGACCAGATCCCGGCGGACCGTCTGGGGTTGGACATCGGGCCAGACTCGGCGAAAGCGTTCGTGGCCGCGATCAGTGACGCCGAGACCGTCTTCTGGAACGGCCCGATGGGTGCCTTCGAGATGAAGCCGTTTGCTGCGGGCACCCAGGCGATCGCTCAGGCGCTGACCGAACGGACGAGTGCAGGGGCGCTGACGGTGGTCGGAGGCGGCGATAGCGCTGCTGCCGTCCGCCAGATGGGGTATGCCGACGAGGCGTTCGGGCACATCTCGACCGGCGGCGGAGCCAGTTTGGAATATCTCGAAGGCAAAGACCTTCCCGGACTCGAAGTATTGGAGCAATGATGGCGTCGCGCACTCCGCTGATGGCGGGCAACTGGAAGATGAACCTGGATCATCTGCAAGCCACGCATCTGGTGCAGAAGTTGGACTGGAGCCTGAAGGACGGCAAGCACAACTTCGGATCCGTCGAGGTCGTGGTGTTGCCCCCGTTCACGGACCTCCGGTCGGTGCAGACACTGGTTCAGGGCGATCAGCTTGAGCTCAAGTTCGGTGCTCAGGACCTCTCCGAGCACGACTCGGGCGCGTTCACCGGAGAGATCTCGGGGGCGTTCCTGTCGAAGCTCGGGTGCACCTACGTGGCCGTGGGACACAGTGAGCGACGCGAGCACCACGGCGAGAGTGACGTCACGGTAGCCGCGAAGGTCCGGGCCGCACTACGCCACGATCTCACCCCGATCCTGTGCATCGGCGAGCCCCTGGACGTTCGTCAGGCCGGCAACCACGTCAAGCTGGTGTTGGAGCAGGTCCGTGCCGCACTAGACGGGCTGAGCTCGCAGCAGATCGCCAATGTGGTGCTGGCCTACGAACCGGTCTGGGCCATCGGGACCGGCGAGGTGGCGACCCCAGCCGACGCTCAGGAAGTCTGCAGCGCGATCCGGATGGAGATCCGTGAGCTTGCCGGTGACGAGGTCGCCAACGGCGTGCAGGTGCTCTACGGAGGCTCGGTGAAGCCCAGCAGCGTCGCGGCCATCATGGCCGAGGAGGACGTGGACGGTGCGCTGGTGGGCGGTGCCTCGATCAGCGTCGATGACTTCGCGTCGATCTGTCGCTATCAGCAGCATCACGGCCAAAACACCTGATTGAGTTAGGCTGGCCCACGCGACAAGGGCAGTTCGGCTCAACAATGTGACTCAAACAATCTGATGGCGGTGTAGAAGCGTGGATGGTGTCCGGATCTTCCTGGATGTCCTGCTCGTCCTGAGCGGACTCTTCCTGGTCCTGTTGATCCTGATGCACAAGGGGCGCGGTGGCGGACTCTCCGACATGTTCGGAGGCGGCATGTCGAGCAGCTTGGGTGGCTCGTCGATTGCTGAACGAAACCTCAACCGGATCACCATCGCTATGGCCCTCATCTGGATCACGTCGATCGTCGGGATCGGCATTCTGATTTAGTGCGGGAGCGCCGTTGCGTGCTGCACCTGAAACGAGGAGCTTGACATGGCGGGAGCCAGTGCGATTAAAGGGAGCCGAGTCGGCAGCGGGCCGATGGGCGAGGCTGAGCGAGGTCAGAGGGCTGCGACGGTCACCGTCTCCTACTGGTGCGCCAACGCGCACGAGTCGAGGCCGAGTTTTTCTGACCACGAGGAAGTGAACGTTCCGGAGACGTGGGACTGCCCCCGGTGCGGCATGCTGGCCGGACAGGACAAGACGAACCCTCCCGAGGCCAAGCGCGTTGAGCCCTTCAAGACGCATCTGGCCTACGTCAAAGAGCGACGTTCCGATGACGACGGTGCGCAACTGCTCGACGAAGCACTGAAATCCATGCGCGGCCGAGGCATCGGCGGAGGCTCCGCGTAGCGTTCTCGGCAGGCCTGTGGCCCGGTCCGTGGTGGGCCGGGTGTGGGGTGGGGTCGTTAGAGGTGCCAGGTGACGCCGGTGGGGTGGACGGTCGCGGTCAGGTCTCGTTCGTGGACGAGGGTGTGGTGTCTGCCGCAGAGCAGCGCGTAGTTGGATAGGTCTGAGGGTCCGCCGCGGGACCAGTGGACCACGTGGTGGGCCTCGCACCAGGGTGCTGGGGTGCTGCATCCGGGGAAGGTGCACCCGTGGTCGCGGTGGTGCAACGCCCGCCGTTGTCCGGGGGTCACGAGGCGTTGGGTGCGTCCTTGGTCCAGGATCTCTCGGTCGCTCCCGAGGACCATCG
>JBBSQA010000029.1:0-27725 GCA_038258285.1 Actinomycetales bacterium | reverse complement strand
CGAGGGATGGGTCATGGGGGGCCTGAATGTCGGCGAGTCGTTTGCCCGTGGGGGGCCAGCGACACGCCGTCAACACTGCCTCCCCTGGTCCCCGGCGGCGCAGCCGATGGTCCCGAGGAGAAAGCAAAGCGTGCTGCGGATACCGTCGGTGCAATGGTGCGACTGCGCAAGACGTCTCCCGACAGCGCGGGCTGGACCCGGCGCCGAGCGGGCTCGGGGTTCACCTACCTCGATGCCGCCGGGGACCGACTGCCCAGCGCGGAGGTCGAGCGGATCAAGTCCTTGGTCATCCCACCCGCTTGGCAGGACGTCTGGATCACGCCCTTCGCGAACGGTCATCTGCAGGCGGTCGGCACCGATGACGCCGGGCGTCGGCAGTATCTCTACCACGAGCAGTGGCGGGTCCGTCAGGACGCGGAGAAGTTCGAGCGCATGCTCTCCTTCGGTCAGGCCCTCACCACCGCCCGCGGGGTCGTGCTGAGCGACCTGGGCCAGTCGGGTATGCCGATGGAGCGCGCCTGTGCGGCGGCGATCCGGCTGCTCGATCTCGGCTACTTCCGGATCGGCAATGACGTGTATGCCGACACCAACGGAAGCTTCGGCCTGACGACGCTCGAACGCCGGCACGTCCGCAGGCAGCACGAGCATCTCGTCTTCTCCTTCGTCGGCAAGTCAGGGGTCTCTCACCGGATTCGGATCGACGACGCCTCGGTGATCGAGGCGGTCGAAGCGATGCGTCGTCGACGCGCGGAGGACCCGCGACTCCTGGCCTACAAACAGCAACGGTCGTGGCACTCCGTACTGCCGGTGCTGGTTAACGACTACCTGCGGGAGGCGGCCGGGGTGAACGGCAGCGCGAAGGACTTCCGGACCTGGCACGCGACCGTCCTCGCCGCCGCCGCTCTAGCGCAGACGGATGAGCACGGCGAGACAGCTGCTTCCCGCAAGCGAGCGATATCCGGGGCGATGAAGGAGGTCTCCTCCTTCCTGGGCAACACCCCCACCCTGGCCCGCTCCTCCTACGTCGATCCACGGGTGATCGAGCTCTACGAGCAGGGACACACCATTCGGCCCACGACCGACCAGACGTTCACGGATAGAGACGAGCGCCAAGCCGCCTTGGAGCGAGCAGTGCTCCACCTGCTCGTGCCGTGATCAGGAGTACGACGCCTCAGGTTCCGCTGGCCTCACGACGGGCAGTCCGAGCGCTAGTTGGGGCTCATCGGGCCGGGAAAGGAACGACGTGTGTCGTTGATCGTGCCCAGTGAGGAGTTCAGGGTGCTCTCCCGACGCACCATCTGTCGGCTCAACCGCAACCGGGTCTCGGTCGACTCGCTGGCCAACAGGAGCTGGCAATCGCTCAGGTCGAGGTCGAGCGCCTGCGGCAACCAGTAGGACAGCTCCCGGTCGTCATCCGGCGACTCGATCGCCTCCTCACCCAGGGTGGACCGGTAGACCGCAACCTGCTCGCGTAGGCCCTGGGCCAGCACGGCGATCTCCTGGTCGTCCCCCGTCGTTTCCTCGAGCCAGGTGACCTCGGCCTGGACGTACGGGGTCTGGACGCCCGACTGCATCGCGTCGAGGCGGAATCGGCTCCGCCCCTCGATGACGATCAGGAACCGATCCTCCCCCAGGGAGGTGGCCTGCCGCAGCTGCGCCGAACAACCCACGGAATGCAGCGCACGCGCTCCCGCCTCGCCGACCTCATAGCCCTTGCGGATGGCCACGACGCCGAAGACCGGTGGTCGCGTCTCCTGCTCGCTCAGCAGGTCCTCCAGGAGCGTGACGTAGCGATCCTCGAAGATCTGCAGGGGCAGGAACGAACCGGGCATCAGCGCGGTCCCCAGGGGGAAAAGGGGCAGGACAGCCATAGGGAAAGGATAGGCGCGGGTGTGGTCCACGTCACAGGGTGGTCCGGATACGGTACGTCGATGACCTCTGTTCTCTTCCAACATGGCACCGTGCTCGACGGCACGGGCGCGGCGGCCGCTCAAGCCGACGTCCTGGTACGCGACGGGCGAGTGGTCGACGTCGGTGTCGGTCTCGACGCGGAAGCCGACGAGCTCGTCGACTGCACAGACTGCACCGTGCTGCCGGGGATCTTCGACTGCCACGTGCACGTGCTTTTCGACCAGTTCAACCTGCTGCGGATGCTGCAGACACCGTTCTCGTACCCGTACTACCAAGCCGTCCACCATCTCCGGTCGACGCTGCGCACCGGTGTGACGTGGGTGCGCGACGCCGGGGGCGCGGACCTCGGGGTGGCCGAAGCCGTTCGCCGGGGCCTGATCGCTGGTCCGCGGATGCAGGTGGCGCTGACGATGATCAGCCAGACCGGTGGCCACGGGGACGGGGTGCAGCCGTGCGGGGTGGATGTGCCCATGTTCGGGGAACACCCGGGTCGACCACGCGCTGTCGTGGACGGCACGGACGAGATGCGAAAGATCGTCCGCGAGCTGGTGCGCGCTGGCGCCGACGTGATCAAGGTGGCGACCAGTGGCGGGGTGATGTCTCCCCGCAGCGATCCTCGACACGGACACTTCCGGGACGCCGAGATCGCCACCCTGGTCGCCGAGGCCAGTGCGGCCGGTCTCTTCGTGATGGCTCACGCGCAGGCCACCGACGGCATCAAGGTGGCCATCCGCAACGGAGTGCGGTCTATCGAACATGGCATCTATCTGGACGACGAGGCCATCGAGATGATGCTGGCCCACGGGACCTGGCTGGTGCCGACCCTGTCCGCCCCACGCGCGGTCATCGCCCAGGCCGACGCCGGCGCTCCGCTGTCCGATGCAGTGGTCAGCAAGGCCCGGATGGTCACGCAGGCGCACGACGCGTCCATCCGTCGAGCGATCGAAGCGGGCGTGAAGGTGGCGATGGGCACCGACAGCGGCGTGGGTTCGCACGGCACCAACCTGGAGGAGCTTCCGCTGATGACGAGCTTGGGAATGAGTCCGCTGGACGCATGGGTGGCATCCACGTCGTCGGCGGCCCAATTGCTTGGGGTCGAGCAGGACTACGGCACGCTGGAGCCGGGCAAGGTCGCCGACGTGGTCATCCTGCGCGGGGCGTATGACGACCTGACGGGACTGGGTGAACGGGTCCGTGAGGTCTACCAGGACGGCGTCCGCGTCGCGGGTTGATCGGACCCCCTCGTCCGTATCCGTCGGACCAGACCGACTCGAGCTCGCACAGGTCGTACGCTGGTCGCGTGCTTGAGACCTCTGCCATCGTGACCACCGCGGCCGTGACCGCCCTGCGGCCTGTCCGGGGTGTGCGATGAGCGGCGGTCTGGTCGCGCTGCTCGACGACGTGGCCGCCCTGGCCCGGTTGGCTGCTGCTTCGGTCGACGACGTCGGCGCCGCCGCCGGTCGAGCCAGCACCAAAGCGGTGGGGCTGGTGGTCGACGACGCCGCCGTGACCCCGCGCTACGTGCGTGGTTTCGCCGCCCAACGCGAGCTCCCGATGATCAAGAAGATCGCCATCGGGTCCATCCGCAACAAGCTGGTGTTCATCCTGCCCGCGGTGCTGCTGATGAGCCAGTTCCTGCCGTGGCTGCTGACGCCCATCCTCATGCTCGGCGGGACCTACCTGTGCTTCGAGGGCGCCGAGAAGATCTACGAAAAGCTCAGCGGCCACCACGAGCAGCAGCAGGAGCCGGTCGGAGCCCAGGGCCAGGAGCACGAGGACAAGATGGTCAAGGGTGCGATCCGCACCGACTTCATCCTGTCGGCCGAGATCATGGTGGTGGCGCTCAACGAGGTGACCGACGAGCCGTTCATCTCCCGGGCGTTGATCCTGATCGTTGTCGCGCTGGTCATCACCGCGTTGGTCTACGGAGTGGTCGGGCTGATCGTCAAGATGGACGACATCGGGCTCTACCTGGCCGAGAAGGAGTCGTCGTTCTCCCAGAAGGTCGGCCGTGGCCTCATCGCCGGTATGCCGAAGTTCATGGCCGCCCTGGCCGCTATCGGCACAGTGGCCATGTTGTGGGTCGGTGGCCACATCCTGTTGGTCGGCGTCGACGACCTCGGCTGGCACGCGCTCTACGACGTGGTGCACCACGCCGAGGAGTGGGTCCACGAGGCAGCGGGGGCCCTCGTTGGGTTCCTCGCGTGGCTGACCAACACCACCGCCTCAGCCATCATCGGCCTGATCGTCGGAGCCGTCGTGGTGGCCGTGATGCACCTGATCCCTCGCAAGGAGAAGGCAGCCGCCCACTAACGCCGCCGACAGCACAGGCGCTCAGCGGAAGCGAGTGGCTGGCCCCGTGGCCTGCACGGCGAGCATCCCGGGCCCCTGGTATCCGGCCTCGTCGAACGCTGCGGCCACGGAGGCTGCCACCTGCTCTCGCTCACCGGGAAGACACAGCACCACCGCTGACCCTCCGAAACCGCCTCCGGTCATCCGGGCCCCCAGGGCACCGCCGCGCATCGCGCTGTCGACCACCAGGTCCAACTCTGGGGTGGAGATGACGAAGTCATCGCGCATGGAAGCATGCGAGGCCAGGAGGGTGGGGCCGACCTCGCTCCACGCGCCCCCGCGCAGACACTCCACGACCGAGTCAACACGCGCGGACTCGGTCACCACGTGCCCCACGACGCCCCTCAGTTCCTCACTGCTCAGTCTCAACAGGACCTGCGCCAGGTCGCCCGGGTCGATGTCGGCGAGCGCCTGCACGCCGAGCTCGACCGCGGCACGTTCACAGGCCGCGCGTCGACCGCCGTACTGTCCGTCGGTGAGCGCGTGATGGGAGCGGGTGTCGACCACCAGAAGCTCGGCGCCGGAGGGGATAGCGACGTCCTGAGACTCGAAGGTCGCACAGTCCAGCAGAAAGGCATGGCCGGCCCGAGCACGCAGCACCACAGCCTGATCCATCCCGCCGGTCGGTGCGCCGGCGAACTCGTTCTCGGCACGCACGGACACCTGAGCCAGCATCTCGGGGCGGCCGTGCGCAGGGGGAGCGTCGATGCCGGCGACGTCCGCCACGGCGAGGGCGACGGCGCAGGTCAACGCGGCCGAAGAGGACAAGCCAGCTCCGGACGGCACCCGCCCGTCGACGACGATGTCGAGCCCGGGCAGCCGATGACCAACCTGACCCAGAGCCCACAGCACTCCCGCCGCGTACCGGCACCAGGGCGGCATACCGTCGGGGGTGAGTTCGTGCAGCGACCCCTGCCACGTCGCCGGGTCCTGCACGGAGCGCAGTTGGACCTGCTCGTCGCTGCGGACCCGCAGCGCCACCATCGTGTGGTGGCCGATGGCGATCGGCAGCACCGGCCCGCCGTTGTAGTCCAGGTGCTCCCCGATCAGGTTGACCCGGCCCGGTGCCATCCAGACCCCGTCGGGATCTCCCCCGAACGCGGAAGCGAACACCTCACTGGCGTCATCAGCGTGATCTTCCGGATCGCTCGGCTCCACCCACTGCGGGTCGGCCGGTGACATCACGGCGCGTCGCCCATCTCTGCCAAGACCTCCTGCAGCCGGTCCGCGATGATCTCCGGGGTGGTGTCGCTGACCCAAGCCCCCTGCGCCGACTCCGAGCCCGCAAGATACTTGAGCTTGCCCGCAGCCCGCATCACCGAGATGACCTGCAGGTGAAGTCGGGGCAGGGCACGGACGTCGCCACCCTCCCCAGCACCGTCGGCGGAAGGCGCGGCGAACCACCCCGCGATGTACGGCAGCTCGATCGATGCACCGTCGGCCCCTTCGAAGAATCGATCCAGCGCACGCAGCAGCGCTGGATACATCTGGGCCAACTCCGTCCGCTCAGCGTCGTTGGTCTCCGAGTGATCGAGCACGTGTCGGTGCGGCACCAGGTGGACCTCGACGGGCCAACGGGCCGCAGCCGGGACGAACCCGGTCCAGTGCTCACCGCGCATGACGATCCGCCGATCGGCCTCGCTTTCGGCGCGCAGGATGTCCCCCAGCAGGTCGCGACCGGTGGCGGCGAAATGGTCGGCTGCACGGGCCACGTGCTGGGCGGTCCGCGGCGGCACGTAGGGGTAGGCGTAGATCTGACCGTGGGGGTGAGCCAACGTCACCCCGATCTCCTCACCCCGGTTCTCGAAGCAGAAGACGCTGCGCACCGAGGGGATCGCCAGCAGCTCCCGGGTGCGGTCGGCCCAGGCTTCGATGACCGTGCGGGCGCGGATGGGGTCCAGGGCGGAGAAGCTGGACTCGTGGTCGCTGGTGAAGCAAACGACCTCACATCGACCGTCCGAGGCTCGCTCGGGCCATAGATCCTGGCTGTCCACGGTCGAGTCAGGTTGGGCGGATCGCGCGTTCAGCGACGGGAAGCGGTTCTCGAAGACGGCTACGTGATAGTCCGACGCAGGAATCTCGCTGGGGGTGCTTCCGGGTCGGGTCGGGCACAACGGGCAGTCCGCCCGAGCAGGAAGGTGGGTCCGGTTCATCCGGTGCGAGGCCATCGGGATCCATTCACCCGTCAGCGGGTCTCGGCGCATCCGCGCGGCCGCGGGCATCGCGGGGAGGTCGCGCGTGTCCGGCGCCGCTCGCTCGGACAGAGGCGCCGTCCCGTCGCCTTCGTCTACTCCTCGCTCGGGATCGTCGTAGTAGAAGAGATCACGACCATCGGCCAAGGTCGTGTGCGTCCGGCGTGCCTTCAGCCTCATCCGATGTCCTTCACGTGGGTGATGGCTTCGTCGTCGCCGGAGGCGACTCATTCGATCAGCAATCCGTACACAGACGATCGTACTGCTGGCCTCGCCCCAGCGCAGAGCAGCACAGGGGTCTGACAGCAGGCGTGGATACTGTTAATCGAGGACACCTCGGTCGACCGCCACTCCGGGCTGGCTGAGCCGGAGCACGAGACAAGGACGGGCATACATGACCGAATATCCGGTGACCTTCTGGCGCGATCTGCCTTCGATGGTCGTCGCCCGGGACGGCGACGACGTTTCCAAGGTCCAGCTCGTCGGGCGACTGCAGGGCGCCATCGACGAAGCCGCGATGCGGCTCGGTGAGATCGGCAGCGAGGACTACCTCATGGGATGGGCTCGAGGCCCCTGGACCTCTGCCGAAGGCAAGCCGGAGCAGGTAGCCCCGCAGGTCGCTGAGGCCTTGGCCCAGGAATGGTCCCGGGAGCGTGTGGCGGCCTACCTCGACGAGCTCGGGCCCCGCCAGAGCCTGTCCGACTGAGTCGCGCTGCTGCTCGGTCGGGAGAGTCAGTGGATCACGCGATAGTGGCTACTGGTCATTCCCGAGTCGCCGTAGGACGTGCCCAGGTGTTGCAGCAGCACATCGGCTCCCAGTGCACCGAACAGCGGGATGCCCTTCCCGAGCAGCACCGGCGCCCTGGTGAGGAACAGGTCGTCGATCAGGCCACGACGCAGGAACTCCTGAATGACCTGTCCGCCGTCCACGTAGACGTGGCGGGCGCCGCGACCCTCCAACAGCTCGACCACCTCGGACACGGTGTGCGCCGCCGTCACCCGCTCGTCTGCCCCGACGATCATCGTGGAGCCGAGCACCACGACGTGCTTCTCGCCGTACGGCCAGGGGTCGAAGGTCAGCACCTTCTCGTAGGTGCCACGACCCATCACCAGGTGGTCGATATCAGCCATGAAGGCCTCATAGGGCGAAGGTGGGGTCGGCCCGTCGTGCGCCGTGGCATGCTCACCTTCGCCCGAGCAACGCAGCTGCGGCGGGTCCGTCAACCAGTCCAGATCACCATCGCGACGAGCGATGAAGCCGTCCAGGCTCGTCGCGATGAAGACCCGGCCCTGCCAGCTGTGTGACGTCATGGGTTCCATCGTGGCAGTGACCCCTGACGAGCCCGGATGAGGTTCAGCCGGGCACCACCGGTTGTTGCAGCTCGGTCACCCATTCCGACTGATCGTCGACGGGCCACGCTCGCACGTAGTTCTCCCGACACGGGCCGCGGGGCACCCACCCCTGCGACTCGATCCAACGAGCCAGCTCCTGCCAGGCAGCGCCGATCCCGTCCATCGAGCCGAGGTGGACCGCGCAGACCGCCGTCGGGGTGGCGGACAGATCCACCGTCACGGCGCCAGCGACGGGATGGTCCACCTGGTAGCCCACCGTCACGCCGATCCCGTCCTCGTTCATGTCGTAGGAGGCCATCGCGACGTCGAGTGACCCCCCGACGGCGGAGACCGCCTCGGCCAGCTCTCCGAACGCCGGACCGACAAAGCGTGCGATGTCGGGCTGGGTCTCGATGACCGCTTTTTTAGCGGCCAGGCGGACGGCGGGCAGGGACTTGACGACATATTCGGTGTCACACATGGAATGCTCCTTCTCGATGAGGCGGAGACGGAACTCGACCGCGCTGAGGCGAGCCCGAGCCAACGACTGCTCGTGCTCCAACTCAGCGAGACGCAAGCGCAACATTCCGCGCAGCTCATCCGAATCGACGCCGTGGTCGAGGGCCGAGCCCACCTCTTCGAGGGTGAAGCCGAGATCCTTCAGAGCGACGATCCGGTTCAGCCGAGCGAGCTGCTCCGCGGCGTAGCGCCGGTAGCCGGAGTGAGCATCGATGTCTGCCGGCGGGAGCAGTCCGATGCGGTCGTAATGACGCAGCATCCGGACCGATACCTGCCCGAGGCGAGCGAAGTCTCCAATGGATATCACGAGTCCAGTTCTCCCGGCTGACACGGTGTCAGAGTCAAGCCTGGATTCTGCCCGTGCTCTCGAGCGACCCGCACGGCGGCTAGGCTGGCGTCGTTCCCCGCTGCGATCCCCAGCGATCCGTGCTGATGCGCAGCGGTGTGGTGTCCAGCCCACGCTCCATACACCACCGCACCGCCTGGCTACGCGAGGTGACCCCCATGGTGCGATAGGCCGAGCGGATGTAGGACTTGACCGAGTTGATGCTCAGGAACGTGCGGTCCACGATCTCCTTGTTGGAGAAGCCTTGGGCGATCAGCGCCGCGACCTCGGACTCGCGCGGGGTCAGGCCGTGCTCGCGTCCAGGCCATGCTCCGATGATGAGGGGGGCATCGGGTGTCGGCTCCGGTGAGATCACCACCTCACCACCACGGATGCGCTGAAGGCATCGCACCAACTCCTCGGCCGAGAGCGACTTCGACAGCACCCCGCTGACCCCCACTGCCTGGGCGTGTTCGATCACCTCTGGGCTGAGGTTCCACGTGTAGAAAACCAGTGCGCTGATGTTCTCGTTCTGCTTGATGTCCTCCAGTGACTGGGTGGGCGCGCCTTCCATAGCGAAGGTGTCGTAGAGGCCGATGTCGACCGGCTCGGAGACCGGCATCCCGACGTCGAGCTCGACCACTCGAAGCTCGTCGGCGAAGGGGTGCAGGAGGCCTGCGACGCCGTGGACGACCACTTCGAAGTCGTTGATGACGGCGACTGTGAGCACCTGTGATTCAACGACCATGGGGGAAATCTAGAGCATGATCGGCTTGATGTGGAGCCAAACCCGGGTTTCTCACCCTTGGGGGGGTACTCGCAGGTCATCGCGGTTCTTAACGTCACGAGAGTGCCTACAACGTCATACTGGAACCCCTCTGTCTGGGTCGAACCAGACGTGGCCTCCCGGATGGCCTCGTGCGCTCCCCACGTGGACGAGGCACTGACGTTGGCCGGCGAGCTGTCCCACCTCGGGCCCCTGATCGGGCGGTCCTCCTGGCCTGTTCTGTCCACCCTAGCCACCATCGGGAGTCTCGACCTCACCGTGGCTCGGGCGATCGAGCCCCATCTCGACGCGGTGGCGATCATCACCCAGTCCGCGCACACGGAGACATCGGCCCCGAGCTATCCCCACAGCGCCACCTGGGGGGTCTTCGCATCCAGTCCTCCGGGGACCAGGGTGCTGGCAGAGCCTCAGCTCGGCGCGGACGCCTGGACTCTTACCGGGGTCAAGCCCTGGTGCTCCCTGGCGGACCGACTCTCCCACGCACTCATCACCGCGTCCGTGCCCGACGGTCGACAGCAGCTCTTCGCTGTGGATCTCCACCAGGCCTCCGTCGTGGCGGAGATGGCGCAGTGGAAGGCTCATGGCCTACCCGAGATCACCACGGGGACCGTGCACCTCGACGGCGCTGAGGGCCACCCGGTCGGTCCTGCTGGGTGGTATCTGGAGCGCCCGGGCTTTGCCTGGGGCGGTATCGCCGTGGCCGCGATCTGGTTCGGAGCCGCAGCGGCGCTGGCGGGTGCACTCTGGGCTACGGCCACGAAGCGGGCCCCCGACCAGATCGGACTCATGCACATGGGCTCGTGTGACATTGCCCTGCACGGCGCGCTGCTGACTCTGCAGTCCGCGGCCCGCACCATGGACGAACCCCAGGTCAGCCCGCAAGACGCCGCGATCCTGGCCGCCCGCACCCGGTCCTGCGTCGCCGAGGCGGCCGAGCGGGTGGTGACCACCGTGGGGCACGCCCTGGGCCCCGGACCGCTGGCCTTCGATGCTCCCCACCTGCAACGGGTGGCGGACCTGACGCTCTACGTCCGTCAGCACCACGCCGAGCGCGACCAGGCCCGGCTCGGCGCGCTGATCGCTCCGTGAGCTCCCCCGACGTGCCGTTCAGCCATCGCGACGAAGGCACTCCGGAGTCGCGATGGTGGTCTTCGCCGCGGTGGGACGACGTTCGCGTCCTCGATCTCGCCGCCACGGTCAAGACGTTCACCAAGATCATCGTCGCGGCTGCTCACCCCGACGACGAAACCTTGGGGGTCGGGGGCTTGATCACCGACCTCGCCGGACTCGGCGCGCCCATCACGGTGCTCGAGGCGACGTCCGGGGAGCGGTCCCACCCCGGGCTGGACCACGCGGCTCGCGCAGTGCTGGGCACGCGTCGTCGCCGAGAGGTGGAGCAGGCACTGTCCGGTCTGGCCCCCAAAGCCCGCATCACCCACCTCGGTCTGCCCGATACCGGGTTGAGCCGACACGGCGCCGAGCTGGCTCATCACCTTGTCTGCCGGGCCGATGAGCACTCCCTGATCCTTGCGCCGTGGACCGACGACGGCCACGACGACCACGACGCGCTCGGAGCCGCCGCTTCGGTCGCCGCCGCTCTGGCCGGCTCTGTCGTCGCCTACTACCCCATCTGGCTGTGGCACTGGAGCACCCCACGACAGCTGCCGTGGGAATCGCTGGTGGCTTCGGAGACGTCCCTCGTCGGCTGTTGGCGCAAGCGTGGAGCCCTGGAGTCCTTCCGATCGCAGTACATGGCGCCGGTCGACGGTCCAGAAGCAGAGTCATCGCTGCCGATCCTCGGTCCCACTGCGATGGCGCGTGGTCGCCGGTTGGTCGAGACCCTGATCGACCCGCAGCGAAGGTTGCCCACGATGCCGCAGGGCGCTCGTGCGCAACACCATGCCGCCCGGGCCGCCGAGTTCGACCGGATGTACGACGGGGGGTCGGACCCCTGGGGCAACGGCTCGTCCTTCTACGAGGAGCGCCGTCGCAACCTCCTCCTCGCCATGCTGGGTGCCCCCCGCTACCGACGTGTCCTCGAGCTCGGGTGCGCTGACGGCTACCTCACCTCGGCGTTGGCCGGGCGGGCGGACGAGGTGGTGGCCCTCGACACCAGCGAACGCGCTGTGGCCGCCGCCCGGCGGGCCACCCCCTCGGCCCACGTCTCCCACGGCAACGTGCCCGACGACATACCCGCGGGCCGGTTCGACCTCATCGTGCTCTCCGAAGTCGGCTACTTCCTGACGCCGACCGAGTTGATCCAGACCGTGCGTCGGGCCGAGGCGGCCTTGACGCCGGGCGGGGAACTGGTGTTGTGCCACTGGCAACATCCGACGAACAACGTGCCCCTGGACGGCCTCTTGGTCCACGACCAGGCGCGCTCCGTGCTCGGCCGGCCGCCCCGGGCCAGCCACCTCGACGAAGACCTGTGCATCGAAGTATGGGGTGAGGCCCCCTCGGTCGCGGCCTCGGAGGGTCGCGTATGACCGCCGTGAGCCACGTCGTCGTCGCTATCCCGGTCCACAACGAGGAGGCCCTGCTCAGTGCCTGCCTGGCCAGTGTGAACCTGGCGGTCGACACCCTCACTCGGGTGCACCCACACGTCCAGACGGCGGTGACCGTCGCCCTGGACGGCTGCTCCGACCGCTCGGCCACGATCGCCGCCCGATCCGGTGCACACGGTATCTCCCTCGACGGAGCCGGCGTCGGCGTGAGTCGTGACACAGCCGTTCGGCACGGTCTGAGCGTCCTGGCCGTACCTGAGGAGTCGCGGACCTGGCTGGCGTGCACGGACGCCGACACGCTGGTGCCCCCGACGTGGCTGGTGCGCCAGCTGATCTGGGCCGACAGCGGCACCGACCTGGTGCTCGGCACGGTCGAACCGTTCGACGTCGCTGACCCCGAAGTACTTGCGGCGTGGCAGAGCCGACACCGGTTGGCCGAGGGCCACTCCTACGTCCACGGCGCCAACCTGGGCGTGCGGGCCAGTACGTGGCGCGAAGTCGGCGGGTTCGGTCGCAAGCACGCCCACGAGGACGTCTCGATGACGGCGAAGGTCCAGGCCACGGCAGCGGCATGGGTCGCCACGGACACGATCAGGGTCCGCACCTCGGGCCGGGTCGCGGGTCGGGCGCCGAATGGCTTCGCCGACTATCTGAACGAGCTGGGCAAACCGCAGTGAGGATCGCCGTGTTGGGCCCGTCGCGGCATCCGGTCGCGGAGCCGTTCGCCGGCGGGCAGGAGTCCTACGTCGCGACGTTGGCCACCGGGCTGCGCGAGCGCGGCCACCACGTCACCTTGTTCGCAGCACCGGGTTCGGACCCGGCCCTGGCCGACGAGCTCATCGAACATCCGGTCCTACCGCGGCTGTCAGCCGTCGCGGCCCTCGACCCGCAACTGCCCGAGCCCGGCTTCCTGCGGGACCAGCACGCCTTCCTCGCGGTGACCGAGGAGCTGTTGCGACGACACCAGGACCTCGACGTCGTGCACAACAACTCGTTGCACCACCTTCCCCTCGCGGCGAGTCGTGCGATCGGCATACCCCTGGTCACGACGTTGCACACGCCGCCGTTCCCCTGGATGGAGCTCGGCATCGAGCTCTGCGACCCCCGAGCCACCTTCGTTGCCGTCACCGAGGCGCTTGCGTCGTCGTGGACCACGCTGCCCCATCCGGCCGTGGTGATCCCCAGCGGAGTGGATGCGACCCGCTTCGTCCGTGGCGACGGTGGTGACAACGCCGTCTGGGTAGGTCGGATGGTCGCGGAGAAGGGTGCTGACCTCGCCGTCCGGGCGGCTAGGCGCGCAGGCCGCCCCCTGCGGCTCATCGGGCCGATGGGTGACCCCTCCTGGTTCGACGCCCGGGTGCGGCCGATGCTCTCCGGCTCCATCACCTACGAGGGCCACCTGCGGCACGAGGAGACCGCCGCGGCCGTCGGAGGGGCTGCGCTGCTCCTGATGACCCCCCGGTGGGAGGAGCCGTTCGGGTTGGTCGCTGTCGAAGCGGCACTGACCGGAACACCGGTGCTGGCCCTGCGCCGAGGCGGGCTGGGTGAGGTCATCGACTCGCAGATGGGCTTCCTCGTCGATCCGCGCCACGACGACGAGGCCACCTCGCAGGCCCTTGCCGACGCGGTGGACGACGCCGTCTCGCTGCCGCGGTCCAGCGTTCGGGCCAGCGCGAGCCGCCGGTTCTCGGTAGGGGTCATGATCGAGCACTACGAACAGGTCTACCGGCAGGTGATGGCCCGGTGGTGATCGGCTACTACGTCCACCATCACGGCAGGGGCCATCTGACCCGGGCTCGGGTCATCTCGGCCCAGCTACGTGCCCGGGGCCATCGGGTCGTGCTGCTGGGGTCGAGTGTCGACTCCGGTGAGGGAGTCACGCTGGCCCAAGACAACGACGTCAGCACGACCTTCGAGGACCCCGAGGTCGGCGGCGCGTTGCACTGGTCTCCGCTGCGCCATCAGGGCTACCACGAGCGTATGCAGGCGCTTGCGGCCTGGGTGAGTCAGAACCGCCCACGAGTGGTCGTGGTTGACGTGTCGGCGGAGGTGGTGACCTTCCTGAGGCTGCTGGGGGTGCCCACCGTCCTGGTGGTCCAGCCTGGGGACCGCACCGACGATGCTCATACGCTGGCCTTTCGCTGTGCCACCGCGATCCTGGCTCCATGGCCTGAAGAGGCTCGGCCGTGCCCCGCGATCGACTCCTTCGCCGCGAAGGTGACCCATGTCGGCGGGATCTCCGGAGCGCAGCTGCGCACGACGTCGCGCACGGTCGGGGTCGTCCTCAGCGGTCAGGGTGGTGAGGACGTCAACGCGGTCATCGACGGGGTGCGCGACCAGGTGCCCGGCCTGCAGTGGGTGCAAGCCGGTGCAGGGAGTTGGGTCAGTGACGTCGCCGGCCTACTCAGCCGGGCGCAGGTCGTCATCACCCACTGTGGGCAGAACGCCATCGCCGACATTGCCGCGACCAAGGTGCCCGCAGTGCTGGCGCCCCAGGCTCGACCTCACCAGGAGCAGGCCTTCCTCGGCGCTGAGCTCACCCGGCTGGGCTTCGGTGTCGCCGCCCCCACCCGCAGCGCAGAAGCCGACTGGTCCTTCGCCGTCGACGCTGTGCTCGCCCGGCCCGGTCAGTGGGACCGATGGGGCACCGAGTCAGCGGCGGAGCGGGCGGCTGTGCTCATTGAGGAGGTAGGGCATGGCTGAGACGTGCATCGTCACCGTGGCCCACGGCCGGCATACCCATCTGGAGCATCAGCTGCGGCTGCTCGCGGAGACCGACCCGGACAGCTCCCACGTCGTCGTCGCCATCGCGGACCGTGGCATCGCTTCGGTGGTCCATTCCCACCGTGGCGGTCGGGAGGTCGACGTGATCTCGATCGCCTCGGATCCGCTCGGGCTGCCGTTAGCCTCGGCGCGCAACGTCGGGGTCCGTCACGCGGTGGCCCGCGGGGCGGATCTGGTCGTGCTGCTGGATGTCGACTGTGTGCTCGGTCAGGGCGCGGTGGGTCACTACGCCGACGCAGCCGCCGCCGGTACGCCGGCCTTGCTCTGTGGGCCGGTGAGCTATCTGGCCGAGGGCACCGCGCCCCCGTCAGCTGCCGACGGGCTCCACGATCTGCGGTCTCCGCACCCCGCCCGACCCGACCCGGCGCGCGGCGAGCTGATGACCTCCGGAGACCACAACCTGTTCTGGTCGCTCAACGCGGCCTTGACGCCGGCCACCTGGTCGGTCATCGGGGGCTTCTGCGAGGACTACGTCGGCTACGGCGGGGAGGACACCGACTTCGGCTGGACGGCCCGGGCGCGGGGAGTCGACCTGGTGTGGGTCGGCGGTGCCGATGCGTATCACCAGCACCATCCGGTGTCCGCTCCGCCGGTCGAGCACCTGGACGCGATCGTGCGCAACTCGCGCCTGTTCTACCAGCGCTGGGGCCGCTGGCCGATGCTCGGATGGTTGGACGCCTTCGCCGAGCTGGGCCTCATCCGATTCGACGGCAACGATCTCCTGGTCGTTTCGCCGTGAGCCGTTGGCCTGTCGCGGCGAGCTATGCGCCGTGTTGCGCCTGTGCGCTCGTTCGTGGGGCTCGCGCTGCCTGATCAGCCGCCCCTTGACCCACCAACGAGCGCGCAACGAGTGGACACGGCCCTACCGCGCTGTGCCCCAGACCGTCAGCGGCTCAGCCGCCGGAAGGCTCCGCGACTTCAGCTCGGTCGATATCACCGGCCAGGTAGTCGTGCACGGCGCTGAACACCAGCGGGTCGATGCGGGTGTCGTTATCGCGCACACGGTCGATGAGGGCAGAACGCATTCGCGGCTCCCAGAACTTCCGTAGATGGGTCGCGATCTGCTCGGCCGCCTCGGCCTCCGGGAGATGCTGAAGGTGACGAGCGATGTCGTTGCTCATCCGGATCTCGGCCGGTTCGTCGCTCATCCGCCCACACCATGCCCTGCGCTCATCCGTGCCCCACGTCCTGCAGGAGGCCGTGCGTCTCGGTCTGCCCGATGTCGACACTGTCCCCCGCGTGCGCACCTTCGACGTCCCGGCGTGGCTCACCGGCGTTGGCCACGCCGACCTGAACGGCGGTGACCTTGTACTCCGGGCAGTTCGTGGCCCAGTCCGAGTTCTCCGTGGTCACCACGTTGGCGCCGGTGACCGGGTGGTGGAACGTCGTATAGACCACGCCTGGCTGCATCCGCTCGGAGACCACGGCGTGCAAGGCGGTGGTGCCGACCCGGCTCGACAGCTCGACCCGATCGCCGGTCAGGATCCCCCGAGGCTCAGCGTCCGCCGGGTGGATCTCGAGGATGTCCTCGGGGTGCCACGTCGAGTTGGCGGTCCTGCGCGTCTGCGCCCCCACGTTGTACTGGCTCAGGATGCGCCCTGTGGTCAGGATGAGGGGATAGCGACGGTTCGTCTTCTCCGTCGTCGGCACGAACACGGTCGGCATCAAGCGACCTTTGCCCCGTACGAACTCGTCGACGTGCATGGTGGGAGTGCCGTTGGGTGCTTGGTCGTTGACCGGCCACTGCATCGACCCCTCCGCATCCAGCCGGGCGAAGGACACTCCGGCGAACGTGGGCGTGGTCGAGGCGATCTCGTCCATGATCTGCCCGGCGTTGTCGTAGTCCATCGGATAGCCCATGGCCGTCGTGACGTCGCAGATGACCTGCCACTCGTCCTTACCGACAGCACTGGGCATCACCGGTCGTACCCGGTTGATCCGACGCTCCGCGTTGGTGAAGGTGCCGTCCTTCTCCAGGAAGCTGCTGCCCGGAAGGAAGACGTGGGCGAACTTCGCCGTCTCGTTGAGGAACAGGTCCTGCACCACGACGAGCTCCATCGACCCCAGGGCCGAGCGGACGTGGTTGAGGTTGGGGTCGGACTGGGCGATGTCCTCACCGTGCACGAAGATGCCCTTGAACGAACCCCCGATCGCGGCGTCGAACATGTTGGGGATGCGCAGTCCGGGCTCGGGGTCGAGGCTGACTCCCCACAGCGACTCGTAGATGTCTCGCACCGAGTCCAGGGCGATGTGCCGGTAGCCGGGCAGCTCATGTGGGAAGGAGCCCATGTCGCAGGAGCCCTGCACGTTGTTCTGACCGCGCAGCGGGTTGACCCCCACCCCGGCTCGGCCGATGTTGCCGGTCAGCATGGCCAGGTTCGCCATACCCATCACCATGGTGGAGCCCTGGCTGTGCTCGGTCACCCCGAGTCCGTAGTAGATCGACCCGTTCGGCGCCGCAGCGAAGGCGCGCGCCGCCAGCCGGAGCTGCTCGGAGGGTATGCCGGTCGCGGACTCGGTGGCTTCGGCGCTGTTCTCCTCACCGGCGATGAAGGCGAGGTAGCTCTCGGCGTCCTCACACCGCTGCTCCACGAACGCCTTGTCGTAGAGGCCTTCGGTGACGATGGTGTGGGCCATCGCATTCACGAAGGCCACGTTGCTTCCGGGCAGCAGCGGCAGGTGGAACTGCGCCTGCACGTGCGGGCTACGGACCAGGTCGATCGCGCGAGGGTCGGCCACGATGAGCCCTGCCCCTTGGCGAAGCCGTCGTTTCATCCGGGAGGCGAACACCGGGTGGGCATCCGTCGGGTTCGCACCAATCAAGAGGACCAGGTCCGTTTCCTCGACCGAGGCGAAGTCCTGGGTGCCCGCGGAGGTGCCGAAAGTCTGGTTCAGTCCGTAGCCGGTCGGTGAGTGACAGACCCGCGCACAGGTGTCGATGTTGTTGTTGCCGAACGCGGTCCGCACCATCTTTTGAACGACGTAGACCTCTTCGTTCGTGCATCGCGACGACGAGATCGCTCCGATGGAGCCCCGGCCGTGCCGCTGTTGGACGGCCTTGAAGCGCGTCGCAACGGCGGCGATCGCTTCCTCCCACGACACCTCACGCCACTCGTCCTCGATGCTGTCCCGCACCATCGGGTGCATCTGACGGTCGTCGTGGTTGGCGTAGCCGTAAGCGAAGCGACCCTTGACGCACGAATGCCCCTCGTTGGCGCCCCCCTCCTTGCTGGGGGTCATCCGCACCACCGTGGTCTTGGTGACCCCTTCACCCCCCTCGGGCGCCGCGACCACATCGTCGCGCACCTCGGCACGGAAGCTGCAGCCCACCCCGCAGTAGGCACAAGTGGTGTCCACCACACGGGTCGGCATACCCAAGGAGATGATCGACTTCTCGGTCAGCGCGTCGGTGGGACACGCCTGCACACAGGCGCCACACGACACGCATTCCGAGCCGAGGAAGTTCGTCGGGCCGGGGGCGATCCGGGAGTCGAACCCACGTCCTTGGACCGTGAGCGCGAACGTGCCCTGGGTGTCGGCGCAGGCGCGGACACAGCGTGAGCAGACGATGCAGGCCTGCGGGTCGTAGTCGAAGTAAGGGTTGGAGGCATCCAGCGCCGCGCCCTCGTCCACGTGATGGTGCAGCGGCACGCCACCACCACTGCTCTCACTACCGCGGCTCTCACCACCACTGCCCGGTATGCCGTAGCGCACCTCCGCGAGCCCGGTGCGCTGAGCAAGCTCCTGCATCTCGCAGCTCCCGCGAGCGCAGCCGGCACAGTCGGCCGGGTGGTCCGAAAGGTAGAGCTCCATCACGCCACGTCGGAGGTCGGCGATCTCTTCGGTATCCGTCTTGACGACCATGCCGTCGGCGCACGGGGTAGTGCAGGACGCGGGGGTGCCGCGGCCGCCTTCGACGTCGACCAGGCAGAGCCGGCAGGAGCCGAAGGCCTTGAGCGAGTCGGTGGCGCAGAACTTCGGGATGTCCACACCGGCTTGTTTCGCGGCCCGCATGACCGAGGTGCCGGTAGGGACCTGCACGTCGATCCCATCGATGGTGACCGTCGCGTCGGCGGGGCCCACCACCAGGGGAGTGCCGTAGTCGACTTCGGGAGCGTAGGGCGCTCCGCCCGGTGAAGAGCCGCTGGTGCCGACCGGCATACCGATGGGTCCCGCGGGACGGTCAATCTGCAGTGTCATGTCGTGCTCCGCTCAGAGGCGTCAAAGTCTTCCGGGAAGTGTTTGAGGGCACTGAGCACCGGCATAGGCGTGAGCCCACCCATGGCGCAGAGGGACCCCTTGGTCATCGTGGTGCACAGGTCCTGGAGCAGCACGAGGTTCTTGTCGCGGTCCTGGCCGGCACGGATACGGTCGATCGTCTCGACGCCACGCACCGAGCCGACCCGGCAGGGTGTGCACTTGCCGCAGCTCTCAGCTGCACAGAACTCCATCGCGAAGCGAGCCATCCCCGACATATCGACCGTGTCGTCGAACAGGACGATCCCCCCGTGACCGACCATGGCCTCGATGCCGGCCAACGCCTCGTAGTCCATTGCGGTGTCGAACTGGCCCGGGTGCAGGTAGGCCCCCAACGGACCGCCGAGCTGTGCCGCCCGGATCGGTCGGCCGCTGCGCGTCCCCGCGCCGTAGCCCTCCACCAGCTCGCGGATGCTGATGCCGAAGTCGATCTCGACGATGCCACCGCGGGCGATGTTGCCGGCCAGCTGACAGACCTGGGTGCCGCGGGAGCGCCCGGTGCCCAACGCCGCGTACGCAGCCCCACCGTCAGCCAGGATCATCGGCACCGCCGCAAAACTGAGCAGGTTGTTGACGACGGTGGGCTTGCCGAACAGGCCGGTCAGCGCCGGAATCGGCGGCTTGGCCCGCACCTCGCCACGTTTGCCCTCCAGGCTGTCCAGCATGGAGGTCTCTTCGCCGCAGATATAGGCCCCGGCCCCGACACGTACGTCCAGGCTGAAGGTGAGCCCGCTGCCCTGGATGTCCTCGCCCAGGTAACCGTGGGCGTAGGCGATGTCGATAGCCCGTCGCAGCGTGGCGACGGCGTCGGGATACTCGGACCGGACGTAGACGAAGCCCTCGCTGGCTCCTACCGCCCAAGCGGTGATGACCATGGCTTCGATCAGGGTGAACGGGTCACCTTCGGTCAGCATCCGGTCGGCGAAGGTCCCGCTGTCCCCTTCGTCGAGGTTGCAGCAGACGAATTTCACGTCGCTCTGCGCGCCCAACACGGTGCGCCACTTGATCCCGGTCGGGAATCCGGCACCCCCACGGCCGCGCAGTCCGGACTCCACGACCTCCTCGACGACGTCGGCGGGTTCCATGGCCAGCGCCCGGGTCAGCCCTACCCACCCCCCGTGCTCGGTGTATGCGGCGATGTCAGTGGGCTCGATGATCCCCACCCGAGCGAAGGAGACCCGGTGCTGGCTGGCCAGCCACTCGTGCTCGTCGACCACTCCAAGGCAGTCGCCCACGTCGGCCCCCGTGAGGATTCCGTCGAGCACCAGGGTGGCCACGTCGGCAGGCTGCACGTTGGGGTAGCCGATGCGGCCCGCCTCGGTGACGACCTCCACCAGCGGCTCGGCCCACAGCATCCCCCGCGAGCCGTTGCGCCGCACGGTGACTTCGTCCTGGGCCGCGAAGGCGGCAGCAACCTCGTCAGCGCCGACAGCCACTGCGCTGGAGTCGCACGGAACGTAGACGATGGTCTCAGTCATGCCATTCCCCCGTCAGAGCGGCGAGCCGTTCGTCGGTCAGGCGCCCGTAGAGCTTGCCGTCGAGCATCGCGGTAGGGCCGAGCGCGCAGTTGCCGAAACAGAAGATCCCTTCGACCTCGACCGACTCGCTCTCGATGGTGCGCTGAGCCCCCTCGAAGAGCGCTTGTCCGCCGACGGCCCGGCACGCTTCTGCCCGGCATACGTGGACGGTGTGGGTGGGGGGCGGTGAGGTGCGGAAGTCCTTGTAGAACGAGACGACGCCGTGCACCTCGGCGACGGAGAGGTTGAGCACATGAGCGATGACCGGCACATCGGCAGCGTCAATATGCCCCAGCTCCGCCTGGACCGCGTGCAAGATCGGGAGGAGCGGTCCCCGCTCCTGGGTCTGGACCTGAGCGATGGAGCGGACCGTGTCTGCTCTCGTGCCCGTGTCGATCTGAGCGCTCACTGAGGACCTTTCGTCGAGGCCCTTACATCATTGGGGACCACCGCCTGAGTGTAGATCTTGAACCCCTCCTAAGCCACGGTTCGGGGACGTCGGTCTCGATCACGATCCCCGCCGGTGTGATTCTCACCGTGCTTCTCACCCTCGGGGGTGTCTTCGGAGAACTCTTCCGTCAAGGGGGGCGAGCGTCACCAGCAACACGACATCTCTGCGTGCCCTATGGGATAGGTCCTTACTGCGGCCACCGGGCCCCAGCCGGTTTCGTCTCCTAATCCATGGTGTGGACATTCTTGCAGCGGTGTGAACGCAGTACGGGGCCCGGCGAAGATCGACTTCGAAGAGGTCCCGGATCAGACACCCAGCCCAGGTGAAGTACTGGTTCGTCTCCCCACCACCAGGGTGCCCGGACGGACCGCGCGTATCGGCCCGGCAACCCCTGGATATACCACCGGGCACTGTCTGGGCCACTGGAAAAGCGCCTCCTTCACCGGAGACAGCGAGAGCCACGTCTCGATATGGCGCAAGTTGACCTGAGCAACTCCCGAAGCAAGCGGGGAGCCGGGCCATGGTGATGAGAGCGACTCGCACACCACCGGTGTCCTCAACGATGCTCAGTCGTATAGCGTTCTCAACTGCCTGAAGACCCCCGTCGTGACGGCGCGGGTGCCGCCGTAGATGTCGATGCTGTCAGGCCCCAGTCGCCCGAGTGCGGCGTGACTAGGGGCGGGTACTTGGTCGGTGTCGACCAGAAGTAGTGCAGTATCCATGCCGCCCGCGTGGGCGGCACCCGTTAGGGCGTCGGGCCAGTTCCGGCCCGACGCCACCCCGATCCGTTCGGCTCCGGGGAACTCGGCCGAGACCAGGGCAGCGGTCTCCCAACGGCTCCCTCCCGAGATGCGTTCAACCGCCCCGTAGCCCCTGAGTTGCCTGGCCACTTTGGCGGAGACGCTTTGAGTACCGCCCAACACCACGATCCTCTCGGGTGTGAGTCGCTCCAGTTGGGCCCTGGCCGGGGCGGGCAATCCGTCCTGCTTGACCAAGAGCAGTGGGGCGTCCACGGCCCCAGCCCAGGCTGCACCAGCTAGAGCATCGGGAAAGTCAGCGCCGGTGGCGACGAACACTGTGTCGGCCCTCTTCACCTCCGCCGTGACAGCGGCTGCGGTCCCATACCTGTTCGTGCCCGCGAGGCGTCGGACACTGCCCGCGCCGGAGGCGTCTTCAATGAGCCGCAGCACGTCATCACTGACTGAGCCCGGTCCTCCGACGACAATGACGCTCTGCGGTGATAACCGCTCCAGCTCAGCGCGAGTCTCCTCCCTCAGTGTGTCGCTTCGGGTCAACAAAATCGGCGCCTCGAGACTGCCAGCCCGGGCGGTGGCGGCGAGAGCATCGGGGAAGTTCTGACCCGTGGTCACGAACACGGTGTCCCGACTTCCCTGACGGAGCCGGGCGATCTCAGCGGCCGTGCCGTAGCGGTTGTCCCCGGCATGCCGAGATACGACAGGGGCAATGAACTTGTCGCCACAGGCCGTCAATCCCGGCAGGACCTCCGCCTGTGCAACCGGCGAATCCGTGCCGTTCAGGCCGCCAACGCTGATGAACCGGCTCGGCAAGCCCGACCCGCCCCAGCAGCCACCTGCGCCGCGGTATCGAGCGGTGCTGGAGTTGGGCAGGTCGATCCACGCGCCGGCCTTGACGTTGTAGCCGAACGTGTTGTTGCTGACCGCTCCACCTTGCTCGCCACCGTTGACCATGAGGACCCCGTCGGCCATCGTGTGCTGGGTGCCCCAACTATCGGTAGGCGGCTCAGGCAAGGGGCTCCATACGTCGGTGCGCCGGTCATAGACATAACTGTCCGAGATGCCCTCGGTGCCGTCGTGGCCACCGGTGCAGTAGATGCGTTGTTTCCAGGCTCCGCATGAGGGAAAGGCCACGGGAACGGGATAGTCAGCAACCTCCGACCATCCGCCCCACCAATCGAATCTGAACACTGAGTCCGAGACCGGACCACAGTCTGCCGTCGTGCACCCACCAATCACGTAAAGCTCGGACTCGTCGATGAAACTCGCGTAGCCAGCAGCCGCACGAGCACTGGGCATCTCATCCCACTCGAACACCCAGTCATCCGAACCAGGATCGAAGTAGTAGGTGCTTCCCGTGGGGTCACCGTTCTCGTCCCACCCACCAGCCATGACCACCTCGCCATACCTGCTGAAGCCGGTCGCAGGTGCCTGGCGCGGGCTGGGTAAACGCGCTGCTTCGACCCACTCGCTCACATCTGGGTCGAAGTACCGCGTCTCGTCCAACACCTGAGTTCCGTCATTGCCCCCCATCACACCCGGGTGGATGCGGTTGTCGAACACGCCTCTCGGGAGATCGACGAGTCTCGTCCACGGTGTCTCAGCAGGGGGAGATTCTTCGACGGCTGGGGGCTTGCCGCCCACATCGCCATCAAACGGATCGAAAGCGATCGAGGTCGGCACGTCGAGACGAATCTCCTCGACGACGTCCTCCGACCCTAATAGCCCCTGATCCCCCGAAACAGCCTCTGCGCTAGTCGCCGCGAGGGCCAGGGATGCCACCAACAACAGCGTCCCACCCGATGTCACGCACTTCCGTGTGCACGCTTCTGCCATCGTGGCAGCCTTCCCTTCGGGACCTTACGCGGCGGTATTCGCGATATGGATAGGATACACATACGTCTCTTTGGCGAATATCGTTCATTAATGCCGTGTCGTCGCGTAGCCCTGTCGATTTCATGTGTTCCGGCGATGACCATGAGTTGAGGTCGAACGATCACACCGAGCAGCGGGATTATTTCTCTCCCGCGCTCACGCCGTGGGTGGGCCGTGATCCATCTCTTCGGAGTACGGCTGCTCCTGTGTATTCATAACACTCACTTCTACAGCAGAACGCAGCCACTAGTGCTCGCCTTTCCCTTCATTGCGGCAGCATTCTGGATAGTGCTCGCCATCATTGGGGCACACGTGTGAACTGGGCGCCCGACGAGCACGATTGCTCTGTACTTGATCCAGCGATTGAGGGACGGTAGCGGTAGATATTGAACTGCACCTTGGCTGCCGTTGAGCCAGGGTCAGGGACGAGTCACCACACCGTCCGGCGCCAATGCAGAACGAGGTGCAGGCCGATGGACGAGATGGTGGCCTGGTTGTTGGACGCCGACGCAGCGATTCGGTGGCAGGTCCTTCGCGACCGGACCCACGTGCCGGCGGCCTAAGTGCGGAGCGGGCTCGAGTAGCGCACACCGCGTGGGGTGGACGGCAGCATCCCTCGCATCGATGCCGAAGTCGCGCAACAACCTCAAGGTGGGCAGTGTCGCGGTTCAAGGCTGCCCGTCCGGATCATCATGGAAGGGGTGGGCCGGTCGCCAGGTGCGCCTATCGCGGTGTCCGTGAGCGGTGTAGGTGGGAGTACGCGGGTGAGCCATTCTTCGAGGCTGCGGTTGAGCCCTGTATCAACGGTGGCACGGTCGCGCTCGGTGCGTACTTCGGTGAGAACGTCGACGGCATCGTCACCCGGCTGATCGGTGAGCAACTGCAAGAGGTGGGTCGAACTGCGAAGCCGAGAACGGTTCGACCAGGTCCTCGTTCCATTCCACGATCTGAGTCCTCGGGGGGTCCTGGAGTACGAGCGAGCCGGAGGGCGGATCCCAATCAACCGTGCAGGGGTGCGGGGCAGGAGTACCTCCCCACTCATAGCCTCTTCCGTCGCACAAGCGCCAAGCAGGTCGCCAACGCTGACTGGCTGTGCTACCCATTGCAGTGGTCCTATGACGTCCTTCGCGGACTCGACTACTTCCGCTCCGTCGGCGGCACGCCCGACCCGCGGCTCTCCGAGGCCGTCCAGCAGGTTTATGCCAAACGGTAGCCGGATGGTCGCTGGCTGTTGGAGAACACCCACCCCGGTCTGGCTCGCTTCAAGCTCGAGGACGGCGAGCGCGAGGGCGAGCCGCACCGCTGAAACAACCTGCGAGCACTGCACGTCCTACGGTGGCATGCGCCGGTCAATCCTGATCACTTGTCCCTCCTGAGCTCGCTGTGATCAGATCCAGTGGGTGTCGTGCCGGAGCATGAAATCGGCGCGACACTTCTCGGTCATCTCCTCTCCGCGAGCGAGGCTGTCGAAGTAGTCCTCTAGGGGCCACCGGGGGCAATACCTACAACATGCACGCACCTTCGGCGCCATGGATGCCAGGGATGCCACCCTCGGGGAAGTAGCAGAAGTCACCGGGGTGAGCGGTCACCCACTCACGACCGTCATAGATATCGACCTGCCCGAAAAGGACGTAGAACTGCTCGGAGCTGGAGCGACGGGAGTGGAGCTCGGGACCGGACTTTGTCTCCCCGAAGGTCCACGCCCTCTGAGAGTCGAAACCTCGGATGTCACACTCGAAGGCGTGGGTCATTCCTCCTCGTCATCCTCCCGTCCTGCACAGAAGGTCTGTGCCTCCTGCGGACGACGCATCGAGTGGCGCAAGAAGTGGGAGCGGGACTGGGAGCAGGTGAAGTACTGCTCGACCGCGTGTCGTCGCCGCGGTGTCGACGAGACGGACCGATCTCTGGAACGCACCATCCTGGCGCTCCTTGCGGCTCGCAAGGGGGGCTCCACTATCTGCCCGTCCGAAGCGGCTCGAGCAGTATCGGCCGAGCGGCCCGCCACGGCAGGCCCCGGAACCCCGTCCGACCGGGAGGAGTGGCGGACGCTGATGGAGCCCGCTCGCCGAGCCGCTCGCCGCCTCGTCGCCACCGGAGAGGTGGAGATCACCCAGGGTGGTCACGTCGTCGACTCTTCGACCGCGCGAGGCGCTATCCGGATCCGGAAGGCTGTGACGCAGCCCTGATATCAGGCGTGGCGTCCGGTGAACAGCAGGGCACCACCCAGGCCGACCATCATCACCCCGCCGAACCCGCCGAGCTGGCCCACGCGCTGCGGAGAGCCAGCCAACCATCGCCGCGCATTCCCGGCCAGCAGAGCCCATCCACAGTCACAGACGACCGCGATGACCGCGAAGATGAGGCCCAGGGTCGCCAACTGTAGAGGCACGGCGCCCTGAGCGGGTGCGACGAACTGAGGGAGCACGGCCAGCAGGAACACCACGGTCTTCGGGTTGGTGAACCCGACCAGGAAACCCTCCCGCAGGAGCTTCAGCGGGCCGGCAGCGACGACAGCCTCGGGGGTCGCCTGCACCTGGCGATGCCGGATCGCCTGGACGCCGAGATAGACCAGGTATGCCGCACCGGCCACCTTGACCACGGTGAACAGCACCACCGACTGCGCGATCAAGGCTCCGAGCCCCAGGGACACCGCGACCACGTGGGGCAGCACTCCCAGCGCATTCCCGGTTGCCGACAGCATCCCGGCGGTCGGTCCGAGGGAGAGGGATCGGGCGATCGCGAACAGCACACTGGGTCCGGGGATCAGGATCAGCAGTAGCGCAGCAAGGCTGAACGCCAGCAGGTTCGTCGTCGGGATCACGGCTCAGCGTAAAGCCGTCCGAGCAGCGGCCGGGACCGGTGCGCTTCCGGCAGTGGTTTCCGGCTCACGGAATGCTCACTGAGTGCTTGAGCGTTCAACAACTTATGAAGAACATCGGCTTTTCGTCCTTCGGTCACTGGAACCCCTCTCCTCGCTCCATGACCCGCTCCGCCTCGGATGTGCTGCTGCAGTCCATCGACCTGGCGGTGGCAGCTGAGGAGATCGGTGCTGACGCGGCGTACTTCCGAGTGCACCACTTCGCCCAGCAGTTGGCTTCTCCCTTCCCGTTGCTCGCCGCCGTCGGCGCCCGCACCAGCACGATCGAGATCGGCACCTCGGTCATCGACATGCGCTACGAGAACCCGCTCTATATGGCCGAGAACGCGGGCGCCGCCGACCTGATCTCCGGCGGGCGCCTGCAGCTCGGCATCTCCCGAGGATCGCCGGAGCAGGTCATCGCTGGCTACGAGCACTTCGGGCATATCCCCAACGACGACGAGAGCGATGCGGACCTGGCTCGAAGGCATACCGCCCGCTTCCTAGAGGTGCTGGACGGAGAAGGTTTCGCAGAGCCCAGCCCTCGCCCGATGTTCCCCAACCCGCCGGGATTGCTGCGGGTCGAGCCGCACTCCGAGGGATTGCGTGAGCGCATCTGGTGGGGAGCCGGGACCCGTGCCACTGCCCAATGGACGGGCGAGCAGGGGATGAACCTGATGAGCTCGACCCTGTTGACCGAAGACAGCGGCGTGCCCTTCGACCAGCTGCAGGCCGAGCAGATCCGCATCTTCCGCAGGGCCTGGGCCGAGGCAGGGCACACCCGGACCCCGCGGGTGTCGGTCATGCGCAGCATCTTCCCCATCGTCAGCGAGGTGGACCGTCAGCTCTTCGGACTGCAAGGTCGCAGCACCGACCAGGTCGGGTATATCGACGGGATGATCGCGCGCTTCGGCAAGACGTATGCCGCCGAGCCCGACCGCCTGATCGCCGATCTCGCCGCCGACGAGGCGGTCGCGGAGGCGGACTCGCTCCTGATCACCGTGCCCAACCAGCTGGGGGTCGACTACAACGCCCACCTCATGGAGTCGATGATCACCCACGTCGCGCCGGGCCTCGGCTGGCGCTGAGTCTAGGTGGGGGGTGGCCCCGGCCCTGGGTGGGGGGGGGGGACAACCGGCGGCGGGCGCGCCCGGCCCCGCGGGGGGGGGGGGGGGGTCCCGCCGCCCCCGCTTGGGCGCGGGCTGGCCCCCTCCCCCTGGGCCCCCCCCCCCAAAATGGGGGGGGGCCACCCCCGACCTAGACTCAGCGCCAGCCGAGGCCCGGCGCGACGTGGGTGATCATCGACT
>JBBSQA010000028.1:0-28428 GCA_038258285.1 Actinomycetales bacterium | reverse complement strand
GCACATGGAGGATCCGATGAACCCGAGCACCAAATATGAAGAAGCAGTCGAGATCCTCGCCGGCGCGGCGCGGCTGCTCCATGAGGCCGCGCTACCCCGCGGCCATGAGTTCATCGACATCTACCTGGCCTCCGGCGCCATGCTGGCCAGCCAGCACGCATTGTGGTTGTTGCCCGAGGGCATCGACATCGAAGCGGTCCCGATCCCAGTGGCAACCGACCCGGTCGAGCTGATCCGGGCCGCTGAGACCTTGCTCGGTCAGCTCCCCGATGGCGCCTACGCGTTAGTGCCCGGCCTCCCGGGTTTGATCGCGGACGTCTGCGCCCTCGTGCGCGATTGCAGGGCCGCATGATTAACACCGACCGGTTGCTGCGGGATGCTGATCAACTGATCCGAAAGGCAGCCATTGATCGTGACGCTCGGAGCACGGTCGCAGGCGTTGCTACCTGGCCCGAACTGGCCGAAGCCGTCCAGACACTGGTGTCATCACAACCCACCGAACCTGAGCCCACGGTGAAGAGCACCATGGCCATGGTTGGCGCCATCGCCTCGTCAATGCACCGCGACCAACTCAACTACGGATGGCCAACGAGCGGGGCCACCAACGAAGCATTCCTCGGGGCCTCCGAACGCATCAATCAAGCGGCCACAAACACTTCAAGGCCGCGCGATCACGACCCCGCAGTCACCGCCCGCCAGGCTCTCGGCGTGCTGTACCACGGCGCGCACCTCATCCGGACTGGGATGGAGGAATACATCTCGCACCAGTTCGCCCACCAACAGGGCCGAGACCTCCACCGGGCGGTGCCCATGATGGACCGCGTCCACCGCTGTGAGCAGCTACTCGATGTAGCCGTGAACCCCTGGCCCTGGGCCGGCTCCCCAAACACCGATCGCGGCCCGACCCAGCAACTCGCTACAACGCTCGCTCGATGGGACATCGCCGCTCACCGCTCCCTCGTCGCGCCCTCAGCGACCGCGATACAAATCGTCGCGACCGGTGAGGCGTTAACCACCCGAGCAACGGGAGTCCTGCTGAACGCGGCAGATACCCTCGACACCAGACTCGCGACCACGGGGGACACCACACGGTTCCGGGAAGCGATCACCGCGGCAGCGGACCGATGGCAAGACCTGGCCGTGACAGCCCACAAAAGCGGCTCCGCAACACCGGGGGGACCGTGGCGCCCTCGAGGCCTTCAGATCAATACGCGAGAGCCTGGGCCAGATCTTGCGGGATGGCCCACACCCCGCGACCGTGGATCATCTCGCCCAGAGGGTCGATCTGAACGTGGCCAGCCAACTGTCCCATCAGGTGCTCATCGCCGGCGCCGACCTCGCCAAAGCCGCCGAGGCCACTGTTGGTAACCCCGGGTTGCACGGTGCAACCGGGGCGCTGTTGCGCCAGCAACGAGAGGTACAGGACGAAAGCGATGAGGTCAGCCTGATCAACCCAGACCAACGTCTGCGCGACAAAACCATGCCCATCCCCCAGAAGATGCGCGGCCCGCTACGCCGCGCCAGCGCTGACGTCGTTGCTGCCACGGAACGGGTCGCGAACCTGGCCATGGTGGCCCACCAACCAGGCCCCTCCCCGAACGCGCAAAACAAGTCACCGAACCATCGCCATGATCATCTGCTCGGTCCATCTCGGCCCATGGGACCGCTGGGACCTGATCGGTGAATCATGTGGGTCGACTGCCCCTCAAGGGGGGCATACGGGGTCCAGAGAAGGCACTCATCGAACCGCCGTCTCACCGGGTGCCGAGGCAGCGTAATTTTGTACACCCTGGACGCGTGGGGTGCCTACACTCAGGGGCAGGATCGAGCTGGGCAGCCAGTTGACGAGGAGCGGGTGGCGAAGGTCGACGTTGTGGACAGTACGGACGAGCGGGCACTGCACCTGTGGTCTCGCGACATGAGTGGCTCAAGCCCGGACTCGAGCCACTGATGTCGAGTCTGAAGCGGCGTACAGACGGTGCATGGCGTGCCCGCTACCGTGACGCAGGAGGCAAGGAACACTCGCGGCACTTCGCGCGGAAGGTCGACGGGCAGCGGTGGCTCAACGAGGTCACGACTGCCTTGGTCACGGGGGCTTATGTCGACCCGGCTGCCGGGCGGACCACCGTGGGGGTGGTCGCGACGTCGTGGCTCGAGGGACACCCCGGCTGGTCGGAGTCCACGCGGGCACGGAATGCGTCGATCCTGACCCGGCACGTCTTGCCCCGCTGGGGTTCTGTGCCGGTGTCCAAGGTGTCGTTCGAGGAGGTACAGGCTTGGATAGCGGAGCTGTCGGCATCCGGTCTCGCCGGTGGGACGGTGCGCAAGGTGTTTGGGGTGCTGTCGTCGGTCCTGGCGCTCGCGGTCAAGGCGAAGCGGCTAGCGACGAACCCGACGACGGGGGTGGACCTGCCCCGGCAGCGGCTCGCGCGGCGTCGTTACCTGTCCGTAGGTCAAGTGGAAGCGTTGGCTGACTCGGCAGGAGATCAGGGCGATGTGGTGTTGACTCTCGCCTATACGGGATTGCGGATCGGTGAGCTTGCGGCCTTGCGAGTGCAGCACCTGGACCTGCCACGGCGTCGGCTGCGGATTGAGGAGTCGGTCACGGAGGTCAACGGGGTCTTGATCCGGTCTGCGCCAAAGGATCACCAGCGACGGTCTGTGCCGCTCCCTGCGTTCCTAGCCGACGTGTTGGCTGCGCGGCTGGCAGGGCGAGGCAGCGACGACCCGGTTTTCGATAGTCGCCGTGGCGGGGTGCTGCGGGTGCGCAACATGAGGCGAGACTGGTTCGATGCTGCCGCGGCGGCGGCGGGCGTTGCTGGGCTCACCCCGCACGAGCTGCGGCACACGGCGGCGAGTCTGGCGGTGTCGGCCGGGGCATCCGTACTGGGGGTACAGCGGATGCTCGGTCACGACAAGGCGAGCACCACCCTGGACGTGTACTCAGACTTGTTTGACGCCGACCTCGACGCCGTGGCCGACCGGCTGGCAGACACACGTTCGCGGATTCTTGCGGACTCTGTGCGGACTAACGACCTGGTCGACCTACCCAGGGAGACTGCGGTAGGTCGCTGACCTGCATAAACGTCGTGCCCTCGGCGCGATTCGAACGCGCGACACCCGCTTTAGGAGAGCGGTGCTCTATCCCCTGAGCTACGAGGGCGGAGGCTGCACACGGCAGCCGCTGGGGCAAGGGCCAAGTCTGCCATGGATCGATCGTGGGACCATGACGCGGTGACGGCCGCTCAGCTCCCCAGCATCGACGAGGTCGCGGACCTGCAGTCACGCACGGTCCGCACCCTGATGACCTCGCAGATGCTCGGGGGCATCGGCGTGGCGAGCGGCATCGCGGTGGGGGCGTTGATGGCCGCGGAGATCAGTGGCATCGACGCCCTGTCCGGTCTGGCGAGCACGAGCCAGGTGCTCGGCGGGGCGCTCTTCACCATTCCGGTCGCCGCGCTGATGGCCCGCCGCGGCCGGAGGGTGGGTCTGGTGACGGCATACATGATTGGCGCCATCGGAGCCGTGCTCGCTATCACCGCCACCGTCATCGGTTCCTTTGCCCTCCTCCTGTTCGGCACGCTGTGCTTCGGCGCCGCGACCACCGCCAACAGCCAGTCGCGCTATGCCGCGGTCGACCTCGCCCTTCCGAGCCGCCGTGGCCGCCAGCTGAGCCTCGTGGTGTGGGCCACCACGGTGGGCTCGGTGCTGGGGCCCAACATCATCGGACCGGGTGCATCCATCGCCGGGGTGCTCGGCATACCGGACCTGGCCGGGGCCTGGGTCATCAGTGCCCTCGGGTTCAGCGCCGCGATCGGCGTGTTGTGGGTGGCGCTGCGCCCCGACCCACTCCTCACCGCGCGAGCGCTCGTGGCGGCGCAGGCGGCGCCCCCTGGGTATGCCGCCCCGCCGGAGCCCACCAAGTCCCGGGGGAGCGTGCGGGCCGGCATCTCGATCATCGCGGCCAACCCGAGTGCCCTGCTCGGCACCATCGCGGTCGCGGGTGGGCACATCGTGATGGTCTCGGTCATGGTCATGACTCCGTTGCACATGAAGCACGGTGACGCCTCGATCGAGATCATCGGCTTCGTGATCTCCCTGCACATCCTGGGGATGTTCGGCCTGTCCCCGGTGTCGGGATATCTCACCGACCGGTTCGGATCTCCACGGGTCATCCTGGGCGGGGTCTGCCTCTTCCTGGCCGCCTGTGCCTTCGCCGGGATCTCCTCTGCCGGGTCGTCGTGGAGCCTCAGTCTCGGACTGATCCTGCTGGGCCTCGGTTGGTCGGCCACCATGGTCGCCGGTTCCGCGCTCATCGCGGGCTCGGTGCCCGTCGCGGACCGCTCCGCCGTCCAAGGGGCTTCCGACGTGGCCATGGGTTTGTCCGCCGCGGCCGGTGGAGCGCTCGCCGGGGTCGTCGTCGATGTCTTCGGGTACGGCTGGTTGTGCCTGTTCGCCGCCGTGGGCGCGCTCGCGCTCGGCATGTATACGGTCGCATCGCGCGGAGTCGTTAGCCTGTCCGAGTGACCGAAACCGTCGACTCGTCTGACCCCCGCGTCGACACCGTGACCGGGGCTGCCCAGCAGTGGCGCCACGAGCTGGCCGAGCTGGGGGGACGCAACACGCTGCTGTGGCACCGCGACGTCCCACGGGGCACCTTCGACCTGACCGTGGCCCATCCCTCGGGCGTGGCCAAACTGCTGGCTGGGCACCGCACCTTGCTCTCCGAGCTGGTCCGAGAGCAGATCACGCGCACGGAGGCTCGGGCCAAGGTGGCCGGGATCCACGCCAAGACGGTCGAGTTGATCACCGAGCACGGTGTGTCCTCCTGCTTCATCGCCGTCGGTATGGCCACCTGGCACCTGCATCGAGCCAAGACCCCACCCAGGGCGCCGGTGCTGATCAGGGTCGCCCAGATCCGCCCCGTCGACGCCACACACCAGGACTTCGTGCTGCAGCTCGACCATGACGTCGTGTTCAACCCTGTGTTGGAGAACTATCTGCGCGGCGAGGCGGGCATCGACATCGACGCCACGGCCCTGGCCAAGCTGTCGGCCTCCGACGGCTTCGACCCGCGCTGGACGTACAGGGCTCTGGAGAAGCTCTGCGCCCGCATGGACGGCTTCGGCATCAACCCCCAGATGGTGATCGGCACCTACCCGTGGGCCAAGCTGGATCTCGTCGCCCACCTCTCCCGCGACCCGGTCAAGCTGGCCGCCCACGATCTGATCGTCGCTCTGGCTGACCCGGCTCATGCGGTGCCTCACACCGGCCCCATCGCTTCTGACCCTGATGACCCTCGTCAGGAGCTGTCGGTGCTGGACGCCGACGCACCCCAGCGCTCGGTCATCGCCGACGTCCATCAGGGAGCGAGTCTGGTGCTGGACACCCCCGGCGGCACCGGAGCCACCCAGACGGTGGCCAACGTCCTGGCCGGCACCGTGGCGCAGGGCCGCACCGCTCTCGTCGTGAGCCAGGAGCGACCAGCACTGGATGCTCTGCGTCGCCGGTTGGCGTACGTGGGACTGGACGACCTCGTCCTCGACCTGCCCGAGGATCCCCGACGCGCTCGCGCCGTCATCTCGGCCCTAGCCGCGCAACTGGACGGCGCCCACGAGGAGCCGGACTTGCCGGAGGATCCGTTGCCTCGGTGGTTCGAGGCCCGGGAGGTGCTGATGCAACACGAGGAATGCATGCACCACGTGCACCAGCCGTGGGGCCAGTCCCTCGCGCAGACCCAAGCCGCCCTGGCTGGGTTGGCCGGCCTCGCTCGGCCACCCCTGACCCACGTGCGCCTGTCCGGCCGCGTGTTACGCGAGCTGCCCGGCGACCGGATCGCCGAGATGAAACGGGTGCTGACGCAGGCCGCCAGCGAAGGTGTCTGGCAGCGGGGACGTGTCGAAGACCCCTGGTATGCCGCCGACCTCCGCTCCAAGGCCGACGCTGATCGCGCGGCCCAGTTGGTCGAAAGGTTCGCTACCGGTGAGCTGACCATGGCTCGCGACGAGATCGGCGAGGTATGCCGAGCGGCCGGTTTGCCGGAGCCGCTGAACCTGAGCCAGTGGCGTCAGCGCCTCGACCTGTTAGCCCGGGTGCACGAGACGAGCGACCACTTCGCGCCGCAGATCTACGAAGCTCCGCTGCCCGACCTGATCGCCGCCCTGTCCGGGCGTAGCTCCGATCGAGTGCAGGGGGCCGAGACCCAGGCGAGCGAACGGATGGGGGCGGTCACCCGCGCCCGGCTGAAACGTCAGGTGCGCTCCCTGTTGCGTCCAGGTAAGCCCCCCGCGGACCTGCTCGAGCGTCTGATCGCGGCCCGTGAAGAGCGCACCGAGTGGGAAGAGCTCGCGGGCAAGGCAGCTCGACCGCATACCCCGGGGGGCTGGGATGCCGCGAAGGTCACGTTCGAGACCATCGGTCCGGACACCCAGTGGCTCGCGGGGGTGCTGACCGCAGCGCGCAGCGGCACGGACATGATGACCACCCACCTGGACCTGCTGCTCGAGCGCTTGCTGCGTTTGGACGCCCGACGCGACCGGGCCCGCGTCGCCGCCCGCGCCCACGAGATGTTGCACCACCCCCGTGAGCAGGGGCTGGGCCCGATGATCGATGACCTGGCCCGTCGCGGGGTGTCCGCCCAGGACGTGCCCGCCGAGGTGGAGCTGGCCTACCAGGCATCGCTGCTCGACCACATTGCGGAACTGCAGGCCGAAGACACGCCCGCCGTCCCACGGGTCGCTGCCGCCGCCACACAGTTCCGGATCGCGGACCGCGACCACCTGGCGCTCAACGTGCACCGGGTGCGCCGCACCGTGGCGCGGCGGCTCGGCCGAGCGGTCTCCGCCTACCCCGGGCAGGTCCGCGCCCTGCGGTCTGCGGCTGCCGATGGCGCACACGACATCCGGGCCGTGGTCACTCGATCACCAGACATCGTGCTCGCCCTGCGTCCGGTGCTCGTGGCCAGCCCCTTGGTAGTCCCGGCCACGCTGCCGGACTCCCTGCGCATGGACCTCGTCGTGGTCACGCACGCGCACCGCGTCAGCACAGCGGCCTGCATCGCGGCGCTCAGCCATGCTCCGCAGACTCTGATTGTGGGGGACCACCTACGAGGTGGACCTCAGTCGTTCAGTTACGTCGTGCAGGAGTCTGAGGGCACTGAACCGGCTGACCTGCAGGAAGAAAGTCCCTCGCTGCTCGACGAGGCCTCGAAGGTCCTGCCGGTCCGGACCCTGAGCACCCACTACCGCGCCCTCAACCAGCGCATGGTCGGCCCTGTGTCGGCCGCGACGACCCCGGCGGTGGAATCGTTCCCCGGCGTCTGGGGTGGATCGAGCGTCGCTCAGCGCGCGGTGCCCAGGGCCGAGGACCTCGTCGCGACCGCAACGTCCGCGGCGGTGGACCTGCTGTTGCGCGGGCGGACCGCTTCGCTGGCCATCGTTACCGACGCGCCGCATCGAGCCGAAGCCATTCAGCGGGCGCTGCGGGTGGCTGCGGCGGACAACGCTCTGGTGCGCGACGCTCTCTACGCGGGTCGCTCGACCGGCTTGGTGTGCGTGCCCTTGGCCCGCTGGGCGGGGGACGTGCGTGACCACGCGATGTGGGTGCGCGAGCCCGGTCGTGAAGCCACCCCGGCAGAGGTCATCACTGCGCTGTCGGTGACGCGTAGGTCGCTCACGCTGATCGGCGCTGCGGGTGACAACGCCGACCCCGACGGTCAGGGGGGCCGGATGCTCGAGGGACTGCTCGCTCCCGAAGACCAGGGCACGAGGTCGGTCGAGCAGGACAACCCACTGATGCAGGATCTGACGTCGCGACTGACCGCGGAGGGGTTCACCGTCCGACGCGGGGTCGGCAGCGGGCGGTATGCCGTGCCGCTGGCCATCGAACACCCCGATCGCCCCGGACGTCTCCTGGTGGGGATCGACGTCGACCTCGAGCCATCACCGAGTGCTACCGGGCGGGATAATGTGCGACTGCGCTTGGACCAACTGACCCGCGTGGGGTGGACACCGATGCGCGTCCTGGGCACCAACCTGTTCCGCGATCCGGCACGCGAGGTGGCCGCGATCGTGTCCACAGTCCAGCGCGCTTCACGCGACACAGGACGCTCGGAGTCGTGACGGAGCCCGCCCAACCGTCGGAGCGCCCCTCGCCGGCCGTCGACGGCACCTCGCGCCGGTCCCGGTCGCGCCGGTCCCAGCGTCCCGCGACCGATGGCATCGCGGAAGACGAGCGTGAGCTGATCACCGAGGCCCACGACACCGCCAACGCCGGTCCCCCCGACGATGGTCCCGATGCTGCGGACGCCGGCGCGAGGAAGCAGTCCGCAGGCTCGCTAGGGGCCGGCTCGGACGACTGGTGGCAGGAGCAGCGTCCGCCGCACTGGGGTTGATTCAGGCTTGGGTGTCCCGCTGACGCAAAAGGTCGCGGATCTCGCGGAGCACCAGCACATCCTCGGCCGTCTGCTCGGGCTCGGGGTCTTCATCACGGCGACGGTGCTCGATCACCTTGTTCATCGGCACGACGATCAGGAAGTAGACCACCGCAGCCGTGATCAGGAAGATGATCAGGGCGTTGATGATGGCCCCGATGTTGATCAGCGTCGCCTCGTTGCCCTCGACGCCCAGTTGGATACCGAAGGCCGGCACGTCTGCTCCGCCCGCCCGGGCCAACAGCGGGCTGACCAGGGAGGTAACCACGACGTTGACGACTGAGGCAAAAGCCGTGCCGATGACCACGGCGACTGCGAGGTCGACGATGTTGCCGCGCATGATGAAATCTCTGAAACCTCTGATCATGGTGACGAAACCTTTCGAGTCGCTCACGTGCGGGGCACCGGCGAGGGGGGATGAGCCGACGACAACATACCCAACGCCGCCCGGCGCGCCGATCGAGGAGCAGCTCAAGGCCGCACAGCCGTCACCTCCGTGCGCAGCACGATGGTGACCCCGGAGCCGGCCAGGGCAGCCCCAGAGCCGCTCGCCACCGCGATCGCCTGTGCGTCGCTCGGGCTGACCGCCACGAACAACCCCGGGCCCTCGCCCTCATCGTCCGCGTCGTCCGTAGCCAACACGATCACGTTCGTGGCCAGCATGGAGCCCTCTGCAGTGGACAACACGTCGACCCGAGCCCCCGCGGGGACGGCCCGAGCCAAAGCCGGGCTCGAGAGCGGCAGGTGGGTCACCACATACCCCGGTGGCTGCCCCTGAGCCAATGCGGCGATGCTCACGTCGGCGTCTGTGAGGACGTCCCCGGCTCGAATCGGAGCAGCCAGCCGTTGCCCCACCCAGTCTTCGACGCTGCTGGAGGACCCCCGGGGAGCCATGGCCGCAGGGACGGTCAGGAGGTCGAGGTCGCCTGGCCGGAGGGAGTGACCACTACGCGCGTCGATGCGCATCGTCACCACCTCGGTCCGGGGACCCTCCGGATCCGCCGACGCGGCACTCACTCCCAGCCAGACCGCCACAGCCACGAGGGTCGCGGCGAGGACCCGCTGGACCTTGGCCCGCCGCCAGAGCGAGCGCCGCGTCACCCGCGAGGAGCTGCGGCGTCTGGTGCCACTCTGGGCTCTGGAAGTCACCTGACGAACGTAGAGTCCGGCGGCGACGTGGGCCCATGGGCCCGGTCACGCTGTGGACATCGGTCGTCCGCCCGGGGGATGTGGATCCGGGTTAGGCGGAGGCCTTCTTGTCCGACGTGGAGCCGCTCGACTTCGACGAGGAGCCACCGCCACTGGAGTCCGATGTCTTCTTCGACGACTCGCTGCCGGAGGGCGACTCCTTGGTCGATCCCGACTCGGATTTCTTGGTGCCCGAGTCGCTGGAGGAGCCGGAGGATTCAGAGCCCGAATCCGAGGATCCACTGGAGCCGCCGCCACTGGACGAGCGACCGCTGGAGCCGGTGCGCGAGTCGTTGCGATAGAAGCCCGACCCCTTGAACACCACCCCGACTGCGCTGAAAACCTTGCGCAGGTTGCCCCCACATACGGGGCAGGTGGTCAGCGAGTTGTCGGAGAAGGCCTGTTGGATGTCGAAACGGTGCTCACAGTCCCGGCAGGCGTAGGAGTAGGTAGGCACGCAGCAGAGTGTATGTCGGCCAGCAAGTCCCCGGTGTGACATACCCTCGGATCGTGCTCCGACTGCTTCGACGCGTTCTCGTGCCTGCGCTGGCCGTTCTGGTCGTCGTGGCCGTCGCCGCTTCCGTGCTCGGGGTCGGGTTGTCCCGCCGCTCCTTCCCCCAAGCCGAGGGTGAAGTGACCGTGGCGTCCCTGGATGGCCGGGTCGATGTGCTGCGCGATGAGCAAGGTGTAGCGCACATCTACGCCGACACACCCGCCGACCTGTTTCGAGGGCAGGGCTACGTAGCCGCCCAGGACCGCTTCTTTCAGATGGACCTGCGGCGACACATCACCGCAGGGCGACTCTCCGAGCTCGTCGGCTCCGGTGGGGTCGAGACCGACACCGTGATCCGGACCATGGGGTGGCGCCAGGTGGCCGAGGAAGAGCTGGGGATGCTCGACCCCTCGACCCGGCAGTACCTGCAGGCCTACGCCGCAGGGGTGAACGACTATCTCGAGGAGAAGTCGCCGTCCCAGATCTCGCTGGAGTATGTGGTTCTCGGCCAGAGCGTGCCCGACTACCAGATCGAGGAATGGGACGAGCTGGATTCGTTGACCTGGCTCAAAGCCATGGCGTGGGATCTGCGCGGCAACTACACCGATGAGCTGACGCGATCCCGGCTGGCCGGGCAGGTGCCGCTGGCCCAGCTGAACGACCTCTACCCCGACTACGACTACGAGATGAACGCCCCGATCCTGTCCAGCAACGAGTGGCGTCCTAAAGCGGTGGCCGCGCCTACCGAGGAAAGCAGGGGTGGCACCGACGGCACCGTCGACCCCGAAGCCGAGCCGTCCGCACCGACCCCGGGCAGGACCGGCTCCACGCTGCAGGACCTCGCGGCAGCGACGGCATACGACCAGACCGTGGAGGCCCTGGCTGCAGTGCCACCGCTGGTCGCCGTGGGTGAAGGCGTCGGCTCCAACTCCTGGGTGGTCTCGGGCGACCACACCGAGAGCGGCAAGCCGCTGCTGGCCAACGACCCGCACCTCGGCGTGACCCAACCCGGTGTGTGGCTGCAGGCAGGGTTGCACTGCCGCGAGGTCACCGCCGAATGCCCCTTCGACGTCACGGGTTACACCTTCGCCGGCTTCCCCGGGGTGATCATCGGGCACAACCAGAGCGTCGCCTGGGGTTTCACCAACCTCGACCCCGACGTGACCGACTTCTACCTCGAGGACACCGACGGCACCGACTACCGTCGGGGCACGGAGACGGTGCCGGTCGAGACGCGCTCCGAGACGATCTCGGTGGCCGGGGGAGACGACGTCGAGATCCTGGTGCGTTCCACCGAGCACGGGCCGATCCTGTCCGACGTGCTCACCCCGATCGCGCAGGTCGGGGTGAACCCGCCCTTGTCGGGCATCGAGTCCCGGGGGAGGTATGCCGTCTCGATGGCGTGGACCGGACTGGTTCCTTCGCCCACCGCCGATGCGGTCTTCGCGCTCAACACTGCGACCGACTGGGATTCCTTCCGCGATGCCGCGAAGCTCTTCGCCGCTCCGGCACAGAACATGATCTACGCCGACACCGAGGGCAACATCGGATACCAGGCACCGGGCATGGTGCCGATCCGGGAGTCCTCGACCTCGGGCGCCGTCCCCGGTTACTGGCCTTCACCCGGGTGGGATGCGGCCTACGACTGGAAGGGCTTCGTGCCGTTCGAGCAGATGCCGTTCGTGCTCAACCCCGAGGATGGGGTCATCGTGGCGGCGAACCAGGCGGTAGCCCAGTCGAGGCGACCGTTCCTGACGACGGAGTGGGACCAGGGGTATCGCTCGCAACGGATTGCGGACCTGTTGGCGACCGAGATGGCCAAGGGGCCCATCGGGGTCGACACCATGACCGACATCCAGTACGACAGCTACAACTCTTTCGCCGACACCCTGATCCCGTACCTGTTGGACGTCAACATCGGCAACGACCCGTTCTACACCGAGCCCGCGGAGCTGCTGGAGACGTGGAACCGCGGTGCACCCGCGGGTGACGGGGAGCAAGGGAGCGCCGCGATGTACTACTACGCGGTGTGGGCCAACGTGCTGACCCTCACGGTCGACGACGAGCTGCCTCTGGATCTCCAGGTGTCGGGCAACAGCCGGTCCATGCACGTGGTGGCCAACCTGCTCCAGGACCCGGAGAATTCATGGTGGGACGACCAGCGCACCGCCGGCATCGTGGAGTCTCGCGACACCATCCTGCGTCAGGCGATGCTCGACGCCCGGTTGCAGTTGACGGCGGACATCAGCAAGAACCCGGACGACTGGCAGTGGGGTCGGCTCCACACGTTGACCGCCCGCCATCAGGTGCTGGGCGAGGATCCGGTGCCCAACATCGTGCAGTCCGCGTTCAACCTCGGTCCGTTCCCGATGCCCGGCGGCTCCGCCCTGGTCAACGCCAACAACTGGGATGCCGGGGCCGACGAGTTCGATGTCACGGCCGCGCCGTCGATGCGGATGGTCGTCGACCTGGACGACCTCGACAACTCGGTGTGGGTCAACCAGGGTGGCAACTCCGGGCACGTGTTCCACCGCAACTACGACGACCAGGTGCAGCCCTGGATCGATGGGGAAACCTACGCCTGGCCCCATTCGGCGCAAGCCGTGGAGGAGAGCACCGAGCTCAGGTTGTCGTTGGTCCCGGAGTGATCCGGCTCGCTCCCCCCGGGGTGAGCACGGCATCCACCTTTATGTCGTGGGGATGCGTGGGGACCTCAGCGAGCTGGTCCTCGGCGTAGACCACCGCAATGACCGGCGTGGATGATTCCCCCTCCCGCGCCCTCGAAGCGCGCAGGTAGGGGACCGCGCGGTCGTAGTAGCCGCCGCCCTGACCCAAGCGGGAGCCGTCACGTCCGATGGCCAGGGCAGGGATGAACGCCGCGTCGACCTCGGCCAGGATCTCTTTCCCCCACGTGGGCCCGGATGTCTCGTCGGGACGGGCGCCGAGGGGGTGGGACGTGACCGCGGGGTCAGCGTCGCGCCACCGCAGCACGCCGTCGGGCAGGGTGATCGGCACGAGGACGCGCACGCCCTCCGCTCGCAACGCGGCGACCAGGTGGCCCATCGGCGGCTCGGTCGCCATCGACTCGTAGGCCGTCACGCACCTCACCCTGTCCTGAGTGCGCGTCCAGTCCTCGAGCAACTGCATGCCCTGTCGGCCGAGCGCTTCTGCGTCAGCCCGGCGAGTGTCTCGAGTGCCGGCGGCGTGTCGTTGGCGGCGCGCCTTGCGGACCTGTGCCCTCGTGGCGCTCTTGGCTTCGTTGACCGCATCTTCCTGCGGAGGAGGCGGCGTCGTCGGTGACATGGCCCTAGTGTCTCCTGCACGCGCTGCCGGGCGCGGGCGGATTAGGCTATGGCTCCATGACCCCCGCTGCGCCCATGCCCGTCCGCAAGGCCGTCATCCCCGTGGCGGGGCTCGGGACCCGGTTCCTGCCGGCCACCAAGGCCGTGCCCAAGGAACTGCTGCCTGTGGTGGACACTCCGGCCATCGAGTACATCGTCACCGAAGCCGCCCGGGCCGGAGTCACCGACGTGGTGATGGTGACCGGGCGAGGCAAGGGAGCCATCGAGGACCACTTCGACCGGCACCTCGAGCTGGAGACGGCGCTGGAGCGCAAAGGGGACACCGTCCGGGCCGAACGGGTGGCCAGGAGCAGTGGCTACGAGGTGCACTTCGTCCGCCAGGGCCAGCCCAAGGGCTTAGGCCACGCGGTGCTGTGCGCGAAGTCGCACGTGGGCAACGAGCCGTTCGTGGTGTTGCTCGGTGACGACATGATCGATGAGCGCGACCACCTGCTGGAGCAGATGATTGCGGTGCAGCAGGAGCGCGGAGGGTCTGTGGTCGCCCTGATGGAAGTGCCGCCGGAGGACGTCGACCGGTACGGCTGCGCTGAGATCGTGCCGAACGACGCAGACGCTGACAGCGATGCGGACCTCGATGTGGTCCGCATCGTGGGCCTGGTGGAGAAGCCCGACCCGGCTGAGGCCCCGTCGAATCTGGCGGTCATCGGTCGCTACGTGCTGCACCCCCGGATCTTCGAGGCCCTGCAGTCCACCGAGCCAGGCCGGGGCGGAGAGATCCAGCTGACCGACGCCATGCTCACCTTGGCTACCGCGACCGGGGAAGGCTCGGGCATGACCGGGGTGATCTTCCGGGGTCGGCGCTACGACACGGGAGACCGGTTGGACTACATGAAAGCCATCGTGCAGCTCGGCAGTGAGCACCCTGAGCTCGGCGAGGACTTCAGCGCCTGGCTGCACGAGTTCGTGTCGAGCACGGACGGGCAGGGCTGATGATCAGCGTTCAGGAGCACCGCGCCGCCGTGCTGTCCCAGGTCCTGCGCAACCCCGAGGTCCAGCTGCCACTGGATCGGGCCGTGGGTCTGGTCACCACCCAGGACGTCGTCAGCGCCGTGGACCTGCCGCGCTTCGACAACTCCGCCATGGACGGGTATGCCGTAGTGGCGAGCGAGGTCGCCGAGGCCAGCGTCGAGAACCCGCTGTCCATCAAGGTCAACGGAGACATCCCGGCCGGAGACACCGAGCAGCACGTGCACCTGGCGGGTCGAGCCTGGCGCATCATGACCGGCGCCCCGGTGCCGGACGGCGCGGACGCGATCGTGCCCGTCGAGGACACCGACGACCGACCCCGGGAGACGCTGATCTTCGCGGCACCGAAGGAGAACGCGCATATCCGCCGGGCCGGGGGCGACGTGCGAGCCGGAGACGTGATCGTCCATGCCGGCACCACGATCGGCCCCGCCGAGGTCGCGGTCATCGCCTCGGCTGGCGTGGGTCACGTCTTCGTGACGGCCCCGGTGCGCGTGGTCATCCTGTCCACCGGGGACGAGCTGCGGGACGTGGACGAGCCGATCATGTCCGGCCAGATCGTGGACTCCAACGGACCCATGCTGGCGGCAGCGGTCCGCGAGGCAGGGTTCTACGCGGTGCACATCGGGCACCTCCCCGACGACGAGAAGACCATCGACACCGAGATCCGCCATCACCTCTCGCACGCCGACGCGATCATCACCAGCGGGGGGGTCAGCAAGGGGGCCTACGACGCGGTCAAGGCCGTCCTGAAGGGGCAGGGTTCCATGGAGTTCCCCGAGGTGGCGATGCAGCCCGGCAAGCCCCAGGGCTTCGGTGTGCTCGGCAAGCGCCGGGTGCCTGTCTTCACCCTGCCGGGCAACCCGGTCAGTGCGTTGGTCAGCTTCGAGGTGTTCGTCCGACCGGCTTTGGCGGTGCGGGCAGGGCGTGAGTACGCCACGGTGACCCACGATGCCGTGGTCCTCAAGGGCTGGAAGAGCCCCGAGGGCAAGATCCAGTACACCCGGCTGGGCGTCGAGCGTGATGTCACCGGCGCGTATGCCGTCTCGCCGGCCGGGGGGGCGGGGTCGCACCTGGTCGGCGGTTTGGCCCGGGCCGACGCCTTGGCCGTGGTGGACGCCGAGGTCACGGAGGTCGTCGCAGGCAGCACCGTGCGCATCGTGCTGTTGCGAAACCGCAGCGAGCTGGACGCCCGTCTGGAGGCCCGCGCCGCCCAGGACGAGGATGACGCCGAGAACCAGAAGGATGACCCGTCGCACGGAGGTCGCGGTCGACACCGCGGTCGCTGATGGACCTGAACCACCTACGCGCCGACGGCACGGCTCACATGATCGACGTGAGCGCCAAGGAGGTCACCGCGCGTTCGGCCAGTGCACGAGGGCGCGTGATCATGTCGGCGTCGGCGATCGAGGCCCTGCGCGGAGGGACCGTGCCCAAGGGTGACGCCCTCGGGGTGGCCCGGCTGGCCGGCATACAGGCCGCGAAGCGCACGCCAGAGCTCGTGCCGCTCGCCCACCCCGTGGCGGTGCACGCGGTCGAGGTCGACCTGGTCGTCGAAGACGAGGCAGTGCTGATCTCTGCGACCGTGCGCACAGCGGACCGTACGGGGGTCGAGATGGAGGCCCTGACGTGTGTCAGCGTAGCCGCGCTCGCGCTCGTCGACATGATCAAGGCGGTCGACAAGCTGTCGACGATCAGCGACATCCAGGTGGTGGCCAAGTCGGGTGGTCGCTCCGGTGACTGGACCCGTGAGGGCACCTGATGTGGACCTGGCCCCACGAGCTACGCACTCGGCAACCGCAAGGGCCGTTGATCACGTTGCGGTCCCTGCGACGTGCGGATCGGGTGCCCTGGCGCGATCTGCGGGCGCGTAACGCCCGATGGCTGCAGCCGTGGGAGTCCACGCCGCCGGCGGGGATCAACGTCTCGCCCAGTTTTCGCCGACTGCGGCGCAGCTACGACCGCGGTGCCGAGGAGGGCAAGCTCGTCCCCTTCGTGATCGATGTTGAAGGGGTCCTGGTGGGCCAGATGCACCTTTTCGACCTGCAGTGGGGACCGCGCTGCTCCGGATCGGCCGGCTACTGGCTGGACCAGAAGGCCACCGGGCAGGGCATCGCCACCTGGGCGCTGGCTATGGTCCTGGACTACGGCCTCGGCGACGTCGGGTTGCACCGGATCGAGGTCAACATCCGCCCCGAAAACGCCGCCAGCCTCGCCGTGGCACACCGGCTGGCCCTGCCGGAGGAGGGATTGCGCCGATCCCTGATGCACGTCGACGGAGCCTGGCGGGACCATCGTTGCTTCGCGGTGGTCGCCGAGGACGAGGCCGCAGGAAATCTGGTCCACCGTCTCCGCGCGTCGACCGCCACGCCGTAGTCACCAGGTAGTTCGCCGACACACCGCCAGGCTGCCCACCGGGGGGAAGTCCACCGCCTACCGTGGCGTACGTGCTTCCCAGTAGCTTGATTTTCGCAGTCATCTTGGCTGTCTGGGCTGCCTATCTGATGCAGCACTGGGTCCGACGTCGCGATCACATCGCGACGGCTCGGTCCGTCGATCGGTTCTCTGAGGCCATGCGCGTGCTGGAACGGCGTCAGTACACGCCGCACCTGGATCTCTCGGAGCCCACCGCCCGCTCGTATGCCCTCTCGTTGACGCGGCCGGGAGCCCCGGACGTCGTCGTCAAGCGTGCGCAACCGTCCGCTTCCGTAGCACCGACAGCCGTAGCACCGACACCGGTGGTCCCGGTAGCCCGTGAGACGAAATTTCACGCCGGCACGCCCCGCGCGGCGAAGATTCGCCCGACCGCTACGGCCTCCGCCAACAACTCGGTGCGTAACCGCGGCGTCCTGCTGCTCGTTGCCGCTGCCGTGATGCTCGTCGGCACGGCCCTGGGCACGATGGCCGTGCTGCCGTGGTGGACCATCCCCGTTGGCATCGGGGTCTTCGTCGTCGCGCTCTTCGCGGTCCGCCAGTCCGTGCAGCGGGCGGCTGGATCCTCGCAACGTGCCCGTGTCGCGCCCCCCGTCCGCACCGCGCGTCGCACGGAGGCCCGCACCTCAGCGGCGGTGACCTCCGCTCGGTCGGCCAGGGTTGGCCGCAGCGCTGCTGCCGCAGGTGGGGGAGCGGCTGCCGCGCTCGCGGCCACCATCCAGAACGAGGGCGAGGAGCTGGCTGCCGCGGCGCGCGTCGCGGTCAGCGAGGTCGTGCATCCCCGCGTGGCCCGCGAGGTCTACGACATCGACGCGCTGGACCAGGTGCGGGCCGGCGTGAGTGCGGCTGAGTTCAACGAGGCCCCGGAAGCGGTGGAGGCACCGTTGATCGCGGGTACCTGGCAGCCCGTTCCGGTGCCGCCACCGACGTACACCCTGAAGGCCAAGGCCCACGCCCGGCCGGTGCTCAACGAACTGCCCGACGAGCTGCCGGATGACGGCACGGCCCTCTCCTTGGACGAAGAGTTCGAGGACCTGCCGGTCGCAATCCGCGGTCTGGCCTGATCGGTATACCCCGGCGTCCGCGCCGAATCGGATCCACTCCCAGAGGGTGATAATCTTCCGAGTCGTATCACCCATCCAGGGGCTGTGGCGCAGTTGGTAGCGCGTCTCGTTCGCAATGAGAAGGTCCGGGGTTCGATTCCCCGCAGCTCCACCACACATCATGCGGTCCCCATGTCAGGGACTCACGGCAGTTCAACCTCGCTGCAGTTCAGCTGTCCTGGCGGACGTGTTCCTGGAGGACGTCGCGCACGGCGGTCCAGGTTTGGACGCCATATCGATCGTTGGCGACATGGCGTAGCTGTGCCTGCCCGCTGAACATGCTGACGAAGTACTGCATGCCCTGCCAGGCGGGGAACGTGTCTTCTTCCTTCCGGTCGGCGCGACGACCGATCCGGGCCATGGCGCCGAGGGTGCTGGTCGTGCCCGCCCACTGCAGCTTGAAGCGATGTCCGGTGATCTCGGTCATCGTGGCGGCGATGTCGCGAGCGGTCACGCGGTCTCCCGCGATCTCCACCACCCGCGGTGCGTCATCGTCGAGGGCCACTTGGGCGGTGAAACGCGCGGTGTCGTCCTTCGTCGTGAAGTCGAGGATCTGATCGGGGTCGGACCAGAACAGCACGCGACCCCGGGTGAACAGGATCAAGGGCGCGACGCCGGTCAACAGGTCCGTGAACATCCCGTTGAGCACCGACGTAGCGCGGAGGGGGCCAGCGTCCAGCTCGGCGGCGAACTCACGGCGCAGCTCGAAGTTCCGGTTGCTGTCGCGCTCGATCCGGCGATAGTCAGCGGAGAAGTCGGACGGGATGAAGTGCTTCACGCCGGCGCTGGTCGCAGCGTGAAGAAGGGCACGCTGAGCGTCGAGGATGACCGGCCGTATGCCGCTCAAAGCCGAGACGACGGTATGGGCCCCCGCGATGGCCGATTGTAGGGCAGCAGGGTCGGAGTAGTTCGCCTCGACGATGTCGACACCATCGTCGTCAGCGAACTGCCGCCTAGATGAGTCGCTCCCTGGCCGGGTCAGCACTCGTACGTGAGCGTCGAGGGCGCGGAGCTCACGGACGATGCGATGGCCGAGATCACCGGTGGCGCCGGCGACGAGAACGGGAGTGGTCATGGCAGGTGCCGCCTTCAGAAGTTCTGCGTCGGGGGTGATCGACGCCCATCATGCTCTACTCGCTCACCGTTGCCTCGGTCGCTCGGCTCTACTGACTGTTGCGGGCTTTCGAGCACTGTTCTCACCAACGCCCGCCGCAAGAGTGCGCGAACCAGCGCAACAGTGCGCCGCGATGGAGGCAACCCAACCGGATCAACCCGCTGGGGGCGTAGGGCGTACAGGGCGCGCACGGCATACGGTCGTCCGATGGACACCACTAGCCTGGTCAGTGAACTGCTGTCGGCCCGCACCTGGATCGCCTTCGACGTCGACGCACATGGTCGGGTGCTGGCCGGCCACGACGAGCTGGGCTCGGTGCAGCTCGTGGAGATCGAGCCGGACGGCTCCTGGACACCGCTGACCGACCTGCCGAGTAAGTGCTCGGGTCGCTACATCCCCGGCCAACGCGCCATTGTCGTCCAGCACGACCAAGGCGGCGACGAGAAGGTGCAGCTCTCCCGGCTCGACCTCGACCCGCTACCCGCCGCGCCGGTGGGGCTGGACGGTCTGACCACTCTGATCCACGACCCCGCCCACATGCATGACCTGCGCGACATCACCGAGCAGACGTTGCTCTACTCCACGAACCGGCGCAACGACGTCGACATGGACGTCGTGGCGCGCGACCTGGCCACGGGTGAGGAGCGGGTCCTGCACGACGGCGGAGGGTACGTCGTCGGCGCCGCCCTGGACCACGCCCAGCGCGACCTGGCGGTCCTGCGTCTGAGCCTCCAACCCAACTCCACGGTGCTCGACCTCATCTCCTCCGGCTCCTCCAGCCCGTGGACCGACCCTGACGAGCTCGCGCTGCACGAAGGCCCCAGCTGGTCGGCCGACGACCGCTCCCTCATCCTGGCCAGCAACCACGACCGTGAGTTTGCAGCGGTGCAGATCCTCGACCGTGAGGGCAACTGGCAGGTGCTGTTGGCCGACGATGAGCACGACCTGAGCTGCTGGGTCAGCCCGGACGCCTCGGCGATGGTGGTTGGCACGCTGAGCGACGGGGCTTGGTCGTTGAGCATCCACCACACAACCGGAGACCACCACGCGGCGGTAGACCTGCCCGACCTCGCCGCCCTCTCGGTCCACTGGTCGCCGGACTCCCGCCGCATCGTGGTCTCCGGCACCTCCCCAGTCGAGCCCGGAACCATCTGCCTGGTCGACGCCCACAGCGGCGCCGCCGAGGTGCTGGTCTCCGCCGCCGAAGGGCTCAACCCCGAGGTCCGGAACCAGTTGGTCGAGCCGAGCACGCACCGCATACCCGCTCGGGACGGTGAGCAGATCCCGTGCTTCCGGTATGCCGCCACGGACGCTGGCCACGCCGACGTGGCCAGCGTGGTGCTCATTCACGGCGGCCCCGAAGGCGCGTCGTCGCGTAACTGGCTACCCGTTGTCCAAGCCTTGGCCGCGTCCGGGCTGACGGTGTTGGTGCCCAACGTGCGCGGATCGACCGGCTACGGCAAGCGGTGGTACTCCCTCGACGACGTCGAGCTCCGGCTCGAGTCCGTGGCCGACCTGGCTGATCTGCACGCCTGGCTGCCGACCCACGGGCTGGACCCGGACCGGTCGGCGTTGTGGGGTGGGTCCTACGGCGGCTACATGGTGCTCGCAGGAGTGTCGATGCAGCCCGATCTCTGGGCAGCGGGGGTCGATATCGTCGGGATGAGCTCGCTGGTCACCTTCATGGAGAACACCTCGACCTACCGCCGCGCTTACCGCGAGCGCGAATACGGATCGTTGGAGCATCATCGCCAGCTCTTGGAAAAAGCCTCGCCCATCACGTATCTCCACCAGATCACCGCACCGCTCTTCGTGATCCACGGCGCCAACGACCCCCGGGTACCACTGAGTGAGGCCCACCAGATCGCCCAGGCGCTGGAGGACAAAGGGGTGCCGTGTGAGCTGAGGGTCTACGACGACGAAGGGCACGGTCTGGCCAAGCGGGTCAACAAGATCGACGCCTATCCCGCGGCCATCGACTTCGTTCACCGATACTTGTCCTAGCGCCCGAGGCAGCCCCACCACCCATCCTTGCCGAGGCTGCCCGCATCCGCTTGGAGGTGACATGCCCACGGTCGATCAGGCCATGCTCGCCACCGGTCTGCTGCTTCTTGCGTCGGTGGGGGCTGCCCGGCTCTCCGAACGCCTGCGGCTGCCCGCCCTGGTGCTCTTCCTGATCCTGGGTATGTTGGCGGGCTCGGACGGACCTGGGGGCATCGTCTTCAACTCCCTGGAGTCAGCTCAGACCGTCGGCACCGTGGCCTTGGTGGTGATCCTGTTCGGTGGCGGTCTGGACACCGAGTGGGCCACCGTCCGTCCGGTCCTCGCCCCAGGATTGCTGCTGTCCACCGTCGGGGTCCTCATCACCGCACTGATCGTGGGCACGGCTGCGTGGTGGCTGCTCGGGTCGTTCTCGGGATTCCAGATCGGGCAGGAGGGTCTGACGTGGACCGAGGGACTGCTCCTGGGGGCGATCGTTGCCTCCACCGACGCCGCGGCGATCTTCCCCCTGTTCCGTGGCGGGGGCCCGATGCCCAAGCCCAGGATTCGAGCTTTGCTCGAGCTGGAAGCCGGCAGCAACGACCCCATGGCCGTCATCCTCACCACCGCCCTGATCGGTCTGCTCCTTTCGCCGGCAGAGGGAGCCGGCAGCGCCGTGGTGGACCTGGGCACCGGGCTGACCCTGGGGGTCCTGATCGGAGTGGGCATGGGGCTGCTGGCGGCGGCAACCATCGAGCGCATCGCCCTCAACGCCTCGGGGCTCTATCCCGCGCTGGCGCTCGCCTTCGGCCTGTCGACCTACGGTCTGACCGAGCTGGTCACCGGCAACGGCTTCCTCGCGGTGTACGTCTGTGGGGTCCTCATCGGCAACCGGGTGACCACCAACCATTCGCTCATCGTGCAGGTCAACGACGCTGTCGCCTGGGTCGCGCAGATCGCGATGTTCCTCGTGATGGGCCTGCTGGTCTTCCCCTCCCAGCTGCTCCAGGTCGCCCCGGCCGCCATCGCGCTGGCGGTGGTGTTGATCTTCGTTGCGCGGCCGATCAGCGTCGTCAGCTGTCTCACGCCGTTCGGCTACACCCGACCTGAGATGACCTACGTCGCGTGGTCGGGGCTCAAAGGGGCGGTCCCGATTGTGCTGGCCACCTTCCCGGCGACCCTCGGGGTGGACGCGGCCAGCGAGCTCTTCAGCGTGGTCTTCTTCGTGGTCCTGGTGTCGGTCCTGGTCCAGGGATGGAGCCAGATCCCCGTCGGACGACGGCTCGGGGTCCTCACCCAGGACGACTGAGTCCGCTCCGACCGGTGCCCCGCAGGGCCCAGCAATCCGTAGGTCGGGGCGCCCAGCGTGGGTAGGCTCCTGCCCAGCACTTACCCGCGAGCACCTACCCCCTGAAGGAGCCCCTGGTATGCCGGTGAATCTGCGTGGTCGCAGCCTGTTATCCCTGCGGCATCACAGCCCCGCCGAGATCCACTACCTGGTGGACCTCGCCCGTGAGCTCAAGCGCGCGAAGTACGCCGGCACGGAGCAGCCGCTGCTGACCAACAAGTCGGTGGCGCTCATCTTCGAGAAGACCTCGACCCGCACCCGGTGTGCCTTCGAGGTCGCCGCCGCCGACCAGGGGGCCAGCACGACCTACCTCGACCCGGTCTCCACCCAGATCGGACACAAGGAGTCGATTGCTGACACCGCGCGCGTGCTGGGGAGGATGTTCGACGCGATCCAGTACCGCGGCTCCTCCCAGGAACTGGTGCAGACGCTCTCCTCGTATGCCGGCGTGCCGGTCTACAACGGCCTCACCGACGACTGGCACCCCACCCAGATGCTGGCCGACGTGCTCACCATGACCGAGCACACCGCCAAGCCGCTGACCGATGTGGCCTATGCCTACCTGGGCGATGCGCGCAACAACACCGGCAACTCCCTGCTGCTCGTCGGGGCCAAGCTGGGCATGGACGTCCGCATCGCGGCGCCGACCACGCCGCAGCTGCAGCCCACGGCCGAGCTGGTGGCCCAGTGTCGTCAGATCGCCGAGCAGACCGGCGCCCGGATCACGATCACCGACGACCCACACGAGGCCGTCGCGGGGGTCGACTTCGTGCATACCGATATCTGGGTGTCGATGGGCGAGCCGGTCGAGGCGTGGGGCGAGCGGATCGACGCGCTGCTGCCCTACCAGGTCAACTCGGCGTTGATGGAGGAGACCGGGAACCCGAAGGCGCGGTTCATGCACTGCCTGCCGGCGTTCCACAACACCCAGACCGCGATCGGGCACAGCCTCGTGCAGCAGTACCCGCACCTGTCGGGAGGCCTGGAGGTCACCGACGAGGTGTTCGAGTCCGCCGCCAGCATCGTCTTCGACCAGGCGGAGAACCGGCTGCACACGATCAAGGCGCTCATGGTGGCCACTCTGGCGTGATGGCGTAGTGCCTTCCGCTGGCGCTGCGAGGCACTGCGATGATGGGTCGGTGAGTGCCACCACCGTCCGACCCGTCGCACCGACCCTGCGCGACCCCGCCTACTTCGTTGCGCCGAACGCCGTCCGCTACTGGGCGCTGCGGGAGCTCATCGGTGGCGTGATCGAGTGGTTGGTCCTCTTCGTCGTCTACAGCTTCGCCATCCCCGACTCGTGGAAGGTGTGGGCCGGGCCGGTGGTGGTCCTGATGGTGGTCATGACGATCCTGCAGGTCTCGGTCGTGCCGCTGTGGCGCTACCGCGTGCACCGCTGGGAGGTCACCTCCACCGCGATCTACACCCGGTCGGGCTGGCTGAACCGCGAGCAGCGGATCGCGCCGCTTTCGCGGGTGCAGACGGTCGACTCCCAGCGTGGCCCCCTGATGCGCTTCTTCGGGCTGGCCTCGATCACGGTCACGACGGCCTCCGCCGCGGGGCCGATCAGCATCGAATGCCTCGACTCCGAGGTCGCCGAGCGCGTCGTGTCCGACCTGACCGAGATCACCAGCCGCACCGAGGGCGACGCCACGTGAGCGACCACCGCTCGGAGGCCCCACCGCCGGACCTGCCCCACCCGCCGTCGGCCTACGACACGGGCCCCCAAGGTCCTGTCTACGACCTGCCCCCGCCACCGGTATCGGCGATCGACGACTGGCAGCGGCTCAGCCCCCGGGTGATCGTGCTCTATCCGATCAGCAGCGTGGGCCAGCTCATCATCCCGTTCGCCATCGTCCTGTTCGGCCTCGGGCGGGGCGGTGGTGGTAGCGGCGTGATGACCAACGCCGGAGTCATCGCGGTGGGCGGGGTCATTGCCGCATTCGTCGGGCTCGTGCCCTGGTTCACCACCCGGTATCGCATCACGGCCACCCAGTTGCAGGTCCGACGGGGAGTCCTGAACCGCAAGATCCTGACCGCTCCGCTGGACCGGGTGCGCAGCGTGGACCTGGAGGCCGGACCGATCCACCGCATCCTCGGCCTGTCCAAGGTCTCGATCGGCACCGGTGTCGACTCGAACCGAATCGACCTCAACGCTTTGTCGGTGCCTCAGGCGGGCCAGCTTCAGGACTATCTGCTGGCCCGCAAACACGCTGCGGTGGGCCCCGGTTCCGTTCAGGAGCCAGTCTCCTCCGGCGCCTCGACCCCGTCGGGCCGGTCCGGAGGTATGCAGAGCGCGGCCTCCCACGAGGAGGTCGCGCCGGTCGAGCTGGCCAGGATCGACTGGTCGTGGCTGAAGTACGCGCCGTTCAGCTTGGCCAGCCTCGTCGTGGTGGCGGGTGTGGCCGGCTTCGCGTCGCAGCTCATCGGCGACATCGACGTCGAGCAACAGTTCTCCTCCGCCCAGGGACTCTGGGGCTGGCTCCGGGACCAAGCCTTGACCGTTCTGGTGCTGATCGCGGCGGTCATCGTCATCGTCGGCTGGCTGTTGCTGTCCACCCTCACGTACGTCATTGCCTGGTGGAACCTGCGACTGACTCGGATGGGCGAAGGCACCCTGCGCTTGGTCCGCGGCTTGATCACCACCAACTCGACCACGGTGGAGGAGTCGAAGATCCGGGGGGTCGCGATGACCGAGCCCGCTCTGCTTCGACTGGTCCAAGGGGCCGAGCTGGTCACGCTGTCCACCGGCGTGGGGAACGGCGGCCAGACCAAGGTGCTGCCGCCCTGTCCGCGTGACGTCGCGGTGCGGGTGGGTCACGACATCCTTCAGGAGTCCGGGCCACTCACCGACGCCCTGCACCAGCACGGCCGCGCCGCCCGACGGCGCTGCCACATCCGGTCGCAGTGGGCCACCCTCTTCTTCACCGGCGCGGCGGTGGCGTCCGTGGTCTTCGCCGACCTGCCGGTCTGGCTGCCGATGGCGGTCCTGGTCGGCTACGCCCTACTCGCCGTGGGGTTCGCCGAGGCGGCCTACCGCAACCTCGGGCACGGCCTGACCGACCACCACGTCATGAGCGGCCACGGGACGCTGGGCCGTCGCCGGGAGGTGCTGGAACGGGCCGGAGTGATCGGGTGGGTCATCCGACAGACGTACTTCCAGCGCCGGGTGGGCCTGGCCACGCTGGTGGCCACGACCGCGGCCGGAGCTGAGTCGGTGCGCATCCACGACATACCGCTGGACGAAGCGGTGGCGGTGGCCAACCAAGCCACGCCGGAGACCTTCGCTCAGTTCGTGTAGCGCGGTCGCTCAGGTCCAGAAGTCGAACCACATGCGCCACTGCCACTCTTCGCGCGGGATCACCTGCGCGGTGTAGACCGGGTAGTACCAGAGGAACAGGCAGACGGCCCCCACCGTGTAGCCGATCACAGCGATCGCTCCCCACCGACGACGTGACGGGGGGGCCTGCGCGTTGCCGATCACCAGCGCCATACAAGTGATCACGATCATCACCAGCCAGGGCACGAACGCCACCGCGTAGAAGGAGTAGACGGTGCGTGTCTGGTAGAGGAACCACGGTAGCCACCCGGCTACCAGACCGGACAGGGCCGCGCCGGCCCGCCAGTCGCGACCGAACAGCCACACGAATATGACCACCACGAGACCGGCGGTGGCTCCCCACCACAGGAACAGGTTGCCCAGCGACGCGATATAGCTCACGCACTCGGTGCTCGCGCAGCCGGAGTCGCCACGCTGCAGGAACTCGGAGTAGAACAGGGTCGGACGGCCCTGCACCAACCACGACCAGGGGTTGGAGGACCACGCGTGCTCGTTGGCCAGTCCTACGTGGAAAGCCATGATCTCTTCGTGGTAGCTCCACAGTGAGCGCAGCGGATCGGGCACGTAGATCTCCCAGCCCGAGGCGGGGTGCTCGGCGGCCCAGTTGCGCTTGTAGCCGCCGTCGGTCACGAACCAGCCCGCCCAGGTGGCCAGATACGTCGCCAGCGCAACCGGCACCATGGCGACGAAGGCCGGTATGCCGTCGCGCACGAGCCCCGCGCTGAACCACCTTCGCGCGCCCACGGTCCGCCGCGCGCCGATATCCCACAGCACGGTCATCAGGCCGAAGGTGGCCAGGAAGAACAGGCCCGACCACTTCGTCCCGATGGCCAGACCGAGGCTGACCCCCGCCCCGACCCGCCACCAGCGCACCCCCAAGGACGGCCCCCACCGCATCACCGGTCGAGTCTGATCCGAGAGATCGGCGACGCGGTCGGCGAGCATGGTTCGCCCCGCGGCCCGGTCGCGGATCAACGCCCAGAAGGCCACGAGCACCCAGAACATCACGAAGACGTCGAGCAAACCTGTGCGGGAGTGCACGAAGTGGTGTCCGTCCGATGCCAATAACACCGAGGCCACGGTGGCCAGCAGGGCGCTGTGCCACATATGCCAGACGATCCGCCCGAGCAACAGGATGGACAGGGTGCCCACGACCGCGGCAGCGAAGCGCCACCCGAAGGACGAGTCGACGCCGAACAGCCATTCGCCCAGGCCCAGCATCCACTTGCCCAGCGGTGGATGGACGACGAGGTCCGGGCTGGGGGCGAAGATGTCGGCGTTCCCCGCGGTGAACAGGGCGTCGGGATCGTCCAGGCTGGGTCGGATGTCCCGCTCGTAGCCGAACTGCATCAGGGACCAGCCCTGCTTGACGTAGTACGTCTCGTCAAACACCAGCTCGTGGGGGTGTCCCAGACGGAAGAAGCGGACCGCACCCCCGATCAGCATGACCAGAAGCGGACCCCACCAGGCCCAGTGGGCCTGTCGCGGGCTCGCGGGCGGCCCGAGTAGTTGCCGCCGCAGCGTGTGCCGACGCGAGCGGGACTCGGAGTCCGCTGCCGGTGTTGCCTCGTCGATCACGTGGGTCATCGTAGGCAACCACTCTGCCCGGCGGCTGAGCGTGGCCTGTACCATCGGCACGTGGCCACCTCAACCGTATCCAGCGGTGCTCCCACGAAGACCAGCAGCATTTTGTTGAAGTCCTTGATGGCAATCACCGGGCTGGTGTTCGTCGGATTCATCCTCGCGCATATGTATGGCAACTTGATGATCTTCGCCGGTGAAGAGGCGTTCAACGACTACGCCGAGCACCTGCGGACCATCGGCACTCCGATGCTGCCGGAGAAGGGCCTGCTCTGGATCCTGCGGATCGGGCTGATCCTGTCGTTGGTGGGTCACGCCTACGCAGCCTTCGCCCTGTGGTCGCGAGCGGGCAACGCTCGCAAGACGCGGTACGCCGTGGTGGCCAAGGCCGCACGGACGATATGGGTCTCGCGCGCGATGCGTTGGGGCGGGGTGGCGTTGCTGCTCTTCCTGGTCTTCCACATCCTGCACTTCACCACCAACACCATCCAGGTCAACGGCGACTTCGACACTCCCGCCGGCCGCTTGGTCTCCAGTTTCGAGGTGTGGTGGGCCGTACTCATCTACTTCGTGGCCGTGGTCGCGCTGGGTATGCACTTGCTGCACGGAGTCTGGGCGGCGGGCATGACCTTGGGTCTGAACACCAGCACGGCGGCCGCTGAGCGGCTTCGGATCTCTGCCGTGGCGGTGTCTGCGGTCGTGGTCGTCGGTTTCCTGCTGCCGCCGTTCTCGATCCTGTTCGGCATCATTCCCTGATGCCTCGAGGGCTGGCCATTACACGCTGGGGGACGACCTACTCATCCCTTTTACGTAGGAGGACGCGATGACGGACACACTCGATACCCTGACGGAGACCGAGGCGCCGCGCACGGACAGCCACGGGGACTACTACCTCGATGGCGACGCGCTGGTCGATGGGGCTGCACCTCAGGGGCCGATCGGCGACCGCTGGTCACAGCGCAAGTTCGAGGCCAAGCTGGTCAACCCGGCCAACCGTCGCAAGCTGAGCGTCATCATCGTCGGCACCGGCCTGGCCGGTGCCTCGGCCGGGGCGACCCTGGGCGAGGCCGGCTACCACGTCAAGAGCGT
>JBBSQA010000027.1:0-29637 GCA_038258285.1 Actinomycetales bacterium | reverse complement strand
GCTGGAGACGACCTTGCGAGCCTTACCCAGCATGTCGAGCTCGGCGGTCTCGAGCTTGAGGCCGACCTCCTCAGAGATGACCTGACCGCCGGTCAGCACGGCGATGTCGCCGAGCATGGCCTTGCGACGGTCGCCGAAGCCAGGAGCCTTCACGGCCAGCACCTTGAGGTGGCCGCGGAGCTTGTTCAGCACCATGGTCGCGAGCGCTTCACCGTCGACATCCTCGGCGATGATGGCCAGCGGCTTGCCGGACTGGATGACCTTGTCCAGCAACGGGACGATGTCCTTGATGGCGCTGATCTTGGAGTTGAGGATCAACACGTAGGGGTCGTCCAGCACGGCTTCCATGCTGTCGGTGTCGGTGACGAAGTACGGCGAGATGTAGCCCTTGTCGAAGCGCATACCCTCGGTCAGCTCAAGCTCCAGGCCGAAGGTGTTGGACTCCTCGACCGTGATGACGCCTTCGTTGCCGACCTTGTCCATCGCCTCGGCGATCATCTGGCCGATCTCGGTGTCGGCCGCGGAGATGGACGCGCTCTGCGCGATCTGCTCCTTGGTGTCCACGTCGGTGGCCATCGACAGCAGCTTGTCGCTCACTGCGGTCACAGCAGCCTCGATGCCGCGCTTCAGCGACATCGGGTTCGCACCGGCAGCCACGTTGCGCAGGCCTTCGCGAACCATGGCCTGGGCCAGTACGGTCGCGGTGGTCGTGCCGTCGCCAGCGACGTCGTCCGTCTTCTTGGCGACCTCCTTGACCAGCTCAGCGCCGATCTTCTCGTAGGGGTCCTCGAGCTCGATCTCCTTGGCGATGGAGACACCATCGTTGGTGATCGTGGGGGCTCCCCACTTCTTCTCCAGGACGACGTTGCGGCCACGCGGGCCCAGGGTCACCTTGACGGCGTCGGCCAGGGTGTTCATACCCTTTTCGAGCCCTCGGCGAGCCTCCTCGTCGAATGCAATCATCTTGGCCATTGGGGTGGTTCCTCCCACACACTCAGCGTTTGGTTGACCGATCAGCAGCCCGCGACGGACGGACCGAGTCACGGGAGCTCACGTCGCCACCGCGCACTCGATCCTCAACAGATCGATCGATGCAGTTGTTATCACTCTCGTAGTGAGAGTGCTAGGTCAATGATTAGCACTCGACCCCCTCGAGTGCAAATAGGTAGGCAGCCTGTCACGCTGCGCTGTCGTCCTCAGGCCTGGGTGGTGGGCCGCTGGGGCACCTTCGGCGTGGATGTGTCGCGGCGGCCGGATACCGTCTCCAGCGCACGCACCGCCGCGTTGCGCAACGTGCGGTCGTCGAAACCCAGTCCTCGGCAACGGTCCATCAATGCACTGACGTCCCGGCCGTGGTGGTCCAACCCGTCCTGGAGGCACGCGGCCAGCTGTCTCAGCTGCTCGGCCTGAGCGTCTACGAAGGCGGCATCGACCACGTCGCCGTGACCTGGCACCGCGACCGAGGCTTCTTTGACTCCCTCGGACTTGGCGAGCTCGCGCATGGAGGCAGCCCACTCCAACGGATAGCAGTCCTCCATCGCCGGGTCTGCGCCCTGCTCGACCAGGTCACCCCAGAACACGGTCCCGGCGTCGGGGACACAGACGGCAAGATCGTGATCGGTGTGCGCCCTGCCGCCGAAGAGCAGCTGGACGGCGCGTCCCCCGAGATCCAAAGAGATGTTGTCCTCGATCAGGTAGAAGGGCAACACCACCTCGGTCTCGCGCAGCAACGCCGCGTCCTGCGGACGCTCCTCCCGGTCCAGGTGGGCCATCGCCGCTTCACGCTGACGCTCCGCGGTCTGCATGAGTCCCTCCGCCGCCGCTGCGTGGGCATAGATCTGGGACTCACGGAAGGCAGCGTTGCCGAAACAGTGGTCGTAGTGCGCGTGGGTGTTGACCACGACCTGCTCGAGCGGCGTGACCTGTCGCACCGCGTCCGCCAGCTCGTAGCCGCTGCGAGTGGTGGTCGCGGTGTCGATCACCAACGCGCGCTGGTCACCGACCACCAGCCCGCAATTGAGGTCGAGCTCGCGGTGTCGACGCACCATGACCCCCGGTCCGACCTCCTGCCACATCAACTGCCCCATCCTGGGATTCTAAGCCCATTCGTGCTTGCGAGGGGGGTCAGAAGCAAGCCCAGCACTCCGACATGCGCAAACCCCGTCGAGGCTTTACGGTGTTGCACGGCCGTCATCGTCGACTTCCGGAGCACCCATGCCTCAGTTCCCGCACCGCATACTTTTGGCCGTTGACGGGTCGCCGGAGTCCACTCTGGCGATCCAACATGTGCTCGACCTCCACGGCTACACCAAGACCGAGGTGCACGTGGTGCACGTGGGCTTGGTGTCCGGCTGGACCAACTCCCGCACGTTGAGCACCGAGCAGCTCAACCGCCTCCGCGACGAAGCCCGAGTGGTGCTCGACGAACAGGTCGCCAGCATGCTGGAGGCCGGCCTCACGCCCACCGAGACCTACGTACGGATGGGACGCGCCACCGACGAGATCCTGCGGTTGCGAGACGAGATCGAAGCCGACCTGATCGTGCTGGGCAGCCGAGGGCTCAACGCCTTCACCCGGGTGCTCTTGGGCAACGACGCCGAAGGCGTGGTGCGACACGCACCGTGCCCCGTCCTCGTGGTGCGGAGGGACAAGTGATGATGCTTCCTACTCAAGACAGCGGCGGCGGGATGCCGGACTTCACGGTCGGCCCGATCGACCTGACCGTCATCCTTGTGTACCTGCTGCTCAGCCGGATCATTCCGCTGGTGGTCGCCTCCCGCCAGAAGAAGAAGGCCGCTGTGGCCGCCAAGGAGAGCGGCAAGGAAAGCAGCGCAACCGAGGACTACTTCCTCGGTGGTCGGAACTTCATCTGGCCCTTCGTGGGGTTGTCGTTGGTGGCGACGAACATGTCGGGTGCCACCTTCGTCGGTCTGGCCGGTGGCGCCTACAGCCAAGGCATCTCGATCTTTGCCTACGAGTGGATGACGACCGTCATCCTGGCGGTCTTCATCTTCTTCATCCTGCCTTTCTACCTCCGCTCCGGGGTCTACACGTTGCCGGAGTTCCTGGAGAAGCGCTTCGATCGACGATCCCGCATGGCCTTCGCCGGTTTCAACTTGTTCGCCAACATGTTCATCGACATGGCCGCCGCGCTGTTCGCCGGTGCCGTCGTGATCCAGACGTTGTATCCGGACATCCCGATCATCGTCTCGGTGGCCGCGCTGGCCATCCTGGCCGCGATCTACACCGTCATCGGCGGTCTCGGTGCCGTCATGGTCTCGGACAGCATCCAGGCCACGGTCACCATCCTCGGTGGGCTCATCGTCTTCATCGCCACGTGGCGTGCCATCCCGTCGTGGAGCGAGATGGCCGATACCGCGGGTGAGGACAAGATGAGCCTCATCCTGCCCACCGACAACGCGGACCTCCCGTGGCCCGGACTCATCACCGGAGTGCTGGTCATCGGGTTGTACTACTGGACCACCAACCAGCTCGTGGTCCAGCGGACTCTCGGAGCCCGGACTCTGGACCACGGCCGCTGGGGTGCACTGATGGCCGGGTTCATCAAGTTGTCCTTCCTGTTCTTGTTCATCTTCCCCGGCGTCATGGCCATCACCCTCTACCCCAACCTGGAGAACCCGGACACGGTCTTCCCCACCTTGGTCTTCGACCTCATCCCGGTGGGCGTGCGCGGGCTGATCCTGGCCGCGGTCATCGCGGCGATCACCTCGACCGTCGACTCGATCCTGAACTCGGCCTCGACGATCGTGACCATGGACTTCGTCAAGACCTACAAGCCCGACACCTCGGACCGCAGCCTCGTCTTCATCGGGCGTATCTCGACGGTCGTGGCCCTCGTGGTGGCGATCCTGTGGGCCCCGTTCATCGCCCAGTTCGACACCCTCTACAACTACCTGCAGTCCGTTCTGTCGTTCCTGGTGCCGCCGGTGGTGGCCGTGTTCCTGCTGGGCATCGCTTGGAAGCGCCTCAACGCCGACGCCGCCTTCTATACGTTGGTGATCCTGCAACCGCTGGGGGTGGTGGCCTTCTACTTCACCCAGGTCCGGCCCGAAGAGCCGACGGTGCAGTTCCTGTATGCCGCCGGCGCCCTCCTGGTCCTGGCCATCGCGATGCTGATCGGGATCAGTCTCCTCGGCAAGACACCCGACCTGGAGAAGACGGACGAGCTGACCTGGAAGAACACGTACTGGCGCGAGGAGTCGGAGGCCCTGCAGGGCACGCCCGTCTGGGCCAACTACCGGGTCCTGACCGGCATCATGCTGGCGGTCACCGTGGGCCTCGTGGTCTGGTTCGCCTAGGCCCGCGCGGACCTAGGAGAGGTTGACGATCTCGCCGTCGTCATCCAGGTCGATCCTGTGTGCTGCCGGATGGCGCGACAGCCCGGGCATCGTCCGCATGGCGCCGGCGATCGGGTAGATGAAACCGGCTCCGGCCGAGACTCGGACCTCGCGCACCGGCATCCGCCAGCCCGTGGGCGCACCGAGCAACGAGGCGTCCGAGCTCAGCGACAGGTGCGTCTTGGCGATGCATACGGGCAGGTTGCCGAACCCCGCCTCGGTGTAGGCCGCGAGCTGCTTGGCTGCCTCGGGTGACGGGTCGATGCCGTCGGCACCGTAGACCTCACGGGCGACCTTCTCGATCTTGTCGTGCAGCGACATCTCCAAGCCGTACAGCGGCGTGAAGGTCGTCGGCTCCTCGCAGGCCTCGACCACGGCCTGAGCCAGGTCGATCGCACCGTCTCCGCCTTCGCTGAAGTGGTTGGCCACCGCGACTCGGGCGCCGGCCGCCTCGGCGATCCGCCGGATGGCCTCGTGCTCGCTGTCATGGTCGGTCGGGAAGGAGTTGATCGCGACCACCGGGGAGACCCCGTGCAGACGGATGTTCTCGATCTGCTTGATCAGGTTGGGTGCTCCCGCTTCGACGTCGTCGGTGTTCTCCGCGAGCAGCTCGTCGGGCAGGGGCTTGCCCGGGACGATGCGGAACTTGCCGGAGTGGGCCTTCAGGGCCCGGGTGGTCACCACCACGACGGCCGCATCCGGCGCCTGGCCCGAGGCCCGGCACTTGATGTTGAAGAAGCGCTCGGCGCCCATATCGGCCCCGAACCCGGCCTCGGTGATGACGTAGTCGCCACCCCGCAGCCCGACCAGGTCAGCGACCACCGAGGAGTTGCCGGTGGCGATGTTGCCGAAAGGACCACAGTGGATCAGGGCGGGCGTTCCCTCCAGGGTCTGCAGCAGGTTCGGCTTCAACGCTTCCCGCAGGATGACGGCCATGGAACCGGCGCCCTGCAGCTGCTCTGCGGTCACCGGTGCGCCCGCTCGGTTGAAACCGATGACGATCCGTCCGAGGCGATCACGGAGGTCCGTCATGTCCTTGGACAGCGACAGGAGCGCCATGACCTCGGAGGCGGCCGTGATGTCGAAGCTGGTCTGGCGGGTCACTCCGTCCAGGCGACCGCCGAGGCCCACGACGATGTTGCGCAGGGCCCGGTCGTTGACGTCGAGCACGCGGGGCCAGGTGATGTTGCGGACGTCGATGTCCAGCTCGTTGCCGTGGTGCAGGTGGTTGTCCACGATGGCCGCAAGCAGGTTGTGGGCGGCCGTCACGGCATGGAAGTCGCCGGTCAGATGGAGGTTGAGCGTCTCCATGGGCACGACCTGGCTCATCCCGCCACCGGCGGCTCCGCCCTTGATGCCGAAGGTGGGGCCCATCGAGGGCTGACGCAGGGTGAGCACCGCCTGCTTGCCGATCTTGGCCATTCCTTGGGCCAGCCCGACCGAGGTGGTCGTCTTGCCTTCCCCGAGCGGGGTGGGCGTGATCGCGCTGACCACAACGTACTTGGCCTTCGGCCGGTCGGACATGGCCTCGATCGACTCGAGACCCACCTTCATGACGTTGCGCCCGTAGGGCTCCAAGAACTCCGCAGGGATCCCCATGTCGGAGGCGACGTCACCGATCGGGCGCAGCGTTGCGGCCCGGGCGATCTCGAGGTCGGAGGCCATCGGACTACCGGCCCTCGAAGCCGAGGCGCTTGGCCGAACGGGCTCGCTGACGGCTGGTCCGCATCCGCCGCAGCCGCTTGACCAACATCGGGTTGTAGGCCAGTGCCGCCTCGGAGTCCAGCAGCTGGTTCAGCCGCTGGTAGTACCGGGTGGAGCTCATCTGGAACTCCTCCCGGATGCTCGACTCCTTCGCGCCCTGGTATTGCCACCACTTGGCTTCGAAGTCAAGGAGGTGCGCGTCGTCAGCGTCCAACCCTTCGGTCGTTGCGGCTTGCTCGATCTGGTGAGCGGCGCCCATAAGGGAGGTCCTTCCGAGGAGCTGGATGCAGAGTATTGGGAAGTCTACGGCGGAATCACAAGCGTGTCATTCACCGGACAACACGGTGCCAGGTCGTGCTAAGACCAGGTCCGTTGGGAACGTCGTTCCCAGTAGCCCACCGGCTCCTCAGCCACCAGATCCTCCATGACCTTGGTGGAGAGTTCGACCCCGACGGCACCGAGGTGGGACTCGACCTGAGCCGCGGAGACCGCCCCCGACAACACGTGGTCGACCCACGGATTGCTCAGGGCCGCCGCCACCGCCAGTTGGTCCACGCCCAGACCGAGCTGGTCGGCCCAGGCCGTAGCGCGTTCGGCAGCCGGGCTGTCGGGCAGATGTCCCGGCGCCAGTCGACCGTTCGCCACGCTTTCCTTAACCACCACGCTGAGTCCGGCCTCGGCGGCCTCAGCGAGTGCGGGACCAGCCGAGGGTTCGAGCACATTCCAGCTGGACTGCACCACGCTGAACAACGGCGCTCCACCCACCTCGATCCGCAGTGCTGCCCGGATGGTGTCGGCCTGCCCCGGCCCGGAGGTGGAGAAGCCGATCCGCAGCCCTTCGTCCCGCAGGTCAGCCAGGAGGTGCTGCACCTGGGTGTCGTGCAACACCGGGGACTCTGCCTTCACGGAGTGGGCCTGGTAGATCGAGAGTCGATCCCCCAGGATCGCCCTCGACTCACGAACCTGACGACGCAGCGCGGCCACCGAATGGTCCTTGACCTCATGCTGCTCGGCCACTTGCTGCCATTCCCCGGTGTAGCGATAGCCCCATTTCGAGGCGACCACCACATCGTCGACCTCGGGCCGGACGTGCAGCCAATGAGCCAGGAACTCCTCTGCGAGCCCGTAGGAGCGGGCGGCGTCGAGATAGCGCACGCCACCCGCGTAGGCCGCGTCCAGGACCTGCACCGTCCGGTCCCGCAGATCCTCCACGGACCGGAGCTCCCCGAAGTCCTGCGCGCGGCCCGAGGTCAGGTAGGCCGGTCGGCCGAGAGCCGCCAACCCGAGGCCGATCCGGTGGTTCGAGGCGTCTTCAGGTCGTTGCTCGGGCACGAACTCACCCTCTCATCTCAGGTCTGGTCCGCGGGTGCGCCACCGGTGTCGGTGACCGCTGGGGCCGACATACAGTTGGTCGGTGACGTCGACCCCCACCCCACTGGCGGACCTGGTGCACCCGAGCTGGGCGCGGGCCCTGGCACCCGCCCAGGACACGGTCGCAGAGCTGGGCGCGTTCCTCCGCGAGGAAGTCACTGCTGGCCGGGGCTATCTGCCTCCTGGGCCTCAGGTGCTTCGAGTGTTCGACCAGTCGATGGACGACGTGCGGGTGCTGATCGTGGGCCAAGATCCTTACCCGACGGTGGGCCATGCGGTGGGGCTGAGCTTCTCCGTGGCCCCCGACGTGCGGCCCGTCCCCCGCAGCCTCACCAACGTCTACACCGAACTCGTGGACGATCTGGGGGTGCCGAAGCCCACCAACGGTGACCTCACCCCGTGGACCGAGCAGGGGGTGATGTTGCTCAACCGGGTGCTCACGGTGCGGGCCGGAGCCCCCGCGAGCCACCGTGGCAAAGGGTGGGAAGCCGTCACCGCGCTGGCGATCGACGCCCTGGTCAAGCGCGGTGGCCCACTGGTCGCGATCCTGTGGGGCCGCGACGCACGCTCGCTGGCCTCGTCGCTCGGAGACGTGCCGACCGTGCAGAGCGCCCATCCCTCGCCGCTGTCCGCGCGCAGCGGCTTCTTCGGTTCGAAGCCCTTCAGCACCGCTAACGACCTGCTGCGCTCCCAGGGTGGGGAGCCGATCGATTGGACCCTGACGTGAACGACGACCGCACACCACCCTCGATCGACGACGAGAACAGCCCTGGTATGCCGTTCGGCGCGGCCCAACGTGCGGGAAGCATCCGCCCGCACGCTCAGCCGTGGCGACGGTACGTCGCGATCGGAGACAGCTTCACCGAGGGGATGGCCGACCCCGACCCGAGCGCCGAGAACGCGTTCATCGGATGGGCGGACCGGCTGAGCGCCCTCCTGGCCTCACACGTCGACGAGTTCCAGTACGCGAACCTCGCCGTACGGGGCCGCAAGCTCAACGCCATCGCCGGCGAGCAGACGGACCAGGCCATCAGCCTTCATCCGGACCTGGTCAGCCTGGCCGGTGGCGGCAACGACATCCTGCGGCCCCGGGCGGACCTCGACGCCCTCGCAGCCGAGCTGGAGGAGGCGGCGGCCAAGATCCGGGCGACCGGCGCCGACGTGCTGCTGGTGACGCCGTCGGACCCGTCGGAGGCCCCGGTCATCCAGCGCTACCGCGGGAGGATGGCGACCTACAGCGCACACATCTGGAAGATCGCCCAACGCCAGGGCTGCTACGTGTTGAACCAGTGGGGATTCGACTTCTTGAAGGACTGGCGCATGTGGGCAGAAGACCGCATCCATATGACGACCGAGGGCCACCGGCGGATTGCCCTGGCCGCATACGCAGCGCTGGGTCACGACCCGGCCGACGCGGACTGGCACGTGCCGCTGCCACCCCAGCCGTCCCCGGGTCGGATCGAGATGATGCGCAACAACGCCCTGTGGGCCAAGGAGTACGCCGGGCCGTGGGTACAGCGGCGGGTGCAGGGGCGATCATCGGGCGACCACGTGAGTCCCAAACGACCGGACCTAGCGCCGCTGGACCCTCCGCCCGACCGGTCGTAGCCACCACGTCTGCACGTCTCGGACGACGCTACGCCACGCATGTGCGACTGTATGCTGCCCTTTATGTCGCATTTGCGGGTCACTGAAGCAGCTGCCCTCCTCGGCGTCTCTCCCGACACGGTGCGCCGCGCCATCGACGGTGGCCGACTGTCCTCCAGCAAGGACGCGGCGGGAAAAGCGGTCATACCGGGCGTCGAGGTGGCGGCACTGGCCGCCGAGCTACACACGCCTCCAGCGATCGGCACGCTCGGCTCGACCTCCTCCCGCAACCAGATGCGCGGCATCGTCACCCGGATCGTGATGGACACCGTGATGGCCCAGGTCGACCTGCAGGCCGGTCCGTTCCGGCTGGTGTCCCTACTCAGCGCCGAGGCGGTCCGGGAGATGGGGCTCGACGTCGGGAGTGTGGCTGTGGCCTCGATCAAGGCCACCCACGTCACGGTCAGCGTGCCGCAATGAGGAAGGCACTCGCCACCGCCCTATCCCTGCCCTTGGTCCTCGTTGCCTGCAGCGGGGGCAGCAATGACACCATCACCATCCTGGCGGCGTCCTCCCTGGCGGACGTGATGCCTGCCGTCATCGACCTGGCCCAACAGGGCCACCCCGACGATACGTTCGAGGTGTCCTACGCTGCCTCCTCCCAGATCGTGCAGCAGTTGAACGCGGGCGTGGACGCGGACGCGGTCGTGCTGGCCGGGGAAGGCCCGTTGGCTTCTCTCGACACGGCGGTCGACAGCGAGCCGGTCGTCGTGGCGACTAATACCCTGACCATCGCCCTCGCACCGGGTAACCCCGCCGATATCTCCTCGATCGAGGACCTGGCCGATGCGGACGTCACCCTGGTGCTTTGCGCGGAGCAGGTGCCGTGCGGGGAGGCCGCCGCGCGGATGTTGACCTTGGCCGACGTCGACCCGAGCGTCGCCTCCTACGAGCCGGACGTGCGGGCCACGTTGGTCAAGGTCGCCTCCGGGGAGGCCGACGCAGGCGTGGTCTACGTGAGCGACGTGGCGATCGGAGTCGGTAGCGATGTCGAGACCCTGCCGGTCCCGGACGAGGCGCAGGTGGTCAATCGCTATCCGGCCTTCAGCATCGACGACAGCGCCGACGGTGCCGACTTCGTCGCGCTGCTGCAGTCCGGCCAAGCACAAGGTGTGCTCAGCGGAGCCGGGTTCGGGCCGCCGTGAGCACCGCCACCAGCCGCCTCTCCACTGCCAGGGGGGTACGGCGATGGCCCATCCTGGTGCCGGCTTGGCTCGCGATCGGCGTGCTGATGCTTCCCCTCGTCGCCCTGCTGCTCCGGGTCGACTGGTCCGGACTCATCGGCGACGTGACCAGCCCCTTGGCTCTGCAGGCGCTACGACTGTCGGCGGTCACCACTTCGACCACCCTCATCGTCGTGGTGACGCTCGGCACCCCGCTGGCCTGGATGCTGGCGCGCGGGACGCATCCGCTGCTGCCCTGGGTGCGCGCGCTGGTCACCGTGCCGCTGGTGCTGCCGCCGGTCGTCGGCGGAGTAGCCCTGCTGGCCGCGTGGGGACGCACGGGGGTGCTGGGGGGCCCCCTCGACGCCGCCGTGGGACTGACGATCCCGTTCACCACCGTGGCCGTGATCTTCGCCGAGGTGTTCGTGGCCCTGCCGTTCTACGTCATCGCGGTCGAGGGCTCGATGCGCGGGCTCGACACTCGCTACGACGAGGTCGCCGCCACGCTCGGGGCCTCACCGGTGCGACTGTTCACCACCGTGGTGATCCCCCTGGTCGCTCCGGGTATGGCGGCCGGCGCAGCGTTGGCGTGGGCTCGGGCGCTCGGTGAGTTCGGCGCCACCATCACCTTCGCCGGCAATTTCAGTGGGCGCACCCAGACCGTGCCGCTGGCGGTCTTCACCGCGTTGGAGCAGGACCCGGACGCAGCGTTGGCCCTGTCGGTGTTGATGCTGGCCATCTGCGTGGTCGTCCTCGGGGCCCTGCGCAGTCGGTGGATGCCGTGAGCCGACCTGCTGAGCCTCCCCCAACTCCCGCCTCGCTCACCGTGGATATCGGTCTGCAGCGCGGTGACTTCGACCTACGGGCTGCGTTCGAGCTGGCTCCAGGCACGGTGACCGCCGTCCTGGGCCCGAACGGGTCCGGCAAGTCGACCTTGTTGCTCGCGCTGGCGGGCCTGATCCGGCTGACCAGCGGCACGATCCAGTCGGTCCGTCCCTGGTCCGACCCGGTGCGCGGGATCCACCTGGCGACCCAGGACCGGCAGGTAGGGCTGGTGCTGGCCGACCCGCTGCTCTTCCCGCACCTGTCCCTGCTCGACAACGTGGCCTACGGGCCGAGGTCTCGCGGGGCGTCGGCCGCGGTGGCCCGTGACCGCGCACAGACGGAGCTGGACCGGGTCGGCCTCGTCGACCTCGCGCACCGCAAGCCGGAAGCGACCTCCACCGGGCAGGCCCAGCGGGCGGCCCTGGCCCGCGCGTTGGCGACCGATCCCGGGCTGCTCCTGCTGGATGAGCCCCTGTCGGCGCTCGATCCGCATACGCGCTCGCAGACCCGGGCGGACCTGCACCACCGGCTGCGCGAGTTCCCGGGGGCCACCGTGATCGTCACCCACGACCCGGTCGACGCCCTCACCCTGGCCGACCGACTGGTCTTCCTCCAGGCGGGCCGAGTGGTGCAGGTCGACACCCCCGCCGCGGTGATCGCCCAACCGCGCAGCCCGTACGTCGCCGGCATCGTCGGGCTCAACCTCGTCTCCGGGACGGTCCGGGTCGGGCGCCAAGTCGTCGTCGACCTCCCCGCAGGAGTGCTGGTCACGGCGGAAGCAGCAGCGGACGTCGTGGCCGGGTCGACGGTCTGGGCCACGATCGACCCCGCCGCCGTGGCCCTCTATCCCACTCGGGCGCAGGGGTCACCGCGCAACGTCTGGCCGGTCACGGTGCGGGAGGTGACCATCGCTGGGCAGCGCGCCCGGGTGGGACTGGATGGTTCGGTGCCGTTGATCGCTGAGGTGACCACGGCGGCGGTGGCCGAGTTGGGGCTGGTTGCCGGGCGCGAGGTGTATGCGGGGGCGAAGGCCACGGAGGTGAAGATCTATCCAGCGTGAAAGCCGATTCGAGGCCGTCAACCGAGCCGGGTCAGGGGTTGCACGTGTGACCTGTGGGCCATGACCCCAGCCTCACTCGTTACAGTGCCGAGCATGGTTGTGCAGCGCGTGCTCCCCAGCGAAGAGGCTGAGGACCTGATGGCCCTGGTGCGGCAGATCGCGGCGGAGCAGCTCCTGCCTGCTGCCGACGCCGCCGAAGCCGAGAGCCGCTTCCCCGGCGAGGTCTTCACCATGTTGGGTCGCAGCGGGCTGTTGTCGCTGCCGTACTCCGAAGAGTTCGGCGGTGGAGCCCAGCCGTACGAGGTCTACCTGCAGGTGCTCGAGGAGATCGCCTACGCCTGGATGTCGGTGGCTGTCGGAGTCTCGGTGCACGCGTTGACCTGCTTTCCGTTGGCGACCTTCGGCACCCGGGAGCAACAGGAGAAGTACCTGCCCGGCATGCTGTCCGGAGACCAGCTCGGTGCCTACTGCCTGTCCGAGCAGCAGTCCGGGTCCGACGTCGCCTCGATGCGCACCAAAGCGGTCGCCACCGACGGTGGGTATGCCGTCACGGGCACCAAGTCGTGGATCAGCCACGCCGGGCACGCCGACTTCTACTCCAGCTTCGTGCGCACCAGCGATGACGGTCCGCGCGGACTCTCAGCCCTGCTGATCCCCGCCGACGCCGAAGGCCTGACCTTCGGTGCTCCCGAGCGCAAGATGGGCCTGGCTTGTGATCCGGTGGCCGATGTCCTGTTCGATAACGTCTTCGTCGAGGCCGACCGGCTGGTCGGCGAGCCCGGCCAGGGCATGACCATCGCTCTGGCCGCCCTGGACTCGGGCCGGATGGGCATCGCCGCGACCGCCACGGGACTGGCCCAACGCGCGCTGGATGAAGCGACGGCATACGCCATGGAGCGGGAGCAGTTCGGCAAGCCGATCATCGCCAACCAGGGCCTGGCCTTCCTGCTGGCCGACATGGCGGCGGCGGTCGGGGCCTCGCGGGCGGCCTACCTTCAGGCCGCGCGGTTGCGGGACGCCGGCCAACCGCACAGCCTGGAGTCGTCCATCGCCAAACTGGTCGCGACCGACGCCGCGATGAAGGTGACCACGGATGCGGTCCAGGTGCTCGGCGGCTACGGCTTCACCCAGGACTTCCCGCTGGAACGTTTCATGCGCGAGGCGAAGGTGACCCAGATCTTCGAGGGCACCAACCAGATCCAGAGGCTGGTCATCGCCCGTCAGCTGCAGAAGAGATAGCCCCTTCCGACCCACCACGAAAGAGAGTCAGCGTGCAGATCACCTCAGACGTCGTCGCCCTCATCACCGGAGGAGCCAGCGGCCTCGGCGAAGCCACCGCACGGCGCTTCCTCGCCGACGGTGGATCCGTGGTGTTGGTGGACCTTCCCGGTGGACGCGGTGAGGAGGTCGCCGCGGAGATGGGCGACCGCGCCCGGTTCTCCCCCGCCGACGTGCGCAACGAGGACGAGATCCGGGCCGCCATCGCGGTGGCCGAGCAGCTCGGGACCCTGCGCGTCGTGGTGAACTGCGCCGGAGTCGCCACCCCCGGTCGCATCCTGTCCAAGCGCGGCACGCTGGGCCTGGACGACTATCGCAACGTCGTCGAGATCAACCTGATCGGCACCTTCAACGTCATGCGTCTGGCCGCGGAGGCCATGGTGACCAACGAACGCCTCGACGGGGACCGCGGCCTGATCGTGATGACCGCCTCGGTCGCCGCCTACGACGGGCAGATCGGCCAGGCCGCCTACGCGTCCTCCAAGGGAGGGATCGTCGGGCTGAACATCACCGCGGCCCGGGACCTCGCGGACAAGGGCATCCGGGTGATGACCATCGCGCCAGGGGTCATGGAGACCCCGATGATGGATGGTCTGCCTGGTGAGGTGAAAGCCAGCCTCGAAGCCCTCGTCCCCCACCCCTCCCGACTCGGCAAGCCCAGCGAGTATGCCGCGTTGGTCGCGCACATCGCCTCGAACCCCCTCCTGAACGGGGAAGTCATCCGGCTCGACGGGGCCTTGCGGATGCCTCCTCGCTGACCTCAGCCCTGGCTCAGGCGGGCGACGGTGAGGCCCGTCACCCCCTTCGGTTCGTCCATGGCGCACAGCGCGTCGGGGAGGTCTTCGAGCCGCACCACTCGACCCAGGAGCCGGCTGGGGTCCAGCCGTCCGGAGGCCACGGCGTCCAGCAGGGCCGGGTACTCGTGGGCTGCCATGCCGTGGGAACCGTAGATCTCCAGTTCGTGGGCCACCACCCGGTCCATCGGCAAAGGAGGAGTGCTCGCGTCGCCCAACAGGAGCCCGACCTGGACATGGCGGCCCCGGCGGCGCAGGCTGCATACCGAGGTCACGGCCGTCTCTGCGCGACCGAGGGCGTCCACCGAGACGTGGGCCCCACCGACATCCTGGATCCGAGCCGCCACATCTCCCGCCGCGTCGAGGAGGACCTCGGCCCCGAGGTCACGCGCCCGCTGCAAGGCCTCCGGGTTGACGTCCACCGCGATTACCCGTGCCCCGAGCGCCACCCCGATCATCACCGCGGACAGCCCCACCCCACCGCACCCGTGTACGGCTAACCACTGCCCCGGCTCGAGTCGCCCGTGCGCGGTCAACGCTCGCCATGCCGTGGCGAACCGACACCCCAACGACGCGGCCGTCACGTCGTCCAGACCCTCCGGCAGAGCGACGAGGTTGAAGTCCGCCGCGCGCACCACCACGCGCTCGGCGAAGGACCCGGGTCCGGTGAAGCCGGGCTGCGTCTGCTCCGGGCACACCTGGGCCTGCCCTGCCAGGCAGACCTCGCACCGCCCGCAGCCACAGACGAACGGGGTGGTCACGCGGTCACCCACCTGCCACCCGGTCACCGATGCGCCGACCTCGGCGATGGTGCCTGCGAACTCGTGGCCCGGAATGTGCGGGAGCTCGACGGGCTCGTGCCCGTGCCAGGCGTGCCAGTCCGAACGGCAGAGGCCGGTCGCACCGACGGCTACGACCACTCCGTCCGGCGGGCACGAGGGCTCCGGCACGTCCACCACGGAAGGTCGTTCGGAGTAGGCACGGTGCTGGACGGCTTTCATCCGGCCCAGACTAGGCACCCGCGGGGACGGTTCCAGGGTCACGGGGTCTGCGACCGAACGGAGTGGGTGAACGGGCAGACAATCTGGCCAGGGCGCGCCCAGCCGGCATCAGCCCGAGCCGGGTGAAGCGTCTGGAGCGGAGGCTGGAGTCATCGAACCCCACGACGGTGTCCACCGGGCTGGCCGGGCTCCAGCGGCTCAACGACCTGTCCCCCTCCGCCATCGGCGGCAAGGACCGTCTGCACGGCGGACCGGTTCGCGACTGAGTCCGGCAGACTGAGGCCGTGGACACGCCTCGGATGTATGCCGATCTGGCCCGGTGGTGGCCTCTGCTGAGCCCGCCCGCGGAGTACGTGGAGGAGGCGGCCACGATCGCAGGATTGCTCGGCACCGGAGTCACCGAAGTGCGCACGGTGTTGGAGCTGGGCAGCGGAGGGGGTCACAACGCGGTCCATCTGAAACGTGACTTCGAGATGACGCTGGTCGACCTCGCCCCCGACATGCTGACGGTGTCGGCCTCCCTCAACCCCGACTGCGAGCACCTCGAGGGGGACATGCGCACGTTGCGGCTCAACCGCACCTTCGACGCCGTGCTGATCCACGATGCCATCGGCTACATGCTGACGCGCACCGACCTCGAGGCCGCGTTCGTGACGGTTCGGGCGCATGTGGATGCGGGCGGTCTGCTGGTGCTCATGCCGGATCACGTGGCCGAGACCTTCGAGCCGGACACCGGGCACGGCGGCCACGACGATGCGGACGGCAGCGGCATCCGCTATCTGGAGTGGACCCACGACCCGGACCCCGGCGACCAGCAGGTGGTGACGGACTTCGTCTACGCCCTGCGGGGAGCTGACGGCACCTTGACCACGGAGTCGGAGCGCCATCACTTCGGGCTGTTCGCCGAGCAGGAGTGGGGCGAGTCACTCACGGCGGCCGGCTTCGAGGTGACCTGCCTGCTGGAGCAGACCGAGGAGGACCGACCGCCCCGGCGGATCTTCCTCGGGGTAGCGGTCTGAGGCTTCAGGAGTCGCCGAGCAGTCCCTCGGCAAACGCGGTGTGGGTGACGAGTCCTTGGAGATGCCCTCCACGCAGCGCCGCACGTGCCGCTGGGACCTTGCTGGTGCCGTAGGCGAGGCCGATCACCTCGGGCACTCGCTCCAGCTGTCTCGCCGTGATGGCGATGATGCGTCCGCTCAGCACCGTCTCGATGGGTCGACCTTCGGCGTCCAACAGCGCTCCGGATAGGTCCGCAAAGACGCCTTCGTCCATCATGCAGTCCCGCTCCTCGGGCGTCAGCGCGTCATACAGGGTCGAGTGGGGGGGATGCCATCCGCCCACTCCGACGACGGCTTTGGTCGCTGAGGTGACCCCAGCCACTGCAGCTGCCACGTCGGTCTGGCGATACAGACTCTGCGCTGTGTGCGGGTCGCTGACGACCATGGGCGCGTAGAAGACCAACGACTCGGCACCGACCCGTCGGGCCACCCGTCGCACCAGCTCCGGCGCGCTGACGTCCACGTCGGGGCGGGTGAGGGCGCCGGTGAGCTGCACGATGCGGCGCCCCTTGAGGTGGTGCACATGCTCGGCCATCGCCAGGACCGCTCGAGCCCACCCGATTCCGATGACGTCATCGGGGGTGCAGACCTCCGCAAGCAGGTCGGCGGCAGCTCGGCCGATCTGGTCGCGCGTCTGCGCGTCGTCACCGCCGGAGGTGCGGACCACCACGGCGTGTTGGAGCCCGAAGCGTCCGCGGAGGGCCTCACTGAGCTCGAGGTCGAGCGACCCCGGGTTCGTGACGGTGACCGTCACGATGCCGCTGGCCCGCGCGAGGTCCAGCAGCCGAGCGACCTCGAACCGTGACATTCCCAGGTGCTCCGCGATATAGACCTTCGAACGGCGCTCGAAGTAGAAGAGACGCGCGATGAGGGCGGCCCGGACCCGCTCGTGAGGCCCTTTGAAAGCGGTGTTCGCGTCCGCCGGCACGTGTCCTCCTGGGATGTCGTCCATGGGCGCCCACACCCTCAGACTCCGGACTAGACTAACATTTGAGCAATAGACGGATAGCCGCGCTCATGTGAGACGAAAGGAAGCGTGACGGCCATGGCGAAGATGAGAGTCAGTGTCCTCAGGGACATTCGAGAGGTCGACGTCGAGGAGCGGGACGTTCCCACACCACGCGCCGACGAGGTCCTGGTGAAGGTCGGATCGGTCGGGGTGTGCGGCTCCGACATCCACTACTACGAGCAGGGTCGCATCGGCCCGTACGTCGTGGAGTCTCCCTTGGTCCTCGGCCACGAGGCAGGCGGGATTGTCACGGCCGTCGGTGAGGAGGTGGACTCGCTGGAGGTCGGTCAACGGGTCTCGATCGAGCCCGGTGTGCCCTGCCGTCAGTGCGCGCAGTGCCTGTCCGGTCGATACAACCTGTGCCCTGACGTCCGCTTCTTCGCCACCCCTCCTTACGACGGTTCGTTCGCCGAGTACGTCGCCATGCCCGCGTCGTTCGTGTATCCGATTCCGGACCATCTCAGCGACGACGCGGCGGGCCTGATCGAGCCGCTGTCCGTCGGAGTGTGGGCCTGCCAACGGGCGGGCGTGGGCCCGGGGCGCACCGTGCTGGTGACCGGAGCGGGGCCCATTGGTTTAATCGCGGCCCAGGCGGCTCGCGCCTACGGCGCCGACTCGGTCACCGTGACCGACGTCAACGCGCACCGGCTCGGCATCGCGGAGCAGCTCGGCCTGAGCACGATCAACGTGAGCCAGACCTCCTTGGCTGAGGCCGGCATGGAGCCTGACGTGCTGCTCGAATGCTCGGGCAACGCTCGGGCTACGTGGGATGCCGTCTCCGTCGTGGCTCGCGCCGGGGCCGTGGTCCTGGTCGGCATGGGCGGAGAGAAGGTCGAGCTCCCGCTCTCGCACGTCCAGGACCGTGAGATCACGCTGACGGGAGCTTTCCGCTACGCCAACACCTGGCCCACCGCGATCGAGCTGGCTGCCTCCGGCCGCGTGGACCTGGACTCCATGGTCACTGGTCACTTCACCCTGGATGAGGTCGAAGCCGCGTTGACGGCGGCCCACGACGACCCCACCTCGGTGAAGGTCATCGTGCGCCCCGGCGACTGACCCGCTGACCCCCCGCAGCGACGGCAGGCGCTTCTCGCTATACGCCCCGGCGCGACCGAGCGCGCACACAAAACCCCAGGTGCCCCTGCTGAGCAGGGACCCCTGGGGTCGTCGCGCGATCAGCGCGAAAGTGTGAGCCCGATCAGCCGCGCAGGTGCTCCACCGGGCGCATGCCAGCGCCGGTCTGGGCCACGGTCTTCACGCCACCGACGACGTTCGGGCCGATAGCCAAGGAGGCGCGCTCGGCCGGCGTCTGACGCAGACGGCCCAGGCCGTAGAGGGTGGCGGCGGAGGCGACGGTCAAGGTGATGGCGGCGATCATGTGAGGTGCTCCTTCTAAAGAACGTGGTGGTGGTAACTGCGCCTGTGGAGCGGTGTATGCACTACTTTCGCTCATCCATAACGTAAGCACAAGTGACATAAAACTACTTTTTTATGTAAGACTGTCTACATGTTTAACCCTTATCACCTGCTCACCCTCCTCGCCGTTGTCGAAGAGGGGACCGTGCTCGGAGCGGCCGACCGGCTCGGCCTGACCGCGTCGGCGGTCAGCCAACAGCTGAGCCGCCTCCAGCAGGAGGTCCCGCAACCGATCATGCACCGTCGAGGGCGAGCGAACGTACCCACCGAAGCCGCAGGACTGCTGGTGCGGCTCGCGCAACAGATGCGTGACCTGGACGAACAAACGCGCTCCGAGCTGGAAATGCTGGACGGGCAGGTGTCCGGCTCGTTGACCATGGCCAGCTTCCCCACCGGCTTCCGGGGGCTGCTAATACCCGCCACCGTGGGTTTACGGGAGCGTCATCCGAACCTCGTGGTGACCCTGCACGAGCTCAGCCCGGAGTCGGCGGTGGCCGCCGTGCGAGCCGGCACCGTGGACGTCGCCCTCGTGCACGACTGGACCGACCGACACGTCCGGCTGCAGGACGGCGTCTCGGACTGGCCCATCGGACTGGACCGGGTGGACCTCGTCGCCCGTGAGGACCATCCCTTCACCGTGGGGCCGGAGGGCATCGACTTCGCCGAGCTGGATCACCAGGTCTGGATCGACGACACCCCCGGCGTCTTCAGCGACTGGTTGCTGCAGTCCCTCGACAGCCATCGACTGAGCTATCGCATCGGAGCCACGGTCGAGCACCTGGCCATCCGCCTGCGGTTGGTCCTCGATGGCTTCGGTATCGGTCTACTGCCGCGCCTGGGCCGCGGGGACCTGCCCGAGGGGCTGGTGACCCTGCCCCTGAAGGGGGCCCCGACGCGCCGGTTGTATGCCGTGCACCGCGACGTCAGCGGGCAACGTCCAGATGTGAGGGCGGCGCTCACGTTGATGGAGGAGAGTTGGCAGGAGGCGAGCGCCCTTCCCTCCTGACGGGCCCCATACGCCCACGCCACATCGCTGACGCGCACCGTGCGTGGGTCAGGACTTGGGAGTGGCGGACCCGCGGAACGGTTTGAGCCCGCGCGCCCGGCGCTGTTGGCGGAGCCGGGCGCGGTCCTGCAGACGCAGGGGTTCGACCGTCTGCTCGACCGCGACCAGGATCGACCCCCTCAACAGCCATAAGGACGTCTCCGCCCGGGCATCCACCATGAGCAGGTCGGTCAAGATGGCGCGTGCTTCGCCGCTGGCCTCCATACTCGCGGCGAGGGTGCGATCGACCTCGGCGTCGGCTCCGTCGGCATCCGCCTGCACCAGCTCCCCGAAAGCATCGACCGAGTCGGCAACGTGCTCCAGCAACACCGCGAAGGCCGCCCGGACGTCCTCGCCGTAGCCGTCGTTGCTGGTCCTGAGCTCCGGGGCCTCCCTGTGCATCGTGAAGTAGAGCGCACGCACGGCAAACAACGACCGGTCCAACGCCTCGAGGCCGGAGGTCAGAATGGGTTCCACCCGAGGGGCGCTCAGGGATCTCGGGTTGAGTCGGCGCACGTCCTCCAACGAGGTGACCGCCTGGTGAGCACGGCGAGCGGTTTCCGAGGCCTCGCGGGCCCCGTCCAGCCACCGGCTGACCTCGCCCCGCGTGATGGGGCGTTGGGCCATGGACCAGCCGGCCTGGCGCAGGGACTCCGCTTCCTCCCGGGCCACCTCGCGTACCTGTCGGATCGCGGTGTCGATCGGCAGCCGTGGGGGTAGCAACAAGTTGAACGACATCCCGACTCCGGCACCGATCAAAGTCGTCAGCACTCGCACTTCGGCCGCGATGTCCTGCCCACCGACCGCAAGGATCAGCATGGCGCTGATCGGTGTCTCCAAAGCCTGGTCGCCCAGACGGAACACTGCGGCCAAGATCAGCGACACGGCGATGACGGATCCCAGGGACCACCAGGACAGCCCTACCCACGAGGAGAACGCGATCGCCACCATGACTCCGGTGACCACCGCTCCCACCCGCACCATGCCCATCTTCACGGACGACCGGGCGGAGGTCTGGGTGACCAGCAGCGCGGTCAGGGAACAGGTGAGGTCGACCGGGCCGTCGATCAGGGTGATGGTGATCAGATAGGAGATGATGGCGGCGGCCGTGAGCCGGGCTGTGGTGATCAGCAGCACCTTCGGCGACTGCTCCAGCCGGAATCTTCGGAGCACAAGCCCCCGTTGCCGCGTGAGCCACGGCCCGTCTTCAGTCATCCGCAGCCCCTCACTCGGGTCCGCTCATGGGCGACGAGGCGCGAAGCCAGCCAGGATCCCCTCGGTCCGTGCAGTGACGACCTCGGACCAGGACGCGAGCATCTCCTCGACGTTGGAGCCGTGCTCCAGCGCGGCGGGCGCGGCACTCGAGAGGTGGGTCAACACTGTGGTGCGCAGCTCGGTGTTGACGTTGATCTTGCCGATGCCCAGGCCGATGCACCGCTGCGTCATCTCGGCGGGAAGCCCCGAGGCGCCGTGCAGCACCAGTGGCACGTCGACGCGCGAGGAGATGGCTTCCAGCCGGTCGTAGTCCAACACCGGGTCGCCGAGGTAGGTGCCGTGGACGTTCCCCACCGACACCGCCAGCAGGTCGACACCGGTCCGCTCGACGAACACCTCCGCTCCCCCGGGATCGGTCAGCTCGCCGCCACCGGAGGCGATGAGCGCCGCGACGTCCTCGTTGCCTTGGATCCGGCCCAGCTCGGCCTCGATGACGGTCCCGTCGGGCAGCAGGCGCCTTGCGTCGGCGATGAGGGCCATGTTGGCTTCGTCGCCGTGCTTCGACCCGTCGACCAGCACGGCGTCGGCACCAGCGGCGATCGTGCGGGCGATCAGGTCGAGGTCACTCGCATGGTCCAGCTGCACCGACACCGGGTTGGGCGCGTGATCGGCCAGCTGTCGCAGGCTGCGGACGAGATGCTGCCCGTAGGCCGACGCGGCCGTCGTCGGCGAGACCAGGAGGATCACCCCCTGGCCTCTCTGGTCGGCGGCGGCGACGACACCGATGGCCGTAGCCAGGTCGTAACAGGTGAAGGCTCCGGCGGCCCGGGACTCACTCCGGGCGGCACGGACGATCTGATCCAAGCGAGCACGCATCGTTCTCCTCGTTTGAGCTGGTCGGGGCCTGCTCGACGAACAGGACCGCGGGTTAGGCCAAGGCCTCGTCGGTGAAGACGCGGTATCCCAGGCCCGCGGCATACCCGTGAATCTCGCGGGTATCCAGGGCGTTGACGTAGTCGAGGATCTCTCGACTGACGACCTGGCCGGGGACGAGGATCGGGAAGCCCGGCGGGTAGGGGGTGACGAAGGTCGCCGAGACCACTTCCTTGCCCTTCTTGATCCTGGCGATGGCTGCGTCCGGGCTGACGTACTCACACCGTCGTTCGTCGTAGGAGAGGAAGAACGCGTCGCGCAGACTGCCTTCGGGAGTCTTGGCGTCCGGGTCACCACGAAAGCGCGTGTGGAAGCTCGAGAAGTCGGGAAGGGCCGGTCGGCCTTCGGCCGCTTCGACCTTGCGCCGGTGGGCTGCCAGATCCATCGGGCCCATCCGGTCCACCTCGTCGTCGATCTCCTTCGCCAGCTTGAGCAACACCTCGACCAGGTAGGCGACCGAGCTGTTCGTGGTGCCGATGTTGGTCATGAACAGCACGGTGTTGCGAGAGGTCTTGTTGACCTGGATGCCGTGACGTCGCATGAGGTACTCGTGCTTGAAAGTGTCGCCATCCACGCCCGTCTGCGAGATGCAGATCGTGACGCGGCTCGGGTCCAGGACGAACTCGTCGTGCTCCCATCGCTCCGGTGAGAGCATCGTGGAGTCCTCGAGATCCGCAGCGTCCTGTCCGGAGCGTCGGTACTCTTCCGGGATCAGGTCTGCCCCGGTCAGGACGCGGAAGCGGCGACGCAGGATGGGGTGGCTGGCGATCACCCGACGCAGCATCTTCGCCGACTCGACCTGTTGCTGGACGAGCTTGAACCCCTCGAGCTCGACCTGCCGCCGGCCCACGTCGAGCGAGGCCAGGATCTGGTAGTTCGGCGAGGTCGAGGTATGTGTCATGTACGCCTCGCGGAAGGCCTCCTCGTTGCGGTGACCGAACTGGTCGTCGAACACGTGGATCATCGACCCCTGACGCAGCGCGGTGAGGGTCTTATGGGTCGACTGGGTGGCATAGACCCGCAGCCGGACCTCGTCGGGGTCAGGCAGCAGCCGCGTCTTCAGCCAGGTCTCGTCGTTGGCGTCGGCCAGCTCCGCCTTCTGCTTCTGGAACTGCTCCCGGTATGCGGGGTCGCGGTAGCGCTCGCGGAGTCGCCGTGCGGTGGCCATGCCCGTCCGGCGGCGGTAGGTCGGGTGGAAGGCCGCGAAGGCGAACCACGCCTCATCCCAGAGGAAGACCAGGTCGGGCTTGATCGCGAGGCACTCCTCCATAACGCGCTCGACGTCGGAGACGATGCCGTCGAAAGTGCAGTTGGTCAGGGCCAACATCTTCACCTCGTGCAGCCGCCCTGCTCGGCGATAGGCCAGGAGCTGCGCCTTGATCTTCTCCAGCGGCACCGCCCCATACATCGAGAACTCGTCGAGCGGGTAGGCGTCGAGGTAGTTGGTCTGCGCCCCGGCGAGCATCAGGGCGTAGTGGTGGGACTTGTGGCAGTCGCGGTCCACCAGGACGACATCGCCCGGGGTCACGATGGACTGCACGACGATCTTGTTGGCGGTCGAGGTGCCGTTGGTCACGAAGTAGGTGCGGTGCGAGCCGAAGGCCCGTGACGCGAGCTCCTGCGCCTTCTTGATCGGACCGACGGGGTCCAGCAGCGAGTCCAACCCGCCCGAGGTCGAGGAGGTCTCGGCCATGAAGATGTTGAGCCCGTAGAAGTCGACCATGTCGCTGACCCAGGGCGAGCCGACGATGGACTTGCCGCGCGAGATCGGGAGGGCGTGGAAGACGCCGGTCGGCTGGCGGCTGTAGTTCCGCAGCGCGGTGAAGAAGGGGGTCTGGTGTCGGTCGGTGATCCCCCGCAGGATCGACACGTGCAGCTCGACCGGGTCCTGACGCAGGAACACTCGGCGAAACCCTTGGAACGCCTCGCTGGCGATGGCTTCCAGCGCGACGTGGCCGACCAGGTAGAGGTCGAGCTCGGGACGAAGGCCGTGGATGCCGTCGGTCAGCATCTCGATGCGCTGAGCGGCGGTCATACCGTCCACGCTGTCGTTCAGCGTCGGCACGAGGTGCTCGATGGACGACAGGTCGACGCGGTCCCGGAGCCGCGAGCGCACCTCGAAGGAGGGCCGGATCAGCACAGCCTGCACGTTGGAGTTGACCGCCACCGCGATCAGCGCGTCCTCGAGGCTGGGCACGAAGAGCAGCTCGTACTCGAAGGCATCGTCGCGGTGACGTTGCCGTGCGAGCTGAGCGGCTATCGACTCGTCGGGCGACAAGCTGTCAGCGACGACGAGCACCTCGAAGCGGGGCCGCGTCGGCTCCGCGGACGAAGCGTCCTGCACCACAGCGTGAGCGATCGCCTGGGTGGCTTCAGCCAACTGGGTGAACTCCTGGGAGGTGACCAGTGCGCGCAGGTCCTCGACGCGCTCCAGGCCCGGTCGAGCCCAGTAGGTCTCCAAGGGAGTGACCTCGTCCAAGAGCGCGTGGAACTTGGCCTTCTCCTCACGTCCGACCCGCGAGGAGCGGGACAGCTCGGCCAGACGTCGAGAGGCGTCGGCCACGGAGCCCCAGCCGTCCAACCGCACCCGTCGGATGCTGTGCTGCGAGGCGGGTGCGTGACCGGGATCGTGTGTTTCTTCCATCAGAGCCGTTCCGTTGAAGTCGGGCCCACCACAGGCGCGCCCCATGAACTCGTGATCACCTCAACCATATGACGTCGGCACGTGCTTGGCACTCATCTACCCGGCCTTTGCGGACGCCCGTGTCTGGTCATGGTCCCGTTTCATCCGAGGTGAACCTCAGCCGATCTCGCTCACGACGCTGCGCACAACCGCCATACATCGGTGCACGTCAGCCTCCGTCGTCGACCAGTTGCTGACCGAGATCCGCAGGACCCTCTGCCCGTGCCAGGTTGAACCCGTCATCCACGTGGTCCCGTCGGCGAGCAGCCGCCGGACCACCTCGTCGGTGTGCTCATCGGAGCCGAAGGTCGCACACACCTGCGTGAAGGCCACGTCGTTCAGGACGGTGACGCCCGGGATGGCGCGCAGGGCGTCGGCGAACGCGGTGGCGTGGCGGCAAAGTCGCTCGACCAGCTCCGCGACACCATCCCGGCCGAGGCATCGCAGCACGGCCCACACCGGGATCGTCCGACCCCGACGAGAGAGCTCGGGCACCTTGTCCAGCGGTTGACAGGTCTCGTCTCGCACCAGATAGGCGCCGTGGGCCCCCATCGCGGCCTGCAGTGCTGCGGCGTCACGCACGATGCACAGGCCGCTGTCGTAGGGCACGTTGAGTGTCTTGTGGGCGTCGGTCGCCCAGGAGTCCGCAGACTCATACCCCTGGACGAGCCGGCGGTATGCGGGTGAGGCGCCGGCCCAGAGCCCGAAGGCGCCATCGACATGGACCCACGCGCCATGGCGGTGCGCTGCAGCGACCGTCCGGGTGAAGGGATCGCAGGCACCGGAGTGGATGTTGCCGGCCTGCAGCACCACCAGGACCGGTCCGGCGTCTTCACGTTCCAGTGCCTGCTCGAGGGCATCGGCCCGAATTCGTCCCTGGTCGTCGACCTCGACGACCTCTGGCGCACCGAGTCCCAGATAGCGCAGCGCTAGGTCCACGGTGTCGTGCCGCTCGGCTCCGACCAGCACCCGGACCGAGGGTCCACCGGTGAGTCCACGCTGAGCGACATCCCAACCCGCTCGGCGCAACACGGCGTCGCGCCCGGCGACCAGGCCTGTGAAGTTGGCCATGGTCGCACCCGTGGTGAAGCCCACGACGCACTCGGTGGGCAGGCCGAGTAGGTCCAGCAGCCATGCGCTGGTGACATCCTCGACTGCGCTGTGAGCCGGCGTCAGTGTGCGCAGACCACTGTTCTGGTCCCATGCGCTGACCAACCAGTCGGCGGCCAGCGCGGCGGGGTGTGTGCCCCCGATGACGTATCCAAAGAAGCGACCCGAAGCCATCGCGGTCAGCCCCGGGTCACACGCCCGCGCCAGCAGTTCAACGGCCTCCTCCGGCGAGCAGCCTCGCTGGGGCAAGTCCGGCCCGAGGGCGGCGATCACCTCCTCGATGGAGGCTTGAGGGGGCACCGGTCGCGTTCCCAGTGAGTCCAGCCAACCCAGGGCCCGGTCGTGTGCTACGCCCAGCGCCTTGTCGTAAGCATCCATGTCCGGAGTGTCCTCCTCCTACCGGCTTCTGAACAGGCACACAGAAGCCTGTTGTGAGTTAGGCGGAATCGCGGCGCACGTAGCTCCAGGGCCTCGGCACTGGTATGCCCCATCCTTTTGCGGCCCGCAGGCGTCCCGGATTGAGACAGAAGCGAGTGGAGGAGGCGAAGGGCAGAGGATTACTGGTCAAGAAAGGAGCCAGCGGGGCGACTTGACCCCCTTCACCCTGTCTACAAGACAGCCGGCACCAAGCCTCTGACCTGCACTTTCACCGTGAGCGGGCCAGTTGTGGGCGTTTTCGTGCATCGTACGTGCAACATTGAAGGCAACCTCTGTCCTCCATAGTCCTTCGATGTCACCGAAGAGTATCGGTGGGCGGGTTCCTGATGGTGCTCTACGACTCGCCGACGAATGTCTCTGAGCCGGACGATGCGCGGGGTCGACCCGCGAGGGTCAACCCGGGGCAATCGCTGGTGTCGTGCGCACTGGCGCTATCAGATTGTGGCTCGGATCGTGGAAGGTTCTGCCCCGTGGACTCCTTCTTCGCGGTGGTCCACAGTTCTGCTCCCTGGTGGCTGGATCGACGAGGGTTGCCGGACCAGCTGGAATACGGCGATGGCCGTCAGCACGACCGACGTGAAGATGGCGAGGCCGGTGAGTCCAAGGGGGTGTAGCAGGTCCCAGGTGGCCACGGTGACGGCGGCTAGGACGAGGGCGGCGAGCAGGGCAAGAGCGCCACGGCGCCGGTGCACGGGGCGTGTGGCCAACCGCCACGTCGATGTCGTCATAGTCACCAGAAGCAGGGTGGTGATGTTGAGGCTCATGCCGACCCAGACGGGGTGGATGCCGTAATGGAACATCGTGGGGTCCCAGCCTCCGAGGTGGTACCAGCTCAGCCCCGCAAGGAACCCGACGACGAGTGCCGCCTGGGCGGACAGTCGTGTGGCTGCGGGCCAGAAGAGCACGGCGAGGACGGGTGCCAGGGTGGCCCCGTTGCGCAGGGTCCAGGCCAAGATGTTCCACCATGCTGACTGTTCGGTGCGCAGCAGGCCGAAGAGGATCATGAGGCCGGTCAGGAGCACTAGGGACCATCGGGTGTATCGGATGAGGTCGACTTCGGTTGCTGACGGGTTGAGCGCGCTCCCCACGTCGCGTCCCAAGCTGGTTGCGCCGGAGAACTGGCAGGGCGCACCCCACCCGAGTGCGCAGGCCCAGAGCCCGAGGAAGAAGAGCGCGGCGGCCGGGGCGGGGAGGACTTCGGCGACATACTGGGCGGCGCCGAGCAGTCCGAGCTGCTCTCCGGGCATGGTCAGAGCTGCCGCGACGCCGACCGCGACGCCGAGCACGATGAAGGGCATGGCGAGCCCTGCCGCCCACACCATGCCGGCCCTTCCCTCCTCGGGGGTGCGACAAGACATGGCCATCTGGAAGGCGGCTTGGGCGAGGATGACGTTGACCACAAAGGTGCCGAACCAGGCCACGATCAGTGGGATGCCGGCGCTCGTGGGGTCGGCCAGTTGGGGGGCAGTGACGGACACGTTGGTCAGTGCCGACCACCCCGGGTCGATGAGGACGGCAGCGGTGCCGGCGGCGAGCATGAGGGCGAAGACGGCACAGTTAGCAGTCTGGGTGAGAGCAACGGACTGCATCCCCCCGCCCCACAGGAATACCAGCAGGAGCACCGCGGTGAACACCACGGAGCCGTCGATAGACAGCCCCGTGACTGCGCTCAGTGCGGTGGCGAAGGCGATGGCGGTCGCCACGGACCACATGGGGAAGGTAAACGCAGTGATGGCCCCGCCCAACCCGCGTGCGGTGCGGCCGAACCGGTCCCCGATCAGCCCCGAGACGGTCACGACGAGGCGCCGACGCAACGGTCCGACCAAGAGCGTGGCGATGAGCAGGATCTGCGAGATCTCGGCTACTCCGTACCAGGCCGCCGAGACACCCGTGCGGTAGGACAGCTCGAGGATCGCGATGAAGGAGGAACCGGAGAACAAGCCGGTGATGCAGAAGGCCACGGTCATCGAGCTGAAACTGCGGCCCCCGACGAAGTAGCTACCCTGAGCGGTGGACCGGGCCCCGAGGCGACGTCCTCCGACGATGAGGAAAAGCGTGTAGGCCAGCGCTAGGGCGAGCGTCCACACACCGACGGTGGTCATGCGTGGTCCTCCATGGCCTGGCCGCGGGATACGCCGTCGCTGTCGGACAGGTGGACCCACTGGAGGTCGACCGGCACTCCGGCGGCAATGATCAGCGTGAGCGCAGGGCACCGCCGCTCGACAGCGGTACGCAGATGGCGGACCTCATCGGCCGAGGCGACGGAGGTCAGGGTCAGGCCGATGCGGACGTGCGTGAAGTAGGGGGCGACGTCGGCGGTTCCCGCGAAACCGCGAGTGTCCATCGTGGCCTCGGTGTCCACAGTGAGCGCAGCCAGCGGAAGGCCACGCTCGGCGGCAACGGTCTCGACGACCACGGCCAAGCAGCCGTTCAACGCGGCTGCGACGTACTCCATCGGGGTGGGTGCGTTGTTCTCTCCTCCGACCGGGACAGGCTCACCAATGAAGAAAGGATCGAAGGCCCGGACCTGGGCCCTGGTAGTCATCCTGCCCTGCCAGGTTCCGGTGGACCGGACATGCTTGAGCCGCGGGATGGGATCGGTCGTCAGGATCGGGGATTCGGTGGTCATCATCAGTGTCCTTCACATCTGGTGGGTGATCAGTCCTGACCGCCACCTCGCGAGGACCGGAAATACCGATCCAGCGGGAGGTTCCGGGGAGCGTGCGAGTGTGTTGCAGGCAGCGCGCCTACCGCCCCACAGTCAGAGACTTGAGGTCGGCACGGCCCGGACGGGCGAGTCTTGAGGGCGGTGGTGGTGGGTCAGGAACGTGACAGCGGCGAGGACGTCCGGCATGCCTGGGTCAGGCGCCACAGGTGAAGTTGCGGGATTCGCCCAAGCTGGCGGGCAGACTTGTGATGATGCATGAAACGCTCCTCTATCAGCTTGGTGTTAGCACCCACACCCGCACACGCGGGGGGTTGCTGCAGCGTCGATGAGCCAAGTCTCTCGGCCGCTCTGGATAGGTGCGAGCACGTTAACAGTCACTTGTCGCAGTCGCGAACTCCGAGGCTCGAGACGGCTTCCCGGGCCCGCCAAGTCAGATAAAGGTCAAGGAATTGGTCTCTCCCATTCAAACCCCGGAAGCTACCTCTGCGACGCGCTCAAGCGGACCCAATCCTCACTTGCGACATCGTTGCTCAGATCGCGCTGACCTGCACTTCCTTCCTTGACACCCCAAGAAGCAATTTCGTGCACCACCCGAGAACACCGACCGACCACGAGCACCCCCTCGATGTCACTGGAGAGCAGGCGAGCTATCCGAGTCCGTCCCGCAATCGACCGCCTCAGCGAGACGTGCACCCATGCTCGACCATGGCGACTGCGGCTTTCCGGCTCCCTTCTGTGTCAACCGGCCCTTGTGAGGGACCGGGAGTGGTTGCTCTTCCTAGGTCGCGGCATCGGGCGTAATGTCGGGTTTGCGGGTCCGGGAAGTGGCTGATCCGAAGTGTCGATGTGCGGGTGTAAGTC
>JBBSQA010000026.1:0-31389 GCA_038258285.1 Actinomycetales bacterium | reverse complement strand
CTACGACCCTGCTGGGATCCGCTCATTAATGGTGCAGGCCAACCCCCGGGTTGAGGGTTATCTGGCGCTGCGGCTGGACAAGAGGGCGTCACGAGCGGCTCAGGACCTCCTGCGTGGTCAGGTCGTGGTGGCCTCCTACGACGACCTCGGGCGGCTGAGCGATGCCACCGGGCTGCAGAGCGCCGGGGTGTTGGATCAGCTGTATGCCGACAGGGCGGCGGAGTCCACGTTCGGCGTTTCCTGGAAGGGTAAAAGGCCGCGCCTACGCCTCTGGGCACCCACGGCACACGACGTCGACCTCGTCCTGTGGGACGCGGATGCCAAGGATGACGCGCCGGTCAGCGACGGCGTCGTGGTTGATATGGACCGCACGAAGGACGGGTCGTGGACCGTGGCCGGAGACAAGGACTGGAAGGGCCGGCGCTACCTGTATGCCGTGACGGTGTTCGTGCCCCAGACCGGGAAGGTCGAGACGAATGAGGTCACCGACCCGTACTCGACGGCACTCACCCTGAACTCGACGAAGTCGGTCATCGTCGACCTGGACGACGCGGCATACCAGCCGAAGCTCTGGCGCGAGGCTGCGGCTCCGGTGCTGGAGCAGGAAGTGGACCAGAGCATCTACGAGCTTCAGGTCCGCGACTTCTCCCGCGATGACCCCGATGTGCCAGCGGAGTTGCGCGGCTCCTATCTGGCGTTTGCCGAGGACGGATACGGTCGGCGGCACCTCGCCGAACTCGCTGATGCGGGTCTGAACACGGTGCATCTGTTGCCGACCTTCGACATCGCCTCGATCGAGGAAGATCCGGCTGAGCAGAGTGATCCGGATTGTGATCTGGAGTCCTATGCTGCGGACAGCGCGCAGCAGCAGAAGTGCGTGACCGCAGCCGCGGGCGACGATGCCTTCAACTGGGGCTACGACCCGTGGCACTTCTTCGCCCCCGAAGGCTCCTATGCCTCCACGGCGCAGAGCGCGGACGGTGGCCAGCGTGTCGCAGAGTTCCGCACCATGGTGGGCGGACTGCATGACACCGGGTTGCGGGTGGTGCTGGACGAGGTCTTCAACCACACTGCCGCCTCCGGTCAGGCCGATCAGTCCGTGCTCGACCGGGTCGTGCCGGGTTACTACCATCGCCTCGACGAGGTCGGCGAGGTCGAAACCTCCACCTGCTGTGAAAACATCGCCACCGAGCACGCCCTCGCGCAGAAGCTGATGGTGGATTCCGTGGTGCTCTGGGCGCGCGACTACAAGGTCGACGGCTTTCGGTTCGATCTGATGGGTCACCACAGCAAGGCCAACATGGAGGCGATCCGGGCCGCACTCGATGAACTGACGATGGCCAAGGACGGCGTCGACGGAAGCGCCGTCACTCTCTACGGGGAGGGCTGGAACTTCGGCGAGGTCGCGGACAACGCGCTCTTCTACCAAGCAATCCAAGGGCAACTCGACGGCACTGCGATCGGCACCTTCAACGACCGACTGCGCGACGCCGTGCGCGGTGGCGGCCCGTTCGATGAGGACCCGGGCACCCGCGGCTTCGGCTCGACCGGGAAGAACGCCCACGACACCGACTTGGTCCAACTCGGTCTGGTGGGCAACCTTCGGGACTTCTCGATGACCAGCGCCGAAACCGGCGAGGAAGTGACGGGCCGGCAGGTCGACTACAACGGCTCGCCGGCGGGATATGCCGAGCAGCCGTGGCACGTCGTGAACTACGTCGACGCGCACGACAACGAGACTCTCTTCGACTCCTTGACCCTCAAGCTCCCCACCGATATGGCGATGAGTGACCGCGTCCGCTTGAACACGGTGTCGATGGCCACGGTGTCGCTGAGTCAGGGAGTTTCGTTCTGGCACGCGGGGTCGGACCTGTTGCGAAGCAAGAGCCTGGACCGCAACTCCTATGACAGCGGAGACTGGTTCAACCTGCTCGACTTCACCAAGCAGGACAACGGGTTTGCTCGCGGTCTACCGCCTGCGGCGGACAACGAGGCGAAGTGGGACTATCAGCGGCCGCTGCTCGGTGATGCCGGGCTCAAGCCCACCCCCGAAGACATCGAGCAGGCCTCGGCCATGTCACAGGACCTGTTGCGGCTGCGCTACTCCTCACCCCTGTTCCGCCTCGGTGAAGCCGAGGCGATCAACGACAAGGTCTCGTTCCCGGTGTCGGGGTCCGCGCAGGGTCAGGCAGACGTGATCGTGATGCACATCGACGACACCAACGGCGCCGATGCAGACCCCGATCGAGAGGGCCTGCTGGTGGTGTTCAACGCTTCGGGCGAGACGGCCAGGCCGTCGCTGCCCGCGCAGCGGGGCGCCCAGTGGCAGTTGTCGTTGGTGCAGGCGGCCGGCAGCGACGACGTGGTCAAGGAATCGACCTGGGACAGTATGCGTGGGTCGCTCAGCGTGCCTGCATACACCGTGGCCGTCTTTGAGCAGACCGAGAAGTCCAAGCCCTCGACCCTGCCTACCCCACCTATTCGATGCACCAACGCCACGGTGAACCAGGAGTGCCCACCCAGGGACGTGGGCGGCCCGACCGAGTGAGGCCCTGACCGCAACATGGAGCGAGGTTCTATCCTCGGGGCGCAGCGTCCAGCGGGATGGCGCAGGTGTAGACGATGACGCGCTTGGCGGCCGGGTTGCCCTGGCCGACCCGGCGATAGCGCTGCAGCACCTCGACCAGCTCGGCCCGCAGCGCCGTCAGCTGCTCAGCGCTGACCTGCACCAGGTGGTCCTCGAGGCCGGCGACCTGCCACGCCGCCGGCCATTCCCCTCGTTGCTGCACCCAGCCGCGTGCCCGGTCCCCGAAATGCTCGACGTAGTCCAGGGCGAGCCACTGCGCAACGGACTGCTCGTCCTCGTCCATGGGGTCCAGCGGTCCCGAACCTTGGGTGTGTGCGGTCACGTCGGGGGAGGCTTCGCCGGCCGCTTGCCACACGCGACGCCGCCCGCCGCCACCGTCCGCGTCGTGAATCAGGCCGACGTCGGCGAGACGACGTAGGTGATAACTCGTGGCTCCGCTGTTGCTGGACAGGTCGCGGGCCAATTCGCTGGCGGTGGCCGGCCCGTGCACGCGCAAATGGGCCAACACCCGTGAACGCAGGGGGTGAGCGAGCACGCGCAACGCGGTGCCGGTGGAGGGGTTGACGACGACCGCGCGTGAGGTAGGGCCCATGTCTGCACGGTAGCCACGGCAGGGCCATAATGCACAATAGTTGTGCATTATCCCCTGAAGCGCAGGCTCCTACCGGAGCTCACACGGCCGCTGACCTGCGAGAATGCTGCGTTTGGGCTCTCGGTCCCGGGCCCGTAACGTTGAGTCCTGTTGCCCCCCGTTCGACTCACAAAGGTTTGCACTGTGCGCACCTATTCACCCAAAGCCGGCGAGATCACTCGCGCTTGGCACATCATCGACGCCTCGGACGTCGTGCTGGGACGCCTCGCCTCCCAGACCGCCATCCTGCTCCGCGGCAAGCACAAGGCCACGTACGCCCCGCATATGGACAGCGGCGACTTCGTGATCATCATCAACGCCGAGAAGGTCGCCCTGACCGGCTCGAAGTTGGCCAACAAGAAGTCCTACACCCACTCCGGCTACCCCGGTGGTCTGCGCGAGATGGGCTACGAGGAGATGCTGGCCAAGCACCCGACGCGCGCCGTCGAGAAGGCGATCCGCGGCATGGTCCCGAAGAACTCCCTGGGCCGTCAGCAGCTCAGCAAGCTGAAGGTGTATGCCGGTGAAGCCCACCCGCACGCCGCTCAGCAGCCCGTCCCGTACGAGATCTCCCAGGTCGCGCAGTAAGGAACTTTGATGACCGTCAACGACACTGAAATCGACGCAGATGACGTCGAACTGACCGAGTACACGAGCGAGTCGAGCAACTCCGCGCAGGTCGCGGAGCGTCGCTCGGTCACCGCTCCCGGCGCAGCCACCGGCCGCCGCAAGCAGGCCATCGCCCGCGTGCGGATCGTCCCGGGCACCGGCGAGTGGAAGATCAACGGCCGCTCGCTGTCCGAGTACTTCCCGAACAAGGTGCACCAGCAGATCGTCCACGAGCCGCTGACCGTGCTGGACCTGGTCGGCGCCTACGACGTGCTGGTCCGCGTGCACGGTGGTGGCCCCTCCGGACAGGCCGGGGCGGTGCGCCTCGGCGTCGCCCGATCGCTGAACGGCATCGACGAAGAGCTGAACCGTCCGGCTCTGAAGAAGGCCGGCTTGCTGACGCGGGACGCACGTGTCCCCGAGCGCAAGAAGGCTGGTCTGAAGAAGGCCCGCAAGGCTCCTCAGTACAGCAAGCGCTGACCGCTCCTCTCGGTCGCAGTCAGACCCCGATCCCCGCTCCCTGGGGGTCGGGGTCTTGGCGTTCCCCCGAGAGCGATGTCCTCGGACGCCGGCGCGACGTGCGACGTCGGGCGGAGCTCTCGCGCGCCGGGAGCTGCAGCACCTTCTCCAGCTGCGGGTAGGCCGCAGTGCTGTGGGGGAAGGCGATCGCGGCCACGAAGTGCTCCTGGAACCGGGGCTCGATCGCGGTCTCGATCTTGTCGATGTGGGCGACGACGGCTTCGACGTCTCGTCGGGACGTCGCCGAGAGCAGAGCCATCAAGGAGCCTCGGCCCGCAGAGTTGCCCACCGAGTGGACCCGGGTGGTGTCGCAGTCCGGGATCAACCCCAGAACCATGGCGTAGACGGGGTCGATGTGGGAGCCGAAGGCGCCGGTCAGCCGGATCTCGTCGACCTCCACGACGTCGAGCTCGTCCATCAGGAGTCGACACCCGGCCTGCAACGCTGCCTTGGCCAGCTGGATAGCCCGCACGTCGGCCTGGGTCACGTCGATCACGGGATCCTGGCAGAGCCGGTAGGCGTAGGTCCGACCCTGCTCGACGATGCGTTCCGTGGGACGGCTCGGGGCCCTGATGGTGCCGTCAGACCCGACCACCCCGGCCAGGAACAGCTCGGCCACGGCTTCGATGATCCCCGAGCCGCAGATGCCGGTGATGCCGACGCGTTTTACGGAGCGGGCGAACCCTGGTTGGTCGGACCAACGAGCGGCGCCGATCACCCGGATGCGCGGCTCCAGGGTGTCCGGGTCGATCCTGACCCGCTCGATGGCTCCGGTGGCCGCGCGCTGTCCGCTGGAGATCTGCGCGCCTTCGAAGGCCGGCCCGGTGGGGGAGGATGCCGCCACCAGCCGGGTGGAGTTGCCGAGCACGATCTCGGCATTGGTGCCCACATCGACCAGCAGGGTCAGCGGGTCGGCGTGATGCGGTGCTTCGGCCAGCACCATCGCGGCGGCGTCTGCACCGACGTGCCCGGCAATGCACGGCGGGAGGTAGACGCGGGCTCCGGGGTGCGCGCCCAGGCCCACCTCCGAGGCCAGCACGGTCAGGGACTCCGTGGTTGCCAACGCGAAGGGTGCCGATCCCAGCGGTATCGGGTCCAGCCCGAGCACCAGATGGTGCATGATCGGGTTGCCGACCACCGTGACGTCGAGGACATCGCTGGGATCCAGTCCGGCGGTGGCGGTGAGCTCGATGACCATCTCGGCCAGGGCGTTACGGACGACATCAGTGAGCCGGGCTGCCCCGGCAGGGTTCATCATCACGTAGGAGACGCGGCTCATCAGGTCTTCGCCGAAGGCGATCTGCGGGTTCATCCGCCCGGCAGAAGCCAGCACCTTTCCGGTATGAAGATCGCACAGATGACCCGCGAGGGTGGTGGACCCGACGTCGAAGGCCACCCCGAAGATCTGGTCGCGCAGGCCCGACCACACCGCCACCACGCGGTGTCCCTCGCGGATCGCGACCGTGATCCAGGCCGGCTCCTCGCCGGTGATGGCCTGCAGCGCCGGAAGCACGCTGAGGTCGACGGTCACGTCGTCGATCTGCCACTGCTGCTGCAGCGCGGCCCGCATGCGTTGAACCGCACCGGTGGCATCGGCCATGGTGGCCGCCGCGACGTGCAGGTAGTGCAGCGTCAGCACGGGATCGACCGCCACCTCCAGGCGGCCGGCGTCTTTGCGGACCACCTGGCGGTGGACCTGGCTGCCTTCCGGCACGTCGATGACGACGTCCCGGGAGATCCGGGCGGCGCACCCCAGACGGCGTCCGGCAGGGAGCGGCCGAAGCCCGTCGTAGGAGGTCTCCAAGCCCTGTCGGGTCGAGAGCCGTTCGGGATCCGCGTCGATCCCGGGCTGAGCTCCCACCTCGACCTGGCAGCGTCCGCAGATGCCGAGCCCACCGCATACCGAGTCCAGGTCCACGCCCATCGAGCGGGCGGCTTCGAGCACGCTGGTGCCCGTCACCACCATGCCCCGCCGCCCGGAGGGCATGAAGGAGACCTCCACCGAGTCGGCCGTTGCGCCGTCCGTGCTCACGAGGCGGCGCCTAAACCGCGCCGCTGACTCTGGCTGCACGCCGGTTGGTGCGGCGCCGCGGTGCTCCCGCGACCTCGGAGTCCGGCGGGCGGTTGACCGAGATCCAGGTCGAGCAGTTGGCGTCGTTGCCGGTGAGCACGTCGGCGGCGCGCAGCATCGAGCGGACCTCGGGCTCGAGGGGGTTGGTGATCGCCGACGTCAGGCCGGCGCCGACGGCCATAGCCAGGAACCCGGCGTTGATGGTGGCCCGGTTGGGCAGGCCGAAGCTGATGTTGGACGCGCCGCAGGTGGTGTTGACGCCCAGCTCGGTCTGCAGCCGGTGGACCAGCGACAACACCTGGCGTCCGGCCGAGCCGATGGCACCGATCGGCATCACCAAGGGGTCGACCACGATGTCCTCGGCCCCGATGCCGTGGTCGGCCGCGCGGTGGACGATCATCTTGGCCACCTCGAACCGCACGTTCGGATCCTCGTTGATGCCGTTCTCGTCGTTGGTGATGACCACCACCGCGGCGCCGTGCTTCGCCACCAACGGCAGCACCGTCTCCAGGCGTTCCTCCTCGCCGGTCACCGAGTTCACCAAGGCCTTGCCCTCGTAGGCTGCCAGCCCGGCCTCGAGTGCTGCCACGATGGAGGAGTCGATGGACAACGGCACGTCGACGACGGCCTGAACCCGGCGGATCGCCTCGGCCAGGATGGCGGGCTCATCGGCCAACGGGATGCCGGCGTTGACGTCCAGGATGGCGGCACCCGCAGCCACCTGGGCGATGGCGTCAGCCTCGACCCTGCTGTAGTCGCCGACCTTCATCTCCTGCGCCAGGAGCGTGCGGCCGGTGGGGTTGATCCGTTCCCCGATGATGGCGAACGGTCGGTGGTAGCCGATGACGACCTCTCGCGTGGCCGAGCTGAGGATGGTTTCTTTCACCCGTGGGATCCTTCCCTCTGGTGGTCGTTCGTGCAGGACGGTCGGTCACGCCGGGAGGCCCGGGTGGAGCGGATGAGGTAGCCCAGCGCGTCGTCGTCGAAGCGTGCTTCGAGGTCCGCGACCGCCGTATCCACCTCGGCGACCAGGTCGGAAGAACATGCGCGATGGGCCTGATGCCAACCTTCTGCGTAGTGCTGCGACCCCGCTTGACCACCACCGGTGGCGGCCCGGGCGATCGCCGCCTGGAACCGCCCCGAGAGGGAGCGTGCGTGCCGGTGCTTCCCATCGCGGGCCAGCACCCGGCTAGGGATCTGATTCCACCAGAGAACCGTGAGCTGAGGGGCCTCTCGCCGTCCACGTCGCATCGCGGGGGCCGCTCACCCGACAGGCAGGGACGGTGATGGCGACCGTGAAGGGGGTGAGTCGCCAACCGCGGGCACCGGGGCGTGCGAGCTGCGCGACATCACCATCTCCTTGGCCATCTCGGCGGCGACGGCGGCGTCGCGACAGTAGGCGTCGGCCCCCACAGCCACGCTGAACTCTTCGTTGACCGGAGCCCCGCCGACCAGGACGATGTAGTCGTTGCGGATGCCCTTCTCGACCATCGCGTCGATGACGACCTTCATGTAGGGCATGGTCGTGGTCAGCAGTGCGGACATCCCGAGGATGTCGGGTCGATGCTCCTCGAGCGCCTGTAGATAGGTCGCCGCGTCGTTGTTGATCCCGATGTCGATCACCTCGAATCCGGCTCCTTCCATCATCATCGCCACGAGGTTCTTGCCGATGTCGTGAATGTCGCCTTTGACCGTGCCGATGACGACCTTGCCCACGGAATCGGCGCCGGTTTCGGCCAGCAGGGGGCGCAGCAGTGCCATTCCGGCCTTCATCGCATTCGCGGCCAGCAACACCTCGGGCACGAACAGGATGCCGTCGCGGAAGTCGACGCCGACGATCCGCATCCCCTCCACCAGCGCCTCGTTCAGCACCTTCTGTGGAGGCCACTGACGGTCCAGGAGGATCTGCGTGCCGAGGGCGATCTCCTGGTGCATCCCGTCGTAGAGGTCGTCGTGCATCTGCTCGACCAGCTCCGCGGTGTCCAGGGTGGTGAGATCCAGGTCGTCGTCGCTCATGGGCTTGTCTCCTGCCGGGCCGGCTGGCTCATCCGCATACCGAGAATGAGCTGTCCTGGTTGATCTCGCGGTTGCGAGCGAAGAACGACAGGTCGATGCTGGCGCCGGTATAGCGCCCGGTGACCCGGAGGGGATCGCCGTCGTGGTCGTGTCCGCCCTCGACGGCCTCGATCAGCTCGGCCATCAGATGACCTGCGAACGGTGCGTTCTTGAACTGGTTGCCGGAGGTCCCGATGGCCACATAGAAACCGTCGAGGTCGCTACGGTCGTAGATGGGGATCCAGTCGTCGGCCACGTCGTAGATTCCGACGATGCCCCTCGGCTGGTGGGGGATCTGCAGGTCCGGGATGCGCCGAGCCAGACGCAGTGTCTGCCTCTCCCACGCCTGCGTCGTCACCGAGCGGAGGTATCCGTCGGGGGAGTCCAGCCACTCCAGGTCGTCACAGGCCGGCTCGAGCGATCCGATGGCCAGCATTCCTCCGGCTTCGGGCTTCATGTAGACCCCCGTGTCCTCATCGACCAGCATGTGGCTGATCGGCGCCCCGTCGGATCCTCGCGGCGAGGGCAGGTGGTGCACCTCCTGGCGCATGGGGCGGGTGCGGATGGTCATGGTGTCGCTGAGCCCGGCGAGGTCGTTGACCCGGGCGGAGTCGGGACCGGCCACGTTCACCACCACGGGTGCGGTCAGGACCGTGCCCTCGCTCAGGGTCACCCCGCTGACGCGACCGGCGTGACGGTTGACGGAACTCACGGTGGAGTCGAAACGAAAGCGCGCGCCGAGCCGCTGGGCCGCATGCTGCAGGTTGCGAGCAGCCAGCTGGGGGTCGTTGACGTAGCCGGCGTCCGGCATCCAGACCGCACCGGGCAGGTCCTCCGTGGGGTCGGACCAGAAGTCGTCACCGTTCACCGGGCTCGGCGGTCCCATCCGGCCGACGTCCAGCAGCGGGACGCGCCGATGCAGCTCGGCGGTGTCCCAGTAGTCGTAGGGCACCCCGTGCGTGTCGAAGTGCGGTTGGACGCGGCGGGCCAGTCCGTCGCCCGTGTCCAGCAGGGCCATGCCACAGGTCACGAGCTCGATCAGCTCCGACTCCTCGGCGGCATCATCGGGCCCACCCAGACCCAGGTAGGTCGACCAGTTGCGCCAGTAGTGCAGCGCCTCCCACGCCATCGCCACCCCCTGCAGCGTCGAGTAGCTGAAGCGGACGATGGCGCTGGAGTAGCTGGTCGATCCGTAGCCCGCCGCGGGCAGGGAGTCGACGTTGAGGGTGCGACGGCCGCGACGGGACAGCTCGTAGGCCAGCGCAGAGCCGATGACGCCGGCGCCGATGATCACCACGTCGGCGTCCGTGCGGGAGTCCGGGGCGCTGCCGTCTGCAGTGTGCATAGGCACCTTCCTCACCGTCAGGCCACGCGATCGGCGTTCTTTACCGCTGTGCGGGAACCTATAGACAAGTTCCCGTATAGCGGTAACGTATGCGGAGTCATGGCCGGTGTAAAGAGTGTCGAGCGCGCGATCTCTCTCCTACGGGAGGTGGGACGTCATTCCCGCGGTCTCGTGGAGCTGGCCGAGGCGACAGCCCTGCCGACCTCCACCACCGCCCGGTTGCTCGCGACGCTGGAGGACCTGGACGCGGTGCGGCGCGACGATGACGGACGGTACTTCCTAGGCCCCACCGTGGGAGCCCTGGCCGCGGCCGAGCGCGGGGAGCCCCGGCTGCGCGACATCGCCCAGCCCTACCTCGAGGAGCTGGCGCTCACGTTAGACGAAGCGGTGGGCCTCTCGGTCGTCTCCGGTGAGGACAACGTCACCATCGCGCAGGTCGATACTCCCCGCCCCGTGCAGGCAGAGAACTGGGAGGGCACCCGATGGCCCATGGCCCAGGGCCCCGCAGGGTATGCGGTGCTGAGCACCTGGAGCGCCTCCGCGCTCGCGGACTTCGTGCGCCGCCATCCCGAGACCGAAGGCTTGGCTGAGAACATCGCCGCCAGCCCGCCTTCGGGAGTCTGGTGGAGCGAGGGGCACTACGTGGACGGTCTCACCAGTGCGTCGGTGCCCCTGCCCGACGCCGATGGAGTCGCGATGGGGGCGCTCTACGCCTACGGACCCTCGTACCGTTTCCCACTGCCGGGCGCCGGGCCTCGCATCGAAGCAGCCCTGAAAGACCACGCACGGCACCTCGCCCGAGCGTGGCATCAGCGTGCCGCCCGCACGCTCGAAGCGGGATGAGGATCTATGAGCGTCAGCGAAGACACGCCAGGCCGTGCGCCTGAGCCCGGCGGCGGTCGCGCTGAACGGGGGCGCCGTCGCGCGCGGCCGACCGGCCCGCGCGCCCCTGACCAGCTCGCCTTCACCCAGCCCAGCCGCAGTATCGGCCCGGTCAAGGCGGTCTCCGAGGATCAGCTGGAGTCCATCTTCTCCGCCTCGTTGCGGGTGCTGGCAGAGACCGGGATCGACTTCCTGCACCCGGTCGCCCGGCAGCTGTGGAAGGACGCGGGCGCCGATGTCCAGGGCAACCGGGTGCACTTCGACCCCGAGCTGATCAGCGTGCTGGTCTCCACGGCCCCGAGTGAGTTCACCCTGCACTCCCGCAACCCCGCGCATCACGTGCGCATCGGTGGTGACTCGGTGGCCTTCACCGCTGTAGCCAGCCCGCCCTACGTGGGAGACGCGATCGGAGGCCGTCGCGAGGGCAACAAGGCCGACTTCGACGACCTGCTGCGTTTGGCACAGTCCCTGAACGCCGTCCACCTGTTGGGCGGATACCCGGTGGAGCCGACCGATGTGCACGCCTCGGTCCGCCATCTGCACGCCACGCGCTCGATGCTGACCCTGACGGACAAGGTGCCGCACGTGTACAGCCTGGGGGCTCAGCGCAACATCGACTGCCTGGAGATGGTCCGGATCGCTCGTCAGGTCGACGACGCGACGTTGGACCAGCAACCCAGCGTGCACACGGTCATCAACGCGAGCTCGCCGTTGCGCTACGACGAACCGATGCTCGAGGGCATCCTGCAGTACGCCCCGCGGAACCAGGCCATGGTGATCACCCCGTTCACCCTGGCCGGGGCGATGGCGCCGGTCACGTTGGCCGGTGCGCTGGTCCAACAGAACGCCGAGGCCCTGGCCGGGATCGCCTTCACCCAGCTCGTGAAGCCGGGCGCACCGGTGATCTACGGAGGCTTCACCTCCAACGTCGACATGAAGTCGGGCTCACCCGCCTTCGGCACTCCCGAGTTCATGAAAGCGGCTCTGGTGGGTGGTCAGCTGGCCCGACGGGTCGGGGTGCCCTACCGGTCGTCGAACGTCTGCGCGGCCAACGCCGTCGATGCTCAAGCCGGATACGAAAGCACCTTCTCCTTGATGGGCGCGATCCTGGGCGGAGCCAACCTGGTGATGCACGGCGCGGGGTGGATGGAGGGTGGCCTGAGGGCGTCCTTCGAGAAGATGATCCTGGACGCCGATCTGCTGCAGATGATCTCGGTCTTTCTGGACCCCATCCTGGTCGACGACGCCAGTCTGGCCGTGGAGGCCATCGCCGAGGTCGGACCGGGCGGGCACTTCTTCGGCGTGCAGCACACGCAGGACCGCTTCCGCGACGCGTTCTACGCCCCGATGATCTCGGACTGGCGTAACTTCGAGTCCTGGGAGGACGCCGGCAGCCCCACCTCGGAGCAGCACGCCGCGCGGCTGGTCCGGGAGTTCCTGGCTACCTATGAGCAGCCATCCCTCGAGACGGATGCGATGGCTGAGCTCGACGAGTTCGTGGCCCGTCGCGTCGCCGAGGGCGGGGTCCCCACCGACTTCTAGGCGATCAGCCACCGACCACGAAGCCCCCAGGAGCCACGGATGAGAAGTTCTGCCCAGGTCGTTGTCATCGGCGGCGGTGTCGTCGGGGCCAGCGTGCTGTACCACCTGACCAAAGCCGGAGTCACCGACGCGGTGCTGCTCGAACGCAGCGAGCTCACGTCGGGATCGACGTGGCACGCGGCCGGTGGGATGCATACCCTGAACGGCGACCCGAACGTCGCCGCGCTGCAGAAGTACACGGTGGAGCTGTACGCCGAGATCGAACGCATCTCAGGCGTGGACTGCGGGGCACACCTCACCGGCGGACTGATCCTGGCCGACACGCAGGAGCGTCTCGACTGGTTGCGGATGGCGCATGCCCGCAACCGCTACCTCGGGCTGGACACCGAGATGATCGGTGTAGCCGAGGCCAAGGCCTTCCTGCCGATCATGGACGAGCAGTACTTCGTTGGGGCGATGTTCGACCCGTGCGAGGGCAACGTCGACCCCAGTGGGGTGACCCGCGCCTACGCGCGGTGCGCGCAGTTGGCCGGAGCCGAAATCGTGCAGCACACCCGGGTCGAGGCGATCCGAGCGCTGCCGGACCGGTCCTGGGAGCTGGACTGCGGCGAGGCGGGGACCATCACCTGCGAGCACTTCGTGAACGCCGGGGGGCTGTGGGCTCGCGAGGTGGGCCGGATGTGCGATCTGGAGCTGCCGGTACTGGCCATGGAGCATCACTACCTGGTCACCGAGGCCGTGCCGGAGCTGGCCGGGTCACCGCTCTTCCATGCGATGGACTTCGGAGGTGAGGTCTACCTCCGCACAGAGGGTGAGGGGCTGCTGCTCGGGACCTATGAGCCGCACGGTGTGCCGTGGTCCCCGCACACCACCCCGTGGGACTTCGGCCACCAGCTGCTGGCTCCAGACCTCGACCGCATCTCCGGCAACCTGGAGCGGGCCATCGACCACTTCCCCATCTTCGGAGAGGTCGGGATCAAGTCCGTGATCAACGGACCCTTCACTTTCGCCCCCGACGGCAACCCCCTGATCGGTCCGGTCCGGGGGCAGCCCGGTCACTGGGTGGCCTGTGGCGTGATGGCCGGGCTGAGCCAGGGCGGTGGGGTCGGTCTGGCGTTGGCCAACTGGATCACCACGGGTGACCCGGGCTTCGACGTCTGGGGAATGGACGTGGCGCGCTTCGGCGACTGGGCCACCCCGGCCTACACCCACGCCAAGGTCCGCGAGAACTACGGTCGCCGCTTCCGGATCGCCTATCCCAACGAGCAGCTCCCGGCAGCCCGCAAGGTCGCGACCTCGCCGATCTACGACCGGCTGGACGCGGCCCGAGCGGTATGGGGGGTGTCCTTCGGACTGGAGCACGCCTTGTGGTTCGACCGTGGCGGCGCACAGACGCCGGCACGGGAGAACCCGACCCTGCGCCGGTCCAACGCCTGGGACGCGGTGGCGGCGGAGTGCGCGGCGGTGCGCGAGCGGGTCGGGCTGATCGAGACCACCAACTTCGCGAAGTACGAGTTCGCCGGTCCCGGAGCGCGTTCGTTCCTGGACCGGATGTTGACCAACCGGTTGCCGTCCAGCGGACGGCTCGCGCTCTCCCCGATGCTGGACGAGAAGGGGCACCTGATCGGTGACTTCACCGTGGCGGCCCTACCCGCCACGGGGGCCTCGGACGGACCGGAGCGGTTCATGATGTTCGGCTCCGGTGCGGCCGAGCGCTACCACCAGCGATGGTTCGACGCCCACCTGCCCCACGACGGGTCCGTCCACTACCGGGCACTGGGTTCGAGGCTGTGCGGGCTCTCCATCGCAGGACCTCGCTCGCGGGAGTTGCTCTCCAAGATCACTGGCGACGACGTGTCGCCGGAAGCGTTCGCGCTGCTCGATATCGCCTCGATGCGACTGGGCACCATCCCGGCGCTGGTCGGCCGGATTTCTTTCACCGGCGACCTGGGTTACGAGATGTGGGTCGAGCCGGCATACCTCGCCTCGTTGTTCGACCTCCTGATGCGGGCGGGTGAGCCCCAGGGCATCCAGCTCTTCGGCGGACATGCGCTGAACTCCCTGCGGTTGGAGAAGTCGTACGGGGCGTGGGCGACGGAGTACCGGCCGACCTACGACCCCTATGAGGCGGGTCTGGGACCGTTCGTGAAGGTAGGGAAGGGCGATTTCGTCGGCAAGGCGGCGGCGTGCACCGTGCGCGAGGCGGGACCGGCGCGGCGCCTGGTTGCCTTCGAGGTGGACGTGCCTGCGGGACCGGATGCCGCCGATGCGATCGGGGATGAGCCGATCTGGCACGGGGATGCGGTGGTCGGCTGGGTGACGTCAGGGGGCTATGCGCACCACAGCGGCACCTCGGTGGCGTTGGGCTATCTGCCGATATCGAGCGCCGAGGACGACACCACCGGATTCGAGATCGAGATCCTGGGGCACCGGCGCCCGGCGACTCGGCTGCAGCAGTGCCTCTTCGACCCCGCTGGGGAGCGGATGCGCGCCTAGCGCTCGCCTCGTGAACTGTGGGCGGGGGGCGAGGGTGCGGCATACTCGCATCGGTCCCTGCGTCCCAATCCGGGCGCGGAGGCTGACGATGCTCGCGAACCGATGATGCTCGCGACCCGGCGACGAGAGGACCCCAGCGATGGGACGTTTGTTTGGTACCGATGGGGTGCGTGGCCTGGCCAACAAAGATGTCACCGCCGAACTGGCGCTGAACCTCTCCGTGGCGGTGGCGCACGAGCTGGGCGGTCGGGGGGCCTACGGTGGGCGCCGGGCGACCGCGGTCGTGGGCCGGGACTCCCGGGCTTCCGGTGAGTTCCTGGGGGCGGCAGTGATGGCGGGTCTGGCCTCGGCGGGGGTCGACGTGTTGGACGCCGGAATCTTGCCTACGCCGGCCATCGCCCACCTGACGATGCGGCTCTCGGCCGAGATGGGGGCCATGCTTTCGGCGTCGCACAACGCCATGCCCGACAACGGCATCAAGTACTTCGCCACGGGGGGCAACAAGCTGGCCGATGAGATCGAGGACCGCATCACCGAGCGGATGGGTGCAGAGTGGGAGCGTCCGACCGGGGCAGCCGTGGGGCGTATCCAGCCCTTCCCACAGGGTGCTGAGTTCTACATGGAGCACTTGCTTTCCTCGGTGTCCGTCCGGCTGGACGGGCTGCACATCGTCATCGACGCCGCGCACGGAGCAGCGGGACACGTCGGTCCGGAGGCCTTCCGGCGGGCCGGGGCCCGGGTGGACGTCATCGGTGGAGACCCCAACGGGCTGAACATCAACGACGGGTACGGGTCCACCCACCTGGACCAGCTGCAGCGCGCGGTGATCGAGCGCGGTGCCGACCTGGGGGTCGCTCTCGACGGTGACGCGGACCGGTGCCTCGCGGTGGACGCTGACGGCGAGATCGTCGACGGGGACCAGATCATGGCCGTGCTGGCTGTCGACCAGCACGAGCGCGGGACACTCCAGGACGACACGCTCGTGGCTACGGTGATGAGCAACCTGGGGTTGTTGCGCGCGATGGAACAGCACGACATCACGGTGGTCCAGACCGCAGTGGGTGACCGCTACGTGCTGGAGGAGATGCGCCGCCGCGGGCTCAATCTGGGCGGGGAGCAGTCCGGGCACGTGATCATGTTGGACCACGGCACCACCGGAGACGGCGTGCTCACTGCGCTGTCCTTGGCCGCTGGAGTGGTCAACTCCGGCAAGCCGTTGTCCGAGCTTGCCGGGGTGATGCGGCGGTTGCCCCAGGTGCTCATCAACGTCAAGGATGTCGACAAGCAACGGGTCGGCGAGGACGAGGTGCTGCGCGGAGCCGTCCGCGAGGTCGAGCAGCAGCTGGGCTCCGGCGGCCGGGTGCTGTTGCGCAAGTCGGGCACGGAGCCGTTGGTGCGTGTGATGGTCGAGGCCCAGAGCGCCGAAGAGGCGCAGCGCTGCGGTGACGCCCTCGCGGCCGTGGTGAAGGAGCGACTGGCCCTCTGATGGCCCGTGCGCCCGGCGTTGGTGGAATGCCCTTCGCCGCGGGGTGGTTGAGATATCGGAGCCGCTGAGTCGGTTCCATCTCATTCACCGTCGAGAGGACGAGCATGGAAACGCTGAACAAGGTTGCTTACAAGGCCGCTGCCACCGCCAAAGGTGGACGTGGCGGACGAAGCGTGAGTGAAGACGGGTCGGTCGACGTCGAGCTGGGCAAGCCCGGCAGCGGCAAGGCCAACCCCGAGACCCTCTTCGCCGCGGGGTACGCAGCGTGCTTCGGAGGGGCCTTGGCCAAGGTAGCCGAGAGCGAGGGCGTGGACGCCAGCGAGTCGACCGTGCACGCAGACGTGAAGTTCGGCGAGACCGACAGCGGCTTCGGCCTCGCCGTCGACCTGGTCGCGACGGTCCCCGGCGTCGACGACGCCACGGCTCAGGACCTCACCGACAAGGCCCACCAGATGTGCCCGTACAGCAAGGCCACTCGCGGCAACATCGAGGTCAGCGTCACCGGCAAGGGCGCCTGACCCTTCCCGACCCGAGCTCGCACAAGCAGTGACGAGCTCGACCTGAACACCCCGATACGGGCCTGACCGACTAGAGAACCTGGTTGAGCAGGCCCGTATCGACGTCGAAGAGGAAGCCGCCTACCTCCACCTCCGACGGGATCAGCGGGTGGGTCCGCACCCGGGCGACGTCCTCGTGCAGAGCCAGGCGCTGGTCCGCCACGACGTGGAACCGCTGCCAGATGACGTCCTGGCCACTGGAGGCGCCGATGCGCTCGCGTAGCTCGGCTTCGGTCGCCGAGGCCATCGCGCATCGAGTGTGGGGCGCGATGATGACCCGCTTGACCCCGAGCAGGTGCACGCCCAGGACCAGGGCCTCCAAGGCGGCGTCGGTGACCCGGCCCCCGGGGTTGCGGAAGATCTTGGCGTCCCCGTGCGAGAGGCCCACCATACGAAGGGGGTCGATCCGGGAGTCCATGCACGTGACGATGGCGACACCTGCGTGGGCGATCCCGTCGAAACCGGCGTGGTCGAAGTCGGCGGCGTATTGGCGGTTGGCGTCCAGCAGGTCCTCGAACGTGTTGTTGGCGGAGGCTTCGCTCATGACTGGGAGTCCATATCGGGTCGGGTGCTGATGGTCATGGCAATCGGTCGCATCACGTCGGCGAAGAAGTCGTTGCCCTTGTCGTCGACCACGATGAAGGCCGGGAAGTCCTGCACCTGGATCTTCCAGACGGCTTCCATCCCGAGCTCCTCGTATTCGAGCGTCTCCACCGAAGTGATGCAGTCCTGGGCCAACCGAGCCGCCGGGCCGCCGATCGAGCCCAGATAGAACCCACCATGGGTCTGGCAGGCTTTCGTGACCTGCGTCGAACGGTTGCCCTTGGCCAGCATGATCTTGGAACCCCCTGCGGCCTGGAACTGCTCGACGTAGGAGTCCATCCGGCCCGCGGTGGTCGGACCGAAGGAACCGGACGGCATACCGGCCGGGGTCTTGGCGGGACCGGCGTAGTAGACGGGGTGGTCTTGTAGGTAGTCGGGCATGGGCTCGCCCGCGTCGAGCCGCTCCTTGATCTTGGCGTGGGCGAGGTCGCGAGCGACCACGACCGTGCCGTTCAGGGACAGACGTGTCTTGACGGGGTGCCGGGACAGCTCGGCCAGCACCTCCGCCATCGGTTGGTCCAGGTCGATGGGCACGGCCGATCGTGCGCCGGTGCCGGAGACCCCGTCGGTCTGCTCGTCCAGCGTGCTGTCGACCTGGTCGGGCATGAACCGCGCCGGGTCCGTCTCCAGCTGCTCCAGGAAGACTCCGTCGGCGGTGATCTTGGCCAGCACCTGCCGGTCGGCCGAGCAGGACACTGCTATGGCGACAGGCAGCGAGGCGCCGTGCCGGGGGAGCCGGATGACCCGCACGTCGTGGCAGAAGTACTTCCCGCCGAACTGCGCTCCGATCCCGAAGCTCCGGGTCAACTCGTGCACCTGGGCCTCGAGATCCGGGTCCCGGATGGCGTGGCCGGCCAGCGAACCCTGGGTGGGCAGCGTGTCGAGGTACCGGGCGGAGGCGTACTTGGCGGTCTTCAACGCGAATTCCGCCGACGTGCCGCCCAGCACGATGGCCAGGTGGTAGGGCGGGCAGGCCGAGGTCCCGAGACTGCGCAGTTTCTCGTCGAGCCAGGCCATCAGGCGGTCCGGGCTGAGCAGCGCCTTGGTTTCCTGGTAGAGGAACGACTTGTTGGCCGAGCCACCCCCTTTGGCCAGGAACAAGAACTTGTAGGCGTTTTCGTGCCCGGGAGTGGTGTCGGCATAGATCTCCACCTGCGCAGGCAGGTTGGAACCGGTGTTCTTCTCCTCCCAGGTCGTGATGGGCGCCATCTGGGAGTAGCGGAGGTTGAGCCGGGTGTAGGCATCGAAGACCCCTCGCGAGATGGCCTCCTCGTCCGGGCCCTGGGTCAGCACGCGCTGGCCCCGTTTGCCCATCGCGATGGCGGTGCCGGTGTCCTGGCACATGGGGAGGACACCACCGGCCGCGATGTTCGCGTTCTTCAACAGGTCCAGCGCGACGAACTTGTCGTTGGTGCTGGCCTCGGGGTCTTCGAGGATGTGTGCCAGCTGGGCCAGGTGGCCCGGTCGAAGGTAGTGCGCGATGTCGTGCATGGCCGTCTCGCTCAGCAGACGAAGGGCCTCCCGACTGACCGACAGGAAGGTCTGTCCGTCAGGCCCGGACACGGTGCTCACCCCCTCGGTGGTGAGCAGACGGTAGGGGGTGTCGTCGTCCGTGATCGGAAGAAGGTCGGTGTATCGGAACTCGGCCATACGACTAAGCGCTGGGCTGCGGCAGATCGATATCGGTCCGGGTCGGTGAGGCCGCTCCGGCACGGGCCACCGTGAAGGCGGCCGTGGCCAAGGCGCGATCGACCGCACTCGCCACAGCCCACGGGCTGGCGCCGTCGAGTCGACGGCGGGCGTCCAGTGACCCCAGCAGGCCGGCATCCAGGAGACCCGAGATCAGCCCTGCCATGAACGAGTCACCGGCGCCGACCGTGTCCACCACGTCCACCGAAGCAGCGGCCACCCGCACTTGGTGCTCGCTATGGCTCTGATGGACGAGGGCGCCCTCGCCGCCGTCGGTGATGACGACCAGGGGCGGGCCGAGCCGGCCCCACAGACGCGCGACTTCCTCGACGGTGGCTCCGGCATACAACCACTCGATGTCCTCGGCGCTGGCCTTGATGACGTCGCTGCGCCCGATGCGCTCCTCGATCAGGGAACGGGCCTCGTGGGCTGCGCCCATGATCGTGGGGCGGGCGTTCGGGTCGTAGGACACCGTGCCGTAGGAGCGGGCGGCAGACATCGCGTCGAAGACGGTGGACGCCCCGGGCTGCAGAGTGGCCGCGATGGACCCGGTATGCAGGTGGCCCACCCCAGTCAGGTCCGGCAGGGGGATGTCCCAGGCCAGGTCGAACTCGTAGGTCGCCCCGCCCTCGGCGTCCAGGCTGGCCTTGGCCGTCGAGGTGCGCTCGGCGCTGCGGCTTCCTTCCGTCAGGGTGACGTTGCGCTGCTCGAGGTAGTCGGCGATCCGGTCGCCGCGCTCGTCCTGACCGAGATGGGTCGCCAACGATGTGGGGTGGCCGAGCGCAGCCAAGCCCACGGCGACGTTGGCGGGGCTACCGCCGACGTGCTCTGTGGGCTCAGCGTCTTGGGGGTGCACGATGTCGATCAGGGCCTCGCCGATGGTGACGACGCGTGCCGTCTGGGCCTCAGCCATGCGAGGGAGCGAACTCGTCGGCGATGGCAGCGACCTTGGACAGGCGGTGGGCGGACTCGATCCGTCGAATGGTGCCGGACTTGCTGCGCATCACCAACGAATGCGTGTAGGCCGTGCCGGATCCGAAGCGGACGCCCTTGAGGAGCTCACCGCTGGTGATCCCGGTGGCCACGAAGAAGCAGTTGTCCCCGGTCACGAGGTCGTCGTTGGTGAGCACACGGTCCAGATCGTGCCCGGCGTCGATGGCTTGTTGTCGCTCGTCGTCGTCCTTGGGCCAGAGTCTGCCTTGGATCACCCCACCCATGGCCTTGACGGCGCACGCGGTGATGATGCCCTCCGGGGTTCCACCGATGCCAAGGAGCATGTCGACCCCGCTGTCCTCCTGGCAGGCAGCGATGCCACCGGCGACGTCACCGTCGGAGATGAACCGCAGGCGAGCCCCCGCGTCACGGACCTCCTGGGCGACGGAGTCGTGGCGCGGGCGGTCGAGCATGATCACGGTCACGTCCTCGGGGTGACGGTGCTTGGCGCGAGCCACCCGGCGTACGTTCTCGGCGATCGGCAGCCTGATGTCCACCCGGTCGGCGCAGTCGGCGCCCACGACGAGCTTGTCCATGTAGAACACTGCACTGGGGTCGTACATCGTGCCGCGCTCGGAGACGGCCATGACCGCGATCGCGTTGTCCATCCCCTTGGCGGTCAGGGTGGTGCCGTCGATGGGGTCGACCGCCACGTCGACGGCCGGTCCCGTGCCATCGCCGACGTGCTCCCCGTTGTAGAGCATGGGCGCCTCGTCCTTCTCGCCCTCCCCGATGACGACGACACCGTCCATGGCCACCGAGGAGATGACCTTGCGCATCGCCTCGACGGCCGCGTTGTCAGCCAGGTTCTTCTGGCCGAGGCCAACCCATCGGCCGGCGGCCAGGGCGGCCGCCTCGGTGACCCGGACCAGCTCCAACGCCAAGTTTCGATCGGGTAGGACCGCGTCCGGGCGGCTTCGGGTGTCGTCGGCCATGTGTCGGCTCCTTCGTCGCAGCAGTAGATAGCCCAGCAGATCAATCGTCTGCGCCGACCCTATCCCTGATGACCGACGGCGTGTGGCGAGATGCGACCATGGGGAAGTGAGCACAGCGACCCCGACGCGAGAGCCGAATGCGGAGGACAAGCGCCGCAAACGCCTGTTGTCCTACTCGGCGAAGAACATGTTCTATTCGCTGGCGGCGGTCCTGGTCCTCGTCTTCGCTGTCTGGGCCGTCACGCCGAACCCTCCGGAGTCGCAGCGACGGCCGGCGGAGATCGAGTCCTCAGCCTCTTACGCCGCGTCCGAGGCCGAGTGGCCGGTGTGGACACCGACGACGCTGGATGAGGGGTGGACCGGCTCGTTCGTCCGCTTCGGGGTGAACAACCAGGTCCCCACGTGGCGGATCGGCATGGTGTCGCCGCAGACCCAGTTCGTGCAGATCCGCCAAGCCGTGGATCCCGGCAAAGAGTGGATGGCGCTGTCCCTGGAAGACGTGGAGGACCAAGGCGCCACGGTGTCCTTCGAGGGACCGACCGGCACTCAGGAGTGGGAGCTGTGGACCGGTGTCGACGACAACGACATCGCGCAAGTGGCGCTGGTGCTCCCTCCCGGGCCGGAGCAGCCTGCCACGACCGTGGTGAACGGCACCGCCGATACTCCGGAAATGGCTGAGTTCATCCAGGGCCTGGGCGTGGCCACGAACTAGTCCGTCCCGGCGGACTCCTCAGCAACGGTCTTGTCGAGCTGCTCCTGAGCCGTGTCGAGCTTCGCCTGGCAGTGTGCCGCCAGAGCTTCCCCGCGCTCCCACAGCCGCATGGACTCCTCCAGTGGCACCTCACCGGACTCGATCCTCGCCACGATGGTGATCAGCTCTTCGCGGGCCTGCTCGTACGTGAGGTCACGCGTGTCCGTCTTCGCGTCGGTGTCTGCTGCGTCGTCGCTGTCACCGTGGTGCTCCGGTGTCGTGTCGTCAGCCATCCGGCCAGCCTAGTAGCCCTCGGTGGGCTGGTCGGGGAAGATCGCGGGCAGGTCGGCGGAGCCGACAGGGCGGACGGCGAAGTCCCCTCGCGCCACGGTGACGTGCAGCAGCTCATCGAGTGCGACGTCGTCTCGGTCGCGCACGATGGTGGCGTCCGTATGGCGGACGACGGCGTACCCGCGGTCCAGGGTGTGGCGTGGTGAGACCGCTCGGAGGTGTCGCCACTGTTGACCGACCCGCTCGCGCTCGGCCCGGACGCGGGCGTGGATGGCGCTACGTCCGCGGCGGTGGGCGTTGGTGATGCTCTCCCGGTGTCCCGCCACGATCGCTGCCCGGTCGGCCATGACCGGCCGACTCATCAAGGCCAGGTGAGCCGCGCGCTCGCGAGCCAACCGTTGGGTGAGGGTGCGTCGACCCCGCGTCAGCACCGTCCGCAGACCGTTCACCTCATCCTGGCGGTCCGGGACGATGGCGTTGGCGGCGTGCGTCGGAGTGGAGGCCCGCAGGTCGGCCACAAAGTCCAACAACGGGCTGTCGCTCTCGTGGCCGATGGCGCTAACGAAGGGGGTCCGGCAGTCAGCGACGGCCCTGATGAGGGCCTCGTTGCTGAACGGCAACAGGTCCTCGAAGGAGCCTCCGCCGCGAGCGATGACGATGACATCGACCTCGGGCAGAGCGTCCAGCTCACCCAAGGCTCGGCCTACCGCGACCACGGTGTCCGGGCCTTGGACGGGCACCTGGCGGATCTCGAAGCGTGCCGTCGGCCACCGCCGCTGGGTGTTGCTGAGCACGTCCCGCTCGGCCGCGGTGTTGCGCCCGACGATGAGACCGATCCGCTGGGGCAGGAAGGGGAGCGGCCGCTTGCGTTGGGCGTCGAAAAGCCCCTCGGACCGCAACAACTGCTTGAGGTGCTCCAGCCGGGCGAGCAGCTCGCCGACCCCGATATGCCGCATCTGCCGCGCCTCGAGCTGCAGGGTGCCGCGCTTGGTCCAGAAGCTCGGCTTGGCGTGCACCACCACCCGGGACCCCGGCTGCGGGTCGGCGGTCATCGCCTCCAGCGCCGGGACGGGGATGGTCAGCGACAACGACATGTCGACATCGGTGTCCCGCAGCGTCACGAACGCGGTCTTCATGCCCGGTCGACGGTTGAGCTGCACGATCTGGCCCTCAAGCCACAGCGGCGACATCTTCTGGACGTAGTCCGCGATCTTCAGGCTCAGCACCCGCACCGGCCACGGGGCCTCGGCGCTGGTCTCTCGGGCTGTCGGCGCCAGCGGTGGTTTGCCGGCCGGTGTGCTCACGGGGCGCTCACAGACGGCCTAGCTCAGCCTGCAGGTCGTCCAGCCCGAGCGCCCCCAAGGACAGGGCAGCCATGTGCCATGCCTTGAGGTCGAACTCCTCGCCCCGCTCGCGGGCTGCCTCCTGAGCGGTGGCTCGACCCGTCAGCCAGGCCCGCTCGCCCAGCTTGTAACTGATGGCCTGGCCCGGCCAGCCCAGGTAGCGGACGATCTCACTGTCGATGAAGGATGCGGGGCGGCCGCAGTGGGCTGCAAAGAACTGCTTGGCCAAAGCGGGGGTCCAGGTATGGCCGGGTGCGACGTCCGAGTCCTGCGGGATCGTCAGCTCGAGGTGCATCCCGATGTCGATGACCACGCGGATGGCCCGCATGATCTGGCAGTCGAGGTAGCCCATCTTGGCTTCGGTGTCGAGATACCCCAGCTCGTCCATCAGACGCTCGGCATACAACGCCCACCCCTCGGTGGCCCCACTGGAAGAACCGATGCTGGTCTGGAAGAGCGAGAGCTGCGGCGCGACGTAGACCCACTGGGCCAGCTGCAGGTGGTGGCCCGGCACGCCTTCGTGGTACCAGGTCGAGACCAGCTCGTAGAGCGGGAACCGGGTCTCGCCCAACGTCGGGAGCCAAGTCTGGCCCGGACGGCTGAAGTCCTGGGAGGGACGGCTGTAGTACGGAGCCGCGGCGCTTCCCGAGGGCGCGATCCTCGCCTTGACCGTGCGCACCGGCTCGGCAATGTCGAAGTGCGTGTCACTGAGGTCCTCAATGGCCTGGTCCATCATCTGCTGCAGGCGCTCGCGGATGGCCTCAACCCCTTCGACGGCCTCCCCGTGCTCGTCGAGGTGGCGCATCGCCTCGATGGGGGTCGACCCAGGCAGGATGGTCTCGGCAAGCTCCTCCATCTGGGCTTTGAGGTCGGTGAACTCCTGCCACCCCCAGGCGTAGGCCTCTTCCAGATCCAGGTCGGCTCCGGTCCAGCGGCGAGCGTTGAGCCGGTAGCGCTCGGCGCCGACGGCATCGGGGGTGCCCTGGGCCGCTTCCAGGTAGGTCGAGCTCAAGTAGTCCCGCAGCTCAGCGGCCCCGCTGGTGGCGGCCGAAGCGGCTTCGGTGAGCTCCGCCTTCAGGTTGGGGTGGGCCTGGACGCCCGGCGCGACGAACTCGGCGAACCATCCGGTCTCGACCCAGTCCGCGAGCTGGTCGGCCAGGGTCTGGACCTGTAGTGGAGCCGCCAGGAGCTCTTGCGCCCGGCCCGCCTCCAACGACACCGCATACGACTGGAGCGAGTGAGGCACCGCGGTTAGGCGCCGCGCGACGCACTGCCAGTCCTGCTCGGTCTCGGTCGGCATCATCGAAAAGAGCTGGCGCACCCGCTGCGGTGGCCCGAAGATGTTGCGCATCTCGCGCAGATCTTCGCCGGCTTCGTGAGCATCGAGCTGGACGGTGAGTCGCTCCCGCAGCAGCACGGCGCAGCGGGTCTCGAGGACATCGAAGCCCTTCGCGCCCGCCGCCTGCTCCAGCTCGTCGAGGGCGCCGAGGGTGCGGATCGACAGATCGGCGACAGCTTGGTGACCAGCGGGGGAGAAGTCGGGGACGCGGTCGTCGTGGGCGCTCAGTCCCAGCATGGTGGCCAGGCCCGGGTCGAGGTCGGACATCTCGTGCACGTAGGCGTCGGCCAGCTGCCGAGGCGTTGTGGACGGTGCAGAAGTCGAAGACGAGGTCATGCTCACATCATCACTCAGGGGTCTGACACGCGTCGAAGGCGACCCAGGAGGAGGTGGCGGGTGCGGGTGGGTCCGTCCGTTCAGTGGCCTCGAAGGTGACCCCTCTACGATGGAGGGGTGATTTCCCCAGCCCAGCCCATGACTCCGACCGTTCCCGACGCAGCCGATGGCGGCGGGTCGCAGGCCGACAAGAGAGTGCTGCTCGCTGCGCCGCGGGGATACTGCGCCGGCGTGGACCGAGCGGTGATCACCGTGGAGAAGGCCTTGGACCTCTACGGCGCCCCGGTCTACGTCCGCAAGCAGATCGTGCACAACAAGCATGTCGTCTCCACGCTGGAGAAGCGCGGAGCCATCTTCGTGGACGAGACCGACGAGGTGCCCGAAGGGCAGACCGTGATCTTCTCGGCGCACGGCGTGTCGCCGGTGGTGCATGAAGAAGCCAAGGCGCTGCAGTTGAAGACCATCGACGCCACCTGCCCATTGGTGACCAAGGTCCACCGGGAAGCCGTGCGGTTCGCCCGAGACGACTTCGACATCCTGCTCATCGGGCACGAAGGCCACGAAGAGGTCGAGGGGACGGCTGGTGAGGCGCCGGACAACATCACTTTGGTGCAAAGCCCGGCCGACGTGGACCACGTGGAGGTGCGTGACCCCGAGCGCCTGGTCTGGCTGTCACAGACGACGCTTTCGGTCGACGAGACGATGGAGACCGTCCGACGCCTGCGGGAGAAGTTCCCCAAACTGCAGGATCCGCCCAGTGACGACATCTGTTACGCCACGCAGAACCGTCAGGTGGCCGTGAAGCAGATGGCCGCCGACTGCGACCTGATGATCGTGGTGGGGTCGACGAACTCTTCGAACTCGGTGCGCCTGGTCGAGGTTGCCATCGAGCATGGGTCGCGCGACGGTCACCTCGTCGACTATGCGGACGAGATCCAGGAGGAGTGGCTGGAGGGCGTGACCACGGTCGGCGTCACCAGTGGGGCGAGCGTGCCTGAGCTCTTGGTCCGCGAGGTCCTGGAATGGCTGGCAGCGCGTGGGTACGGCGACGTCGGGTTGGTCACGGCCGCCGAGGAGTCGCTGCTGTTCTCCCTGCCGAACGAGATCCGCCGTGACCTGAAGGCGCGCGATGGCAAGGAAGCAGCCAAGCTGCGCCACGACCCCGGCAGCCTGCACTAGAGCCCGGATGTCGACTCAGGCGCTGGCCGCGTCTGTTGTCCTGCCGCCGAGCTAGCTGGCCCGGCTCGTCCTGGACCGGCTGGGAGCCAAGGCGTCGTCGACCGTCAACAGCTCATCCCGGCTCGGAGTGCCGTCATCCAACTCCGTGGCGAGCAGCTCCGCATGGGTGATCGGACGCACCGCGGCCTCCACGGGGAGGACGGCCTGGGGTGCCTCCTCGACCACTCCCAGGTCCGCCATCTTGCGGCTCGTCACCATCACGCGCGACTCCATGGTGCCGACGAACTGGTTGTAGCTCTCGACCGACTTGCGTAGTGAGGTCCCCATGGTGTTGATGTGCTTGCCCATGGTGCCGAGTCGACTGTGTAGCTCGCTCCCGAGGCGCAGCACCTCTTGGGCGTTGCTGTTGAGGGCTTCCTGCTGCCAGGCGAACGCCGTGGCCCGTAGCACCGCCAACAAGGTGGCCGGAGAGGCGAGGACGATCTTGCGTGCTTGCGCGTGGTCGTAGAGGTCTGGCTGGGTCTGCAGGGCGCTGGCCAGCACGGCGTCGCTGGGCACGAAGCACACGACGAGCTCCGGGCTGTTGTCGAAGGCGCTCCAGTAGGCCTTGGACACCAAGGCGTCGACGTGCCGGCGCAGCGCGACGGCATGCTGCTGGAGGAACTGGTCGCGCTCCGCAGGAGTGATCTGCGAGCCCTGCGCCTTCAGGAAGGCACCGAGCGGGGCCTTGGCGTCGATGACCAGCGACTTGTCACCGGGCAGGTGCACCACGACGTCCGGCCGGACCGACGCGTCGTGACGTGTGGTGCCGCTGACCTGCTCGTCGAAGTCACAACGCTCCATCATCCCGGCGTGCTGCAACACCCGGCGCAGCTGGGCCTCGCCCCACACACCACGCACCCCGGAGGAGTTCAGCGCCCCGGACAAGGTCGCGGTCTCTTGCCCCAGAGCATCGGCGCGCGAGGCGACATCCTTGAGCACCGCACCCAGAGACCCGAACTGCTCGACGCGGTCTCGCTCCAAGGTGTTGACGTGCTCGGCCACCCGGTCCAACGTGTGCCGCAGGGGAGCCAGCTCGGCTGCGACCGCACGGTCCTGGACGCTGTCTGCCCGCTCCTGGTCGAGCTGTCCAGATAGCAGGTCGCGCTCTCCTCGGAGCGAGGCCAGCTCGGCGATATGCCGTGACCGCTCGGTCGAACGGGCCAGGCGCCCACCGACCATCGCACCCAGGGCCAGTCCCACGACCAACACGGCCAGCACACTGCATACCCAGAGAATGTCCATGGCCGTACCGTGACACGGGTCACCGACACACCCTGGGACGCGGCTCCTAGGGTGGGGGCATGGCTCCCAATATCGCGACCGCTGACCGCGTCTCACGCCCGGAGATGGAGCAGTTCATCGGCTCCCGCCACCACGCCACGTTGGTGACGCATCGACGCAGCGGTGGGCTGCAGATGTCTCCCGTGTCCTGCGGGGTGGACGACCAGGGGCGCGTGGTCATCTCCACGTATCCGCAGCGCGCCAAGGTCGCCAACATCCGGGCCACCCCCGAGGTGTCGATGGTCATCCATTCCGATGACTGGGACGGTCCCTACGTGCAGCTGGACGGGGTGGCTGAGGTCATCGACCTGCCGGAGGCTGTCGAGCCCCTGGTCGAGTACTTCCGCAGTATCTCCGGCGAGCACCCCGACTGGAAGGAGTACCGCGAAGCGATGCAGCGCCAGGGCAAATCGCTGATCCGGGTCACCATCGAGCACTGGGGTCCGATCGCGACCGGGGGCTTCCCCCCGGCGATGAGCGACTGAGCCAGCGCCGCCGGGCCCAGGCTGCGCGCTGGCGCGGCTAGACTCTTGTCCCCGTGGCACTCTCCATCGGAATCGTCGGACTCCCCAACGTGGGCAAGTCCACCCTCTTCAACGCGCTCACCAAGAATTCGGTGCTGGCGGCGAACTATCCCTTCGCCACCATCGAGCCCAACATCGGCGTGGTGCCGTTAGCCGATGCCCGGCTGACCCGGCTGGCTGAGATCCACAGCAGCGCCAAAATCCTGCCTGCGACGGTGTCGTTCGTGGACATCGCCGGCATCGTGCGAGGAGCCTCGGAGGGCGAGGGGCTGGGCAACAAGTTCCTGGCCAACATCCGCGAGGCCGACGCGATCTGCCAGGTGGTGCGCGCCTTCAACGATGACGACGTCATGCACGTCGACGGCAAGGTCTCGCCCGTCGATGACATCGAGACGATCAACACCGAGCTGATCCTGGCCGACATGCAGACGCTGGAGACCGCCATCCCGCGTCTGGAAAAAGAGGTCAAGGGCAAGAAGACCGACAAAGCCGTGCTCGACACGGCGCTGGCGGCGCAGAAGGTCCTGGAGCAGGGCATCACGCTGTATGCCGGGGGAGCAGCCGCCGGGGTAGAGGCCGCGCACGCCAGGACGCTGGGTTTGCTCACGACCAAGCCTTTCCTGTACGTCTTCAACCTGGATGAGGATGGCCTGACCGACGACGCCCTGCACGACTCGCTGGCCGCACTGGTGGCGCCGGCCGAGGCGATCTACCTCAACGCCAAGCTGGAGTCCGACCTGGCGGAGCTGGAGCCTGAAGAGGCCGCCGAGTTGTTGGAGTCCGTGGGGGTCGAGGAGCCGGGGCTGGACCAGTTGGCGCGCATCGGCTTCGACACCCTGGGCCTGCAGACCTACCTCACGGCCGGCCCCAAGGAGTCCCGGGCCTGGACGATCCGCAAGGGTTTCACCGCCCCGCAGGCCGCTGGTGTGATCCACACCGACTTCCAGCGCGGATTCATCAAGGCCGAGGTCGTCTCCTTCGGCGACTTGGACACCACCGGCTCGATGGCGGACGCCAAGGCGGCAGGCAAGGTGCGGATCGAAGGCAAGGACTACATGATGGCCGACGGCGACGTCGTGGAGTTCCGCTTCAACGTCTGAATCCGCGCGTTTCCGCAGGTCAGGAGGGGTACGACCTCTCCCAGTCCGCACACAGTCCGCAAGAGTTTTAGCGTGATCGCCTCGGCGTGGCTGTTCTGAGGGCCCATTCCCCGGCTTTCCGGAGCCAGTTGACCCGCCCATGGTGTGACCTTTTTGGTGGCAGGAGGACACGCATTTCCGAATGGTCGGGGTCGGCGGCGGCGTGGGGGTCGAACTAGTCCTGGTGCAGTCGACCGCGGGTTGCGCGGGTGCTCGTCATGGCTTCGATTTCTGCCCGCGTCTGGGTGGCGATGTCGGCGCTTGGCGGCACACTCGGTGCATGACACGTAAACAGTCAGGGCCCGAGATTCCGGGTCGGATGGGTGGCTCGCCCGAGCGTCCCGCGCGGTTCTTTGATAGCCCCGAGGAGTTTGGTGCCTGGCTGGCTCTGCACCACGACACCGAGACGGTCTTATGGATGGGCTTGAAGAAGAAAGGCGTAGTTGATCGCGGCCTGACGTGGGAGCAAGCGGTCGTCGAGGCGCTGTGCTGGGGATGGATCGACTCCGTCGCGCAGCGAATCGATGATGAGTCCAGGCGCCAGCGCTGGACCCCCCGCAAGAGAACCTCTCACTGGAGCCGGGTCAATCTCAGGCTTGTCGAGGTGCTGCGGGCCCAGGGGCGGATGCAGCCAAGCGGGTTGGCGATTTGGGAGCAGCGCAGCCGCGAGGAGGCGCCCTACAGCCACGAGCGACCTTGGGCCGGGCTGCCGGACTCGTACGCCGAGGCGCTGGCAGCATCGCCGGCTGCCACGGCATTCTGGGAGGCTTCGACCGCGACCTACCGCAAGGTCTGCGCCGTTTGGGTGACCTCAGCCAAGCAGGACGTTACCCGCGCCCGCCGGATGACACAGTTGATCGAGTGTTGCGCCGACGGCGTGCTCGTGCCGAACCAGCGCTACGGAGACATTCCAAGGTGGGTGGAGCGGGCCGCGGCTGCCGCGGCAGAAGCGCGATGACGACGCACGCGGCAGAACGGGCTAGGTGGGGCTGACACCGATTCGTGGAGCAGACCTGTCCGCGCTGGGGCAAAGACGCTAATGCGTTGCCACGCCGGGCTCAACCGCTCCTCGTTAGTGTCCGTGCTTCCGGCTGTGGTGTTGACCGGAGAAGAGCCTGAGGACCTTGTGGCCGGACTCCCTTCCCGTCGGCTCTGAGACGGCGCTGTCAAACGAGACCTTCGCCCCTTACTTGGCAAGAACTGAATCGACTTCGTAGTGTGCGAGGACTCGGGCCGGTGCAACGCTGCGACCGGGTCTATTCGTTGAGCGCCCAAGTAGGGATTACCCCCTCGGGTCAATGAGGTCCCGCATGTTGCCCTCTGCAACCGCAGCAATGCGAGTAGTCAGGACGCCCTCCGTATCCCACTCCGCCGCACGCTTAGCGATGAGTTCCCGGTAGGGCCTGCCGGCGTAGCCCTTGATCCCAGTGCCAAACACTTGGCTGTTCTGTTCGGCTGCGTGCAGGACTGTCCCCAGTTGCGTTGTGGACAAGTTAGGAACCTCAGTTAGCCTCGACCAAACGGCGTCGGTCGTCGCGTATCCACCCGAATCGTCGAGGGCCGTCGCGAGGGACTCGGCAACATGTGGAATCAGCGCTTCGTGCGTCAAACACCAGTCAATGATGGCCCCGGCAACTTTCGTGGCCGACTGACCGACGCATTGTCGACCTTGCTGCGCCCCTAGCAATGCCTTTGGCGACTCCCCAAACATCAGACGGGCAATCGGGATGCCGCGACCAAGCATCCATCCCGCCTCCTGCATGCAGTAGAAACTCTGGTGAATATCAGGGTGAACGAATACCGCGCCCGCTTGGCAGGCGTTGAGCGCATTCACGATTTCGGGTTCCCACGGAGCATCCATCGGGATGGAGTCATGGGCCACGAAGAGCGTAACTGCGTACTGCTTAAGTGCCGCCTCAACCTCACCTAAGTACTTGCGGTGATCGGTCAGATGAGTCGCAAAAACGAACAGTTGCTTTGGCTCCTCTTCCGCCCCCTGCCCCGCATCCGAAACCAAATTCGGCTCATTCGAAAGCAACTGCAGATATTGGCCAAGCGCGAGCAGGGCCCCGTCTTCGCTGCCGTGCAGCCACTTGAGCATTGAAATGGTCCCGTCGGAGTCTTCTGCCCGCTCGCCTACTCCAAAAGTCTCCAAAAGCAATGTCTCTTCGTCCCACGACGCTTCCCTCAGCGCGTCGCGTATCCGCAAAATGAGCTGGATACG
>JBBSQA010000025.1:0-31828 GCA_038258285.1 Actinomycetales bacterium | reverse complement strand
TCCACCTACGCCACGTGGTGGATCCGCCAGGCCATCACCCGAGCGATGGCCGACCAGGCACGGACCATCCGTATCCCGGTCCATATGGTCGAGGTCATCAACAAGCTCGCTCGTGTGCAGCGTCAGATGCTGCAAGACCTGGGCCGGGAGCCGACGCCCGAAGAGCTCGCGGCAGAGTTGGACATGACGCCCGAGAAGGTCGTCGAGGTGCAGAAGTACGGCCGTGAGCCGATCTCGCTGCACACGCCGCTGGGTGAGGACGGCGACAGCGAGTTCGGGGATCTGATCGAAGACTCCGAGGCGGTCGTGCCGGCGGATGCCGTGTCCTTCACCTTGCTGCAAGAACAGCTCCATTCCGTGTTGGACACGCTTTCCGAGCGTGAGGCCGGCGTGGTGTCGATGCGTTTCGGCCTGTCCGACGGCCAGCCGAAGACCCTGGACGAGATCGGGAAGGTCTACGGCGTGACGCGGGAACGTATCCGGCAGATCGAGTCCAAGACGATGTCCAAGCTGCGGCACCCGTCTCGCTCACAGGTGCTGCGCGACTACTTGGACTAGATCGTCTCTGCCCCCCGTGTCGCCCACGGGCCAGGCGCGGGGCGGGGTGACGCGATCATTCGCGTTGGCGCCCACCGTGCAGTGTCGCCTTCGTCCACTCTGCAACTCCGACCGTTCCGCTACGCGGGATGACCGCGGCCCTGGCCCGTGTCATCCACGTGGCATGGTCGCGCACGGAGTCCACCACGGCGGCGACGTCGGCGCTGACTTGAGTGTTGTCGATCGTGAGGGTCTCACGGGGCGCGTAGCGTGCGTCCTGCAACGTGCCTGCGACCCGATCGAGCGCAGCGGTCCCGGGGCTGTCCAAGGAAGTGGCGGCCGTGTAGTGGCGACGCATGGCGGCCGGGCTGCGCGGCTCCGGCTCGGGCACGCCGAGGTCGGCCAGCGACCGGGTCATCAGCGTCCACTGGCTCTCGACGAAGTCATGGTCGGTATGCGCAGCTCGGGACTCGCGCTGGCGGTACCACCGCCCGGCCGTAGGGATGACCGCCAGAGCAAGGGCCACCAGCACCAGTCCCAGCAAGACCCAACGCCACTGCTGGATCCACTCGAGGGTGTCCTGCCACGGCGTGCCCGATGAGGTCGCCGTCGTGGATGGCTCCGGGACGGGGTCCGGCTGTTGGGTCGGCACCTCCGGGGCCTGAGACGGTTGAGTGGCAGCATCCTGGGGTTGGGTGACGTCCGGAGGTAGTCCCGTGCGCACGCCAGGGGTGGGCTCGAACCGCGTCCAACCCAAACCGTCGATATAGAGCTCTGGCCACGTGTGGGCGTCTGAGGCGATCACCCGTCGACCACCGTCGTCCTGAAGCTCCCCGGGCAGGAAGCCCACGGCCATCCGGGCCGGGATGTCGTTGGCGCGCGCCATCATCACCATGGCCGTCGAGAACTGCACGCAGTAGCCCTGTCGAGCGCTCAAGAACTGGGTGATCGGATCTTCGGAGATACCGTCGACGGTGGGCGCCAGCTCCAAGGAATAGGTGTAGTCCGAGGCGCGGAAGTGCTCCTGGAGGAGTCGCCCGACTTCCAGCGGGTCGCTCTGTCCGTCCAGAATGGCCTTCGCCTGGTCGTTCACCGCGTCTTGGCTTGCGTCAGGTACGTCGAGCAACGAGGGATTCTGTGCCGCGATATCCGCCGCGCTGGGGCCCTCCGGCTCGGGTTCGCCGTCCAGGACGATCTCGGGGTAGGTCGCGGCGTAGGCATCGATGCCCGCGTTGAGCAGCACAGCACCGGAGTCGGCATCGTAGGCGAAGGATGAGGCGTTGATCTCCAAGGAGGTCGTGGTGGCGGGGATGGCCACGTGCGGTGCCTGGAGCTGGTTCAGGGTCACCGAGATCTCCTCGGTCGAGCCGACGACCGAGGGTGACACGCCAGGACGGATGGGGAGATCGGAGCCTTGGACCGGATCCCCGTCGCGCTCGGGAGGCTGCCAGGTCTGGCCGTCGAACTCGCTCGTAGCCGTCACCCGGAGCGGTTGAAGGAGTCGCGCAGTCGAGGTGTACTCCAGCACGGGGGCCTCGGACTGGCTCTGCAGGTCCGCGGAGGGGTCCATCGTCTCGGTGAAGCTCACCTGTCCTGTTCCCGACCCGAGGTTGTTGGCTTCGGGGTTGCGGCCCAGACCGTCGCCGAAGAACGTGGGCGGCAGATGTGGGAGTACCGCCGCGAGGGCCACGCCGGCCGTGAGAGCGAGCACGCCCAGCCCGCGGGCGAGGTTGCGATAGCCACTACCGAAACGCGGTGCCGGCCCGAACTCCTGTCGATCGGCGGAGGGCCACCGGGCCAGCAGCCGATCCGACTGCTGAGCGATCATGGTGAGCCACAGGGCCGTGGTCGTCGCGAAGAACCAGGGGCTCATGGCCTCCCCGTTGTTGGAGACCGACACCAGGAAAGCAGCCACCAGCGGGACACCGGCCACCGCTGGGGCTGCGTTCGTCACTCCGATGGCGTCGACCGCGACGGCCGTCAGCACCAGCACGGCGACCACGAGGAAGGAGACCCCCACCGTGGTCGGCGCCGGCGCCGCGAACTCGCGCAGCACCGCCCCTGCCTCGGCCAACAGATCACCCGCCAGCGTGGCGCTGCTCGGTGTCGGCAAGCCGAACCACAGGGTTGAGCCCAGATACATCCACCCCAGGATCAGGATGCCGACCAGCAGTTGGGCCATGGCCACGAAGGACGGGAGCACTCTGAGGCTTCGCAACGTCGCGCCGGTGACGCTGACCGAAGCCACCGCGACGAGTCCGTTCGTTACCCAGGACTGCTCGATGAGCAATGTCGTCAACGGCCAACCCACGGACAGAGAGGCCAGAGCGGCGACCAACGCCTCGGGCCACATCCCTCGCTGCAGGTTCATCGCGCGACTCGGTAGGCCGAGGCGTTGCGCAACTGTGACCAGGCGCTGGTGATGGTGACGTCGGGGGTGCAGGCCACGGTGGCCCACCCCGCGTCGCTGAGCACGTGCTTCTGGGGCGGGGGTGCACCCTCTGCCGGGGTGGCCGCGGCTCCGGAGCGGGAGTCCTCGCCTCGCCGTGGAGGGCGACCCTCGAAGGCGGGCCGGTCCAGTACGAAGGCCATCGCGGTCGAGCCGTGCTCACGGATGGCCGCAAGGTGGCGTATCTCCTCGACATCGTGCGCGACCAGAGCGGCCACCGCCAGCACGCCACCGGAGGTGAACGCATGAGCGGAGCCGGCCACACTTTCGAGGCTGAGATCGTCGTCGCGTTGGGCGCGCGCCAACGTGTCGAGCAGCGTGTCGAGATCCATCGGCTGGCTCGCGGTGCCCTCGCTCAACGTCTGGGTGCTCAGAAGGTGCACGACATAACCCTGGATCAGTAGTGCCCGGGCTACCGACGCCAACGCCGAGATGGCGTATTCGAAGGAGGCGCTCGGCAGCGGCGCTCGGCCGTGCGCACTGCTACGGGAGTCCAGGATCAGCACAGCCCGTCGCCGCGCGGGCCGATCCTCTTGACGCACCATGAGCTCCCCCCGGTGGGCGGTCGCCGGCCAGTGAACTCTTCGCAGCTCGTCTCCGTCACGGTAGTTGCGGATGCTGACGTCATCCTCACCGTGCAGCGCGACCATCTGCGGTTGCTCACCCTCGCTGCCTCGTCCCTGAGCAACGGATCCTCGGCCGGTGAGGTCCTCGACCCGGGGGAGGACCACCACCTCCGTGGTGCTGGACAGGCGAACGGCAACATACGTCAACCCGAAGGGGTCCCGCTGACGCAGACTCAACGGCCCGAGCCGGTAGGCACCCCGGGTGGAGCTGCGCACCTGATAGCGCAACCGTCGGGCTTGGCCACGATCCAGGGGATGCAGCACGAAGCGGGGATGGTCGCCCAGGTGGACGTCGATGGTTTCCTGGGCCAGGTACAACGGTGTCCTCCGGGTTCCGACGTTCCGGAACGACGCCTCCACGACACCAGGCTCGTCGGGTTGGAGGCGGTGGGGCGCCACGGTGCGCGACACCGCGATCTGGGGTGCCCCGCCCCGCGCCAGCGCCAGCGCCAGGATCGGCAACAGCGTCAGCACGGTGCCGATCCTGGTGACGTCGGGGTAGCCCAGGGCTATACCGGCCAGGACGGTGCCCAGACCGAGCACGAAGAAGGCCCCGCCTCGAGGCGTCAGAATGCTCAGAGGATTCATCGACGCGAGGAGCTACGCGGTCCTGACCGGCGTGCTTGACAACACTTCGGCCACCACGTCGCGGGCACCACGCCGGGCCAGCTGTGCCTCGCCGGTGAGCAACACGCGATGCGACAGGATCGCCGGGGCTAGGGTCTGGACGTCTTCGGGAAGGACGTGGCCGCGGCCCTCGAGCGCCGCATGGGCGCGTGCGGCACGCAACAGTTGCAGAGCGGCTCGTGGCGAAGCGCCCAGGCGTAGGTGCTGGTGGGTGCGAGTGGCGGAGACCAGGTCGACCACGTAGCCGCGCAGCGCCGCTGAAGCGTGGATGCGTCGGACCTCGGTGATCGCCCGGGCCACGGAGGCGGCGTCGGTGACCGGGCGCACTCCCTCCAGCGGATCCACCTCCCCGTGGGACGCGAGCATGTCGAGCTCAGCCGCCGCAGAGGGGTAGCCGAGCGAGATGCGAGCCATGAACCGGTCGCGCTGCGCCTCCGGCAACGGGTACGTGCCCTCCATCTCGATCGGGTTCTGCGTGGCCATGACCATGAAAGGAGTCGGCAATGGGTGGCTCTGACCATCCACGGTCACCTGACGCTCCTCCATGCATTCCAGCAGGGCCGACTGGGTCTTGGGCGAAGCACGGTTGATCTCATCGCCCACCACCACGTTGGCGAAGATGGCACCGCGACGGAACTCGAAGGCCCTGCTGTCCTGGTTGAACACGCTGACCCCGGTGATGTCGCTCGGCAGGAGGTCCGGGGTGAACTGCACCCTGCTGACATCACAGTCGATGGCCCGAGCCAGCGACTTGGCCAGCATCGTCTTGCCGACCCCGGGGACGTCCTCCAAGAGCAGATGGCCCTGTGCGAGAAGCACGATGACCGCGGTCCGGATGGCGGACTCTTTGCCCTCGATGACCGTGGCGACCGAACGCTGCACCTGGGTGGCCACCGACTGCACCGTCCGCACGTCGACATCCAAGCGCTCGCTGGGCGCGGCCACATCTGAACTCATCGTCCGATCCTGCCCTACGTGGCTGAGAGTTGCCTAGGCCGGGTAGGCCTAGCCGCGGAAATCTCCCCCACTACGCTTTCATGTCGCTGACCTGCATACTTGCAGCGAGATTGCTCAGAAAAGAGGGAATACTGCCCTAAATGTGGGGGAGAGTGGGGTACGGTGGGGAACAACATTCATCACCGTCATGTCGACGAAAGGGGAGGTGCCGATGTTTCTCGGTACGCACACCCCACGACTCGACGACAAGGGTCGGATCTTTCTGCCCGCAAAGTTCCGAGACCGTTTGTCGACCGGTCTGGTGATGACCCGGGGTCAGGAACGCTGCCTCTATGTCTTCGCGATGGCTGAGTTCGAACGAGTAGCGACATCCATGCAGTCCACGCCCACCACGAACCGTGCCGTGCGGGACTACCAACGAGTGTTCTTGTCGGGAGCCTCCGACGAGATCCCCGACAAGCAGGGACGCGTGACCATTCCGGCCACGCTGCGCGACTACGCCGGCTTGAGTCACGACTGCACCGTCATCGGTGCCGGGTCGCGTCTGGAGATCTGGGACTCGGCGGCCTGGAGCGCCTACCTCGAAGAGACCGAGCAGGCCTTCGCCGACCAGTCACAGGAGGTGGTCCCGGGGGTCCTATGACCTCGTCCTGCGATTCGCACGGTCCTGCTTGCTGGCCTCTCTCCGATGGCCCCCTCGTCCCGATGTCACTTCCCCGACATCGGGCCGGGACGGGCGGCGGCGGGAGACCACTGAACAGGATCACCGCCGTACATACACCGAACGTCATCGCATCATCCGCCACCCGACCTTTGGGAGAGACGTGGAGAACGACCGCCCCGCGCAGGACCGGCATACACCGGTCCTCCTCGAGCGCGTCGTGGATCTGCTTCGCCCCGTTCTGCAAACCTCGGACGATGTGCTGGTCGATGGCACCCTGGGGATGGGCGGACATGCCGAGCGAGTGCTGGAATGTTGCCCTCAGGCGCGGGTCGTCGGCATCGACCGGGACCCACAGGCCCTAGACCTGGCCCGACGCCGGCTGGCACGGTTCGGGGATCGTTTCGTCGCCGTTCACGCGGTGTACGACGAGGTGCCGGAGGTCCTGGGCGAGTTGGCTGTGGAGGGGGTGCGCGCTGTCCTCTTCGACCTCGGCGTTTCCTCGTTGCAGCTCGATGACCTGGATCGGGGTTTCGCCTACCGAGCGGATGCACCCCTGGATATGCGGATGGACCAGGAGCACGGGACGACCGCCGCTGACGTGCTGAACGACTACGACCAGACCTCCTTGGAGCGGATCCTTCGAGACTTCGGGGAGGAACGGTTCGCCCGGAAGATCGCACGCACCATCGTGCGGACGCGTGTAGACGCCCCTTTCGATCGGTCCGGAGCGTTGGTCGACCTACTGACCAAGGCCATCCCGGCAGCGTCGCAACGCTCCGGGGGACACCCCGCCAAGCGCACCTTCCAGGCGCTGCGCATCGAGGTGAACCGTGAGCTGTCGGTGTGGAACCGCGCACTGCCACGAGCCTTGGACATCCTGCCCACGGGCGGGCGTATCGCAGTCCTGTCGTACCACTCGCTGGAGGACCGCATCACCAAGCAGACCCTCGCCGTCGGGGCCAGCAGCTCGGCCCCCCCGGGATTTCCGGTCGAGCTGCCCGAACAGCGGCCCTGGCTGCGTCTCCTGACCCGCGGCGCAGAGAAGGCCACCCCCCAAGAGATATCGCAGAACCCACGGGCCACCTCGGTGCGCCTGCGGGCAGCCGAGCGCACCCGTCCGACCGTTTCGACAGAGAAGAACTCGCGATGAGCCAGATGACTGCTTCCGCCCCCCGCTACGCTCCCGACCCGACCCGTGCTCGCGGGCGCCGGACCGTTGGAGCTTCGCCCCTGCGCGTGGTGCGTGCGGCCCCGAAGAGCGTGACCCACGTCTGGTTCGCGATGATGCTCGGCGGCCTGATCATCGGGGGCCTGCTGGTCATGCTCATGCTCAACATGGCGCGCGCAGAGGGGTCGTTCGTGCTCAGCGACCTGCGCGCCGAACACGCGACTCTCGAGGCCGACCGCGCCACTCTGGAGTCCGAGCTCGCCAACGTGTCGTCCCCAGCCAGCTTGGCGAAGAAGGCCGAGTCGCTCGGCATGGTGGCCTCGCCGTCCACCGCGACGTTGCGCCTGTCCGACCAGTCCGTCATCGGCGTGGCGGCCGTCGTGGAGGACGGCAAGACCTTTAACGTGGATCTGCCGGGGGCCGACAGCGCCGGCGGGAGCCAGCAACCGGGAGAGTGATCGTGGCGCGTAGACGGAGCTCGCTCGCTCCCATCACCCACGGTCGTGGCATTGCCCACCCGCAGCGCCGAGCCTGGGTGCTACTGCTGGGCACACTGATGGTGTTCAGTCTTTTCGCCGCTCAGCTGGTGCGTCTGCAGGGACTCGACGCGGCCTCGGTCTCGGCCGCGGCCGTCGATGACCGGCTTCGTGAAGTCACCATCCCGGCACCCCGCGGGTCCATCACCGACGCCCAGGGGACACCCTTGGCCTTCGACGTCGAGCGAAAACACATCACCGCCGACCCGGTGAACGTGGCGTTGTACCGAGAGGATGCGGATGTCCCCGACGCTGAGAAGGGCGCTGCCGGTGCCTCGGCCGACATCGCAGAGATCACCGGATCGGATCCAGAGGAACTCACCGAGACCCTGACCGGGTCCTCGGGTCGATTCACCTATCTCGTCAAAGATGTGTCCCCGACGCTCTGGCAACAGGTCGATGCCCTCGGCATCCCCGGCATCCACGCGGAGGACTACCACAAACGCGACTACCCGCAAGGAGAGGCGCCGGCCCCCTTGGTCGGCTGGGTGGGCGCCGGGGACCAGCCTGCGGGGGGTCTGGAGCGCACCCGCAACGAGCAGTTGACCGGCACGCCCGGCGAACGTGCCTTCGAGCTGGGGGGTGCCGGCGAGATCATCACCACCGGGACGTCCGCGGACCGACCTGCTGTGCCGGGTCAGGATGTCCAACTCTCGATCGACGCGGACCTGCAGTGGTATGCCTACAGCGCGCTGGAGAAGCGGGTCAAGGAGGCCGGTGGCCTGAGTGGCTACGTCACGGTGATGGAGGCCGAGACGGGCCGCATCATCACTGCGGCCAGCTATCCGAGTTTCGATCCCAGTGAACCCACCCAGAGCGCGGACGGCATGCGCAACCTGCTCGTGGAGGACGTCTTCGAGCCAGGGTCGACCTCGAAGTTGATCACGGCGGCCGCGGCCCTGGAGGAGGGCCTCGTGACGGCCGACACGCCTGTGGTGGTGCCGGTGGGCCTACCCCGCGCTGGCCGAGTCTTCAAGGACGCCGAAGAGCACCCCATCGAGTACCTCACGTTCGCTGGGGTCCTGGCCAAGTCGAGCAATATGGGCACCATCCTGTACGGCGAGAAGTTGGGCGACGACACGTTGCACGACTACCTCGAGAAGTTCGGCATGGGTCAGACCACAGGGCTGGGCTTGCCCGGTGAGTCCACGGGAGTGCTGCCAGCCACCCAGGACTGGGGTCCGACCACGAAGTACACCCTGATGTTCGGGCAAGGCATGTCGAGCACCGCCTTGCAGCAGATCGGGGTATTCCAGACGATCGCCAACGACGGAGTGCACATCCCGCCGTCGGTGGTGATGGGAACCACCGACGCCGAGGGGCGATACAGCGAAACGCCTACCCCCGAAGGTGAGCGGGTGGTCAGTAGTGAGACGGCACAGACCCTGACCGATATCCTCCAGGAGGTCACCACCGAGGAGGGCACGGCGCCCATGGCGGCGGTCGAGGGATACCGGGTCTCCGGCAAGACGAGCACAGCATCCCGGTACGACAACGACCTGAAGCGTTACAGTCGGACCACCGCCTCGTTCGTCGGATTCGCGCCGGCCGAGGATCCGAAGTATGTGGTCTCCGTGACGGTGCAGCGCCCCACCAACATCAGCATCTATGGTGGGACGATCTCGGGCCCGGTTTTTGCGGATGTGATGCGTTACGCGCTCCAGAAGAACGGCGTGGCCCCGAGTGAGACTGCGGCCGACCCGGTGGAGCTGGAGTTCGACCCCTCAGCTCCGGCGCCCGGGGAGGATCCCGGTGTCACCTTGGAAGACATAGCTATCAAGGACGAAAGGTCAGGTGGGTGATTCCCCTGTCGTTGGACGAGATCGCCCAGGCAACCGGGGGTCGCGTCCATCCAGCGCACGCTGCTTCGATTCAGGTCGAAACGGCGGTCGTCACCGACTCGCGCGAAGCGATTTCCGGCAGCCTCTATGTCGCGCGCAGGGGTGAGCACGCTGACGGTCACGACTATGTCGCCAACGCCGCAGCCGCCGGTGCCGTAGCAGCGCTGACGGACCGCGAAGTGTCCGAGCTGCCCTGCGTCGTCGTCGACGACGTGGGCGATGCGTTCGCTGCGGTGGGACGCGCGGTGTTGGACCGATGCGTCGCCGCAGACGGACTGAAGGTGGTCGGAATCACCGGCTCCTCCGGGAAGACCTCGACCAAGGATCTGATGGCTCAGGTCGTTGGGCGGCTCGGCCGTACGCTGGCTCCTCATGCGTCGTACAACTCCGAGGTCGGAGTTCCGTTGACGGTGTGTCGGCTGCAGCGTGAGACGGAGTTCTTGGTCGCTGAGATGGGAGCTTCCGGCGTAGGGCACATCGAGTACTTGACGAACATCGCACCACCGGACGTCGCCGTAGTGCTCAATATCGGTTCAGCGCACCTCGGCGAGTTCGGCTCGCGCGAAGCCATCGCGGACACCAAGGCTGCCCTCGTGCGCGCGCTTCGTCCGGGGGGACTAGCGGTCCTCAACGCCGACGACCCCATGGTGAGCAAGATGGCATACGACAGCGCCGCCCCCGTCGTGCTGGTCGGCCGCGGCACCCAGGCCCAGGTCCGTGCTGATGACGTCGTCCTGAACCCTCGGGGGCAGGCGTCGTTCGCTATGACGCTCCCCGGCCACGACCCGGTCCACGTCAGCCTGGCCCTGCACGGGGAGCATCACGTCGGCAACGCGCTGGCCGTGGCCGCAGTGGCTCACTTCTGGGGTATGGCGCCGGAGCAGATCGCTGACGCGCTCGGTGATGCGGTGGCCCAGTCACGGTGGCGGATGGAGGTCTCGGAACGTCCCGACGGCATCACCATCGTCAACGACGCCTATAACGCCAACCCTGAGTCCATGCGGGCCGCGTTGCGTGCCCTTCGAGCCATGCGGGGAGGGGGCCGCGCCATCGCCGTGGTGGGGGAGATGCGCGAGCTCGGTGCCGACAGCGCCGCAGAGCACGAACGGGTCGGCGAGTTCGCCGCCGAGCTGGGCATCGACGATCTGATCGCCATCGGCGCCGGGGCTGCCCCAGCCGCGAGAGCGTTCAAGACCGCCCAGCCCAACCGGGGTCGGCAGATCGACGAGGTGGAGCAAGCGAGAGCGGTGCTGGAGTCCCTGCTGGTTCATGGCGACGTCGTCCTGCTCAAGTCCAGCCGTGATTCCGGACTGCGGCACCTTGGGGATGCGCTGGCCACCGGCGGTGGCGACCGATGATCAGCGTCCTGCTCGCTGGCGGTATCGCCATGGTGGTCGCCATGGTCGGCACCCCCTTGTTCATCAAGTTCTTGGTGCGCAGGGGCTACGGCCAGTTCATCCGCGACGACGGGCCGACGTCCCACCACACCAAGCGCGGCACGCCCACCATGGGGGGCGCGGTGATCATCGCGGCCACGCTGATCGGATACTTCGCAGCCCACCTGCTGCTCTCCGCCTTGAGTGCCTTGGGCTGGGTGGACCTGCGCAGTCCTCGTTTCACGCTGAGTGGCCTGCTCGTGTTGTTCCTGATGGCCGGGCTAGGGCTGGTCGGGTTCTTCGACGACTACATCAAGATCTCCAAGCAACGCAGTCTAGGCCTGCGGTCATGGGAGAAGCTCGCGGGTCAGACGTCGGTGGCCGTGATCTTCGCCGTCCTGGCGCTCCAGTTCCCTGCTGATGACTTCCGAAGGCCTGCCAGCACGGCGGTCTCCTTCGTGCGCGACACCTCGGTCGACTTCGCGGCGTTGGGGACCGTGGGCGGCCTCATCCTGTTCGTGCTGTGGGCCAACATCATGATCGCGGGGGCGTCCAACGGGGTGAACCTGACGGACGGCCTGGACGGTCTCGCAACCGGTGCGTCGGTCATGGTCTTCGGTTCCTACCTTCTCATCGGTATCTGGCAGTACAACCAGAACTGTCAGATCAGCCCCGGACCCAACTGCTATGACGTGCGGGACGCGTTGGACGTGGCCGTGGTCGCCTCGTGTATCGCCGGGGCGTGTTTCGGATTCCTGTGGTGGAACGCCTCGCCGGCCAAGATCTTCATGGGGGACACGGGATCGCTCGCCCTCGGTGGCGCCCTGGCCGGACTGGCCATCGTCACGCACACCCAGTTGCTGATGGCCATCCTGGGTGGTCTGTTCGTCATCATCACGCTGTCGGTGATCATCCAGGTCGGGTCCTTCAAGTTGACCGGCAACCGGGTCTTCCGGATGGCTCCCCTTCAGCACCACTTCGAGTTGTTGGGCTGGGCCGAGGTCACCATCGTCATCCGGTTCTGGATCATCGCTGGCCTCTGCGTCGCCACGGGGCTGGGGTTGTTCTACGCCGAGTGGGTCGCAAGTCTGTGAGGTGGAGCGATGAGCGCTAGCGCTCGACTGATGGACCTGCACCATCGCGATGCCGACTGGCAGGGGCTCCGGGTCGTCGTGACGGGCTTGGGAGTCAGTGGCTTCGCAGCCGCAGACGCTCTCCTGGAGCGTGGGGCTCGGGTGACGGTGCTCGACGCAGGATCGGCGGTGCCGATCCAGGCCGAACGCGGCACCGTCCTGAACATGCTGGGCGCAGACGTACGGATAGGGCCTGAGCACGTGGAGCGGTGGCCCCGCGACCTCCACGACACCGACGTGGTCGTCACCTCGCCGGGCTGGCGCCCCGACCATCGGGTGCTGAGCGAGGCCGGGAGTCGCGGCATACCGGTATGGGGTGAGGTCGAGCTCGCCTGGCGGATGCGAAGCAGGCAGGGCGCGGCAGCCTGGCTCTGTGTCACCGGGACGAACGGTAAGACCACCACGGTGCGCCTGCTGGAGTCGATGCTGCGGGCAGCTGGTCTGCGGACCCTTGCCGTGGGCAACGTCGGCACCCCCGTCCTGGAGGCGGTGCTGCACCCCGACCCGTTCGATGTGCTCGCCGTGGAGCTGTCGAGCTTCCAGCTGCACTACGCCCAGACCCTCTCGCCGTTGGCGTCGTGCGTGCTGAACATCGCGCCCGACCACGTGGACTGGCACGGGTCACAGGAGGCCTACGCGCAAGCCAAGGCGAGCATCTACTCTCGCACTCACGTCGCCTGCGTCTACAACGTGCAGGACCCCGTGACCGAGCAGATGGTCATCGAGGCCGACGTCGTCGAAGGTTGCCGGGCCATCGGCTTCACCATGGGCATCCCGGATCGGTCGATGGTCGGACTGGTCGAAGACGTCCTGGCCGACCGCGCGTTCGTCGCGCAGCGTGCTGACTCCGCGGCGGAGCTGGCCACCCTGACCGACATCCGCCCCGACGGCGTGCCGGCACCGCATATGGTGGCCAACACGCTGGCTGCTGCGGCTCTGGCCCGCGCTGCCGGGGTGTCCCCAGCGGCCGTGAGAGACGGCATCCGCACGTTCGTGCCGGAGGAGCACCGCATCACCGAGGTGGCCACCATCTCCGGAGTGACGTTCGTGAACGACTCCAAGGCCACCAACCCCCACGCTGCCGCCGCATCCCTCGGCGCCTACCCGAACGTCGTGTGGGTTGCCGGCGGACAGCTCAAGGGCGCGGACGTCGACGCTCTCGTCGCCGCGGCGGCGCCTCGCCTCAGGGGCGCCGTCCTCCTCGGGGTCGATCGCGACGAATTGGCGCAGGCACTTGCCCGACACGCGCCGCAGGTTCAGGTGGAACAGGTGACGACCCCGGAAACTGAGGGCATGTCACCCGATCAGCACGATGCCGTCCTCCGTGCGCTGATGGACCGGGTGATCGACCAGGCCGTTGCGATGGCTCAGGTCGGCGACACCGTGTTGCTCGCCCCGGCGGCTGCCTCGCTGGATATGTTCACCTCCTACGAGGCGCGCGGACACGCGTTCAGCCAGGCGGTCCGTCGCCGGGCGGGCGGCGAGCGAGCGCTATGACCACCACGACGGCGAGGCCGACCAAGGCCGCGGCGCGCTCTACATCGGCGCGTGCTGCCACCCCCGACAGGGCGGGGATCGGCTCGGTCGGCGACTGGCTGAGATCACCCACCGCGCCCTACTACCTCATCCTGGTCACGGCGAGCGCCCTGGTCTCCATCGGGCTGGTGATGGTCCTGTCGGCCTCCAGTGTCCGGGCCTACGCAGAGACGGGGAACTCTTGGGGTGTGTTCGTGGAGCAGCTCACGTTCGCCGGAGCAGGGGTGGTGCTGGCGTGGGGGTTGTCCCGGTTGAGCCTGAGCTGGTGGAAGCGGCTGGCGGTGCCGGCGCTCATCCTCGGGATCTTCCTGCAGTCGTTGGTCTTCAGCCCTCTCGGTGGTGACTTCCAGGGCAACCGGAACTGGATCTTCATCGCCGGTCGCAGCGTGCAACCCTCGGAGTTCGCCAAACTTGCCCTCGTCATCTTCGGCGCTGCCGTGCTCGCGCGCAAGCGCGCGGTGATCGGTCAGTTGGCCCATGCGCTCATCCCGTTCATCCTTCCCGGGGCCGCACTGCTGATCGGACTAGTCATCGCCGGCAAGGACCTCGGCACCGCGATGATCTTGGTTGCCATTGCCGGAGGGATGCTCTTCGTGGCCGGTCTGCCGGTGCGGTGGTTCGGTGTCGTCGGTGTGTTGGCCGCTACCGGAGTCGCGTTCCTCGCGGTCGGCAGTGCCAACCGGATGCAGCGCATCGAGACCTGGCTGGGCGACACCTGCACCAACCCGCAGGTCGACGGTTGCTTCCAGAAGGTCCACGCCGAGTACGCGCTGGCCGATGGTGGCTGGTGGGGAGTAGGGCTGGGAGCGAGCAGGGAGAAGTGGTCGCTGCTGCCGGAGCCTCACAACGACTTCATCTTGGCCATCATCGGCGAGGAGTTGGGGCTGCCGGGGAGCTTGTTGGTGCTCGCGCTCTTCGCGGTGTTGGCCTACGCGTGCTTTCGCATCGTGGCCGCCAGCAACGACCCCTTCGTGCGACTCGCGACGTCCGGCATCATGATCTGGCTGGTGGCTCAGGCCTGCCTGAATATCGGCTCCGTCATCGGAATGCTCCCCATCATCGGGGTGCCGCTACCACTGGTGTCCAGCGGTGGGTCGGCCTTGGTCGCCGCGCTGATGGCGGTCGGTGTGCTCCTCGCCATGGCGCGCACTCTGCCCGGCTGCTCGGCCGCGCTGGCGGGACGCCCGTCGGTGTTGCGCCGCACCTTGGCCACGGTGGCGACGACCCGGCGACGAGGACGGTGAAGGACGTGGCAGAGCCGCTGTCGGTGGTGCTGGCCGGCGGTGGCTCCGCCGGGCACGTCAACCCCCTGCTGTCCTTGGCCGACGCGCTGCGACGTCGTGACCCGGCGACCCGGATCACGGTGCTGGGCACCCGGGAGGGACTGGAGTCGCGGCTGGTGCCGGAGCGTGGGTATGAGCTGGTCACCGTGCCGAAGGCCCCGCTGCCACGACGCCCCAACGGGGCGGTCCTGGCGTTCCCCGGAGCGTTGCGCGGATCCATCCGCACTGCAGGGCAGGCCTTGCGAGATGCTCGTGCTGATGTCGTGGTGGGCTTCGGGGGCTACGTCTCGACACCGGCCTACCTCTCGGCCCGCAGGCTGGGCGTGCCCATGGTGATCCACGAGCAGAACGCCCGCCCCGGCCTGGCCAACCGCCTGGGTGCGCGCATGACTCCCTACGTGGCCACGACGTTTTACGGCTCGAAGCTCCCCCACGCCCGATGGGTCGGTATGCCGCTACGTCGCGAGATCGCGACCCTGGACCGGTCATCCTCGCGCGATGCCGCCATGAGCTACTTCGGCTTGGATCCCGCCCGCCGCACGCTGCTGGTCTTCGGGGGGTCGCTGGGGGCTCAGCGGTTGAACGAGGCCTTCTCCGCCGTCGGCGAAGAGTTCGCTGCCGCGGGCCTGCAGGTGCTGCACCTCACCGGTGCGGGTAAAGAGATATCGGTCCGGCGTGGCTCCCTCGACGACCCGTCCGTCCCCTACGTGGCTCAGCCGTACACCGACCGCATGGACCTGGCCTACGCCGTGGCGGACCTGGCGGTCTGCCGTTCGGGGGCGGGCACCGTCTGTGAGCTTGCCGCTGTCGGGCTGCCTGCCATCTACGTCCCCTTACCCATCGGCAACGGAGAGCAGCGCCTCAACGCGGCCGAGGTCGTCGCCGCCGGGGGAGGCCTGCTGGTCGATGACGGGGACGTCAGTCCTGCCTGGGTCCGCAGCACCGTCCTGCCGCTCATGACCAGCGACCACTCGTTGCGGTCCATGTCGATCGCGGCCGCAGGAGTAGGCCAGCGTGACGCCGACGAGACGTTGGTCGACCTGGTCGAGTCAGCAGTGGGGCGACGGTGAGCGTCGCCCCCGAGCAGCACGGTCAGCCGCGTTTCGACTTCACCGCCCCGGTCCCGGCGGCTGCCGATCTGGGGAAGGTGCACTTCATCGCGATCGGTGGTGCGGGAGTTTCGGGCGTCGCCCTGCTCTTCCTGGAGGCAGGCCTTGAGGTGAGCGGCTCGGACGCGTTGCCCAGCGCAGCCTTGCGAGCGTTGACTGCGGCCGGCGCGACGGTCCACGTCGGTCATGACCCGAGTCACCTCGGTGCGGCCGACACGGTCGTTATCTCTGGTGCCGTCAGCGAAGGCAACGTCGAGCTCGGAGCCGCGCGTGAGCGCGGCCTGCTGGTGCTCCACCGAGCGCAGGGAATTGCCGCCCTGAGCCAGGATCGCGATGCGGTCGCGGTCGCGGGGGCCAACGGCAAGACGACCACCAGCGCGATGGTCGTGGCGTGTCTCGCCGGGGATGGTCCTGCGCCCGGCTTCGTCATCGGCTCCGTCGTAGCCCAGTTCGGCGCCAGCGCCCAAGTCGGGGCCGGCCCGATGGTGATCGAGGCGGACGAGAGCGACGGCTCCTTCTTGGCCTACCGGCCGCGCGTGGCCATCGTGACCAACGTGACCCCTGATCACCTCGACTTCTACGGCGACTTCGCTGGGGTCCAACGGGCGTTCGACCGCTTCGTCCAGACCATCGAGCCTGACGGAGTCCTGATCGCCAATGCCGATGATCCGGGGTCGGTGGCGCTGACCGCCCAGGCTCGTTCACGCGGCCAGCGGGTGCTCACCTGGGGCCGGACGCCCGAGGCCGACGTTCGGGTGTCCGAGGTGGCACAGGAGGGACGCACCGGCACGGCCAACCTGACCTGGAGGAGGGACATCGGGCAGGTCACCGCGCAGACCGTGCACCACCTCATCGTGCCGATGCCCGGAGCTCACAACGTGGACAACGCCGTGGCTGCCCTGCTGGCAGCGACGGCTGGCTACGGCCGACCCGTCCACGACGCGTTGTCAGGTCTGGCGCGTTTCGGTGGCACGCGACGACGCTTCGAGTGGGTGGCCGAAGCGGGGGGCGTGGAGATCATCGACGACTACGCACACAACCCTCAGAAGGTAGCGGCTGCCGTCTCCGCCGGGCGCTCGGTCGTCAGGGCCGGTGGCCGGCTGGTGGTTGCTTTCCAACCGCATCTGTACTCGCGTACGGCGGACTTCGCGGTGCAGTTCGCCGAGGCATTGCTGGGTGCCGACGTCGCCGTGGTGTTGGACGTGTTCGGGGCGCGCGAGACACCGATGCCCGGGGTCAGCGGTGCCTTGATCACCGAGGCGATGAACCGCGAAGGCGTTCAGGGCTCTAGGCGGTCCGTTCCGAAGGTGCACTACGTGGCGAAACGCGACCAGGCCGCCGTGCTGGTCGCCTCGCTGCTGCTCCCCGGCGATGTGCTGATCACCGTGGGAGCTGGCAATATCACCACCCTGGGCCCCGAGATCGCTCACCTGTTGGAGCACCCCGATGCATGAGCGCTTCGCCCGCAGGGTGAAGACCGTTCGATCCCGACCGCGCCGGGCAGCGCTCTGGGCCGGCGGCGTCGCGCTTCTGACTGCGGCGGTGATCTACCTGGTGGGGTTCGCTCCCGTCTTCGTGCTGGAGGAGGTGCGTGTCACCGGTGGGTCGGACGAGGTGAAGGCACTGGCTCTCGAGCAGGCTGAGGCTCCGATCGGAGAACCGTTGGCGCGGGTTGATACGGAGGCGATGTCCGATCGAGTTGCAGCTGACTCCCGGATCGAGCAGGTGGTGGTCAGCCGCGACTGGCCCTCCAGCGTGGCCGTCGAGGTCACCATGCGCAGCCCCGCTGCCGTGCTGAAACAACCGGGCAAACCGCTGCGACTGGTCGATACGAACGGAGTGATCTTCGACGAGGTCGCCACGCGGCCGAGCGATCTACCCCAGATCAGAGCCGCTCGCGGTGACGTCGACGCGGAGTCCTTGGCCGGAGCCGTGGCCGCCCGATCGGCCCTCGGCGCGCCGTTCGCCGAGGATGTCTCGTCGATGAACGTAACGTCCGACGGCGACCTCCGGTTCAGTGTGGGCGTGATCGACGTGTCCTGGGGGCGCCCCCGCGACGCCGAGCTCAAGGCAGCGGCGACGCGAGCGCTGCTCGCTCAGGACACTATCGACCCTGAGGGCGAGAAAGAGATGACGATCGACGTCACCTCTCCTCGCTCGCCGGTGGTCACCGGGTTGCCACTTCTACCCTGACCAGGGGTGACTCCAGTCAGCGCTTTGGGCTATACCTTCAGTTGAGGTTGAACATCATGCCCGGATCGAGGTTCGACCCGTATGCTTTCACTCGTCCAGGCGGGCCTGACTGCTCGAGGACCACCCATCCGTAGACGCAATCCCAGGACCGACTCACCTATCGGCCCCACCACCATGTGAAAGGCGCATCGTGTCCGTAGCGCAGAACTATCTCGCCGTGATCAAAGTTGTCGGAATCGGCGGTGGCGGGGTTAACGCCATCAACCGCATGATCGAAGTCGGCCTTAAAGGCGTCGAATTCATCGCCATCAACACGGACGCCCAAGCGCTCCTGATGAGCGACGCGGACGTCAAGCTGGATGTGGGTCGCGAGCTGACCCGGGGCCTGGGCGCGGGCGCGGACCCGGAGGTGGGGCGCCGTGCCGCCGAGGACCACACGGAGGAGATCGAGGAAGCTCTGCGCGGGGCCGACATGGTCTTTGTCACCGCAGGCGAGGGTGGTGGCACCGGGACCGGTGGAGCGCCGGTCGTGGCCAAGATCGCCCGAACGCTCGGGGCGCTGACCATTGGGGTCGTGACCCGCCCGTTCACCTTCGAGGGACGCCGCCGCGCCAACCAGGCCGAGACCGGCATCGCCTCTCTGCGCGAGGAGGTGGATACGTTGATCGTGATCCCCAACGACCGCCTGTTGTCGATCTCGGATCGGGCCGTCAGCATGTTGGACGCCTTCCGAAGTGCGGACCAGGTCCTGCTCTCGGGTGTGCAGGGCATCACGGACCTGATCACCACCCCCGGCTTGATCAACCTCGACTTCGCCGACGTCAAGTCCGTCATGCAGGGCGCGGGGTCGGCGCTGATGGGAATCGGTTCGGCTCGCGGCGAGGATCGCGCGGTGCAGGCGGCCGAGCTGGCGATCTCCTCCCCGCTCCTCGAGGCGAGCATCGAAGGGGCGCACGGGGTGCTGCTGTCGGTCCAGGGTGGGTCTGACCTCGGCTTGTTCGAGATCAACGAGGCGGCTCGGCTGGTGCAGGAGGCTGCCCATCCCGACGCCAACATCATCTTCGGTGCCGTCATCGACGACTCGCTCGGCGACGAGGTGCGGGTCACCGTCATCGCAGCCGGCTTCGACGGTGGTGCTCCCATTCAGCGCAGCGACGAGCGCGCTCTCGGGCAGGTGCAGGCGGGCGGCTCGGGTCGTGGGGCTGGTCAGCAGTCGGCTGCGACGACATCAGCCCCAGCCAGCGCTCCGGCGCCTACCGCCGCACCGGCCACGCCCGCTTCCGGCCCCTCAGGGTCCTCGGATGAGGCGTCCAAGACCCACGATGCCCCAGAGCGTCAAGCCCCGCCGTCGGCGCCGCCCCGCAGCCCGGCCACTCCGCCTCGCACGGTCACGTACCAGGACGCCGAGGACCTGGACGTGCCCGACTTCCTGAAGTAGACGGGGCCGGAGCCCCAGGACATGGAGACGAGGACCGGTGTTCCGCTGGCGTGAGCAGGTTTTGGCCTCGAATGAGTCCTCGACCGGACCTGGCCACTATGGCGTGGACTGGGCCGTGACGGATCGTTTAGACGGTGTCAGCACGGGGAGCCATTCCACGTTCAACCTCGGGGCCGGGGTGCATGATCGGCCCGAGTCGGTCTCTCGGAACCGGGAGATCCTCGCCGCTGAGTTCGGAGTCGAGAGCCCGTCATTGCGGTTCATGCGTCAAGAGCACGGGTGTCACATCGAGCTCGTGGACTCCGCTCGCACGGGCACGCAGGACGAGACGGCGTGCGACGGGATCATCACCAACAACCCGGCCCTTGCGCTGGCCGTCTTGGTGGCCGACTGCACCCCGGTGCTGTTGTTCGACCGCCAGGCGGGTTGGGTCGGTGCCGTGCACGCTGGCCGAGCGGGGATGACGGACGGCGTCGTCCTTCGGGCCGTCCACCAGTTGCACGAACGTGGAGCCACAGACCTCGAGGCCGTCGTGGGGCCCTCGATCTGCGGGCGGTGTTATGAGGTGCCGGCCTCGATGCGTGCTCAGGCAGCCGAGGACTATCCCGCCGCGCATGCCATCTCGTGGTCCGGAACGGCCGCGATCGACGTTGCCGGTGCGGTCGTGGAGCAGCTGGCCTCACAAGGTGTGGACGTGCGATGGCTGCCCGGATGCACCCGCGAGTCAGCAGACCTGTACTCACATCGTGGCGACCCCCGTACCGGTCGGTTCGCGGCTGTGGTGCGATTGAGCTCATCCGCCGTAGCGTCCTGAGCGCTATGGCCGAACCGATCGAGGCAGAAGGGGGCGAAGCATGATGAGCAGGCAGGTGGAGGATGGCGACTGTGAGGCGGAGGGGTCGCACAGCTCGGAGGAGGGCGTGGCCTCCGAGGCAAGAGTCCACGCGTTGCGCGACTCCCTCGAGCAGGTGGAAGCCCGCATCGAGAGGGCGTGTGCTGCGTCAGGACGAGCCCGTGACTCCGTCACGCTTATCGTGGTGACCAAGTTCTTCCCGGCACGCGATGTGATGGCTCTCATCCACCTCGGCGTGTCGGACATCGGCGAAAGCCGGGATCAGGAAGCACGCATCAAGGTGGAGCACGTCCGTACGCAGGTGAACGCGGACGCGATGCCGAGCGTGCACATCGTCGGTCAGGTGCAGACCAAGAAGGCACGGTCGATCGTGCGCTACGCCGACGCCGTCCACTCGGTCGACCGCTCTCGACTGGTGACGGCCCTGGACCGAGCCACCGGCTCCGCGATAGCGGAGGGGGAACGCGGCGGACCTCTGGACGTTACGCTCCAGGTCGATCTCGACGACGGGGACGAGGAGCGTCGCGGCGGAGTACGTCCGGGCGAAGCGGCTTCCTTGGCGGAAGACATCGTCGCGGCCGAGTTCCTCCGACTCCGGGGTGTGATGGCCATTGCCCCCGCGGGCGCCGCCAACGAGCCCGAAGCGCTGACCGAGGCCTTCGCTGAACTGGCCCGATGTCACGCACGCATCAGGTCGAGCCACCCCGGGGCACAGTGGTTGTCCGCGGGGATGAGCGGTGACCTCGAGGAGGCCGTGGCGGTCGGCGCGACACACCTGCGTGTCGGCAGTGCAATCCTAGGATCGCGTCCGCCCCAGCGGTAACGTCACTTCCGACCGAAGGGCCGCCCGCGTGGCCTTCATACGTAACAAGGAGCTCGTTGACATGGCTGGGGCACTGCGAACGACCATGGAATGGCTGGGCCTGGCTGAGGTCGAAGGCCGATACGACTACGACGACGCTGACGAAGCCCACGACCGTCAGCACGAGGGCCAGCGCAAGCAGGACGATGCGCACTCCCACCCTGCAGCGCAGACCGCTGGTCGCGGTGCCGAAGTCACCCAGTTGCCCCGGCGCACACCGGTCGCTCGGGTCGTTCAAGAACCCGAGGCAGGCGAGATGAATCGCATCACGACCATCCACCCCCGCACGTACAACGAAGCCAAGAACATCGGCGAGTCCTTCCGTGTCGGCACCCCGGTCATCATGAACCTGACCGAGATGGACGACGGTGACGCCAAGCGACTGGTGGACTTCGCCGCCGGCCTGGCCTTCGGGCTGCATGGTTCGATCGAACGGGTGACCAGTAAGGTCTTTCTGCTCTCGCCCGCCCACGTCGAGGTCGAGGGCGCCGTCGAGGCCGGGCGAGCCCAGCAGGGTTTGTTCAACCAGAGTTGAGACACTGACCCCATGGTCAGTTACGTCTTAGGTCTTGCCCTCTACCTGTACTTCATCGTCTTGATCGGTCGTCTGATCTTCGACTGGATCCAGGTGTTCTCCCGCGAATGGCGTCCCACAGGTGTACTGCTGGTCATTGCCGAGTTCATCTACAGCCTGACCGACCCCCCGCTGCGTGCGCTGCGACGCATCATCCCCCCGCTGCGTCTGGGCGGGGTGGCGCTCGACCTCGCCTTCCTGGTCCTCATCATCGGAGTCAGCATCGCGCGCGCCATGGTGAGCGCCATTCCTTTCTAGATCAGGGGCTGCGTTGTTCTGCGCGATGGTGACGTTTGCCGGTGCTGTTCGGATAGGGTTTGCATCGACCGCGGAGCCAGGCACGATGGAAGTCCAACAGGGCGCTTCGTCCATGAGCTGAATGAGGTGAACCATGGCGTTGTCCCCCGAGGACGTCATCAAGAAAAGTTTTACGTCGACCCATCTACGTCGTGGGTACGACGAGACCCAGGTCGATGACTTCCTTGATGAGGTTGTGGTCGAGTTGCGCCGACTCAACTCCGAGCGTGTTTCGCTGGAGAACGACTTGAAGGACGCTCGCTCCGGTCAGGGACTCGACGGCGCAGCCGAGGGTGGATCACGCGATGGCGCGTCGGCGCTTCCCTCCGACGTCAGCGGCTCGCAAGATGAGCTCGAGACACAGAGCGAGGACTTGGCTCGGGTCCGGCGCGAGCGGGACGAGCTTGTGGCAGAGCTGGACGGGCTGACGCACCGGATCGATGCGGCGCGCGGCGAGGCAGAGCAGAGTGAAGCCGACGCGCAGAGCCGTATCGCTGCGGCTCGTGCGCAGATCGACGAGACGCAGGCTGCACTCGGAGAGAGCAACGAATCCGCCCGGGAACGGCTTGACGCCGACCTGCAGTCGCTGCAACAGCGCGTCGACGAAGCCCGGACCCAGGCTGAAGAGGCGGAGCAGCAGGCCCACGAACGCGTGGCCCAGGCCCAGGAAGAAGCTGCTCGGGCGATCGCCCAGTCGGAGCACGCCGTGGCTGAGGCGGGCCAGCAGGCAGCGCAGTCTCGCGAGGAGCAGATGGATGACGCGGCCGTCGGTGTCTCGACCTCTGCGGTGGCCGAGGACCCCACAGCCATCATTGCTCTGGCGCAACGTCTCCACGACCAGCACGTCTCGGAGGGGCAGAGCACGAAGGCGCGCTTGGTCGGCGAGGCCGACGCCTACCAGGAGCGAGTCCAAAGCGAGGCAGACACTCGCGCGACCACGCTGATCGAGAGTGCGCAGAATCAGCACGAAGAGCTGGTCGAGTCCGGGCAGCGGCAGCACGACGAACTGGTGCAGTCGGGCCAGGCCCAGCACGATGAGTTGGTGCAGTCGGGCCAGGCCCAGCATGACGAGTTGCTTTCCACAGGCAAGGAAACGCACGAGCGGCTCGTCAACGAAGGACAGGCCACCCACGACCGGTTGGTTGACGAGGGTCAGAACGCTCACGACACGTTGCTCCGGGAAGCTCAAGAAGCCCGGGACCAGATGGTCAGCGAAGCCGAGCAGCGCCGCACGAACGTGCTCGCGGACCTGGCTCAACAGCAGAAGAACATCGGCTCGAGTATCGATGACCTGAACTCGCGGGAGAAGGAAGCTCGCCAGCGTTTCCGTTCGATGTTGTCTGAGCACCTGGACCTGCTGGGCGGCAAGGACTGACGAGCCCTTCTGGGGACGGTGCTGGCCGCAGACCCACTGTGGCGTCGCGCAGTTTTGTGCCCTATCCTCACCGCTCAACGTGTTGCTTTCAGCAGCGCTCGTACAGCAAGGGGTAGGGCCGTGGCTAGGGAATCATCGCTGAGGACAGGCAAGAAAGCCGACGCACAGGCGGAGGCAAACGAGGTCCCGGTGCTGCACGAGGAGGACCCATGGACCAGCGAGGAGCTGTCTGAGGTGAGAGCGGGGCTGGTGCTCGACGACGAACGACTCCACACCGAGCTGGCCGAGGCTCAGCATGACCTGTCCCTGCTCATCTACGAGTCGGGTGAAGGCTCGGGTGACGACCAAGCGGATGCCGGTGCGGCGACCTGGGAGCGCGAGCACGAGATGACGTTGGCCAACAACGCGCGGGCGCTGATGGAGCAGACGGCGCACGCCATCGAACGCATCGACTCGGGGGGGTACGGGGTCTGTGAGTCCTGCGGCAACGCCGTCGGCAAGTTGCGTCTGCAGGCTTTCCCCCGGGCCACCCTGTGTATGCCGTGCAAGAGACGGCAGGAGCGACGCTGACTATCGACTCCACCCACGCGATCCATCGGTTCAACCTGCGCTGGATCCTTATCCTCGCGGTGACCTGGATCGTTCTGGACCAAATCACGAAGACGTGGGCGGAGCAGGCGCTTGAAGGGAAGCCTCCCGTGCCGGTGGTCGGTGATCTCCTGCAGTTCCGACTCGTCTACAACTCCGGTGCCGCGTTCTCGATGGGCACGGGCAACACCTGGGTCTTCACGGTCCTGGCATCCGTGGTCGTGATCGGACTCCTGTGGACCTCTCGCCACGTGGGACACTCCGTGTGGGCCGTGGCGCTGGCCCTGCTCATCGGTGGCGCCGGCGGCAACCTGGTGGACCGGTTGACCCGTGAGCCCGGGTTCGGTCGAGGTCACGTCGTGGACTTCTTCGCCTTACCGAACTTCCCGGTGTTCAATGTCGCTGATATCGGCATCACGTGTGCTGCGGTGCTCATCGCCGTGCTCGCCCTCCGAGGCGAGAGCATCGAGGGCGCCCAGCCCTCGTCGACCGACAGCCAGATGGAGCACCAGTGAGCCTTTCCGATGTGAAGACCGTCTCGGTTCCTGAAGGGCTGGAGGGGGAGCGAGTCGACGTGGCGTTGTCTCGCATGCTGGGCCTGTCCCGCAGTGCCGCAGCGGATCTGGCCGCGAGCGGGGACGTGTTGGTGGACGGGGTGGCGGTGGGAAAGTCACACCGGGTCCTGGCGCACAGCACGGTCGAGGTCACCCTGGGCGCACGACGTGATGCCGAGCCGCTCGCCGTGGTGCCACAGCATGTCGAGGGTCTGGAGATCGTGCATGACGACTCCGAGATCGTCGTGGTCGACAAGCCCGCCTACGTGGCCGCCCACCCGAGTGTCGGCTGGCACGGGCCAGACGTCGTTTCGGGTTTGGCCGCCTCGGGATACCGCATCTCGACCTCGGGTGCACCGGAGCGCCAGGGCATCGTGCAGCGTCTGGACGTCGGAACCAGCGGCTTGATGGTGGTCGCCAAGTCCGAGCGCGCCTACACCGTCTTGAAGCAGGCCTTCCGGGACCGGGTCGTCACCAAGACCTACCACGCACTGGTCCAGGGCCTGCCGGATCCCCACGAGGGCACCATTGACGCACCGATCGGCCGTCACCCCGGTCACGACTACCGGTTCGCGGTGATGAACTCCGGTCGCCCCAGCGTCACCCACTACGAGCTCGTGGAGGCTTTCCGGTCGGTCAGCCTGCTGAAGATCCACTTGGAGACGGGCCGGACGCACCAGATCCGAGTGCACTTCTCAGCGCTGCACCACCCCTGCTGTGGCGATGTGACCTACGGCGCCGACCCGACGCTGGCCGCCCGGCTCGGCTTGAAACGGCAGTGGCTGCACGCCACCTCCTTGGGATTCACCCATCCCGGCAGCGGAGAGCCCGTGAGTTTCGACAGCGCCTACTCCGCAGACCTCCAGGCTGCGTTGGACACCGTCACACCCTGAGTTCCACGGCCCGAGTGGCGCGGCGGGGTGTGTCGGTTCGGCAACCTAAGATCAGTGGCGATGTCAGCAGCGCCCAGCCCCGGTCAGAACTTCGTCCACCTGCACAACCACACCGAGTACTCCATGCTGGACGGTGCAGCGCGCATCGAGCAGATGTTCGCCACGGCAGCCGACTACGGTATGCCGGCCATCGCGACCACCGACCATGGCTACGTCTTCGGTGCCTACGAGTTCTGGGCGGCCGCCCGAGCCCACGACGTGAAGCCGATCATCGGTGTCGAGGCCTACGTGACGCCAGGGACCCACCGCAGCGACAAGACCCGGGTGAAGTGGGGTGACGGCGGGCGCGACGACGTGTCCGGAGGCGGTGCGTACACCCACATGACCCTGCTCGCTCGCAACAACAACGGCCTGCACAACCTGTTCCGCTTGTCCTCGCTGGCCTCGATGCAGGGCTACTACTTCAAGCCACGGATGGACCGCGAGCTGCTCTCGACCTACGGGGCGGGCTTGATCGCCACGACGGGTTGCGCCTCGGGTGAGATTCAGACCCGGTTGCGGCTGGGGCAGTACGACAAGGCCGTCCAGGCGGCCGCTGACTTCCGGGACATCTTCGGCCCGGAGAACTTCTACTGCGAGCTGATGGACCACGAGATCGACGTGGAGCGTCGAGCCAAGCAGGACCTGTTGCGACTGGCCAAGGAGCTCAACCTTCCGTTGGTCGCCACCAACGACCTGCACTACACCCGCCGTGAGGACGCTCAGGCCCACGCAGCGCTGCTCTGTGTGCAGTCCGGCTCGACCATGCAGGACCCGAACCGGTTCAAGTTCGATGGCGACTCGTTCTATCTCAAGACCGCCGCTGAGATGCGGCATACCTGGCGTGAGTTCCCCGAAGCGTGCGACAACACGCTCCTGATCGCCGAGCGCTGCAACGTCTCCTTCACCGAGGGCGAGGGCAGGTTCATGCCGCGGTTCCCGTGCCCCGAGGGTGAGGATGAGACCAGCTGGTTCGTCAAGGAGGTCGAGTCCGGGCTGCAGCGACGTTTCGCCGATAGCGTGCCGGATTACGCCCGTAAGCAAGCGGTGTACGAGACGCAGGTGATCGTCGACAAGGGCTACGCCGGCTACTTCCTGGTGGTCGCCGACTTCATCAACTGGGCCAAGCGCAACGGGATCCGGGTCGGCCCGGGCCGCGGCTCGGGCGCGGGTTCCATGTGTGCCTACGCGATGGGGATCACGGATCTCGATCCGGTCCCGCACGGGTTGATCTTCGAGCGCTTCCTGAACCCGGAACGGATGTCGATGCCGGACTTCGACGTCGACTTCGACGATCGACGCCGCGGAGAGGTCATCCGCTACGTCTCGGACAAGTACGGCGAGGACCGGGTAGCGATGATCGTCACCTACGGCACGCTGAAGGCCAAGGCGGCGCTGAAGGACTCGGCCCGGGTGATGGGCTTCCCGTTCTCCATGGGAGAGCGACTGACCAAGGCCATGCCTCCCTCGGTCATGGGCAAGGACATCACGTTGTCCGGGATCTACGACCCGGAGCACAAGCGCTACGCAGAGGCCGAAGACTTCCGGGACCTGCTGCAACAGGACGCCGAGGCCGCGCAGGTCTTCGAGACCGCCCAGGGCATCGAGGGCCTGAAGCGGCAGTGGGGCGTGCACGCGGCCGGGGTCATCATGTCCAGCGAGCCGTTGATCGACATCATCCCGATCATGCGTCGCGAAGCCGACGGTGCGATCATCACCCAGTTCGACTATCCGACCTGCGAGAACCTCGGTCTGGTCAAGATGGACTTCTTGGGACTGCGCAACCTCACGGTCCTCGACGACGCCATCTCCAACATCACGATGAACCGCTCTCAGGACGTCGACCTCGACGTCCTGTCCAAGGACCTGACCGACCCCGCCACCTACGCGTTGCTGTCCGCAGGGGACACGCTGGGCGTGTTCCAGTTCGACGGCGGGCCCATGCGTCAGCTACTGCGGCTCATGCAGCCGGACAACTTCGAGGACATCTCCGCGGTCGGCGCGCTCTACCGGCCCGGGCCGATGGGTGCCAACAGCCACACCAACTATGCGCTGCGCAAGAACGGGCGACAGGACGTCAGCTATCCCCACCCCGAGCTGGCCGAGGCTCTGGAGTCCATCCTCGGCACCACCTACGGCCTGATCGTGTATCAGGAGCAGGTCATGGAGATCGCCCAGAAGCTGGCCGGCTACACCCTGGGCAAGGCCGACCTGCTGCGACGGGCGATGGGTAAGAAGAAACGCGAGGTGCTGGACGCAGAGTACGTCGGCTTCGAGCAGGGCATGCTCGCGAACGGCTACTCACCGGCGTCCGTCAAGGCGCTGTGGGACGTGCTGGTGCCGTTCTCTGACTATGCCTTCAACAAGGCTCACTCGGCGGCATACGGTCTGGTGTCGTACTGGACGGCATACCTCAAGGCCAACTTCCCGGCCGAGTACATGGCGGCCCTGTTGACCAGTGTCCGCGACGACAAGGACAAGACGGCGATCTACCTCGGTGAGTGCCGTCGTATGGGGATTGCCGTGCTGCCCCCGGACGTCAACGAGTCGATCTCCAACTTCGCCGCCGTCGGTGTGGACATCCGATTCGGTCTGGCCGCGGTCCGGAACGTCGGACGCAACGTCGTCGAGGCGATCTACCAGGCGCGACAGAGCCGCGGAGCGTTCACCTCGTTCGAGGACTTCCTGCGCAAGTGTCCCGTCGTGGTCTGCAACCGCCGCACCATCGAGTCGTTGATCAAGTCCGGCGCCTTCGACTCCCTGGGTCACTCCCGCCAGGGGCTGGTGAGCATCCACGAGCGGTACGTCGAGGCGCTGGTGGAGGAGAAGAAGCAGGAAGCCATCGGCCAGGACTCGTTGTTCGGGGGGATGAGCGACGGGTCGAGTGAGGTCGTACAGCTGGTGACCCTGCCCCCGGTGCCGGACATGGAGTGGGAGAAGCAGGTGCTGCTGGCCTTCGAACGCGAGATGCTGGGGTTGTACGTCTCGGACCACCCGCTGAACGGCATCGAACACATCCTGGCCCAGCACGCGCAGGCACCCATCTCGAGCCTGGCCAGCGAGGACGGAGCGGCCGACGGGGACTTCGTCACCCTTGCGGGCTTGATCACCGGGATCAGCCTGAAGCGCACCAAGAACGGCGATCCCTACGCCCGCGTGTTGGTCGAGGACATGGCCGCCTCGGTCGAGGTCGTCTTCTGGCCGAAGTCCTACATGACGGTCTCCACCATGCTGGCCGAGGACACCGTATGCGTGGTCCGCGGCAAGCTGAAGAAGGGTGAGGACGGGGTGGAGGTCATCGCTCAGGATCTGACCCTGCCGGAGATCAAGACCGGTCCGCGCGGTCCGATCGTGGTCACGATGCCCCTGGGCCGCGCCACCGACACCCTGGCACAGAGCCTTAAGGACGTCCTGCGCGAGCATCCGGGAGCCACGGACGTGCACGTCAAACTGATGAGCCCGGGGCGATCGGTGCTCCTGCAGCTCGAAGAATCGCTGCGCGTGACCGCGTCCCCGGAGCTGTTCGGAGACCTCAAGGCCTTGCTCGGCTCGGCGGCGGTGACCTCGTAGGCTGGTGCGTCATCGGTGCCGTAGCGTGTTCCGCGTGAATGATCACACCACCTTGCCCCAGCCTCCGAAAGCGGCCCGAAAGGCGCAGACGCGCACCCACCATGGAGACGCCGTCGCAGATGACTACGAGTGGTTGCGGGACAAGAGCGATCCTGACGTGGTCGCCCACCTGGAGGCGGAGAACGCCTACACGGAGAGCGTGACCGAGCACCTGGCGGACCTGCGTGCGGACATCTTCGGCGAGATCAAGAGCCACACCCAGGAGAGCGACCTCTCAGTGCCGGTGAGGCACGGTCCGTGGTGGTACTACACGCGGACGGTGGAGGGAGAGCAGTACCCGCTGTACGCGCGCATCGCGACCGGCACCTCCCCGGAGCGGCCGGTGACCGCGGCAGGAGAGGTGCCTGCCCACGAGGAGGTGCTGCTCGACGCCAACGCCGAAGCTCAGGGACAGGAGTTCTTCTCCCTCGGCGCCTTCGACATCAGCCCCTCCGGCGCCCTGCTGGCCTACGCGGTCGACAACACCGGCGACGAGCGCTTCGACGTGAGAGTCAAGGACTTGGGGACCGGCGAGCTCCTCGACGATGCGGTGACGGGCGTCGGCTACGGGCTGGCGTGGTCACGGGCCGAAGACTGCCTCTTCTACACCCGGGTCGATGAGGCCTGGCGTCCGCACGAGGTGTGGCGTCACCGTGTCGGGGGTCCCGGTGAGGATGACGCCTTGGTGCATGCCGAAGAGGACGAACGATTCTGGATGGGGCTGAGTACCTCCCGCGACGACCGCTTCATCGTGATCGGCTTGGCGAGCAAGAACTCCTCGGAGTGCTGGATGCTCGACTCGAGCACTCCTATGGAGCCGTTCGCCGTGGTCGCTCCGCGCCAGGAGAACGTCGAGTACGACGTGGAGCCCGCGGGGGATCGCCTCTGGATCGTGCACAACCGCAGTCACCGCGACTTCGAGCTGTCCTGGGCCCCGATCGGATCGACGTCGGCCCAGGACTGGCGCACGGTCGTCCCCGGGCAGGACGGAGTGCGTGTGGCCGCTGTCGATGCCTTCGAGACCCATGTGGCGGTGTCCCTACGTCGGGACGGGCTCACCCAGGTGGACATCCTCGGGCTCGATGCCCATCAGGAACTCGTCGAGGGACAGCGGTTCCCGGTTGCTGTCGACGAGGCGATCTACACGATCGAGGTCGGGGCCAATCCTGAGTACGCGAGCCGGGACCTCCAGGTGCGTGTGGAGTCGATGGTGACCCCGGCTTCGATCTACGACCTGGACGTGCGGACCGGCGAGCTGAGCCTGGTGAAACGCAATGTCGTGCCTGGGGGCTACGAGCCAGCGAACTACCGCCAGCATCGGCTCTGGGCCACGGCCACCGACGGCACGCAGATCCCCATCTCCGTCGTCGCGCGAGCCGACGTCGAACCGGATGGGACCGCTGCGGGTTTGCTGTACGGGTACGGCGCCTACGAGATCTGCATCGACCCGTGGTTCTCGCCGTCGCGGCTGTCCTACCTGGATCGCGGTCTGGTGTACGCCGTGGCGCACGTGCGAGGCGGTGGAGAGATGGGCCGAGGGTGGTACGAGGACGGCCGGATGGAGCACAAGGAAAACACCTTCAGCGATTTCGTGGCCTGCGCGGACCATCTCGTCGACAGCGGTTGGGTCGCTGCGGACCGGTTGGCTGCCGAGGGGGGCTCCGCCGGCGGGCTCCTGATCGGTGCAGCGCTTAACCAGGCACGCGGACGCTTCCGTGTCGTGCACGCTGCGGTGCCCTTCGTCGACGCGTTGACCACCATCCTGGACCCGTCCTTACCGCTGACGGTGGTCGAGTGGGAGGAATGGGGAGACCCGCTTCACGACGAGGACGTCTATCGGCGGATGCGGGGCTACACCCCCTACGAGAACATCGCGTCCACGACGTACCCGACGATCCTGGCGACCACGGGGCTGAACGACACCCGCGTCTACTTCGTCGAGCCGGCCAAGTGGGTGGCCAGGCTCCGCGAGGTCAGCACGAACGACCCTTCGTCACGGCCGATCATGCTCAAGACGGAGATGGTCGCTGGTCATGGGGGTAAGACCGGTCGGTATGACGCGTGGCGCGACGCAGCCTTCGAGATGGCGGTGATTTTGGACGAGCTGGGAGCGAACAGGGTGCGCACGTAAGGGCAGACGTGGCAGGGTGTCCTCATGGTAGACGCGATCACAGCCGTACTGTTCGGTGCCACCGGAGATCTGGCGAAGCGCAAACTGCTCCCCGGGCTGCTTCATCTCTACCAGGCGAAACTGTTGGATGACCTGAGGGTGGTGGGCACCTCGCTCGAGGAAATGAGCGGCGACGAGTTCCGCGACATGGTCAGGGCGGCCTGCAAGGAGTTCAACACTCGCGATACCGAAGACTCCGTGCTCGAGGAGTTCCTGACGTGTGTGGAGTTCGTGCCCCAGAAGGCGGGGGCTGCGGCGCTCGGCAAAGCCGTGAAGAAGGCCGAGAAGGAGCTCGAAGGCGACAAGTTGCGTCGTCTGCACTACTTGTCGGTCCCGCCTAAAGCCGCGTTGGAGGTGGTCAGGATGCTGAAGGATGCGGATCTGGTCGAACGCAGCCGCATCGTGATGGAGAAGCCGTTCGGCACGGACCTGGCTTCAGCGAAGATCCTGAACAGCCAGCTGCACGAGGTGTTCGCCGAGGAGCAGATCTTCCGGATCGACCACTTCCTGGGTAAGGAAGCAGCACAGAACATCCTGGCCT
>JBBSQA010000024.1:0-34590 GCA_038258285.1 Actinomycetales bacterium | reverse complement strand
GCGCTCGAGCTACCGGCCGGGTCGATGGGGCCCAAAGTCGAGGCGGTATGCCGGTTCGTCGACCACGGCGGGAAAGGGAAGGCCGCCGCCATCGGGACCTTGTCGGCGGCCGCGGACCTCCTCGTTGGCGAGGCCGGCACGTACGTGACGGCTGAGCCGCTCTAGCCGCTCGCTCAGGACATCCGGTCCAGCCAGCGACCGCGCACAGGCGTCCACTCCAGCACCTCGACGTGATCGACCAGTCCTTGCTGTTGCATCGGGTCCTCGCGCAGCAGGTCGCGCACCTCTTCGGCCGTCTTGGCCTCCAGCAGCAGCAGTGCACCCGCCGGGTCCGACTCCGGGAAAGGTCCACTGAGGAGCAGGGTTCCGTCGGCGCCCAGATCGGAGAGGAAGTCACGGTGCGCAGGGCGATGCTCATCGCGCCCGGCGGTGTCATCGGAGTAGGTGTAGCGGACCGCATACGTCGTCATGGCCTGATCCTGCCACCTCCGACCAAAGCCAGGGCTAGTTGGCGTCGAGCGCCGAGGCGAGGTCCTGCCACAGGTCTTCGAGGGACTCGATCCCGACCGACAGCCGCACCAGGTTGTCCGGCACGGTCTCGACCTCAGCGGTGTGACGACGCCTCCGTTCGATCTGGGACTCCACCCCACCCAAACTCGTCGAGTGCGTCCACAGATGGGTGCGCTCGCACACCGCCTCGGCGGACTCCGCGGCGGTCCGTCCCTCCACGGCCGCGACCTCGATAGCCACAATCGACCCCCATCCGGGATAGCGCACCCGAGAGACCGCCGGGTGCTCGGCCAGCCGCTGTGCCAGCACGGCCGCGGTGGCACCGCTGCGCTCGGTCCGCACCGAGAGTGTCCGCAGCCCGCGCAGGGCCAGCCATACCTCCATCGGGCCCGGGATGGCACCCCGGCTGGTCCGGTGGGAATGCAAGCGCTCACCGAGGTCCCGACCGACCTCGGTGTCGGGAGTGATCGCCACACCCAACAAGACGTCCGAGTGACCCGAGAGGTACTTCGTCGCCGAGTGGATGACGATGTCCGCGCCGTCGCTCAACGGCCGCTGCAGCAAGGGCGTGGCGAAGGTGTTGTCCACCATGACCAGCGCCCCGATGTCGTGACCCGCTGCGATGACCGCCGGTAGGTCGGCCACCTCGAGCATGGGGTTGGTAGGTGACTCGGCGATGAGCAGGTCCGCAACGGGCTCGAGCGCCAACGCAGCCAGCACCTCGTCGCTGTCGGAGATATCCACGTGTCGCACCGTGATAGCCCCCGAGGCGGACAGGTCCGCCAGCAGGCCGGTGGTGCCGCTGTAGGCGTGATGCGGAGCGACCACTACTCCGCCGTGCGGCACCAGAGAGAGCACAGCCGAGATCGAGGCCATGCCCGAGGCGAACGCCAAGGCATGCCCACCTTCCAGACCGCCCACGGCTTCCTCGAAGGCGCTCCAGGTGGGGTTTCCGACGCGGGCGTAGCTCAGGTCAGCACCGGCGCGATAGGTCGAGGACAGCGTGATCGGCTCGTTGACCGGCTGCCCGGCAGCATGGGCCGGACGGCCGAGGGCAACCGCCTGGGTGTCAAGGGACCACCGGTGCGACGACATACTCACTGCTCCTCATCGGTGTTGGATCCGTTGGCAGCCGTCGATGACTGCTCGTCGTCGGCGTCACTCTTGCGGTCGCGGTAAGCCGCAGCGGCCATCCTATTGCTGCACGCCACGCCGCAGTAGCGGCGCGAGCGGTTGCGCGACAGGTCGGCGAAAATGTGCTCACACCCCGTGGCCTCACACATCTTGAGCCGTTCGGTCTCTCCCATGCGCAGCACGTCTACCAGCGCCATAGCCGCCTCCACCGCCATCCGCGTGGCCAGCGGCTGGTCCGTCGTGGTCGCGTGCAGATGCCAGTCGAACTCGTCGTGGCGCACGATCTGTGGCAGGGCCTGCGCCTCGCAGAGCAGGGTGTTGACACACTCGACCTGCTCCAGCTCGGGGGCCAGCCACATCCGTCTCAGCGTCGGGCGCAGCGTGCGCACGTCCTTCAGCTCGACCTCGTCTCCGGCGTGACGACCCTTCCATCCCGCCTCCACGTAGAAGGCGTCCAGGTCGTGAGTGGTCAGCAACGTATCCGGCTCCGCAGCGGTGTTGACCAGTGCGGCCGCCGCAATCAGCGCCTCTTCGGTGTCATGGGCAAAGACCATGTTGACTCCTGACGAATCCCAAGCGTATCGTCATGAGTGTAACGCGATTGACACCTGACGGGAATCCCCGCACACACTCCGAAGGAGGCACGATGACCGCTACCCGCACGCCCTCGACCCACCAAGGATTTGCTCTTGCTCTCATCTCCGCGGCCGCCTTCGGCACCGCGGGGTCCTTCGGCAAGTCCTTGCTGGATACCGGGTGGAGCCCGGTCGCCGCGGTAGCGGCCCGGGTAGCCATCGGCTCCCTCGTCCTGGCGTTCCCCGCCGTCCTGGTGATGCGAGGCCGGTGGCACACCCTGCGCCGCGGGTGGTCCTCCGTGCTGCTCTTCGGGGTCTTCGGGGTCGGGGTCGCCCAGGTCGCCTTCTACCAAGCCGTGCAGCACATCCCGGTCGGCGTCGCCTTGATGCTGGAGTACCTCGGGATCCTGCTCGTCGTGCTGTGGCTCTGGGTCCGGCATGGTCAACGGCCACGCACCCTGACCTGGGTGGGCATCGCTCTGGCCGTCGCCGGACTGGCCTTGGTGCTCGACGTCTTCGGAGTGGGCTCGATCAGCATCGTCGGAGTCCTCTGGGGCATGCTGGCCGCCGTCGGGCTGGCCGCATACTTCATCGTCTCGGCTGACGACAGCCACGACGTCCCGCCGCTGGCGATCGCGACCGGCGGCCTGATGTTGGGCACCGTTGCACTTGCCGTCGCCGGATGGGTCGGGCTGGCCGCCTGGGAGTGGAACACCGCCGCGGTGCGGCTGGCTGGCACCGTGGTGCCGTTCTGGGTGAGCCTGCTCGGGATGGGGGTGGCGGCCGCAGCCATCTCCTACGGCTTGGGCGTCATCGCGACCCGCGCCATCGGATCGAAGATGGCCTCGTTCTTCGGGCTCACCGAGGTCCTGTTCGCCGTCCTGTTCGCTTGGCTTCTGCTCGGTCAGCTACCAGGGCTGATCCAGCTGCTGGGTGGGGCCGTCATCCTGACCGGTGTGGTGGCCGTGAAACTGGACGAGGAGCCGGCGACCGTGGTCGACGTCAGCGATGAGATGTCACCCGTGACAGACATCACGGAATGCGGGACCCCCGTTACGGCATTGGCATCAGAGTGACTTTGCGTGAACCTTTGACTCGGCCGGTGGATGAAGCATCCCCGGCGCTCGACACACCCCCTCAGCAGCAGCAGACGCGTGAGCAGTCCATGCTCTCTCGCCTGCTGCTGTTCGGGGCCCTGGTAGCGATCGGTCCGCTCACGATCGACATGTACTTGGCGGCCTTCCCTACGGTCGTTACGGACCTGGGCACCACCGAAGCCGTGGTGCAGCTGACGCTGACCGCGACGCTGGTCGGTCTGGCCACGGGTCAGCTGACGATCGGGGCCATCTCGGACAACGTCGGTCGGCGGATCCCGCTGCTCGCCGCGCTCAGTGTGTACGTCGTGGCGTCCGTGGCCATCGCGCTCACCAACACCATCGAGATGCTGCTACTGCTCCGGTTCGTGCAGGGGTTCACCGCGGCCTCGGGCATGGTGCTCAGCCAGGCCATGGTGCGTGACCTCTACAGCGGCTCGAAGATGGCCACCTTCATCTCGCGGCTCTTCCTGATCGTGGGCGTGGCCCCCATCCTGGCGCCGACCCTCGGCGCCCAGTTCCTGCACTTCTGGCCGTGGCGCAGCATCTTCTGGGGCTTGGCCGCATTCGGCCTCATCCTGGTCGCCCTGTCGTTCTTCCGCGTGCGGGAGACGCTCCCGATGGAGCGTCGCACCGCTGCCGGGCCACGTCCCGCGTTCAGGTCCTACGGCGTACTGCTCCGTGACCGTCGCTACGTCGGGCTCGTCCTGACGGCCTGCACCGCCATGGGCTCGCTGTTCGCCTACATCTCCAGCGCCACGTTCATCTTCCAGGAGCTCTACGGCATGAGCGTGCAGCAGTACGCCCTGGTGTTCGCCGCCGGCGCCGGCTCCTTGACCGTCACCAGTCAGGTCAACGGCTCCCTGGTCAAGCGCATCCACCCAGCCCGCATCATGATGGTCGCCCTGCCCTTCATGGTGCTCGTGACGTCATCGTTGCTTGCGGTCTCGCTGCTCGACCTGGGCGTATGGCCGATCGTGGCCGGCGTCGTGCTGGTAATGGGCACGGTGGGGTTCGTGATGCCCAACAGCCCGGTCATCGCGCTGAACGAGCACGGGATGCGTGCTGGTGCGGCGGCCGCCGTGCTGGGCGCCAGCAACTTCGCCTTCGGCGCGCTGATCTCCCCCATCTCCGGCGCGTTCGACGCCACGAGCGCGGTGCCCATGGCCTCGATCATGGTGGCGTGCAGCGTGGCCTCGATGGGCTTCTTCTACCTCGTCGCCCGTCCCCGCCAGATCGTCCGCGACATGCCGTGGGGCGACGAGACGCCGTAGCGCTCGCTGCTCAGTCGCTCTTGGGCATGATGACCCACAGCACGATGTAGGCGATGAACTGCGGGCCGGGCAGCAGGCAGGACAACACGGCGAGGATGCGCACCACGGTGGCGCTCATCCCGAACCGCTGGCCCAGGCCAGCACAGACGCCGGCGATGATCTTGTGGTTCTGCGGTCGAGACAGGGTCGATGACTTCATGCCATGACGGTATGCCGATCCGCGCCGTAGCGGTACTCGGGTTTGCCCTGACTCGACCCTGACCGGTGGGGGTAGCCGGTCGGGGTCAGCGCCCTGTGGCCTAGGGCAGGCGGCGCCGTGTCGGATGGGTCGGGGTCGGCAAGTTCTCCGGTTGGGTGTCCGACATCGCGGCCAGTCGAGCTCCCAGACGGGCGGCCCACGGTCCAGCGCTGATCCCATGGGCGTAAACGCTGACCAGCACGGTCCAGGTCGCGACCGTGAAGATCAACTGCGCCGCGGGACCTCCAACCTCCTCCATCACCAGCAAGGCGAACAGGATTGAGGCCAGCCCCCGCGGCCCGAACCACCCCAGGAACAGTCGGGTCTGACCGAGGATGCCGGAGCCGATCAGGGCCAGCGCAACCGGCGCCATGCGCACGACGGTCAGGCTCAGCACGACGTAGAGCGCGATCAACCACGACATCTCGCTCACCAAGGGGCCGGCGATCACTGCCCCGAAGAGGATGAAGGTGATCGCGGTGAGCAGGTCACCTTCATCCTGGGTGAAGTCCTGCACGTCGGAGCACTGCCGACGCGCGACGACCCCGAAGACCAGCCCCGCGGTGAACGCAGCCACGAAACCGTTGCCGCCCGCGATCTCTGCCGACGCGTACGCGAGCGCGGCGACGGCCACGGTGGCCAACTGTCGATAGACCCCCTCGATCCGCCCTGCCGAGGCGAACCGATCCAGCACGACGCCGCCGAGTGCCCCCGCCACGACCCCGCAGATGACCCCGAAGCCGATCTGTGCCCCGGCGAAGGCCACCCAGCCCTGCGAGTCCCCCTCCTCGCTGACCGAAAGGGCGATCGCGACCGTGACGACCGGCACCATGATGCCGTCGTTGAGCCCGCTCTCGACGTTGAGGCTCTGCCGGACCCGCGCGGGGAGCCGGGTGTCACTGACCACCGACTGCCCGAGGGCGGCGTCGGTGGGCGTCAACACCGCAGCGAGCAACAGCGCCTCGGCCCACGACAGGGCCGGGAAGATCATCGCGGCCACGACGGTGCCGACGATAAGGGTCAGCGGCAGGCCGACCCCGAGCAGTCGGATGGGGATCGACACGTCCTTCCGCAGCGCCCCGACGTTGATCCTGATGGCGTCGGTGAAGAGCACCAGCACCAAGGTCGTCTCCACGATGACCGACAGCGCCTGGCCATCCAAGCTCGTCCCGAACCACCCCACGCCGGCACTGCCCACCAGCAGCCCCACGGTGGTGAAGACCATCGGGCCGGTGATCGGCGACATGGCTAGCCGCTTCGAGACGAGCGCGAAGCCGAAGATCGTGGCGGAGATGATGAGCACTTCGGTCATGGCCACATCGTGGCAGGCTCAGGATAGGACTCCTGACGCTTCCGCTGCACTCATACACCCCGCGCCGGCAGCAACAGTGAGCCGAAACCGGCAGCAGTGCGGTTCGCCCTAGTCGTCCCAGCCCGAGGGGCCAGCGCTCCCGGCCGGGTACGTGCCCAGGGCCACCGATCCTCCGCGCCAGGAGGCGAGCACCGGCGTCATGATCCGCCAGCACTCCTCCGCGACATCACCGCGGATCGACAGCAACGCGTCACCGTCGAAGATGCCCGCGAGCACCTCACCGTAGGGCAGCATCCGGGCCTTGCCGAGCTCGGCCGTGAGCCCCTTCTGCTCCAGGTGGAACGGGTCACCCTCAGCGTTCATCGACAGCTCCAGACGCACCGCTCCGGGCTTCAGGTCCAGGATCAGCCGGTCGGGGTCCGGCACGTCGCGCAGACCCGTCGGCACGTGAGCCGGAGCCTTGAAGTTCACCACGATGCGCTTCGCCGTCTCCCCCAATGCCTTACCGCTGCGCAGCCGGAAGGGGACCCCCGCCCACCGAGCGTTCTGCACCGCCAGCCGGACTTGGGCCAACGTCTCGGTCTGTTGCTCGGGATCGACGCCCTCCTCGGAGGCGTAGTCGGGCACCTCGTGGTCCCCCACGTCTCCGGCGGTGTAGCGCGCCCGATGCGAAGCCGTGACCGGGTCGTCCTGCCAGACGTGGGTGGCGCGCAGTATCTGCGCCTTCAACGACTGCACCTCGACGCTGGTCAGGGCCGAGGGCGCCTCCATCGCGAAGAGCGCCAGGATCTGCAGCAGATGGGACTGCAGCATGTCGACCAGCGCACCCGCCTTGTCGTAGTAGCCGGCGCGACCCTCCAGCGCCAGCGTCTCGTCGTACGTGATGTCGACGGACTCGATGTGGTCACCGGACCACAACGGTTGCAGGAGGCGGTTGGCAAACCGGATGCCGATCAGGTTCAGCACGGTGTTGACCCCGAGGAAGTGGTCGACGCGGTGGATGTGCTCCTCCGGGACCACCCGCAGGAGTTGGCGGTTCAGGGCGCGCGCGGACTCGAGGTCGTGCCCGAACGGCTTCTCCAAGGCGAGGCGGGTGCCTTCGGGGAGGTGGATGTCCTCCAGGAGGGCGCAGAGCTTGACGCTGACCTGCGGCGGCAGCGCGAAGTAGAGCACCAACGGCCCCTCCTGCGCCTCGATGAGAGAGCGCAGCTGGTCGGGCTCCAGGAGATCCGCCTGGACGTAGTTCGCGGTGCTCAGCAGGTCGCAGATGCGGTCCTGCGGGCACTCCTCGGCCTGCATCGCCGAGCTGATCTTGTTGTGCCAGTCCTGCGTGCTGAGCTCGGCTCGGTCCGCCCCGACCACCCTGACCCGCCGCTCGGGCTCCACCGCCAGCAGGGACCCCAGCCCGGGCAGCAGGAGGCGACTGGTCAGGTCACCCGATGCTCCGAAGATGAGCAACGTCGTGACGTCCTGTTGAGTCATAGGCGCCAGTCTGCCGCACGGTTCGGGCTTTGGCGCGCGAGGGCGACCGCACTACTCCTACGCCGCGTCGTGACATGATTCGGACATGCCGCAGTGGTGGGACGACCAAGGCTTCGTCATCACTTTCGCCGTGTTGTTCGTGGTCGCCATGGCTCGTGGGCAGCTGACCTACTGGATCGCCCGTGCCGTCACCGAGGGGACACTGGCTCGCACTCACCCGGCGCGGGGCTGGCGGGCGCGCGTGCACTCCTGGCTCCAGGGTGAGGGCTTGGCTCGAGGGCGGCGCTCCCTGCAGCGCTGGGGACTGATCGTGGTGCCCTTGGCCTACCTCACGGTGGGCTTCCAGACCTTGGTCCTGGCCGCCGCCGGGGTCATGCAGATCCGCTGGTCGTGGTTCACCGCCGCCCAGCTCCCCGGTGCCGGGGCGTGGGCTCTGATCTACTCGACCATCGGGTTCGCGGTCTGGCAGGCGGGTCTCGCCGCAGCGGCCGGCTCGCCGCTTGCGTTGACCGCGTTCGGGTCCATCGCCATCGTGTATGCCGCCACGCTGGTCAGCCGCCGGGTGCGAGCACGACGACGCTCGGTCTAGTCCAGGAGAGCCAGCACGTCGCCGAACAGGCCGAAGATCTCGGCGTCCATCTCGACCTGCGCCATGACGACCCCGAAGGACCCGTCGGGGTCGACGAAGAAGTCTGTGCCCAAGCCCCCAGACCAGCCGTATCGCCCACGGTAGGGACCCGACGTCTCCACCGCGACGCCGTACCCCCAGCCGGTGCCCTCCCAGAATCCGGGGAAGAAGCTCTCGGGCGTCTTCGCCGCCGCCGGCACCTGGTCTTGCGTCATCTGCCGCAACAGCGAGGGGTCCACTATCTGCTGTCCTTCATGGACTCCACCGGCGGCCAACATGTGGGCGAAGGTTGCGTAGTCCGTCACGGTCGACACCAGCTCGGCGTGGGAGACATCAAAGCGGCTGGGTGCGACGTAGAACCCCTCACCGGCCGGATCGAGCTGCTCCAGCGTCCGGTCCTCGAGGCGGCGGTAGGCCGCGGGGAGTCGATGGGCCTCGGGCACCGGCACGGCATACCCCGTGTCGTGCATCCCCAGCGGGGCGAGGAGGTCGGCGGCTAGGTGCTCTCCCAGCGGACGACCGACCCGTCGCGAGAGCAGCACACCGAGCAGGCCGAAGCTGTGGTGGTATCGCCATCCGGTGCCGGGCTCGAAGGTCAGCGGGAGCTCGCCGAGGGCGACCACCCATTCGCCGGCTCCCAGAGCAACGGGCTCGGGCCCGGCCTCCGTCGCGGTGCGCCGCATCGCGTCCTGCAGCGGGGACGGCTCAAGGGCCATGCCGTACCCCGACGTGTTGGTCAGCAGGTGGCGCACCGTGATCGGGACCTGCGACGGCACCGTGTCGTCGAGCTGAGCCCGCGGACTCCGGAGCACCTGCCGGTCGCAGAGCTCGGGCAGCCACCGCTGCACAGGGTCCTCGAGGTCCAGACGGCCACGCTCGACGAGCCGGAGCGCGGCCACGGTCACCACTGCCTTGGTCATCGACTGGACCCGCACGACGGAGTCGACCGTCAGCTGACCGGCGGCCGCGACGTCCAGCCGACCGTCGGCATACCCCAACGCCGCCACGAGGCCGGGTGCCGTGCCACGCTCGACATGGCGGTCCAGAGTCTCCTGCAGCATGCTCATCCCCCGAGACTGGCCCAGGATCGAGGGCCGAGCAACCCTGCGAGGCCCCGCGCGCCCCGGACCTCACCCTGGCCGTTCGCCGCCGGGCTGGCAGTATGCAACGGTAGGTGGACCAGACAGGTGGAGGAACCGTGGACAAGGATCAGCATCCTGACGAGCGCAGTGACGTTGGCGAGCACCAGGACGCCAAGATCCTGCCGTTCCCGACGGGCCACGAGACGCCGAGCAGCACCGACGTCGATATCGACGGCCAACAGGTGCAGATCATCTATCTGCCGTGGCGGCACGAAGTGGACGGGGTCGAGCGGTCGGCGGGTCTGTACTATCGCTCGCCCGATGCGGCCGGCTTCTATCCCGCACCCACCACACGCGATCTCGACGAGCTCCTGAACGAGCTCGTGCCCCAGTTGCGTCAGCACTTGACCGTGGTGCCCACCCTCGAGGACCGCGAAGGCGTCTAGCCTCCCCACCCCCACGCGCGGTTGGGGCAGAATTTCTCCATGCCCCCCACCTTCATGGCGATCGCAGCGAGCACCACGACCACCGACCAGAGCACGGACGGGTCCTGGCTGACGTGGTCCTTCTCCATCGGTCTGGCGATCTTCCTGGTCCATGCGGTCATCCGGTTCGCTGCCCTCGGGGTCATCCCGGAGAATCGACGCCCGTCCTCCGGCACCGCGTGGGTCCTGGTCATCCTGCTGAACCCGACGATCGGGTTCATCGTGTGGCTTTTCCTCGGCCGGACCACCCTGGGCGCGCAGCGCGAGCAACGACAGGAGCAGGCCAACGAGAACATCCGCGAGGTCGCCTCCCGCCAGCCTGAGCTCGAGCTCCCGGCTGACGTTCCGGCCTACCTGGCGAGCGCCATCCACCTCAGCCAAGGACTCGGCGGCTTCCCTGCGGTGGGAAGTGACCGTGTCCGCTTCTATCCCACCCTGCCGGGGTCGGTAGAGGCCATGGCCACGGAGGTCGACCGGGCCCAGCGGTGGGTGCACATGGAGTTCTACATCATGGCCTGGGACGAGCAGACGGCTCCGCTCTTCGAGGCCATGGCCCGGGCCGTGGGCCGCGGCGTGGCGGTCAAGGTGCTGTTCGACCACCTCGGCACCCGGGGACTACCGGTGTATGCCGAGCTCAAGGCCCAGCTGGACGCCGCGAAGATCCCGTGGCGACCGATGCTCCCGCTGGAGCCGATCCGTGGTTTCGGTCGTCGGCCGGATCTGCGCAACCACCGCAAACTGCTGGTCATCGACGGCGAGGTCGCGTTCATGGGCTCGCACAACATGACCCAGCCCAGCTACAACAAGCCGAAGAACGAGCAGGCCGGACGCGAGTGGGTGGACGTCAGCTGCCGGGTCACCGGCCGGCTGGCGGTAGGCCTGGACGGAGTCTTCGCCACCGACTGGTTCACCGAGACCGGAGAGCCGGCGCATACCGAAGGGCTCAGCACGCCCGTGCCGCCCTCCGGTGGCACGGAGCTGCCGTTGGTGGGCCAGCTCGTGCCCAGTGGTCCCGGAATCGTCTCGGAGAACAATCTGCGGGTGTTCACGACGTTGATCTACGGCGCGAAACAGCGGATATCCCTGACCAGTCCCTACTTCGTGCCGGACGAGTCGATGTTGTACGCCGTGACGACGGCCGCGTTGCGTGGCATCGACGTCGAGCTGTTCGTCTGCGCGGAGGGCGACCAGTTCATGGTGCATCACGCTCAGCGCAGCTACTACCAAGCACTGCTGGAAGCGGGGGTCCGGATCTACCTCTACCCCGCACCGTTGGTCCTGCACGCCAAGCACTTCAGCATCGACGACGACGTGATGATGATCGGGTCCAGCAACATGGACATGCGCTCGTTCGGCTTGAACTACGAGATCTCCCTGATCCTGCACGGCAGCGAGGCGGTCGAGGGCATCAGGGTCATCGAGGACTCCTACCGTGAGCTCAGCACCGAGCTGACCCTGGAGAAGTGGCAGGACCGCCCGTGGCGCCAGCGCTACCTCGACAACGTGATGCGGCTGACCTCAGCGGTGCAGTAAGGCGATGGCCCCCGAAGCACTGACACCGGCACCTGGCCAGATCTAGCTGAGCACGTCCTTGCGCGCGAAGTGGCGGTAGGCCAGGGCGAAGAACACGGTCGCCCAGAGCAGAGCCCACAGCACCCCGGGCAGCAGCGCCCCGTAGTCGGGGTCGGGACCGAACAGCGCGACCCACTCGAACGCGTAGTGGTTGGGCAAAGCGTGCCGCCAGTCGCCGAGCGCGTCCAGAGCATCCAGGATCGAGGAGACGATCGAGGCCAACACCGCGAAACCGACCGCGGCCAGGGGCGCGTCGCTGCGCACCCCCACCCAGAAGGCGATCGCCGCGAACGGCAGCAACGCGACGAAGATGTATGCCGAGGCGAGCGCCAGGCGGGTCAGCATCGTCGGCCAGTCCAGCACCCCGCCGACCGGCAGGGTCAGCGACTGCCATCCGTAGAAGACCCCACCGACCAGGATCACCCACACCAGCAACGTCACCATGGCCAGCAGAGTCGATCCGAGTCCTACCACCAGCTTGCTGGTCAGCAACCGCGCCCGAGGCACCGGCGCGGTCAACAGATATCGCAGGGACGCCCAGGACGCCTCCGACGGGACGGCGTCACCGACGAACAGCGTCGCCACGATCAACAGCAACAACGGGGCGGTGACGAACAGCATGAACACGGTGAAGTTGGCCGATCCCGTGGTGGCCAGGTCGGAGAACCGTTGGCCCCCGTCACCGCCGTCGCCGAGGGAGTAGGCACCCACCACGATCAGCGGAAGGATGAGCAGGATGCCGAAGGTCCACTTGGTGCGCAGCCGGGTGAACTGGCGTTGGGCCTCGACCTGCGGGGTCAGCGTGGCGCTCATCGCGGCCTCACGGCATTGAGTGCCGCTCCGTCGTTCGCTCCCGCGATCGTGGACAGGAAGACCGACTCCAGGTTGCGCCCCTCGGCCACTCCGACCTCCTCGACCGACCCTGCGGCCAACACCTTCCCGGCGTGCATCACCACAACGTGGGAGCACGTCATCTCGACCTCGGCCAACAGGTGGCTGGACACGACGACGGTGCGACCGGCCTCGGCATACCGCTGCAGCATGGGCCGCATGGCTGCGATCTGCGGGGGGTCCAGACCGTTGGTGGGCTCGTCGAGGATCAGCACCTCAGGCATCCCGAGCATGGCCTGGGCGATGCCCAGACGCTGACGCATGCCTTGGCTGTAGGACTTCACGGGTCGGTGGACCGCATCTCCCAGCGCCGCGATCTCCAGCGCGTCGTCGAACAGGGCCTCGTCGGCGGGTCGACCCGTCGCCGCCCAGTAGGCCTTGAGGTTCTCCAAGCCGGACCGGTGGGGCAGGAAACCCGGACCCTCCACCAGGGCCCCGACCCGCTGCAGCACCGGGGCGCCGGCATACACCGGTTGTCCCAGCACGTGCACGGTGCCGTCGTCACGGCCGATCAGCCCCATCACCATCCGCAACGTGGTGGTCTTGCCCGCCCCGTTGGGCCCCAACAGACCGACCACCTGGCCACGCTCAGCCCGCCAGGAGACGTCGTCGACCGCACGGTGACCGTCGGGATACTCCTTGACCAATCCGCTGACCACCAACGGCACATCGAGGTACTCATCCCGCTGGGGGTGGGGGCGGGTGCGAGCCCGAAGGGCGGCCAGGCCGATCAGCAGCAGCAGGACGGCGAGCGCGATGGCGACACCGATGGTTTCGCCGTCCCACCGGCTCGAAGCGCTGACGGCGGTGCCTTCGAGCACCGGCCGGGTCAGCGCCGGACCGGCTAGGGCCACCTGGTCGACGCGAGCGGCGGGATCCACTCGGAACGACCCGTCGGTGGCACTGACCAGGACGCGCCACGTCGAGCCGGCGGACATCTGCCAGGTGCCGGCGGGCAGCTCCACGTCGACCTGCTCGCTGCTCCCCGGCGTGACCGCTACCTTCACGGGAGCGACGAGACGACGAGGCAGCACCGGGCCTCCAGGCTGGACCTCCCACAGCGAGACGAAGAAGGTCGAGGGGGTGCCCGACGACGTGACGTCGAGACTGACCTGCGGAGCGCCGGCGACCAACATCGACTTCGCCACGGGGTCGGTGTCGAAGGCGACACTCTGTCCGGGCAGGGCGGCGAGCGCGTAGGTCGGCAGCGCGGTCAGCAACCCGCCCAACCCGGGCACGGCAGTGAGCGACTCGGGCACCCCTCCGGGTGGGCTGATCAAGGCCGGCGGGCCAGCAGCGGAGAGCGGGACCGAGGTGGTCTGTGCGTCTCCGGCCGCGCCCTCCAGGCCGGGGTAGGCCGACTTCTTGAACTGTTGGGCGGCCTGACCGCCGGTCGGCGGTGGGGCGGCGTAGCTGAAGGCGGGCAACGGCAGCGTCTCCTGGGTGGCCTCCTGGTCCGCCCGCAGGGTGCCGTCGAGCCAGGTCAGCGCGTCCTGCGTCTGGGTCTGCTCGATGTCGGCGGGGTCCTCACCCGGTGTGGTGCCGTCGTTGCCGGGCGGCCCACCCTCCTGTTGGCTGGTCTCCGGGGCTGTGCTCTGCCCGTCGTGGCCGCCGTTGAACCAGTTCACGGCAACGGGGACACCGGCCGCCAGGAGTGCGGCGGCGTTGGCGTCGGCTTGGTCCAGGCCGAAGAGGCTGTCCGACATCCCCTGAGCGAGGTAGACCGGAGCGTCGATCTGGTCCAGCGTCGGCGCCGGACTATGCCCGCGGAGCTGGTCGATCAGGGTGTCGTTGCCGTCCGAGGACTCCATCGCCCCGACGAAGTCCTGGCACAACTGAGGATCGAAGCGACCGCACAAAGCTGCTCCTGACGCAGCAGCGTCTGCCCCTGCCTCTGGCGCTTCGTCCTGCTGCAGCTGTGCCCCGAGGACAGCAGTGAAGAAGGTCGACGCCCACAGCTTCTTGAACGGCCCTGGCTCGTCGGTGCCTTGGGCGGCCTGGGGGTAGAAGGCATCGGCGAGGTCGTTCCAGGTGATCTGCGCGATCACCGAGTCGACCCGATCATCGGCGCCCGCAGTCATCAGCGCCATCGCTCCGCCGTAGCTCCCCCCGACGACACCGACCCGGGGGTCACCGTCCCCGTCCTGTTGCACGTCGGAGTCCTCGGCCAGCACGTCGATCAGGGCCCGCGCGTCTGCGATCTCGAAGTCCGGGTCGTTGAGATGCACGTTGCCGCCGGACTTCCCGAAGCCACGCGCCGAGTAGGCCAGCACCACGTATCCGTCGTCGGCCAGGGTCTGCGCCTGGCTGACCAGGTCGTCCTTGCTGCCCCCGAAACCATGACCGAGGATGACAGCCGGCGCGGGGCCCGCCGCGTCGGGTCGGTAGAGATCGACGTCCAAAGACACCTCGGTGCCGTCGGGCTCGGCCCCTACCGGCACCTCACGGGTTTCGGTGGCGCCCTGGGCCGACGCTGTGGGCAGAGCCATCGAGGGTCCGACGGCCGGAGCGCACGCCAAGGCCAACCCCAGGGTCGCCACAGCCACACGTCGCGCGACCAGAGACGGCATACCCACAGCCCTTCACCAAGGAGCACCGCAAGTCGCCGTGCAAGAGGTCAACGGTACGGGGGCAGGTGTCGTTCCCGGGCCGCGGGTCACTCGGCGCGGGTCACTCGGCGGGGAGCTCCGGTGCGGCGAGCAACGAAGCGTTGATCGCTCCGGGGAACCGCCACGAGAAGCGGGTCTGCCCCAACCAGTCGGCGACCTCCTGGGCGCGCCGCTCCACCTCGCGTCGTCGCCGCGAAGACACCTCGGCGAAATAGTGCAGTCGGATGCCGCCATCCCTGGCTTGGCCCCAGGCCCCCACGATCTGGCCGTCCACCCACACGGTGGGGCCCGCGTTGCCGTAGGAATCCCAAGCCGTCTCCCCGCCGGCCGGCGCGTAGAAGCCGCGGTCCTTCCACCCCATGACCGTGGGGTCCAAGCCCGGCAGCAGCGCCACCCACGGCTCCTCGTCCAGATCCTCGTCCGCCTCGGAAGGCAACGCCCAGGCCCGCCCCGATCCGGTCGTGACCGGCTCCGCGCCGCAGGCCAGGACGGCCGCCCGGGTGTCGCCCAAGGTCCACCCCATCCACCACGCGAGGTCGCGCTCGGTCCCGGGACCGAACCTGCTGAGCCAGAGCGAAGCCAGCTCGCCCTGGGCCTCCACGGAGGAGCCGGAGTGCATCGAGGCGCGCAGGCCCGGCGCCCAGTCGACCATCCGCGACCACGCGTACTGACCGTTGATCCAGCTCCCACTGGGGCGCCCTCGCACCGCCTCACCGTCGAAACCCAACCCGGTCACGACCCGTGAATGCGCACCCTGAGTCCCGGCGTAAGGCTTGCCCTCGGCCAGGGAGAGGGGCCGGGCCAGCTCGGGCAACAGCGTGCCGATCGCTCGAGCGGTCACCGGACCATGCTCAGCCAGGACCTCGGCCACCTTGCGGTCGGCGTCGAGGAGCCAGTCGCCGGGCTCGGCAATGCCCGCCTTGGCCAGGAACGCCTCGGTCTTGCGTCGTTCCACCGCTGCGATCTTGCGCGTGCAGGCACGGTGCATCAGCGTCACGTTCCCCGGCGTCGCGACCCACAGGGTCCGGCGCATGGCGTGGTGACGGATGAGGCTCCGGTCGGCGTACAGGGCGGTGGAGACGGCCTCGAGGTCAGGGGCGCGCATACGCGCCAACACGCTCAGATAGACCGTCACCGGGTCGGTCGAGTGCAGCGCCACCAGGGAGCGGGCGATGGCCACGACGTCATCGGTGCGGCCACCGGGCGTCAGCCGGTGCCGTCGCGCGAGCAGAGCGCGGCGCCCCGCGTCGGTGATCGGACGTACAGCCATCACAACAGCGTTGCATCGAGCACCCACACGGTGATCATGCCCACCGCCATGGTGATCCCTGCTGACCTCCATCGCCACGCGATCACCCGGCGACGACGCCTGCGACCCACCAGTCCCACTTGACGGTGAAAGCACCGTCCGCCACGAAGAGCTGGTTCGCCACGATCGCTGCCAGCACGGCGGGACCGATGAGTCGCAGCACCGACTCGGTGCGGGGTGAGGGGGTCCCCAGTTGGCCGGACAGAGCGATGAACGACACCCGGATCAGATAGGTGCCGATGCCGGCCAGCACGATCTGCCACAACGGACTCATCGCGGGTGCTCCGCGCCGGCCGGAGCCTGCCTCGGCAGGATCACGGCCCCGGCCGCGATCCCGGCCAGTGCCCCGAGGGTCACGTTGAGGCCACTGGGCAGAGGAGCCGCTGCCACGGTCACGGCGGCGCCCACGACCGCAGCGACCACCGCCGGACGATTCGTCAGTGACGGGACCAAAAGAGCCAGGAACATGGCCGGCACCGCGAACCCCACGTCCACCTGGTCCGGTATGGAGGCCCCCAGCACCACTCCGACGATCGATCCTACCCACCAGAACGAGGCGATCAGCACCGCTGCTGCGGTGAAGAACCAGCGGCGGTCGACCGGGTCTCGCATCTCCTCGAAGCGCGTCATCGCCAAGGTGGCTGCCTGGTCGGTCAGCAGGTAGGGCAGCGTGAACCTCCACCGCCGCGGAAACTGCGCGAAGGCCGGCGCCAGGGCCGCGCTGTAGAGCGCGTGACGGGCGTTGATCACCAAGACGGTGCCCACGGCCACGGGCCAGGCGGCGCCCGTGTCGATGAGCTCGACGAGGCTGATCTGGGAGGCCCCGGCCAGGATCAGCCACGACGCAGCCGCTCCGACCCATGGTGAGATCGAGCTGTCCACCACCGCTACGCCGTAGACCAGGCCGAACGGGATCGCGGCCAGCGCCAACGGAAAGGCCAGCCGAAACCCGGCTCGGGATGCGGGCCGCATCAGCGTCTCAGTGCTGCAGCGCTGGCGCGGTCGCCTGGAGGGCGACGTCACGTCGGTGCATGACGAGCGACAAGCCGAGGATCAGCAGACCGCATGCGGCCAGGGCCGCACCGACGAGGCTGGGCGCCTGGTAGCCGTAGCCGGCAGCGATGACGATCCCTCCCAGGAAGGCACCGAGTGCGTTGGCGAGGTTCAGCGAGGCGTGGTTCATCGCGGCGCCGAGGTTGCGGGCCTCACCGGCCACACTCATCAGCCGCATCTGTAGTCCGATCACCCAGGCTCCGGTGCTGACGGAGATCAAGAACATCGTCAGTAGCGCCGGCACGGTCCACTGCGCGGTGATCGAGAAGGCTGCGAGCAGCACGGTGATGATCACTCCGTTGATGGCGAGAGAGCGCAGCATGGACCAGTCGGCGAGATATCCGCCGAGCTTGGTGCCGACGATCATTCCGACCCCGAAGGCCAACAGGAACACCGGGACCCAGCCCTCGGGCTTTCCGGTGACCTCGGTGACGGTGGGGGCGATGTAGGCGTACATCGCGAACATCCCCCCGAAGCCGATGGCGCCGACGAGCAGCGTCAGCCAGACCTGCGTGCTCTTGAAGGCCTGGATCTCACGCCGCCAGTCCTGCTGGGGGTCGGCGTCAGTGCGGGGCACCCACCACAGGATGAGCACGAGGGTGAGCACGGCGATCACGCCGACGGCCCAGTAGGCCGACCGCCAACCGTAGGCCTGCCCCATCCAGGTCGCCGCAGGCACCCCGAGGACGTTCGCGAACGGGATGCCGAGCATCACGGTGCCCACCGCTCGGCCGCTGCGGCCCCGGGGGGCGAGGCTCACGGCGACCAGCGACGCCATCCCGAAGAACGCACCGTGCGGCAGACCGGCGAAGAAGCGGGCCACCATAAGCGACTCGTAGTTGGGAGCCAACGCCGATAGGACGTTGCCCAGGGCGATGACCGCCATCAACCCCAGCAACATGGCCTGACGCGGAGCCTTCGCACCCCAGATCGAGATGAGCGGTGCCCCGATGACCACACCGATGGCGTACGCGGAGATGGTGTGGGCGGCGGTCGGGATGCTGACGCCGATGCCGTCGGCGACCTGGGGCAGCAGGCCCATGGTGACGAACTCGGTGACACCAATCGCGAAGCCGCCCATGATCAGGGCGATCATGGCGAGCCGGATGGTGCGCGGGTCGGCTCCTTCGGCGCTCGCTTCGGTAAAGGCGGTCACAGGGGGTGAGGTCATAGCCCTTCAATGATCGCAGACCCTCAACCCATCCCGGGTCGCCTCAGTTGCCAGACCATGCTGCATTCTGGGGCGCGCGCTGCCTGATCACGCGCCCCCCGGCCCACGATGCAGCACCGCGTCGGACAGCACCGCAGAATGTCGGTATGCAGCGCACTCTCGACCTCGCCCACGCCCTGTCCGAGGAGCTGCGGTCCCTGCGTCGCGACCTCCATCAGATCCCCGAGATCGGCCTGCACCTGCCCCTCACCCAGGCTCGGCTGCTGTCGGAGCTGGAGGGCCTCGACTTGGAGATCACGACCGGCCAAGGCCTTTCCTCGGTCGTCGGCGTGCTGCGCGGGCACAAGGACCGTGGCGCCCACGATGCCACCAGCCGCCCCGTGGTGTTGCTACGGGGCGACATGGACGGACTGCCGGTGACCGAGGAGGTCGACGTGCCCTACGTCTCGCGTCACGTGGGTCAGATGCACGCCTGTGGTCACGACCTGCACATGGCCGCCCTCGTCGGTGCGGCCCGGATCCTGCACGCCCAACGCGAAGATCTCGAGGGCGACGTCGTGCTGATGTTCCAGCCTGCCGAGGAGGGTCCTGGCGGAGCCGAGCCGATGCTGGTCGAGGGCTTGCTGGACGTCGCCGGACGTCGGGTCGACGCCGCCTACGCCATGCACGTCTTCTCCTCCGAGTTGCCGCTGGGCCAGTGGTCGGCCAAGCCGGGGGCCCTCATGGCCGGGGCCGACACGGTGCAGATCACGGTGACCGGTCGCGGCGGGCACGGCTCCACCCCGCACCGCGCTGCCGACCCTGTGCCGGTGATCTGCGAGATCGTGTTGGCCCTGCAGACCATGGTCACCCGGACCTTCGACGCGTTCGACTCCGTCGTGCTGACCGTGGGGCGGGTGAGCGCCGGCACCAAGGACAACATCATCCCCGACTCCGCCGAGCTGGCGGCGACGCTCCGGACGTTCGACCCCGCGATCAGGGCCACGGCCCATGCGGCGATCGAGCGGGTGGCAGCCGGCGTCAGCGCTGCTCACGGAATGACGGCCGACGTGACGTTCAGCGAGGGCTATCCCGCCACGATCAACGACGAGGCCGAGTACGCCTTGGCTGCCGAGGTGACGACCGACCTGTTCGGGACGCAGCGGCACACCCCCAGGCCGCTGCCGGAGATGGGCTCGGAGGACATGTCGTTCGTGATGAACGAGGTGCCCGGGGCCTACTTCTTCCTCAGCGCGTGCGCCGACAAGGACTTCGAGAACGCTCCCGACAACCACTCGCCCCGGGCCGCTTTCGACGACTCGGTGCTGGCGGATGCCGCGGCCTGGCTGGCCGCGGTGGCTCTACGCCGGTGCGCTGACGCCTGAGCCACACCTGCCCGTCCTGAGCACGCCGACTCGACCACCGGCGTGCTAGGAACGGCCACTGTCGTAGCGGGCCAAAGCCTCCGAACGGGCCTCCTTGTGGTCCACGATCGGCTCGGGATAGCCGTGGGCGTAGCCATCCGGGGCCTTCCAGGGCTCGTGGACGGCCTTGCCGGAGAGGTGGCGGAGCTCGGGCACGTAGGTGCGCACATAGGCCCCGTCGGGGTCGAACCGCTGCCCCTGGGTGGTCGGGTTGAAGATCCGGAAGTACGGAGCAGCGTCGGTGCCGGTGCCGGCCACCCACTGCCAGCCGTGGTTGTTGGAGGCGATGTCCCCGTCGCGCAGGTGGCTCATGAAGTGCCGTGCACCGTGCGGCCACCACACGTGCAGGTGCTTGCACAGGAAGCTGGCGGTCACCATCCGGACCCGGTTGTGCATCCAGCCTTCGGCGAGCAGCTGGCGCATGCCCGCGTCGACGAAGGGGTAGCCCGTGCGGCCCTCACGCCAGGCCTGGACCCGCTCCGCGACCTGCTCGTCGGTGTCGGGGTCGTCGTAGGTCATCGACGACAGAGCCGGCTTGAGGTCCTGCCACGCGGACGACGGGTTCTGCCAGAGGACGTCGGCGTAGAACTCACGCCAGGCCAGCTCGGTGGTGAAGGTGTAGGCCCCCTTGCTGCGGCGTGGGGCCAGGTCGGCCAGGAGCGTCCGCGGGTGCACCGTGCCGTACTTCAGCTGCACCGATAGCTGGCTCGTGCCGTCGTGGTCGGGTCGGTCGCGCTCGTCGGAGTAGTCGGCGACGTCGTCGATGAACTCGTGCCACCGGCGCAGCGCCGCCTCCTCACTCACCTCCGGAAGGTCGATACCGTCCGGCAGAGTGGGACGCTCCGGGAGGTCTTCGCTCTCCACCTGCCGGTGCCAGCGCAGGTCGGCGGGGACCGTCGCCGGGTCGGGCCACCCGTGCTCGCGCCACGCCTTGGAGAAGGGCGTGAACACCTTGTACGGGTCCCCCGAGCCGTTGCGGATGGTCCCCGGCCCCACGGCATACGCACACCCGGTGGCGACCAGGGGAACGTCGTCGGGCAGGGCTTCGCGGACCCGCTCGTCGCGAGACCTCCCGAAGGGTGTCGACTCCGCTGAGATGTGCACGGACCCGGCTCCGGACTCGCGGACCAACGCGGGGATGACCTCTTGCGGAGCGCCGGTGCGCACGACAATGGCCCCTTCGTAAGCTGCCTGGGCCGCCTTCAGAGCGGTCAGGAGGCAGTGGGTCCTCACGGCGGACTGCTCGAGCAAACTGGGGTCCAGGACGAAGACCGGCAGAACCCTCCCGCCGTCGGCCGCGCTGTGGGCTGAGGACAGCGCCGGTAGGTCGTGCAGGCGCAGGTCACGTCGAAGCCAGAGGAGGGCGGTGGGCATGTTTCCAGGGTAGGACGGTCGCTACGATACGAGGCACCAACCCCCTCCAGGAGGCCACCGATGGTGCACGTCACGCGGCAGTTCCCGGTCCAGGTCGAGCAGTCCGTGGCCGTCGACTATCTGAAGGACTTCGGCAACGCGACAGCGTGGGACCCGGGCAGCGTGTCCAACGAGCGCCTTGACGAGGGGCCCATCCGGGTGGGCTCCACGTGGCACAACACCAGCAAGCTGATCTTCATCACCACCGAGCTGCGCTACGAGCTGACGCAGCTCCGCCACGACGGCATGGTGTTCACCGGCACCAACTCCACGGCGACCTCGGTGGACACCATCGACGTCATCGCCGACGGCCAGGGAGTGCGGATCACCTACGACAGCTTCGTCACCTTCAACGGCAAGGCGCGGTACGCCGACCCACTGATGCGCCTGATCTTCCTGAAGCTGGCCGGTGAGACCGTCGAGGGCATAACCCGCGAGCTCAGCCGGCTCTAACGCTCCAGCCACGGCTCAGCGCGGGCCCGCAGGTCCCGCTGCTTGGCCTCGGGGAAGCCGTCCCACATCCGGGTCATCATCTTCGAGCGGAAGTTCGCCTCGAACACCGCGCGATGGTCCTCCACGAAGGTCCAGTACAAGCCGTCCCAGTCCTCCATCGAGTCCGACTTCGGCAGGTCCGACATCTTCTTCAGGTAGTTGCTGCCCGACACGTACGGCTTCGTGGTGATGGCGCTGCCGGCCGCGAACTGGCTCATCGCATAGACGTTGGGCACCATCACCCAGTCGTAGGCATCGATGAACATCTCCATGAACCACTCGTAGGCCGCATCCGGTCGGACGCGCAGCAAGCACATCGCGTTGCCCAACACCATCAGCCGCTCGATGTGGTGGGCGTATCCGGTCCTCAGCACGGACTCCAGGACGTGGTCCACCGGCGAGAGGCCCACCTGAGCCGTCCACCAGCCGGGGCCGAGGTCTGCGTCGTGCTCCAGACGGTTCGAGGTGCGCATCTGCCGCCCCCAAAGCAGGTAGGTCGCGCGCATGTACTCCCGCCAGCCGATCACCTGCCGGACGAAGCCCTCCAGCGAGGGCAGCGGGATGTCCTGTTGCTCGGCTTCTTCCAAGGCCCGGTCCACCACGTCTCGCGGCGACAGGAGCCCGATGTTGAGACCCGGTGTCATCACAGCGTGAAAGATGAACGGGTGCTGCGCGCTGATCGCGTCCTCGTAGGGCCCGAACTCGGCGAACCGTTCGTCCAGGAACTGGCGGTATGCCGTCTCGGCCTCCTCGTGCGACGTGGGCCAAGCAAACGCGTCAGGATCTCCGGGAGCGTCGGGAAACGCCTCTTTGACCCAGCTCACCGCTGCGGTGACCTCGAGGTTCGACGGGGCAGACGTCACCTCGGGGACGGGGTGCCTCTTCGGCAGCTTCTTGCGGTTCTCCGTGTCGAAGGACCATTGCCCGCCGACCGGGGACTCCCCGTCGACGAGGACATCAAGGCGTTGCCGCTGCCAGGAGTAGAAGTGCTGCATCCGGGCTGAGTTCTCGGCGAACCAGGACCGGATCTCCTCCCGGGTGGTCAGGAAGTTCGGCGACTCCCACACGTCTCGCTCGGGGTCGAAGTCGACCGGCAGCCCGTCCAGCATCCTGCTTAGTCTCTGCGACAGCCAGTCATCCACCGGGTCGAAGAAACCCACTCTGGACGGCTCGAGGTCCTTCAGCAGCTCCTCCAGCTGCTCGCTACTGCTGCGAGTGGCGCTGGTCTCCAGGTGCCTGACGGCATACCCGATTTCGTGAAGTCGGGCGGCGAAGCGTCGCATCGAGGCGCGGTGCAGGATGAGCTTCTGGGCGTGGAAGTCGTACTGACGGAAGAAGAGGTCGTCCTCGACCAACACGAACTCGGTGCCCTGCTCGGCCTCGAGATGTTCGAGGAACAGTTGGTGGGGGAAGACCAGCCTGACGATAGCCACCGGTCCATCTTCCGTGGTGGCCCTCACGTCACCACCCGAGGGTGCCGGGCGCCCCCTTGAAGGGTCCGCGCACCCGTGAGGTGATCCAGCCACCGTAGAAGGAGCCCTCCTGAGGCTGCACCCGCTCTCCGTCCACGGTGCAGTAGTCGACCATGCCGGGCATCAGCGCAACGTGACCCAGCAGGGCCTCGAACCCCCTGGTGGTCTTCGGGTAGTGCCACGCGGCCCGCGGAGCCACTCGTTCCTCACTGACGCCAGCCGCGTCGGGGTCGGTGTCCGCAACGATGTCGAAGTAGTGCGCCACCCCCTTGAACTCGCAGAACGTGGTCCCGCGCACCGGCAGGAGCACGCCGTCGACGAACGCCTCCATCGGTACGTAGTAGGTCGGAGGGTGGCTTGTCTCGCGCACCCTCAGGCTCGAGGAGGTGCGGGCGATGGAACGTCCGGCGAAGAAGACCTCGACCTCCTCGTCACTGGGCACGACGTCGGGTGGGCGCGGATAGTCCCAGACGGACTCGGGGTCAGGCACAGATGGGGTAGGCACGATGTCCTCGCTTCAGATGGGGCGCTCTGGCAGCCGTCAGTGCTGCGCGGTACCGTCGGACCTTCAAGAGTACTTCGACCAGTGAAGGAGCAAACAGGGCTATGACCACCACGTCCTACACCGTCCCGGGGCTCTCCGATGAGCACAGCAGCACCATCATCAACGCCTTGCAGACGCGCCTCTCGGCCTACAACGACCTCCACCTGACGCTCAAGCACGTCCACTGGAACGTCGTCGGCCCCCACTTCATCGCCGTGCACGAGATGCTCGACCCCCAGGTCGACCTGGTGCGTGGGTATGCCGATGAGGTGGCCGAGCGGATTGCGACCATGGGCGGATCGCCACGGGGCACCACGGGCGCGATCGTGGCCGACCGCACCTGGGATGACTACTCGATCGGTCGCGACGGCGTCCTGGCGCACCTCGCCGCCATGGATCTGGTCTACGTCGGTGTGATCACCGACAACCGCAAACTCATCGCCACCGCCGGCGACATCGACCCGATCACCGAGGACATGGTCATCGCGCAGACCGCCGAGCTGGAGAAGTTCCAGTGGTTCATCCGGGCCCACCTGGAGGACATGGGCGGTCAGCTGGCCAACTCCGGCACCCACACGGAGCTCGACGCCGCTGACGCGGCCCGCTAGCTCCACCGCTGCCCATGAGTGACCAGAGCCAGGCGGTGGGACCGGAGCGCGATACCGAAGCAGACCCTCTGCCGGACCGACCGAAGAACAACCCCACGGAGCTGTTGCGCTTCCTTCGGGCTGCTTTGATCACTCAGGTGCCGCGGGACCACACCCAGACCGATGCGCAGTTCCGGCGGCGTCGGATCGTCGTGGTCTGCACGTTGTTCATCGGATCCTTCCTGCTGGGATTCAGCCTGACCCGCGAGCCGGGGGCCACCAGCTTCTACTACGCGACCGCCGCCCTGGCGTGCGTGTGGACCATCGGAGCGTTCGCCTCCGGACCGCTGCATCTGGGGTGGGCCCATACCCGGACCGGAGAGCGCCACGCCCGGCCCGTGCTGCAGCCGTTCCTGCTCGGTGTGTTCGCGGTCTCGATCTTCTGCTTGGGAGCCGTCGTGGTCGCGCAGTTCGCGGTGTTGCGCGACCCGGTCAACGAGGTCCTGGAGTTCGCCCGGCAGGCACCCATCCTGCTGGTAGCCAGCATCACCCTGATCAACGGGGTCGCGGAGGAGCTGTTCTTCCGCGGGGCGGCGTTCGCGGCGATCGGACGGAAGTACCCCGTGATCGTCTCCACCCTGCTCTACGCTCTGGTGACGGTCAGCACGGGCAACCTCATGCTCGTCTTCGCGGCCGGGGTGCTGGGGGTCATGGTGGGTCTGCAACGACGCGTGACCGGTGGCGTCCTGGGGCCGATCATCACCCACCTCACCTGGTCCATGTCGATGCTGTTCATCCTCCCTCCCCTTCTCACCGCACTGTCCCCCATGTGAGCTATCCATCTGAACCCCACGCAATGAATCACCAAGGAGTCCTCATGCCGCAACGTCGCGCACTCGTCACCGGTGCCACGGGATACATCGGCTCGCGCCTGGTCCCGCAACTGTTGCGGGAGGGCTGGACGGTGCGCGTCCTGAGCCGAAGCGCCGACAAGGTCCGCGCTCGCCCGTGGCACGAGCAGGTCGAGATCAGCGAGGGCAACGCCGACGACGAGTCAGACCTCACCGCGGCGATGGACGGCGTGGACGTCGCGTACTACTTCATCCACTCGATGGACGGCTCCAAGGCCTGGGTCGAGAAGGACGCGGACATGGCGACCTTGTTCGCCCGCACCGCCGAAGCCCAGGGCGTGTCCCGGATCGTCTACCTCAGCGGGCTCTATCCCCCCGGTGAGGAACTGTCGACCCACCTGGGCTCACGTAAGCAGGCCGAGGACATCTTCATCGACGGCGCCGTGCCTGCCGCTGTGCTGCGAGCGGCCGTCATCCTGGGAGCGGGTTCCGCATCGTTCGAGATGTTGCGGCACCTCACGGACCGGTTGCCCATCATGATCGCTCCCCGGTGGCTGGGCACCAACATCGAGCCCATCGCCATCGCCGACGTCGTGCGCTACCTGGCCGGTGCCGCCGACCTGCCGGCCGACGTCAACCGTGGCTTCGACATCGGCGCCGGTGAGGTCCTGACCTACAAGGACATGATCGACCGATATGCCGCCGTGTCCCGGTTGGCGAAACGCCGTGTGCGGACCCTGCCGGTGATGACCCCCGGCCTCGCCAGTCACTGGGTGGGCCTGGTCACCCCGGTGCCCTCTGGCATCGCCAAGCCTTTGGTGGGCAGCCTCATCCACGAGGTCATCTGCAAAGAGCACGACATCGCCGACTACATCCCCGACCCCGACGGCGGATTCATCGACTTCGACGAAGCCGTGCGCCGCGCCTTGGCGGGCCCTCAGCCGGTGCCGCTGCGCGCCGAGGTGGACGCCGACAACCCGTCACGGATCAGCGCGCCCGACCCCGAGTGGGCGGGGATGACCGTGTTCTCCGACGAGCACGAGTCCACGGCCCAGGCCTCACCTGAACGCGTCTGGGCCGAGGTCGAGCGCCTCGGTGGTCAACACGGGTGGTTCGTGCCCGACGCGCTCTGGCGGCTCCGGGGACTCGCGGACCGAGCCGTCGGGGGACGCGGGCACACCCAGCGTCACGACTCCGGTCCGTTGCGCGAGGGCATGCAGATCGACTCCTGGATCGTCGAGTCCGTGGATCCGGGGCGCGAGCTCGTCCTGAAGTCCCAGATGAAGACCCCGGGGAAGTCCAGGATGATCATCCTGGTCGAAAGTGGCGACCAGGACGGGACGTCGGTGGTGAAGCAGCAGGCCCAGTTCACGCCGTTCGGGTTGGCCGGTCTGGGCTACTGGGGCGCGCTCTGGTTGGGCCACAAGCCGACCTTTAAGCTGATGCACTCCGGCTTGGTCAAAGCCGCGGAGTCCGCCGCCGCAGATAGCCCTGAGCAGCCCGCGAGCCGCTGACCATCGCTCCCTGAATGGACGCCGTGTCCATGTGGTCACCACAGGCGATCACATGGGCGCTGATCTGCATCGCCTTGCGGGTCTGCAGCGGAGCGTCTTGCGCTGGGAGCGCGTGCTGCACTTCGTGGCGGTGGATGTGCTCCCACCCCGACGTCGCGCGGCCGTACAGCTCGGCGGCGTGGGCGCGCACGCGGTCCAAGGCGATCGGCTCCTCGCCGTCGGCCATCAGGACGGACGTCTGGACCAGGTGGCGACCAGGCGGAGCGTACGACGGCGCAGCGGCGGTCACCAGGGCGGTGTTCTTGATCGGCCCGGGCCGCTCGCGTCCGTCGACGATGAGCATGTCGAGGTCGGTGGGCGCCTCAGCCATCGTGAACCAGTCGGTGACCACGCCCTTCATGCGAGGCGCCGGTATGTCGAGCAGGTCTCCGGCGGCGGTGGCGCCGGTCGCGACAACCACCAGATCCGCGCGGACGTCTTCGCCCTCGACCTGCACCACGGCACCTGCATTCCCGTCGCGTACCGCGCTCACGGTGACGTTGGTGCGCACCGGCCGGTGAAGGCGATCCGCGAGCTGCTCGGGTAGGGCACGCATCCCTCGCTGCGGCAGACCCGGTGACCCCAGAGCGAACATCCGCAGCAGGAGCTGGGTGAAGCCGTTCGACGTCGTGCCGTCATCCTCCAGGACGACGCCCGCCACGAAGGCGTCGACCACCCTGCGCAAGGGCCCCTCCAGGCCAGCCCGCGCCATCTTCTCCCCACGGGAGGTGTCGTGGCCCGAGGTCAGACGCGATACGGGACCCAGGGATGGGGCCGCCCACCGCGTCAAGGCCATGAGCTCGCTGGGAGCCAACAGACCACTGCGGAGCAGGTCGCCGAGATGCTCCGGCTCGCGCAACGGGTCAGCCAGCACGGCCAACCGGTCCTCGAGCCTGACCCCGGCCCCCGAGCCGAACATCTGGAGCCCCAGCGCATCGGTGTCGATGCACTGCTGCACAGCCGGGTAGGCCGGGTTGAGCACCTGGAACCCACGGTCCATCAAGAACCCGTCGACGACGTCGGTGCGGATCCGTCCACCGACCTCGTCGGCCGCGTCCACCACCTGCACGTCGACACCCGATCGCTGCAGGACGGTCGCGCACATCAGACCCGCCAGGCCCGCTCCCACGACGAGAACTTCGGCCTCGAGGGAGCCCCATTCACCGGTGGCCGAGGGGCGGGGGGCGTCGGTCGTGTCGGAAGTCTCGGCGTGATCACGGACGGCTGCGGTCATGAAGCCTCTTTCCGCCCCGGCCGAGGCGAGATCTCGGACCGGTTCTGCTCCAGACCGGCCATCGCCCAACGCACGGTCGCGGCACCGAGATGACCGAGCGGTTGGGCCACCCATCGGGCGACCACCTCCGGCATCGGCAGGCCCAACATCTCCCTCGACCACGCCGGCAACAGGGCCACCCCGCCTGCGGCTAAGGCTCCGTAGCCGGGTCGAGCCGCCCAGGGCAACGGGGGGGAGAGCAACAAGAAGCGGGCGGCTTCCCGCGCCGCGGGAGTCGTCTCCATCTCGGGCCGGAATCCTTCCAGCACGGCGTTCAGCTCCGCCACCGTCTGCGGGGGGGCGATCACGCCGAGCTTGCGGGCCGAGACCGAGGCCTGCGCGACGTAGATGTCGGCTTCCTCCGCACTCAACGGCGAAGCGGCGTAGGCCTGGTATCCGCGCAGGAAGGCGTCGATCTCCGCAATATGCACCCACATCAGCAGGTGCGGGTCGCTGGCTCGGTACGGACGCCCCCGTTCGTCCTTGCCACGCACCCGCTCGTGGATCGAGCGCACATGGCCGATCGTGGTCTCCGCGTCGGCGATGGTGCCGAACGTGGTCGTGGCCAGGTAGTTGCTGGTGCGCTGCAGGCGCCCCCAGGGATCTCCCTTGTAGCCGCTGTGCCCCGCCACTCCGGCCATCGCAAGCGGATGCAACATCTGCATCAACAGTGCGGTGACCCCGGCCGGGAACATGGCGGCGTCGGCGTGCACGCGCCATACCGGATCGGTGTCGGTGAACCACCGGTCGCCCTCGGAGCCCCAGATGCGAGCAGCCCGGGTCGGCGCGTCGTCACCGGCGACCTTCGTGCGCAACGCCTGACCCACCTTGAGTTGCACGGAGTCAGCCGCACGCTGGACCTGGTTGCGCATTGCGTCATTCACTGCCATCAACGTCTCTCCATCTCACGATCGAACCGGGTCGTGATCACCTGTGGTCTCGACGTCTGCGTCAGCCTCCATCGCGGCCTCGACACCTTCTTCGGTGTGCTTGCCCGGTTGGACGGTGCGCGGCCAGTAGAACGCGTCGCCCATGGTCAATACGATCGCAGGCACCAGAACCGTCCGGACGATCAGGGTGTCAATGAGCACTCCGACGAAGATGATCACGCCGAGCTGGGCGAGCACCACCAGGGGCAGCACACCGAGGGCCGCGAAGACCGCCGCCAGCAGAATCCCGGCGCTGGTGATCACGCCACCGGTTGCGGCCAACGCCCGCAAGATGCCTTCTCGGGAGCCGACCACCGTGGTCTCCTCCAGCGCCCGGGTGATGAGGAAGATGTTGTAGTCGACGCCGAGCGCCACCAAAAACAAGAAGGCCAGCAGCGGAACACCCGCGTCGAGTCCGCTGAAGCCGAAGACCGAGGTGAAGATGAACCAGGACAACCCCAGGGCCGAGAGGTAGGTCAACAGCACGGTGGACACCAGGATGATCGGCGCGGCGATCGAACGCAGCAGCCCGAAGAGCGCCACCAACACGAGCCCGAGGATGAGCGGAAGGATGACCACCCGGTCGCGAGATGTCCCCTCGTCGACGTCGATAGCTTCCGCGTCGGCTCCCGTGACGTAGGTCTCGTCCTGGTCCTCCAGCACCGTGCGCAGATCGGTGACGGCCCGGACGCCCTCCGACGTGTTCGGCGCCGCGGACAGCACGACGTTGAAGGTGCTGATCCCTGCCTCCTGCTGGGCGGGTTGCACCGCGTCGACGGCTTCGACCGACTCGATGGCTCCCTGTATGTCGTCCAGCTGACCTTGGTCGCTGGTGCGAGTCACGACGACCGTGGGGTCGGCACTGCCTGCGGGGAAGGACTCACCCAACCGCGCAGCCGCCGAGATGGCTTCCGGCTCCTGGAGGAACTGCTCGCTGGTCGGCAGGCCGAGATCGATGCGGGTGGTGCCAAACGCCAGCACGGAGAGCACGACGAGAGTGCCCACGATGAAGGCGGGTGGGCGCTTGGCAACAGTGTTGCCGACCCGCTTCCAGACCGACTGTGAGTCCGCCAGCGCTGCCTGGCCCTCACGCGGCACGAGTGGCCAGAAGACCCAGCGGCCGAAGTTGACCAGCACCGCCGGCAAAGCCACCAGCGCGAACACCGCAGCGACGACGATGCCCACGGCACAGGCCAGCCCCAGGCCACGGGTCGTCGGGAAGACGGACAGGAGGAAGGTCAGCAGGCCGATGAACACCGTCGACGAGCTGGCAAAGACCGCCTCGGAGGTCCGGCGCAACGCCAGATCCATCGCTTCGTAGCGACTGTCGTGCCGCTTGAGCTCATCTCGATAGCGGGAGATCAGGAGCAGCGCGTAGTTGGTCCCGGCGCCGAAGACCAGCACCGACAGGATGCCGGTGGTCGACTCGTCCCAAGGGATACCCGTGGCCTCCAGCACCCTGGTCGCAGCAGTGGAGGCGAACAGGTCGCCCAGGCCGATCACGGTGAGCGGGATCAGCCACAAGAACGGGCTGCGGTAGGTCACCAGCAGCAACAACGCCACGACGGATGCCGTCGTCAGGAGCAGGGTGAAGTTGGCCCCCTCGAAGACGGCGGCGAGGTCAGCCTCGATCGCGGCCGGGCCGGTCACGGCCGCTGTCACACCCTCGGGCACCTCACCGGTCAGGGTCTCGCGCAGGGCGGTGACTTCGGCAGCCGTATCCGTGGCCGTCCGGGACGGGACGGTCAGCACCGCGATGGCTGCAGTGCCGTCCTCCGAGGGCGCCACCTGAGTGGGGGCGAACGCTTCCCCATCGGTCGTGCTCAAGCCATCGAGGACGTCCTGCAGAGCAGGGACCTGCGAGGCGATATCGGAGTCGACCGTGAACAGTGCGATGGCGGTCGAGTTGTCGTCGGCAGGCAGCTCGTCCAGGAGCGCAACGCCCTGGGTGTTGTCGTACCCCTGGGGCAGCGCGTCCGTCGCCGAGGGTGAGCGCTCCCCCGGGCCGATCCCCACGATGATTCCCACCGCCAGGAGGATGCTGACGACCGCGACGAGGCGCGAGCCCAGCCTGGAGGTGATGACATCCGCGATCTTCGACACAGCGAGATCTTATGACAATCGAAAGAAACGAGCTCTTGTCCGACGCCTTCGCTGGAGCACCGGTCGCGCAGGGTGACGGTGAGGCAGGTCGCCCGTCAGAACGAGCGGAGTGCGCTACTTGCGGTTATCGAGGGCGCGCACACCGGACCACGCCATCGGGAAGACCGCGGCGGCAATGGCCCATTTGATGACGCCACCGAGGATGAACGGCGTGAACCCGGCGGCGACGACAGCGGAGACGTCCGTCATCCCGGTCACTGCCGCCAGGTACGGAAGTCCGAAGATGAAAGGCACGAGGGAGGCCAAGCCGAACCCGACCATGGAGAGGGCCGGTCGGCGGTCCCAGTTCCGCTCGGCCAACCATCCGATCAACGCCGCGGCGAACACGAAGCCGATGATGTAGCCGAACGACGGCAACAGCAGAGCCCCCGGCCCACCCGCACCGTTGCTGAACCACGGAACCCCGGCCACCCCAGCGGCCAGGTACGTGAACATCGACATGGCTCCACGCTTCATCCCCAGGGATCCGCCGACCAGGAGGACTCCCAGGGTCTGACCGCTGACCGGAACGGGGTAGCCGTAGCTGACCTGGGCGAACACGCCCACCACGATCGCACCGGTGACCACCAAGGCGATGTCGGTGGCCAAACTGCGCGAGATCAAACGGTCGGCCAGGACGGGCTGTGGCGCAAGGGCTGCGGTGCTCATGGGCGACAGCCTGCCACAGTCTCCGTATGAGCCGCGTGACTCAAGGGCTCTTGTCGACCAAGGCACTGCTACGGACCAGCCGCGGAAGCGTCACCAGCGCCAGTCCACCCACGACGTTAGCGAGGGCGACGTACCAGAACCAGGCCAACCAGTTGGCGTACGTCACGCCTTCCGCGCCGGAATGCAGCGCCCCGAAGATGATGACCGAGTCGAGGATGGAGTGAAACAGTCCCAGCCCGACCAACAGGAACGCGCCGGCCAGAGCAGCGGCCAGGGTGGCTATCTGGCTGCTGCTGCCTGCCTGCATACGGGTCATCAGGGTGATCGCTCCCCCGCCCAGCAGGGCCAACGCCACGGACTGCCAGTCCAACGGTGCGTCGACGAAATGCCGCGCCTCGGTGGCGAACGTCGGGTCGAGCTCGGGAAAGGCTGTGACCGCGATCCACATCAGGACCCATCCGCCCGCCAGGTTCGACACGAGGGTCAGTCCCCAGAGGCGGAGCAGCTGCATCACCGACCCGTTGCCCGCAAAGATCGCCACGATGGGGTAGTAGAAGCCTTCGGTGAACAGCTCGGAGTGGGCGAGGTAGAGCGCGGCGAAACCGATGGAGAACGCGATGGCGCCGAGGAACGGGTTCTGCGTCTCCCGGTAGACCACCAGGTAGGCCAGCACCCCGAACCCGATCTCGATGCCACCCAGGAACCCGGTGACCAACATGACCCGCGTGGCCCGGTGCAGGCGCTCGGTGCCTTCGGCAGCACTACTGTCAAAGGTGCTCTCGACCTCCTCCTCGACCTCTTCGTCGCCGAGGTCATTGATGGCTGCCACGAGTCGCAACCTACCCTTGGGCCACGGCACGAGCGTGATGGGGTCCGGTTGAGGAGGCAGCTATGCGAGGAAAGTGGGTTGGTCACTACCTGGTGGCTGCGGTGATCTTCGGTCTTATGGATTTTGTATGGCTGACGATCGTCGCGTTGCCGATGTACGAAGCCGAGCTCGGCGACCTACTGGCCGACGACCCCAACATGGTGGCGGCCGTGGCCTTCTACGCCATCTATATCGGTGGGATCACCTACTTCGCCACCACGCCCGCGATCATGACCGGCTCACTGCGCCGGGCCGTGATCCCTGGTGCCGTGCTGGGGTTGGTGGCCTACGCCACCTGGGATCTCACGAACCTTGCCGTTCTGGACGGCTTCCCCGCCTCCGTGGTGGCCGCTGACCTGGCCTGGGGAACCTTCGTGACCACCAGCACGGCGGGCCTCACGTATGTCGTATGCCGCCGCATACCGGCGTTACATCCCTCCGGGCGGCAGTCGTCGAGCACCACGAATGAACGGCCGAGACGTCCGGCGTGAGCCCGAGGCGAGGTCAGGCCGCAGCTGACCCCCATTTCGGTTTCGACCCGTGAACGGACCAAACTAGGCCACGTGAGAATCGGCATCCTGACCAGTGGCGGCGACTGTCCCGGGCTCAACGCGGTGATCCGCGGTGCGGTGATGAAGGGCGACCGGATCTACGGCCATACCTTCCTCGGCATTCGCGACGGCTGGCGCGGCCTGGTCGAGGACGACATCCGCGAGCTCCCGAGGCACGACGTGCGCGGCCTCTCACGTCAGGGCGGCACGATCCTGGGGACCTCGAGGACCAGCCCGTTCCAGCACGGAGGCAGCGCCCGGGTCAAAGAGGTGATGGCCCTGCACAACATGGATGCCGTCATCGCCATCGGCGGTGAGGGAACCCTGACCGTGGCCAAGATGCTGCACGAGGACGGGGTGAAGATCGTCGGGGTGCCGAAAACCATCGACAACGACCTCTCGGCCACGGACTACACCTTCGGCTTCGACACGTCGGTGTCCATCGCCACCGAGTCGATCGACCGGCTTCGCACCACGGGTGAGAGCCACCACCGCTGCATGGTGGTCGAGGTCATGGGTCGACACGTGGGGTGGATCGCTTTGCATGCCGGGTTGGCCTCAGGGGCGCACGCAATCCTGATCCCCGAGGTGCACGTCACGATGGACGAGATCGTGACGTGGGTCCAGATGGCCCGTGATCGGGGGCGGGCGCCGGTCGTCGTGGTGGCCGAGGGGTTCGTGCCCGAAGGAGGTACCGAAGCGGTGGCGTTGCGGGGTATCGATGCCTTCGGGCGGCCGCGTCTGGGCGGCATCGGCGACCACCTGGCAGTCGAGCTGCAGGAGCGAACCGGCATCGAGACGCGGTCCACGGTGCTGGGCCACCTTCAGCGTGGTGGGGTGCCGACGTCGTTCGACCGTGTCCTAGCCACCCGCTTCGGCGCTGCAGCGGTCGACGCGGTCAAGAACAGCGAATGGGGAACCATGGTGTCGCTGAGCGGCATCGACGTCAGCACTGTGCCGCTGCACAGGGCCACCAAGGAGCTCAAGACGGTGCCGCCGCATCGCTACGAAGAGGCCGCCATCCTTTTCGGCTGATTGTTCCTAGCGACCCAACGATCCACCTGCCTCGGGCAGGCCTGTGGCCCGACCGTGGCGGCCGGGTGTGGGGCGGGGTCGTTAGAGGTGCCAGGTGACGCCGGTGGGGTGGACGGTCGCGGTCAGGTTCCGTGCGTGGACGAGCGTGTGGTGTCTGCCGCAGAGCAGCGCGTAGTTGGATAGGTCTGAGGGTCCACCGCGGGACCAGTGCGCCACGTGGTGGGCCTCGCACCAGGGTGCTGGGGTGTTGCATCCGGGGAAGGTGCACCCGTGGTCGCGGTGGTGCAACGCCCGCCGTTGCCCGGGGGTCACGAGGCGTTGGGTGCGTCCTTGGTCCAGGATCTCCCGGTCGCTCCCGAGGACCAGGGGGATGAGGTCGGCGTCACAGG
>JBBSQA010000023.1:0-35825 GCA_038258285.1 Actinomycetales bacterium | reverse complement strand
TGGTTGTTTAAAATCGCGGTGGTGTTGGTGTTGCACAGCGTGCCGGTGATCTGGCGCAGCGCCGGCGACATCAGACGGGCCTGCAGGCCGACGTGGCTATCCCCCATCTCGCCCTCTATCTCGGCGCGGGGCACCAGCGCCGCGACCGAGTCGATGACCACGATGTCCAGGGCCCCCGAACGGATCAGCATGTCCATGATCTCCAGGGCCTGCTCTCCGGTGTCCGGTTGGCTGACCAGCAGCGCGTCGGTGTCGACGCCCAGCTTCTTGGCGTACTCCGGGTCCAAAGCGTGCTCGGCGTCGATGAACGCCGCGATCCCGCCCGCCTTCTGGGCGTTGGCCACAGCATGCAGCGCCACGGTGGTCTTACCGCTGCTCTCCGGGCCGTAGATCTCCACCACCCGACCGCGGGGCAGCCCACCGATCCCTAGGGCGACGTCCAAAGCAATGGACCCGGTCGGAATGACGGCGATCGGCGGGCGGACGTCGTCGCCGAGACGCATCACCGAGCCCTTGCCGTGCTGCTTGTCGATCTGAGCCAACACGGACTCAAGGGCCTTGTTCTTGTCACCGTTCATCGTGGTGACTTTGCTGTGCTGGGCCATTCTTGCTCCTTCGCTTCAGGGGTGAGCGCGCCTGCCTTCGACCCACGTGTCGGATGCTGCCCCTGTCTCGGGGGTCCTCATCCGGGTGGGTCAGACGCTAGGAGCCAGGACCGACATACCCACGCGCACGCTCGCGTTCTGTGGATAGACGCCGATCACTGGGATACCTGTGCAACAGCATAATCGCAAGTGTGTTCGACGTTCGGCGACACGCCCAGCCGGTTCAGGACACGGTGAGCAAGTACTCCCTGGAGTCCTGGTCCCAGGTCAACGTGACGATGCCCTCGGCCTGGGCGCCTTTACAGAACTGCAGGAAGGAGCGATAGCCCAACTTCTTCTCGCTGAACGACGGCTGACTGCGCCGCAGGTGGTCCTTCAGGCCGGACAGCGGCGCCCCACTGCCCTCGGAAAGGTCGGCCACCACCTGCTTGAGGGCTGCAAACGCCTCTGCCCGGTCGCCCACCTCCGGCAGCCGAATCTCGGGGTCGCCCTTGGACGGACCGGGGACGAGCTCCACGATCGAACGACCGGCCAGGTTCTCCAACAGCTCCCCGAAGGCCCGGAACCCGTGGTCGGCCTCGCTGAAGGTGGCGTCCTTGCGCAGCAGGGTGCGTTTCAGGCTGGACGCGGTGACCGACCCCGCTGAGGACTGCTGCAAGCCCGCCACCGTCTGGGCCACCAACACCGCAAGGTCGGGCGTCGGCGTCGAGCCTTCGTCGTCGCCGTGGTTCGGCTCCTCGACCGGCACCTCCGGTTGGACCGCCGAGGACGCCTCGACCCGGTCCTGACCGGTCGCTGCTTCACCGCTGGAGACCGTCGACCGGCTGCGCCGACCGCGTCCAGCGGACTTGGCTGCGGGAGGTGAAGTGGTCGAGGGCGCCGGCTCCACCCCTTCCAGGTTGTCGTAGAACAGGAACTCATCACAGGCCGGGGGCAGCAGACGCGAGGTGGAGTCGCGCACGCCGAAGCCGATGACACGCTTGTTGAGCTCGCGCAGCTTGTGCACCAAGGGCGTGAAGTCGCTGTCACCGGTGCACACCGCGAAAGTCGAGATGTAGTCGCGACTGAAGGCCAGCTCGATGGCATCGACCGCCATCTTGATGTCGGCCGCGTTCTTGCGCGAGGCACCCATCCGCTGTGGCATCTCGATCAGCTCGACGTGTGAACGGGTGAGCATCCGCCGGTCGTCGTCGAAGTAGGACCAGTCGGCGTATGCCCGCCGCACGACGACCCGACCGCGCTCAGCCAGGGCGTCACTGATCGGTTTGAGGTCGAAAGCCGCCCCGCCGAGGTGCTCCCGGGCGCCGAGCGCCAGATTTTCGTAGTCCAGGAACAGGGCAATGCGATCTTCGTCGTCCACCCTGTGACCCTAGTCGCCCCGGTCGTCGGGAGGCTGATTCGACGCTGGATAGGCTGCGGGCATGCTGCGCTGGCCCGTTGTCCTGTTCGACCTCGACGGAACCCTGGCCGACACCGTGGACCTGATCGTGGCGTCCTACGAGCACGCCCTGCAGGAGGTGCTCGAGGCGCGCGTGCCGGCCGCGGAGATCCGCACGTGGATCGGTCGCCCCCTCCAGGCGGCGGTGATCGATGCGTTCCCCGACCGAGCCGACCGGATCGAGCAGTTCGTCGCGGCATACCGGCAGTGGAACCTGGCGCACCACGACGAGATGATCAAGCAGGTGCCCGGGATGTCGGGCCTTCTGGAAGACCTCATCACCGGGGGCGTACGCCTGGGAGTGGTGACCTCCAAGATGAACCGGACGGCTGCCCGTGGACTGGCCTCCGTCGGTCTGGATGGACAGATCCAGATCTTGGCCGGCCAGGAGGAGACCGGGCGGCACAAACCCCATCCGGAGCCCTTGCTCCATGCGGCCCACATCCTCGGGGTCGATCCTGGCCAGTGCGTCTACGTCGGCGACGCGACCGTGGACCTGCAGGCCGCTCACGCCGCTGGGATGGACTCGATCGGGGTCACCTGGGGTGCGGGTCAACGCGGCGATCTGCACGACGAGCAACCGGTGGCGGTGGTCGAGGACGTCCGCGAGCTGGCTTCGGTGCTGTTCGCCGACTCGCCCACCCCGAGCGACTGACGGGTTTACGTAGGGTCGACCCGCTCGACCTACACTTGACCGCCAGCACCCTCTCCTATCGTTTCAGGATCACTTCGTCATGTCTCTGCTTGTCCAGAAGTACGGTGGCTCCTCCGTCAGCGACGTCGAGGCGATCGCCCGTGTCGCCCAGCGCGTCGTCGATACCAAGCGAGCCGGACACGACGTCGCAGTCGTGGTTTCGGCGATGGGGGACACCACCGACGAACTGTTGGACCTCGCTAGGGCCGTCAGCCCCGGACCTCCCCCCGAGCGGGAGATGGACATGCTGTTGACCGCCGGTGAGCGCATCTCGATGGCTCTGCTGGCGATGGCGATCGAGCACCTCGGCGAGCGCGCCTACTCCTTCACCGGAGACCAGGCAGGTATGCGGACCGACAGCTCACACGGTCGGGCACGGCTGTTGGACGTCACCCCGGATCGAGTCCAGGCCACCCTGGCGCTCGGGGCCATCGCGATCGTCGCCGGCTTCCAGGGGGTCTCCGAGGACGACAACATCACCACCTTGGGGCGGGGTGGCTCGGACACCACCGCGGTCGCGCTGGCCGCAGCCCTGAAGGCCGATGTCTGCGAGATCTATACCGACGTCGACGGGATCTACACCGCCGACCCCAGGATCGTGCCGACTGCCAGTCGGATCAAGCGACTCACGATCGAAGAGACCCTGGAGATGGCGGCCCAGGGAGCCAAGATCCTGCACCTTCGCGCCGTCGAGTACGCCCGGCGCTTCAACGTGCCGATCCACGTCCGGTCCTCCTTCTCCGACCAAGAAGGCACCTGGATCCTCGTCGGTCGCCCCCTTACCTCAGTCCTGGAGGACGACATGGAAGAACCCCTGATCTCGGGCATCGCCCACCAACAGTCCCTGGGCCGGATCACGGCCGTCGGCATACCCGACGTCCCCGGGGCCGCCGCTGCGGTCGTGGGAGCGGTCGCCGCAATCGGGGTGTCGATCGACATGATCGTGCAGAACGTCTCGACCTCGGGTGCCCAGACGTCTGACATCTCCTTCACCCTGCCGGAGGAGGACGGCGCCCGAGCGGTAGCAGCCGTGCGCGCGGTGCAGGACCAGCTGGGCCTGAGCGACGTCCTCTACACCTCGCACATCGGCAAGCTGTCGTTGGTCGGCGCCGGGCTGCGGTCCAACCCGACGGTCGCGCAGCGGCTCTTCGGCGCGTTGGCTGACGCCGGGGTGAACATCCTGATGATCTCGACCAGTGAGATTCGCATCTCGGTGATCACCGACCAGGAGCGGCTGCCCGAGGCGGTGCGGGCGGTGCATACGGCCTTCAACCTGGACGCTGACGACGTGGCCGTGGTGTACGGCGGGAGTGGGAGATGAGCATGGGTGCCGGAGTGAATATTGCCGTGGTCGGAGCCACCGGTCAGGTCGGAGCGGTCATGCGTCGTCTCCTTGCGGAGAGGGACGTCCCGATCGCTAGCGTGCGCTACTTTGCCTCCGCTCGCAGCGCTGGCAGCGAGCTGGCCTGGCAGGGTCGCTGGGACAACGAGCCGTACGCCGGGACGCCGCGCCAGATCGTGGTCGAAGACCTGGCCGACCTCACCATCGACCTGTCCGGTATCGACATCGCCGTGTTCTCCGCGGGCGGTGGCACGTCCAAGGAGCATGCCCCTCGCTTCGCCCAGGCCGGGGCCGTGGTGGTCGACAACTCCTCCGCGTGGCGGATGGATGACCGCGTGCCGCTGGTCGTCAGTGAGGTCAACCCCGATGCTCTCGACCGCGCCACCGGTGAGGGTGGCATCGGGATCGTGGCCAACCCCAACTGCACGACCATGGCCGCCATGCCGGCGATCAAGGCGCTGCACGACGTAGCGGGCCTGGAGCGGCTGGTCGTCTCGACCTACCAAGCCGTCTCCGGGTCGGGGGTGGCCGGTGTCGCGGAGCTGGCGAACCAAGCACGTGCGGTGGTCGAAGGCGAGATGGAAGCCCTCGCCAGCGACGGCGCCGCAGTGACACTGCCCGCCCCGACGGTCTATACCGACCCGATCGCTTTCAACGTCATCCCGTTCGCCGGGGACCTGGTCGACGACGGCTCGCTGGAGACCGCAGAGGAGCAGAAGCTCCGCTTCGAGTCACGCAAGATCCTGGAGCTGCCCGACCTTGCCGTCGCGGGCACCTGCGTGCGCGTGCCGGTGTTCTCCGGGCACAGCCTCGCCCTCCACGCCGAGTTCACCGAGCCGCTGAGTGCTGAGCGGGCTACGCAGATCTTGGCGTCCGCCCCAGGAGTGGTGCTGAGCGACATCCCGACTCCCCTGAAGGGCGCGGGTCAGGACCCCACCTACGTCGGCCGGATCCGGCAGGACCAGTCGGTCCCCCAGGGCCGAGGACTGGTGATGTTCATCGTGGGCGACAACCTTCGCAAGGGCGCGGCGCTGAACGCGGTGCAGATCGTCGAAACCCTCATCACGCGGGGCTTCGCTGGTCAGCAGCACTAGCCGGACCCCGGCTCATCGCCGGGGTGGGCGTCCCCGGTCGGCCGGATAGCGACGCTCCTCCGGGACCTGGAGGTCGTCACACAGCGCCAGCCAGACCCTGCGGATCGGCTCGCCAGCCTCGATAGCGTCGACAGCGGTCTGGTCACTCATCCCGTGGATCACGTGCGAGGAGGCGACGGACCGGCCGTACGGCCCCCCGAACTCCTGCTCCATGAGCGCCCAGAACTCACTCAACCTCATGGCGACAGAGGCTACGTGCTCGGGCCGACAATCCTGCAGCCACACGGTCGCAGCAAGGAGGGTGACTGCATGCTGGTCCGATGAAGCGAACCGCTACCTCACGCGGAGTCGCCGTGATGGTCTGCGCCACGGTCGTGGTCCTGCTGGCGAGCGCGCATCGCTACGGCTACCACCGCGACGAGCTGTACTTCATCGCGATCGGTCAGCACCCGCAGTGGGGCTACGTCGACCAGCCGGCGCTGGTGCCTCTGCTCGCCGCCGCAATGGACCGGCTGGGTGGTGGATCACTCACGGTGCTGCGCCTCCCCTCGGCGCTCGCCGCCGGCGCTGTCGTCTGGCTGACCGCGCGAATGGCTCGAGAGCTCGGTGGAAGCACCCGTGCACAGCTCCTGGCTGCAGCGGCCGCGGCCGCCTCGTCCTTTCCGATCGCGGTGGGCCACCTGGTGTCCACGTCGTCCTACGACCTGCTGTGGTGGACCCTGCTCAGCTGGCTGCTCATCCTGGCCCTGCGCGAGGGGGCCACGTCTGGCTGGGCGTCGGTCTTGTCGCAGGCGTCGCCCTGCAGACCAAGCCGCTGGTGCTGCTCTTTCTGGGGCCGGTCCTGCTGAGTTTGGTCAGACATCGGGCGTTGCGCTCGGTGTGGCCCTGGCTCGCCGGCGCCCTCGCGCTGGCGCTCTGGATGCCCAACCTTGTCTGGCAGGTGCAGAACGGTCTCCCGGTGGTGGAGATGAGCCAGGCGGTGGCTGGTGGGTCCTCCGCCACCAGCGAGCCACGCGCCTTGCTGTTGCCGTTCCAGCTCCTCCTCGCGGTGCCCATCTGGACGGTGGGGCTGTGGCACCTGTGGCGTTCTCCCCGGCTGAGGCCCTGGAGACGGTTGGCGCTGGCCTACGTCATTGCCCTGGTCATCGTGCTGGTAGCGGGTGGCAAGCCCTACTACACCGCCGGGTTCTTTCCGCTGCTCTTGGCCGTGGCTGCGGTCTGGAGCGACGAGCATGGGCGGAGGGCCCGGCGTCTGGTCGTGTCGACCTCGGCCGTGTTCGCCGTGGTCGGCGTCCTGCTGTTCCTGCCGGTGCTGCCCGTGCGCTGGCTCCACCTCACGCCCATACCGGCGATCAACACCGATGCCTCGGAGACCGTGGGGTGGCCGCAGTTCGCAGCGACGGTAGGCACGGTCCATGACGAGAGCGGTGCGGATGTCGTCATCGGCGATAACTATGGCGAAGCGGGAGCCATGCTGAGATTCAGGCCTGAGATCGACACCGTCAGCCCCCACAACAGTCTGTGGGATCTCGGTGGACCGCCTCCCGGGGCGACGCTCGCCGTCATGGTCGGCTTCGAGGAGTCCGATCTCTCCTTCTGCGACGACCTGAGTCGCGCCGCCGTGATCGACAACGGCGTCGACCTCGACAACGAGGAGCAAGGGCAGGTCGCTTGGCTCTGTCACCCGGATGCGGACTGGACCGCGATCTGGCCGACGCTGCGCCACCTCAACTAGCGCGGATCGGCCGAGGACTCAGCGATCTCCTTCAGGGTGGCCAAGGTCCGAGGTATGTCGTCGCGCGCTCGCTCAGCGCGGTCCTGGATCTCGTCGTCTGCGGCCGCCCCGTACTGCTGGGCGAAGAAGTCCAGGCCAGCGGGAAGGAAGGTCCAGGTCTCACTCAGCTGCGTGTCGTTGCCCAACCCCTCGAGGTCGTACGACCAACGGACAAAGCCCTTGCCCACCTCCCAGGCGAACCGGGCGGCTGGCTCAGCGGCGATCACCGTCGACGTGGTCTGCCAGGACCGGGAGGCCGTCTCGTTGTACCCGGTGAAGGTCGCGCCTGCGCCGGTGTCCTCCGGCTCTTCCCACTCGCAGCGCGCGCAGGTGGGGCTCCACTCCCCCGTTCGCGTGACGTCGCTGACCAGTTCGTAGACCGCCTGCGGGGTAGCCCGGACAAGTACGGAGTCGCTAAGAGTGAGTTCCGGCATACTCCTCACTGTAGTCAGGCGTCGGGACGAACGAGTCCGTGGACGGGGGTGTCGGTGGGCAGTGAGAAGATGCCTCCTAACGCGCAGTCACAGAAACGGAGAGTGTCCATGAGTGGTCAGCCGGAGTTGCAGTGGTGGCAGAAGGTCCTGGTGGCCCTGAAGATCTGGCGTCCCCCGCACCGCACCAAGCACCACGACGTGCGTGACATGCCCCGCCCCGAAGCACCGCCCGTCACCGGGGCCTACGGCAACACCGTGGTCCAGGACGGTGCCGCGCGCCGCGTGCCGCAACGCAAAGACGGCTAACCCTGAGCGACGTTCTCGAGCGTTTCTCACCGCCGACCCGCGCCTGGTTCTCGGCGTCGTTCCCCGGCCCAACCGAGGCCCAGGTAGGAGCGTGGGACGCCATCAGCCAAGGCCAGCACACGCTGGTCGTGGCGCCCACTGGCTCGGGCAAGACGCTGTCGGCGTTCTTGTGGGCGATCGACCGGCTATGGGCGGTGCCCCATCCCCCCGACACCCCTCGGTGCCGGGTTCTCTACGTCTCTCCGCTGAAGGCCCTCGCGGTCGACGTCGAGCGCAACCTGCGTTCTCCCCTGGTCGGCATTCGTCACGCGGCGCACCGGCTCGGCCAGCCGGTCGACGACCTCTCGGTCTCGATTCGGTCCGGCGACACGCCCGCCACCGAGAGGAGGGCCTTCGCCAAGCACGGCGCAGACGTCCTCATCACCACCCCGGAGTCGCTCTTCCTCCTACTGACCTCTGCGGCCCGCTCGGCGCTGGCCGGCGTCGAGACCGTGATTATCGACGAGGTACACGCAGTGGCCGGCACCAAGCGCGGCGCGCACCTCGCGGTGACGTTGGATCGCCTGGACCATCAGCTCAGCCAACCCGCGCAACGCATCGGCCTGTCCGCCACCGTGCGTCCGGTGGAAGAGGTCGCCCGGTATCTCGCCGGTGGTCGTCCCGTCACAACCGTCCAGCCGCCTTCGCGCAAGCTGTGGGATCTGCGGATCAACGTCCCAGTCGCCGACATGACCGACCCTGGATACGTCGACGCCTTCACGGTCCGTGGACCGGACCGCCACGTCAGTGACGATGAGGACACCGCTCCCGAGGTCGTCGAAAACCAGGACGGCGACGACGAAGAGGACGAGGACGACTTCGTCGCCGGACAAGGCCCCGTGCTGCCCGACCTCGACGGCGATGACGAGGACCTCTGGAGTCCGGCTCCCGATCCCACCGAGCGAGCTTCTATCTGGCCCCACGTCGAGCGCGAGGTGGTCGACCTGGTCAGCGACCAGACCTCGACGTTGGTCTTCGCGAACTCGCGCCGTCTGGCGGAACGGCTGACCTCCCGGCTCAACGAGATCTGGGCGGACCGAAGCGGCACCGATCCACCCGAGGCCGATGGTCCGCCCGCGCAGGTCATAGCCCAGTCCGGCAGCTCGAAGGGCGCGCCGGGGGTGTTGGCCCGAGCCCATCACGGGTCGGTCAGCAAGGAGCATCGCGCCGAGATCGAAGACGCCCTGAAGTCAGGACGCCTGCCTGCGGTGGTGGCGACGAGCTCTCTGGAGCTCGGCATCGACATGGGGGCCGTCGACCTCGTCGTGCAGATAGAGTCACCTCCCAGTGTGGCCAGCGGCCTCCAGCGTGTCGGGCGCGCGGGTCACCAGGTCGGCGCCACCTCCCACGGCGCGTTCTTCCCCAAGCACCGCGGTGACCTCGTCCAGACGGCGGTCGTCGTCGAACGCATGCGAGCCGGACAGATCGAGGCGCTCAGTGTCTTGCGCAACCCCCTCGACGTGTTGGCTCAGCAGATTGTGGCGATGGTGGCCATGGACGAGTGGTCCGTCAGTGACCTCTTCGACCTCGTCCGGCGCAGCGCCTCCTACTCCTCGCTTCCTCGGCCCCTCTTCGAGGCCACCGTGGACATGTTGGCCGGGCGCTACCCAGGCGAGGATTTTGCTGACCTGCGACCGCGAGTGGTGTGGGACCGCGTCAACGACACCGTCACCGCCCGTCGCGGCGCCCAGCTGTTGGCCGTCACCTCCGGCGGCACCATTCCCGATCGGGGACTGTATGCGGTCATGCTGGCGACCGGTGAGGGGCCCGGGCGCCGGGTCGGTGAGCTGGACGAGGAGATGGTCTACGAGTCCCGGGTGGGCGACGTCTTCACCCTGGGAACCACCTCCTGGCGGATCGAGGACATCACCCGTGACCAGGTGTTGGTCACTCCTGCGCCAGGACAGATGGGTCGCTTGCCGTTCTGGAAGGGCGACGCCATCGGTCGGCCCGCCGAGCTGGGCGAAGCGGTGGGTGGGTTCATCCGAGAGATGGGGCAGACTCCACGACCTCGAGCCGAGGCGCTGCTGGCCGAGCGGGGACTGAACGCGAACGCGGCGAAGAACCTCCTGGACTACTTCGGCGAGCAACGCGAAGAGGCCGGACGGTTGCCGGACGACCGGACGCTGGTGATTGAGCGCTTCCGTGATGAGATCGGTGACTGGCGGGTCGTCATACACAGTCCGTTCGGCACGCCGGTCCACGCGCCGTGGGCGTTGTGCGTGGGGGCACGGATGCGAGAACGCTTCGGGGCGGACGTGCAGGCCATGGCGGCTGACGACGGGATCGTGCTGCGGCTGCCCGACCTCATCGACGACGACGAGGGCGGGTCGTCCTCAAGCAGCTTCGATGCCGATCTGATCGAGATGCTGACGCTGGACCCCGACGAGGTCCACGACCTGGTGACCCGCGAGATCGGCGGCTCCGCCCTGTTTGCAGCCCGCTTCCGCGAGTGCGCGGCACGGGCTCTGCTGCTCCCCCGGCGTACCCCCGGCCGTCGCCAGCCGCTGTGGCAGCAGCGGCAACGGTCAGCGCAGCTGCTCGAGGTCGCGGCGCGCTACCCCACCTTCCCGATCGTGCTCGAAGCGGTGCGCGAATGCATCCAGGACGTCTACGACGTGGATGCCCTGCAGGCCCTCATGCGGGACATCGCGTCCCGCAAGGTGGCGGTGGTCAACATGACCACGCAGAGCGCGTCGCCGTTCGCCCGATCCATGCTGATGGGATACATCGCCCAGTTCCTGTACGAGGGCGACTCCCCCCTGGCCGAACGCCGTGCCGCTGCGCTATCCCTGGATCCAGCCCTTCTCGCCGAGCTGCTGGGACGAGGAGAAGGCGCCCAGCTGCGTGACCTGTTGGATCCGCAGGTGGTCGCGGACACGCAGGACCAGCTGCAGAGGCTGACCGAGGACCGAGGCTGTCGAGACCCCAACGACGTCACCGATCTGCTGCGCACCCTCGGTCCGCTGAGTACCGCTGAGATCACCCGAAGGGTCCTCGCCAGCGCCCGTGAGGAGACGACGACCTGGTTGACGCAGCTCTCCGAGCGCCGACTCATCATCAGCGTCCGGATTGCCGGGCAGGAACGGTGGGCCGATGCCCAGGACGCCGCCCGTCTGCGGGACGCGCTGGGGGTCGCCCTGCCGGTCGGGGTGCCCGCCATCTTCACCGAGCCGGTGCCGGATCCACTCGGCGATCTTGTCCGGCGCTACGCCAAGACGCATGCCCCCTTCACCCTGACGGATCTGGCGGCCCGGCTGGGTGTGGGTCGGGCGGTGGCCGGGGAAGCCGTACGCCGGATGGTCGACGCTGGTCGGATGGTCGAGGGAGCTTTGCGGCCCTTGGCCACTCCCACGGTTGACCAGGAACCCGGGACGACCGAGGTCGAGCAGGTCGAGCCCGCGCCCTCGGGTGAGCTTGACCTTTGTGACGCCGACGTCCTGCGCATGCTGCGCCGCCGCTCGCTGGCGGCGCTGCGTCAGGAGGTAGAGCCGGTCACCCAGGACACCTACACCCGGTTCCTGACCCAGTGGCAGTCGATCGGTGAGCTGCGCGGAGTCGACGGGACCCACCGTGCCGTCGAGCAGCTAGCCGGAGCGCAACTGCCCGCCAGCGCCCTGGAGTCCTTAATCTTACCGGCACGGGTGAAGGACTACACCCCCGGAATGCTCGACGAGCTGATGACCGCTGGGGAGGTCCTCTGGCAAGGTCACGGCTCGTTGCCCGGAGATGACGGCTGGATCTCCCTGCACCTCGCCGACACTGCGCATCTGACGCTCGCTCCCGCAGAGCAGTCCGCCGTCCTGCCCTCGGCGCCCGGTGCGGCGCCGGAGGACCTCGACCATGCCCAACGCGTGCTGAGGGTGCTTGAGCACGGGGGGTCGTACTTCTTCCGGGGGTTGGCTGATGCCCTGGCCGGCGATCCGCCCATCGACGACGACACCCTTCTCGCCATGATGTGGGAGCTGGTCTGGGGTAGCGCGATGACGGGCGACACCCTGGCGCCCGTGCGTGTGTTGCTCTCCGGCGGCAAGACCGCACACAAGTCCCGGCGCAGTTCGCCTCGCTCGGGAAGGGCCACCCGGTACGCACGGCCCTCGGTGGGTCTTGGCGGGATCGGCGCCGCTGCACCGCCCAGCCGCCCCCGTATGCCGAGCCGCGCCGGACCGGCCAGCGCCTCCGGGCGGTGGTCGCTGCTGCCACAGGTCGAGACCGACCCCACCGTGCGAGGTTTGGCCACCGCGGAGCAGCTGCTGGATCGCTACGGTGTCGTGACCCGCGGAAGCGTGGTGGCCGAAGGCATCGTGGGCGGTTTCGCGGGGGTCTACCGAATTCTGGCGGGAGCGGAGGAGGCGGGCAGGGTCCGCCGCGGCTATTTCGTCGAGCACCTGGGCGCCGCGCAGTTCGGCACCACCGGCGCGGTCGACCGGATGCGCGCCCTGTCCGAGACGACCCCGACGACGGAGCCCCGCTCGGGCGGACCCGACACGCCCTCCAACCCCTCGACGCGGGTGGTTGTGCTTGCCGCAACCGACCCGGCCAGCCCCTTCGGGGCTTCCGTCCCCTGGCCCGAACGTGAAGCCGAGACCACAGCCAACGGGCCGACCCCGGCCCAGCACCGTCCAGGGCGCAAGGCAGGGGCCCTGGTCGCTGTGGTAGACGGCCGACTGGGTCTCTATCTGGAGCGCGGGGGACGCACCGCGTTGACCTACACCCAGGACCCTGACCAGTTGAGCCTGATCGCCCAGGCCCTGAAGCTGCAGGTCACCCACCGCAGCGTGGCCTCGCTGATTGTGAAGAGGATCGACGGAGCGTCCGCCCTGTCGAGCACCCACCCTTTCGCTCGGGCCCTGACCGAGGCCGGGTTCCACACCGCACCTCAGGGTCTGCGGATGCGCCGGTGAGCCATGCCTGAAGGCGACTCCGTCTGGCGGGCGGCGGCCAAGCTGCATTCGGCACTGTCCGGAGCCACGCTGGTGGCTAGCGACCTCCGCACCCCGAGCCTGGCCACGGTCGATCTTCGCGGAAGGCGAACCATCGAGGTGGTCCCCCGAGGCAAGCACCTGCTGCACCGGATCGAGGGCGACCTGACGCTGCACAGTCACCTGCGGATGGAGGGGCGGTGGCGCACCTACCGGGCCTCATGGGCCCAGTCGACCTCCATCACGCAGGACCACAGGGTTCGAGCCATCCTCGTCACGGAGCAGCAGTGTGCCGTCGGCCGCAGCCTCGGAATGCTCGACCTGGTGCGCACCAGCAACGAGGACACGGTGGTCGGGCACTTGGGGCCAGACCTGCTCGACCCGAGGTTCGACCTGTCAGCGGCGCTGGCCAACCTTGGCTCAGTGCCTGGTCGCGCCGTGGCCGAAGCGCTGCTGGACCAGCGCAACCTCGCCGGTATCGGGACGATCTTTGCCTCCGAGCCACTCTTCCTCCACGGGATCAACCCGTGGCGCCCGATCGAGGACCTCGGTGAAGACGGCACCCGAACGGTCGTGGGAACGGCTCGGAGACTGTTGGTGTTGAGCTGTCGACTGGGACGCACCACGATGACCGGTCGCGCCGACATGACCGATGACGCCTGGGTGCACGGTCGGATGGGTCTGCCCTGCAAGAAGTGCGGCACCACGGTGCGCTTGGCCCCCATCGGACAACAACCGCACGAACGGGTGATCTTCTACTGCCCCCACTGCCAGGATGGACTAGCCCCTACGGACTCAGGTGAACAGCAAAGCCCGTTGGGTCATGGCCGCAGAGAACGGGAGTGAAACGTGTCGACGGCGCTCGGGACAGCCGGGGTCAGGCGGCGGAGCTGACCGCGTTGGCGGCAGCCACGATGTCCGGCTTACGCAGTGCCGAGCGCTGAATGGGGCGCGCCAGACCATCCGCCATCAACACGCCGACCTGGTGCTCGCTTGCCTCGGCGACACTGACGCGGTCCGAAACGTTACTCAGCATCTGAGCCATCGGCAGGTCGAGAGCCTTGCAGATCGAGGCCAACAACTCCGAAGAAGCTTCCTTCTCTCCGCGCTCCACCTCGGAGAGATATCCAAGGGAGACAGCGGCACTGGCGGAGACTTCGCGAAGGGTGCGGCCTTGGACTTGGCGCTGCTCGCGCAGCACATCACCGAGTTCGCGTCTTAAGAGCACCATGGGCCTTCCCTCCTCTGCTGAATCTGCGGACTGTCCGCGCCTGCGATCTACTGATAAGTACGTTGAGTGTTTCATGTCTTCCTGAGTTCAAGCGTACCCCGCCTCACTTCAGCCGTGCATGCGGTGCGTGCGCTTCTAGCGTAGTCAGGAGCAACGACAGACCTGCCTGCGTCGCGTGAAAGCGAATGGTGGCGCGAGTGCCATGAGAGTTCAACGCCTGATGTGTGGTCGCTTCTTCCCGGCCCTGGACCCGCGCAGAGACAGCGAGGTGAACGGTGCCGGCGGGGTGTCCTTCGCTCGGTTCTGGTCCGGCAACCCCGGTCGTCGACAAGGCGAACGTCGCCCCGAGCACCTCGAGCGCCCCGCGGCTCATCGCCTCGGCACATTGACGCGAGACGGTCCCGTGCTGGTGAATCAGCGCCTCGGGGACCCGCAGCAGAGAGCGCTTGAGATCGGGGGCGTATGCCACCACCCCACCTCGCACGACAGCGCTGGCTCCAGGGACCGATACCAGCGCAGCGGCAACCATCCCCCCGGTCAGCGACTCAGCCACACCGACCGTCCATTCGTTGGCCCGCGCTAGGTCGATGATCTCCCTGGCCACCCCTTCAGCAGTCGGCTGGGTCGCACCCCGCGCCGAGGCGGCCCGTGGATCCGGGGTCAGCGAGTCGCCCCGGCCCCGCGCCAGACCCGCGACGCCTGCACCACGTAGTCCAAGCCCGTCACCACGGTGACCACCAGCGCGGCGTAGATCACGATCAGGCCCACGGTCCACAGGAAGCCGCTGAGCGGCAGGATCAGCAGCAAGAGACCCAAGGACTGGAGCGCCGTCTTCAGCTTGCCGCCTCGGCTGGCCGGGATCACCCCTCGTCGGATGACGACGAAACGCAACACGGTCACCCCGATCTCGCGCACCATAATCACGACCGTGATCCACCAGGCCAACTCGCCCAGGAGCGACAGACTGATCAGGGCTGCCCCGATCAGAGCCTTGTCAGCGATGGGATCGGCGATCTTGCCGAAGTCGGTGACCAGACCTTGACGACGAGCAAGGTCTCCGTCGAGCCAGTCGGTGGCGACTGCCACGGCGAAGATCAGCGCCGCCCAGATCCGCAGAGAGGTCGAGGACCCGTCTTCGGCCAGCAGCACGACCACGAAGACCGGGACGAGCACGATACGCAGCACAGTGAGGGCGTTCGGGACGTTCCACACGCTGACCGCCGGCGTCGATGAAGGGCTCATCCGGCCCGCTCCAGTCCCACCCCAGCCGGCTGGGCCACGGCCCGGGCCATCAGGTCGACTCCGGTCGTCGCGGTGACGTCAGCAGTCACGATGTCACCCACCGTTGCGTCGGTGGCGCCGACCAGCGTCGTGCTTCCGTCGACGTCGGGTCCCTGCTGCTCGGCTCGGCCTATGACGTCGGAGGTGTCGGGGTCGATCTCCTCGACCATCACCTCTATCCGGCTGCCGATGCGCTCGATGGCGCGTTGGGCTGTCAGCTCCTCGACCAGCGAGCTCACGAGGCCTACACGCTCGGCGATGGTGTCGGGATGGTGCTTGTCGGCGTACGTCTCCGCCTCGGTGCCGTCCTCGTCGGAGTATCCGAAGACACCGACGACGTCGAGCCGGGCCTCTTCCAAGAACGACGTCAGCTCGTCCACGTCCTCCTCGGTCTCCCCAGGGAACCCGACGATGACGTTGGTCCGGATACCCGCTTCGGGCAACCGGGAGCGGACGCTGTCCAGCAGTCCCAGGAACGACTCACGGTCGCCGAAACGTCGCATCCGACGCAGCAGGGGTCCGGAAGCGTGCTGGAAGGAGATATCGAAGTAGGGCATGACCTTTGGCGTGCTCGCCAGCACGTCGAGCAGATCGGGACGGATCTCGGCCGGTTGCAGGTAGCTGGCTCGGACGCGTTCGATACCCGGAACGGCCGTCAACTCGGGAAGGAGCTGCTCGAGCAGGCGGAGGTCGCCGAGGTCCTTGCCGTAGGACGTCGTGTTCTCACTGACCAGGAACAGTTCCTTCACGCCCTGCTCGGCCAGCCAGTGCGCCTCGGTGACGATCTCGTGTGGACGACGGGACACGAACGACCCACGGAACATCGGGATGGCGCAGAAGGCACACCTCCGGTCGCAACCCGAGGCGATCTTCAGCGGTGCCCAGGGCCTTCCGTCCAGCCGAGCCCGGACGACACGGGGGCCGGAGGCCGGGGCCACGTCCTCCAAGGGTGCCTGCTGGTGACCCGGCATCGCGACCGAGTCCGCCTCGGTACGCCGAGCCGCAGGCGCGATCGGCAGCAGGGTACGTCGGTCCCGAGGGACGTGTGAGGCCACCTTCTGTCCGTCGAGGATCGACTGAAGGTGCGTCGACATGTCCTGGTAGGAGTCGAAGCCCAGCACGGCGTCCGCCTCCGGCAGCTGCTCGGCCAGACCCGTGCCGTATCGCTCGGCCAAGCAGCCGACCGCCACAACGGCCTGCGTGCGACCGCTTTCCTTCAGGTCTCCGGCTTCCAGCAGTGCGTCAATCGAGTCCTTCTTGGCCTGCTCGACGAATCCGCACGTGTTCACTACCGCCACATCGGCTTCGGCGGCGTCACTGACCAACGTCCATCCCTGTGCCTGTAGGCGACCGGCGAGCTCTTCGGAGTCGACCTCGTTGCGTGTGCACCCCAAGGTCACGAGGGCGACGCTGCGCTGAGTGGTCATCAGCACAGCCTACGGCCCAGGCCGAAGAGTCGGCGGATTGTCGATTTCGCCGTGCCTCAGTCGTCATGCTGATAGAGACAACCGTCTCCACGCATCCATCGATCACCAGGAGCCAACGATGAAGTACCTCGTGCTGTTGTACTCAGACGAACAAGAGTGGGAGTCGGCCACCGACGCCGAGCGTGAGGCCGTGTTCGCCGCTCACGGTGCGTTCGACGAAGCCGTTCGAGCCCGCGCCACCATGCTGGGCGGTGAAGCACTGGCCGGCACCGATACGACGACCACCCTCTCCCCCAGCCACGGGGGTGCTCCCCGCACCGTCACGGACGGTCCCTACGCGGAGTCCGTCGAGCAACTGGGCGGCTTCTACCTCGTCGAGGCGAGCGACCTGGACCAGATGATCGAGCTGTCTCACGCCTTGCCTGCCGGATACACCGTGGAGATCCGGCCCGTGGTCGAGATCGACTTCTGATCGACGTCGACGAGGCGCTGGAACGCGCCTGGCGGGAGCACTGGGGTCGCATCGTGGCGATCCTGGTCTCCCGGTTCCGGCGACTGGACCTGGCCGAGGACGCGGTGGCGGATGCCTTCGCGACCGCCACCGGCCACTGGCGGCACCACGGCGTGCCGGACCGCCCCGGCGCGTGGTTGCTCACCGCAGCGCGTCGGCGGGTCCTGGACCGGCTCAAGGCCGAAGCTATGGCGGCGCGCAAAGAGCCCCTACTGGTGGTGGAGGCACACCACACGGCACAGAATCGGGCTGCCCGCGCCGACCCCGGTGATCTGGTGAGCGACGAACGGCTCCGGTTGGTGCTGCTCTGCACGCACCCTGCGCTCAGCGTGGAGGCCTCCACGGCTCTGGCGCTGCGACTGGTGATGGGCCTGTCCACCGCTGATATCGGCCGACTGTTTCTGCAGTCCGAGTCCACCATCGCCGCACGGATCACCCGGGCCAAACGCAAGATCACGGCCGCCGGTATGCCGTTCACCCTGCCCGACGTGCAGCACCTTCCGGCGCGGGTGGACCGCGTGGCGGATGTGGCCTACCTTGCCTTCACTGCCGGCTACATGCCCGGACCAGGACCGGAGCCACTGAGGATCCCGTTGGCGGCCGAGGCCATCCGATTGCTGCGCATCACCCGGGACCTGGCCGGCCCGTCCCCCCTGCTGGACGCATCGTTGGGTTTGATGCTGCTCCACCACGCGCGCCGTGACACTCGGGTGGACCCCCACACCCAGCGGTTGATCCTGCTGCCCGACCAGGACCGTGGTCGGTGGCATCAGGACGAGATCGTCGAAGCTCTGCAGCTGCTCACCCCGCACACCACGGAGCACGGACCGCAAGCGGCCCAGACCAGGCTCTTGGAGGCGTTGATCGCCGCCGAGCACGCCACCGCGTCGCGCGCCGAGGACACCCGCTGGGACAGGATCACCGCGCACTATGCATCCTTGGAGGCCCTCACGGGGTCGCCTGTGGTGCGACTGAACCGGGCGGTTGCGGTGTCCGAGGTGGAGGGACCGGAAGCCGGCCTGGCCTTGCTCCGCGACCTGGATCCAGTGTTGAAGAGCTCTCATCGGCTACCCGCAGTGCGGGGAGCGCTTCTCCGACGAGCCGGTGACTTCGACGCAGCGCGAGAGGCCTACACCCGCGCCGTCGCCATGTGCGAAAACGAGATCGAAGGGCGGTACCTCATCGAACAGCTCGACAGTTTCAGCGACGGAACTTGACCAGGGTCAGCCCGAGCAGCCGGGCGATCACCAACGCGACGTAGTTCATCCCCGTCAACATCTGCAGCATGATGAACGAGCGGGCGGAGTTCGACCCCGGGTTGGCGTTCGGGGCGATGTCGGAGAGTCCGGTGCCCGTCAGGGTCGTCGTCGACAGGAAGAGCAGCTCGAACCACGTCAGCTGACGGGCCTCACCTTCGACCGAGAAGGAGTCCGGGAAGATGCCCTGCAGGGCGCCGTAGGTGTATGCATAAGCCCAGACCAGGACCGTGAACGTGGCGCCGGTGGCCATCAGCTCGTCGCGACTGACCCAGGCGTCGGCAAACATGTACCGCAACAGGGAAACCGCGGTGTAGAAGTAGAAGATTGCGTGTGCAATGTTCGAGGTGATCTCGATCCAGTTCGAGTCCGACCACACCGCTTGCGCCAAAGTCAACGCCACCACGGGCGCTCCAAGGGAGTAGGCGATGATGCGGGTCGACGGCGTTCGGTTGACCGCCAAGACCGCCACACCCAGGACGAACAACCCGAAGATCGAGATGACCAGGCGCCCGGTACCGCCCTCGTCGGTGAACGGGAAGACCACGATGCCGAGGAGCTGCGCCCCTAACAACACCCCGGACGGATACTCCTTGAGGGCCCCCCAGTACCGCTCTAGCCGGGTGCGGCCGGCTGCGCCTGCATACGTGAACATGGTCCGACGATAGTCACTGCCGCTCGGTCAGCGACCACGCATCCTCGTCGGCGCCCGAGTCTTCCTCGACGTCAGCGTCGAACTGTGCGTCGATCGGGTCGCTGGTCTCTTCGGCCGTGGACTCGGGAGGATGACCCTGCAACGAGGCCAGCGTGGCTTCGAGGTCGTCGGGCTTGACCAGCACGTCGCGGGCTTTGCTGCCCTCGGACGGTCCCACGATGGCTCGGGACTCCATCAGGTCCATCAGGCGCCCGGCCTTGGCGAACCCGACCCGCAGCTTGCGCTGCAACATCGAGGTCGAGCCGAACTGCGTGGTGATGACCTGCTCGGCGGCCTGCAGCAAGAGGTCGAGGTCATCGCCGATGTCCTCGTCCACCTGCTTCTTGACCGGCACGGCGGTGACGTCCTCGCGATAGCTGGGCTTCAGCTGCCCGGTGACGTGGCTGACAACGTCGCTGATCTCGGACTCCGAGACCCAGGCACCCTGGACCCGCATCGTCTTGCTGGCGCCCATCGGCAGGAACAGGGCGTCCCCCTGGCCGATCAGCTTCTCGGCGCCCGGTTGGTCCAGCACGACCCGCGAGTCCGTCACCGAGCTGGTCGCGAACGCCATACGGGAGGGCACGTTGGCCTTGATCAGACCCGTCACCACGTCAACGGACGGGCGCTGCGTGGCGAGGACCAGGTGGATCCCGGCCGCTCGTGCCAGCTGGGTGATCCGGACCACAGACTCTTCCACGTCTCGGGGGGCGACCATCATCAGGTCGGCCAGCTCGTCCACCACGACCAGGAGGTACGGATATGGCTGGAGCACACGCTGGGAGCCGGCCGGGGGCTCGATCGTCCCCCCGCGAACCGCTTTGTTGAAGTCGTCGACGTGCTTGAAGCCGAACGCTGACAGGTCGTCGTAGCGCTGGTCCATCTCCTTGACCACCCAGGCGAGCGCCTCGGCCGCCTTCTTGGGATTGGTGATGATCGGCGTGATCAGGTGCGGGATTCCTTCGTATGCCGTCAGCTCCACCCGCTTGGGGTCGACCAGGATCATCCGCACCTCGTCCGGTGTCGAGCGCATCAGCACCGAGGTGATCATCGAGTTGATGAAGCTGGACTTGCCCGAGCCGGTCGCCCCGGCCACCAACAGGTGCGGCATCTTGGCCAGGTTGGCGATGACGTAACCACCCTCGACGTCCTTGCCGACCCCCATCACCATCGGGTGCACATTATTGTGCGCGGCTTGGCTGCGCAGCACGTCTCCGAGTGACACGTTCTCTCGGTCGGTGTTCGGGATCTCGACCCCGACCGCCTTCTTGCCCGGGATGGGGCTCAAAATGCGCACGTCGGCCGAGGCGACGCTGTAGGCGATGTTCTTGGACAGTGCGGTGATCCGCTCGACCTTGACTCCGGGGCCCAGCTCGACCTCATACCGCGTCACCGTCGGACCCCTCATGAACCCGGTGACCTGAGCGTCGACCCCGAAGTCCTCGAGCACCCCCGTCAACGCATCGACCACGAGGTCGTTGGCCTGGGACCGTGTCTTGTGCGGGCTGCCGGGCTTGAGGACCATGTTGTCCGGCAGGGTGTAGGTGACGTCGCCGGCGAGCATCAGCTGCTCGACCCGCTGGGGCAACGGAGTGTTCGGCGGGGCCTCCAGGATCTCCTTACCGGGGGTCGCCTTGGCCTTGTCGGGCCCCTTGACCGCCGGGATCGGCTCTGTCTCGTCGGAGCGGGGCGCTGTGGACCTGCCCTTCGGGGGCGCCCCGCCCGGTGTGCTCTTGTTTCCGGTCGCAGGGTCGGACCCGTCGGAGCGTTGAGCGTTTTTGGACTTCATCGCACTGGCGCGCAGTGAGCGGCGCTTGCTTTTCTCCACCTCAGCGGCTTGGTCGAAGGCCTGCTCGCCGTCCTCGCTGGCGGCTCGCCTCGCCGCGCTGGACCCGCCCCGTGGCTGTCGCTGTGCACCGTCGAACCGACTGGAGTTGAACAGCTGGTCCTCGGCTTCGGCCAGACGCTCGGGGATGCGGTGGATCGGGGTCGCGGTGAGCACCAGAAGACCGAAGACGGCGAGCAGGGTCAACAGTATGGCGGTGCCGATCACGGTGATCCCCGCCGTGACGGGGGCGGCGACGACGAAGCCCACCACTCCACCTGCTGCCTGCAGCGCAGGCTGACCTTCGGCGTAGTCGGGCGATCCGGCAGCGATATGGGCCAGCCCGCACGCGGACATCGTCAGGGCGACCGTCGCCACGACGAGGCGGTGGTGCACCACGTGCTCCCGCGGCGCACGCATCATCCGTAGGCCGAACACCAAGAGAACGAGGGGCAGCGCCAGGGCCACGCGACCGAAGGTGCCCGCCACGACTGCGTGGATGGCTCCCCCGACCGGTCCGGACAGACCCCACCACTCGCGCAGAGCAACGACCAGGGCCAGGGAGATCAGGACGAGACCCAACCCGTCCCGGCGATGCTCGCGCTCCAGATCCTGCTCTCCCCCGGACACACTGCGTGCTGTTCCTCCGACCACGGTGGCGATTCCCATCCAGGTGCCTTTGAGTGCGCGCCACGGCAGCGGTCCACCGGGATGCGGGGCCTTGCTCGGCCGCTGTGCGCTCGAGGGACCTCGACGCGACGTGGTGGCCGGCTTGCGAGCGCCGCCACCGGGGGCTGCTCGTTTGGGCGCGCTGGAGCCGCTGGCACGGCTGCGCGTCGGTTTGGTCACGGTTGAGGCCACCTTGGCACCGTACGCGAGATTCACTCGTGACTCACGCGTCACACGCGGCGCGAGGACTAGGGAGTGCTGCGGCCCATCCGAGCCCAAACCGCACTGTGGTCGGTCCCGGAGATCTCGACCTGTCCGGCGTCGACGACGTCGAAGCCGCGGATGAGCACGTGGTCCAGGTCGATGAAGGCCGGGATGAAACTCGTCTGGGGCCAGGTCCGCACCCAGCCCGGGTCCGTCGCACGGCGCGCGTCGACCAGGTCCTGCTCCAGGTCCCGAAAGGCCGGGTGGGCCGAGGAGCCGTTGAAGTCCCCGGCCATGACGAGATCGAGGTTGGGGTCCTGAGCGTCACTCCACTGCCGGAGCGCCGCGAGGTCGGAGGACCAGTCGGGCAGCGTGGGCGGGACCGGATGCGCGCCGAGCAGCAGCCACGGCTCCCCCGTCTCAGGCTCGACCTCCACCGCAACCTGGTCGAAGAAGAGATCCGGCGGCGTGTCGAGCTCCCGGTGCGGCTGTGCGGTAAGGACCATCGTCCCGTCGGCCCCCACCCGCGGACGTCCCGAACGATGAGGCAACAGCGTGGGTAGGTCGCTCGCCTCCACCTGCCTCAAGGCCTGCGGGGTGACCTCGAGTAGCACCAGGGCCGACACCCCTCGACGACGAACTGCCTGCTCGAGCTCCCCCACGTCAGCCGCTCCGAAGTAGAGGTTACTGGCCATCACCACGACGTCCGACTCCGCCGAGGACTGAGTCTGCGGCTCGACCCACCATGGCCAGGCGAGCACGAGCATGGGAGCCAGCAACAGAACGGTGAGCGCGCTGAGCCACCGAGACCGGACGAGCAACGACAGGAGCAACAAGAGCACCACACTGACGCCGACGATCGGTAGACCGGACTGGAGCGCCACCACGACCACCCCACCCCCGGTAGCCCAGCGCAACGCCAGCAGGGCCGCTGCTGCCACCCACCAGACCACACCCACCACCAACAGCACCTTGCGCACGAGGGGAGGGTAGCCCCTCAACGTGGGAGGGTACCGATGAACCAGGCAGGTCCGAGCGGCCCGGGACGTCAGACCCGTAGACGCAACCTCAGCGCCTGCCTATCCCTTGAAGCAAGGTATTCTATTGCTATGCCCCTCCCGCCTGTGACCCTGATCGGCGACCTCATCGGATCGCGCCAGTCCCCTCAGCGACAGCGGTTGCACGACACCCTGAGCCTTGCTTTGGCCACCGTGGCGGAGAGCGGGCCGGCGGTCCACGGCGCAGCGGTCACTGCCGGTGACGAGTTCCAGGGGTCGTACGCACGCTTGGGCGATGCACTAGCCGCCGTGCTGGCGATCCGCTGCCTGCTCGAGCCGTCGGTCATGGTGCGGTTCGGCCTGGGTCGGGGCGAGGTCACGATGCTCGACCCGGAGAACCTCACTCAAGACGGACCGGGCTGGTGGTCGGCCCGGGCGGCCATCGATGCCGTCGAGTCCCAGGAGGATGAGACCGGCTGGTCCGCTCTACGCACTGCCTATCGGAGCCACGACGAGGACCCCGTGCAGGACGTCGTGAACGCCGCGTTGGTGTGTCAGGACCTCCTGTTTGACTCCTATGACGAACGATCGTGGAGCATTCTGAAGGGACTCATGGCCGGGCTGACGCACACCGAGATCGCCGACGCGCTGGGCATCACGCGTCAGGCGGTCCAGCAACGGCGGAGCAGCTCAGGGATGCCGATGCTCCTTGACGCGGCCCAGACCCTGGCCCGACTTCCATGAGTGTGCTGGCCATCGCGTTGCTCAGCATCGGAGTCGCAGACCTGACGCGCCTTCGCTCGTGGCCCGACCCCCAGCGCGGGGCCATCATCACCGTGCTGGTGGGATGGGTCACGCTCGTCCTGTTGGCGGTCCTCGCCGACCTGACCTCTGGTGCGGACCTGCTGCTCCTGCTGGTGTCCGCCACCGTGCTGGGCGGTTGGGTGAGCACCTCGTCCGGCCTCATCGACCGGGGTGCCGCGATCCCCCTGGCGGTGCTGGCCGGAGGTTTTGCCGTCCTGCTGGGCGGCTCGGGAGCAGCATCTCCGGCTGACGGCGACTTTGCGAGGTGGCTGGACTGGACCGGGTTCACCCTGGCCGCAGCCGATCCCTCCCCTGACCGAGTGCTCCTCATCGCCGGTCTCCTGGTCATCCAGGTGGCCACGGCCAACCACGTCGTGCGGCTGGTCCTGACGCAGATCGGTGCCTTGGGCCCGCCGGGCTCCGCCCAGGCGTCGGATCGCCTCCGAGGTGGGCGCATCCTCGGCCCGATGGAACGGCTCATCATCCTTGGCCTCGGTCTGGCCGGTGAGGTCACCGCCGCAAGCCTGGTCATCGCGGCCAAGGGTCTGATCCGATGGCCCGAGCTAAGACAGAGCGACCTCGACAGCTCAGACGCCGTCGGCGTGGACGAGGTCACCGAATACTTCCTCGTTGGGAGCATGGTCAGTTGGTCGTTGGCCCTTGCTGCTCTAGCTCTGGCGGTGCTGGCCTAGCGCTGGGCGTCTAGGAGTCGATGACGATGGGGATGATCATCGGTCGGCGTCGGAGCTTGCCCCCGACGAACGAGCCCACCGTGCGCCGGATGACCTGTTGCAACTGCCGGGTGTCCGATACACCGTTCTTACGCGCCTTCTCCAGAGCCTCGTTCAACTGAGGAAGCACCTTGTCGAAGATCTGCTCGTCCTCAGCGAAACCACGGGTCTGGATCTCCGGTCCGGCAGCAATCTTGCCGGTGGAGGAGTCGCGGACGACGATGATCGTCACGAAGCCTTCGTCCCGAAGGATCCTCCGGTCCTTCAGCAGCGTCTCGGTGGTGCCACCCACCGAGGAGCCGTCGACGTACACGTAACCGCAGTCCACCGCGCCGACGACTCGCGCCACCCCGTCGACCAGGTCGACGACGACGCCGTCCTCAGCCAGCACGACGCGCTCCCGCGGCACCCCGGTCGCCACGGCCAGATCCGCATTGGCCTGCAGGTGGCGCCATTCGCCGTGCACCGGCATGACGTTCGCAGGTCGGACGATGTTGTAGCAGTACAGCAACTCACCCGCGCTCGCGTGCCCGGAGACGTGCACCATCGCGTTGCCCTTGTGCACCACGTTCGCGCCGAGTCGGGTCAGGCCGTTGATGACGCGGTAGACGGCGTTCTCGTTGCCCGGGATCAAGGAGGAGGCCAGCAGGACGGTGTCGTCGGTCCCGACCTCGATCTTGTGGTCGCGGTTGGCCATCCGGGACAGCGCCGCCATCGGCTCACCCTGAGAACCCGTGCAGACCAGGACCTGCTTGTCCTCGGGCAGCTGAGCCAGCTTGCCGAGGTCCACCAGCACTCCGTCGGGCACCTTCAGATAGCCGAGCTCGGCGGCAATACCCATGTTGCGCAGCATCGAGCGACCCACCATGGCGACCTTGCGCCCGTTGGCGTGAGCCGCGTCCAACACCTGCTGCACGCGGTGGATGTGCGAGGAGAAACAGGCGACGATGATGCGGCGCTGGGCTTGGTGGAACACCCGGTCGATCGCGGGGGCGATATTGCGCTCCGGTGTGGTGAAGCCGGGAACCTCGGCGTTGGTGGAGTCCACCAGGAACAGGTCGACGCCCTCCTCGCCGAGCCGCCCGAAGGCGCGCAAGTCGGTGATCCGTCCATCCAGCGGCACCTGGTCCATCTTGAAGTCACCGGTATGCAGCAGCGTCCCACCCGGGGTCCGGATGCAGACCGCAAGCGCGTCGGGGATGGAGTGGTTGACGGCGACGAACTCACAGCCGAAGGGGCCGAGCTGCTCGATGTCACCCTCTTTGACGCCCAGCGTGTACGGCTTGATCCGGTGCTCTTTGAGCTTCGCCTCGATCAGCGCCAACGTCAGGGTGGAGCCGATCAAGGGGATGTCGGGCTTGCTGCGCAACAGGTAGGGAACGGCTCCGATGTGGTCCTCGTGACCATGGGTCAACACGATGGCGACCACATCGTTCATCCGGTTCTCGATGTAGGAGAAGTCCGGGAGGATCAGGTCCACACCCGGGTGGTCGTCCTCGGGGAAGAGCACTCCGCAGTCGACGATCAGAAGCTTGCCCGCGTGCTCGATCACGGTCATGTTGCGGCCGATCTCACCCAGCCCACCCAGGGCGACCACTCGCACGCCTCCCTTGGCCAGCTTCGGCGGTGCGGACAGTTCGGGGTGCGGGTGACTCATACCCGGCAGCCTAACCGCGGCCCACGCTTACGATGGCCTCCATGCGTGCATACCTCGATCTGTTGCAGCGCGTGCGCGATGAAGGCGTGCGCAAGGAGGACCGCACCGGCACGGGCACCCTGTCGGTCTTCGGTCATCAGATGCGCTTCGATCTGACTCAGGGATTCCCGGCGCTGACGACCAAGAAGGTGCACCTGCGCTCGATCATCGGCGAGCTGTTGTGGTTTCTTCGTGGCGACACCAACGTGGCCTGGCTGCACGAGCGCGGCATCAGCATCTGGGACGAGTGGGCCGACGCCGCCGGTGACCTGGGCCCGATCTACGGTCACCAGTGGAGGTCGTGGCCGGCCCCCGACGGCGGCACGATCGACCAGCTCGACGCGGTCGTCGACTCGATCCGGACCAACCCCGACTCCCGGCGGCACATCGTCACGGCGTGGAACGTGGCTGAGGTCTCACGGATGGCGCTGCCCCCGTGCCACACGATGTTCCAGTTCTACGTCGCCCCGGCGCGTGAGGGCGACGCCGACCGTCGGGGCCACCTGTCCTGCCAGCTCTACCAGCGCAGCGCCGACATCTTCCTGGGGGTGCCGTTCAACATCGCCTCCTACGCCCTGCTGACCCACATGGTCGCCCAGGTCACGGGCCTGCGGGTGGGCGACTTCGTGCACACCCTCGGAGACGCGCATCTCTACCTCAACCATCTCGAGCAGGCCGACCTTCAGCTGACCCGGTCGCCCACCGCGCTGCCCACCCTGTGGCTCAATCCGGACGTCACGGCCATCGACGCGTTCGACCTCGCCGACATCGAGGTCCGCGACTACGTGGCGGCCCCGTCGATCAAAGCACCGATCGCCATATGACGCAGCAGCGTTTCGCCGTCGTCCCGTCGGTCTACGTGGCTCTGGTGCGCCCCGGTGACCGAGACGAGGAGGTCCTGCTCCAGGTGCGGCGCGGCACGCCCTACATGGACGGATGGTGGGCCTGCGGAGCAGCAGGACACGTCGAGCACGGGGAGTCCGTGCACGCGGCCGCCGCGCGGGAGGCGGGTGAGGAGCTCGGCATCTCGATCGCTGCCGCGGCGTTGGAGCCGATCGCGACGGTGCATCGCACCTGCGCCCTCGACGATCCGGTCGAGGAGCGGATGGACCTGTTCTTCGCCGTTCGCCACTGGCAGGGCGACCCGGTCATCGCCGAGCCGGACAAGGCCGCCGAGCTGCAGTGGTGGCCCCTGCACGACCTACCCGCGAACGTCGTGCCGCACGAAGCGCAGGCGTTGCAGGTGCTGGCGTCTGGCGCGGGCCCGGCGGTGCTGTCCCGAGGTTTCGGTCAGACGTTGACGCTGGTGGCGGGGGTGGCCCGTAACGGCGTCATCGGGGACGGCTCCGGCCTCCTGTGGCATCTGCCCGAGGACCTGAAGCACTTCAAGGACACCACGATCGGCGGGGTGATGGTGATGGGACGCCGCACGTTCGAGTCCATCGGCAAGGCCCTCCCGGGGCGGAGGAGCATCGTCGTGACCCGCGACCCGGGGTGGGCCCGCGAGGGGGTGGTGGTGGCACATGGCCTGGCCGAGGCGATGCTCATCGCGGGTGACACCGAGGTCTTCGTCATCGGCGGTGGTGAGATCTACGCCCAGACGATCGGCAGCGCCGACCGCCTCGTCCTCACCGAGGTCGACCAGCGGCCCGAGGGATCCGTCACCTTCCCGGCCATCGACGAGACAGCGTGGGTGCAGACCCAGCGCGACCCGCACGAAGGCTTCTCCTTCGTGACCTACCACCGGCACTAGGAGCCCATGACGATGAAGAGTCGAACGTTCCTCCTGCTGGCCGCGCCGGGCGTGCTGCTCGGGCTCGTCGGTGCGACCCACCCGAGTGGGCTGCGACCCGATACGGCTGAGCACTGGTTCTGGATGCATGTCGCCGGAGTCCTGGTCTTCCCGCTCGTCGGGGTGGCCTTGGCCTGGTTGGTGCGCGGCCGGCGAGACGCCCTGGCCATCGGCATCGTGGTTGCCGCCTACGTCTACGCCACCTTCTACACCGCTCTCGACGTGATCAGTGGTATCGGCAACGGGTACGTCACGGCCGAGCTCGGCGACGATGCCGTGCCGCGCCCTCCAGCGATCTGGCTGGCCTTCCGGATCGGCACGATGCTCGGTGACATCGGCGCGTGGGCCCTGTTGGTCGCGGCCGCCCTGATCACTATCGATACCCTGCGACGTCGGGGATTCTCTCCGGTCACGCTGGCGCCCTGCGCCCTGCTGCTGACCGGCTCGTTCTTCTTGCGACCTGAGCACATCTTCTGGCCTTGGGGCTCGCTGAGCTGCATCGCGATCGGACTGGGCACCGGCTGGCTCGGAGTCCTGCTCGAGCAGGACTCCGCGCGCCCGCTCAGGGCACCGGCAGGTCCTTCGCAGTGAGGCCCAGCCCGGTGAGAGTGCGCTTGGCCTCGGCTCGGAAGTCGCGGTCCAGCACCGTGGACACGACAGTGATCATCGAGTCCATCAGGGGCGTCGGCACGTCGAGATGTCGGGCCACGTCGCTGAAGAACACCAGTCCGTAGCCCACGTCCTCGGTGAAGTAGCGGTAGTCCAGCTGCGGCTGCGCCTTGATGCCTTGGAACCCTGGAGCCGTGCTGTATCCGGTGTCGTAGGTCTCGACGGTGAAGTAGCCCTGTCGCATGCTCAGCTCGGGGTCCGACAGCACCGTGACGCCCATCGCCCGGCCGATCGCGATCCGCTCCTCGTCCACGCCCTTGATCAGGCGACCGACCCCGGGGGTGACTCCCTCCTCGTAGAAGTTGAAGTCGCCCGGCCCGTCGATCCGGGCCGCGTTCAGCAGGCTGATCGACGGGTGGATGACCGGGTTCGCGTTTTGCAGCGACGTCTGCCACACGCTGGGTGAGGGCTCGATTCCCGGATACACCTCGTGCAGCAGCTGCTGCACCCGGTCCGTCTGGTCCGGATCGACCGCTGCTAACCACAGGCCACCCTTGAGCTTCAGAAAGACGTGCATCTGCGCGGGTCCGAGCAACCTCACCGCATACGGCAGGGTGCTGGTCTCGGACACGACCACCCCGCTGTCCCGGCCGATGACCTGGTCGAAGGCGAACGCCCCGCCCCCGGAGCCCGGACAGACGACCACGATTTGGCCGGCCGACAGGTGCTCCTTCGCGGCACGGGCCAGGGGCTCGGTGCTGTAGGCAGGACCGACCACGAAGATGAGGTCCGCCCCGTCCAAGGCCACCGAGACGTCATGCCCGGCGTAGCCGATCTCCACCTCGCCCTCGAGGTCCCCGGTGCTCTTCAGTCGGCCGGTCGCGGCGATATCGGCCACCGCCCCTGGAAACTCGCGGTAGGAGTAGATGGCGACGTCGTGACCCGCTTGAGCCCAGTCGAAGGCCACCGCCGATCCGCCGTTGCCGGATCCTAGGACTGCAACCTTCATGTCATGACTCCTCGTCGACGCCGCCGGAGGACCCGACATGCCCCAGTATGGAGGCCCTATGGACTTCATCACCGACATCCATCTGCAGCGGGGCGCTGAGCAGACCCACAGGATCGACGCCCTGACGCGCCGCCTCGGCGCCAGGGTGGGCGTGCCCGGAGTGCTCGAGGCCCTCAACCGGCAGGCCGCGGCAACCGAGGTGCCGGGTTCCGCCGCGGAGCACGGGCTGACCTGGAACGCCCAGGACAACGAGTCCCGACTGTGGTGGCCCCAAGGGATCACCACCACGGCCGACGCCAGCGACACCGAGGACCGGCACGGTCGCGCGCTGGTGGTGACCAGCTGGTACAGCAAAGGCGGCGCCGGGGGCCGGCAAGGCAGCCGCGTCACCTTCCTCGACCTGGAGACGCTGCAGTACCGACACGTCCTGATCGTGCAAGCCAGCACGAACCTGTGGGGACGACCCACCCTCAAGCCGCTGCACATCCACGCCGGTGGCGTGGTCTGGGCCGGGGACTACCTCCACCTGGCGGGCACCCGACGAGGCATCTTCACTGCGCGAATCGACGACATCATCCGACTCCAGCCCAGCGACAAGACCTTCGACTACCGCTACGTGCTGCCGGTGCGGTTCGCCTACGACGCTCATTCCGCCACCGACATCGAGCAGCTCCGATACTCGTTCCTATCCCTGGACCGCAGCGCCGACCCACCGGAGCTGATTGCGGGCGAGTACGGCACCAAGGACATGAGCACGCGGATCGTTCGCTACCCGATGGATCCCGAGTCGTTGCTGCTGCACCGAGGAGAGGGCGGTGCGAGTCGCCCCATCTTCATGGACTCCGGCGGAGTCGGTCACATGCAGGGAGTCACCGTTGTAAGGGGCCGCTACTTCGTCACCGCGAGTCGCGGGAAGGACACCAACGGGGATGTGTATGCCGGCCACCCCGGTGACCTGCGGCGGCACCGGGGCGTTCTGCCCCCCGGACCTGAAGACATCACCTACTGGCCGTCCCGGAACCAGCTGTGGTCCCTCTCGGAGTATCCCGGGCGCCGGTTCCTCTTCGCCATGGATCGCAGCCGCTTTGAGTGAGTCAGCGGCGTGCCAGGTGCTCGCCCTGCATATCGCTCCGGAGCGTCGGGCCGAACTGGTCTCCGTCGACCACATCGACGTCGAGGCCGGACGCGGCGTGGTCGGGGACCGCTACTACGGCACTCGTCATCGACATATCTCCGTGCAGTCCGCGACCTCGCTGGCGCTGGCCTCCGAGCAGTGGGGCCACCCACTTGACGCGAGCTCGACGCGGCGGACCGTGACCCTCTCCGGCGGCGAGGTGCCGAGCACCCCGGGAAGCCGGATCCGCCTCGGTCCCCTGTGGGTGGAGGTCGTCCGCATCGCCGCGCCCTGCCCGGTGATGGACCAAATCAACGGGGAGGGCGCTCGCCGAGCCCTGCACGGACGCGCGGGATCGGTGTGCCGCGTGCTGACCGGCGGCCGGCTCAGCCTCGGCGACCGTGTGCAGCTCGACTAGCGGCGGTCCCCTCCTTCGACGTGGAAGATCTCGTGGTGCACGTGGTCGGAGTCCGCGCCGGCCTCGGCCAGTGCCTCCTCGACTGCACTGACCATGGGATGAGGGCCGCACAGGTACCACTCGTCGACCTCGTCCACCGGCACCCGTCGTTCGACGAACCGTCTCATCCGGGGGAGATCGATCCGTCCCGCGAAGAGCTCGTCCTCCGGACTCTCCTGGGACATCACGGACAGGAGCCTGAAGCGGTCCAGATACTCGGCCTGCAGGGCGCGCAACTCGTCGCGGAACATCGTCGAGGCCGTTCCTTTGTTGCCGAAGATCAGGGTCACCCGGCTGCGCGGCTCCTCCTCCAGCACCGTGACGATGAGGGAGAGCACCGGGGTGATGCCCGAACCGGCCGCGACTCCGACGTGGTGGCGTGCCCGGTCAGACTGCGTCGTGGCGGTGAAGTCGCCCATCGGAGCCATGACCGACACCACCTGCCCCGCCACCGCGGAGTCGTTCAGCCAGTTCGACATCAACCCCGTCGGCACCCGCGCGCTGGCCACTCGCAGCCGACCACTCTGGACGAAGGCTCGCCTCGACATACAGATGGAGTAGGACCTACGCACGTCCTGGCCGTCGATCTGGGCGCGGAGCGTCAGGTACTGGCCCGGCTCGAAAGCAAACTCCTCCCGCAGATGGGGCGGCACGTCGAAGGTGACGACAACGGCCTGGTCGCTCAGCCGCCCGATATCCGCGATCTGCAACTCGTGCCAGCGCGGCCGGCGACGGCTCGCGATGATCAGGGGAGAGCTCACGGACACCCTTTCTTTGACGTGGAACTTCAGGCTAGAGGCTCCTCAAGAGGCGTGCCGGGCCAGGGTCGGACCACCGGTGTCCACGAGAGTCCCGCTCGTGCGAGAGACTGCTGGCGTGAGTCCGAGCCACGACCATGCCCATCCTCATCCCCAGGCAGACGTCCAGGGGCATTCCCCCGGACCCCTGGCCGACGCCAGCGTCCGCACGGGACGTCCCAACGACGCGCCCGCCATCGGCGTCGTGCAGGCTCTGGTCTTCCGGTCCGTCTATGCGGGCGTGGTGCCGGAGTCGGTGCGGGCACAGTTCGACCCCGATCAGTTCGCATCGGCCTGGCGTCAGTCGATCGCCGCACCGCCCACCCCGGCTCATCGCGTCATGGTGGCCTGCGCCGGCGAGCAAGTGGTCGGCTTCGCGGCCCTGGGCCCCACCACCGACACCGACGAGGCCGTCCCCGAGCGCTGCGGCGAGATCATGGTGTTGGCCATCCATGCCGATGCCCGCCGCTCCGGGCACGGGTCACGCCTGCTGAACGCCAGCGGCGACACGCTCCGAGCCAACGACTGCGCCGCGGTGCTGACGTGGGTCTTGGCGGCGGACGAGGACACTCGCGCCTTCTGTTCCGTCAGCGGCCTGGAACCCGACGGCGCCTGGCGCGAGCGCGTGGTCGGGCCCGACGGTGAAACGGCCCGCGAGGTGCGCCTCGTCGCCAGCCTGTGAGCCGGGCGGGGGCCCGGACCCGCTTCAGTCCGGCGACCCGACAGGGGTTGGCCGTCGGACTGGCCACCGGCACCTACGGCATCGGGTGCGGAGCCCTCGGCGTCGCAGCCGGGCTCTCCGTGCCACAGACCATGGTGACGTCACTGCTGCTGTTCAGCGGCGGCTCGCAATTCGCTTTCTTCGGGGTCATCGGGGCGGGTGGGTCGATGGGGTCCGCAGTCGCTGCCTCGACCCTGCTCGGGGTCCGGAACGCGTTCTACAGCGTTCGGATGGCCCAGATCCTGCGACCGGTCGGGGCGCCCCGGCTGGTGGCGGCGCATCTGACGATCGACGAGTCCACCGCCGTGGCGGTCGGCCAGAGCACCCCGGAGCAGCAGCGACGCGGATTCTGGGTGACCGGGCTCACGGTCTTCCTGTTGTGGAACCTGATGACGGCCGTGGGCGCCTTGCTCGGGGACTCGATGGGCGACCCGCGAACCTACGGCCTTGACGCGGCAGCTGCGGCCGCCTTCCTGGCTCTCTTGTGGCCGAGGCTGCGGGGACGTGACCCGTTGGCCACGGCCGCCGTCGCGGTGGCGCTGACCGTCGTGGTCGCCCCCTTCGCGCCGGCCGGCATACCCGTACTGGTGGCTGGGGTGGCCGCCCTGGTGGTGGGCCTCCCCCGTTGGGGAGCACCGTCAGGACGCTCATCGTGACCCTCTGGGTCGCTGTGCTGTTGGCCTGCACCCTGTCCTTCGCCCTCAAGCTCACCGGATACCTGCTGCCTGAGCGCGCCCTCGGCACCCCCTGGGTGCAGCGAGTGACTCCCCTGCTTCCCGTGGCCTTGTTGACCGCGCTCATCATCACCCAGGCCCTGCTCGACAACGAGGGCACTCTGCTGATCGACGCTCGAGCAGCAGGTCTCGCCGTGGCTGTGCTCGCCCTCGTGGCGCGCGCCCCGTTCCTGGTCGTCCTGGTGCTGGCAGCCGGTACCGCGGCCCTGGTACGCGCTGTGGGGGGCTAGCGCGTGTCGACTGCTCGCATCGTCGGGATCGACGTTGCCCGGACGTTGGCCTTGCTCGGCATGGTGGTGGCTCACATGATCGACCCCTTCACCGATGGCGGAGACTCTCTCGACCCCTGGTACCTCCTGGTCTCGGGACGGTCCTCAGCACTGTTCGCGGTGTTGGCCGGGGTGTCGATCGTGCTGAGCACCCAGAGCCGAGATCCGGCGCGGCGCCTCGGTCTGCGCACGGGAGCTCGGATATCGCTGACCACCCGCGCCGCATCGATCGCCGTGATCGGGTTGTTCCTCGGGAGCCTGGGCGCCGGGGTGGCCGTCATCCTGACCTACTACGGCGTGTTGTTCCTGTGCGCGCTTCCGGTGCTGCGCTGGTCCGCGCGGCGGTTGGCTCTGCTGGCCTTGGCATGGGCTCTGGCTTCCCCGCTGTTGAGCATGACCGTTCGTCCGTGGCTGCCGTCGGCGACCTACGACCTGCCCTCGCCGACGTTCCTGCTCGAGCCGGTGCTGCTCGTCAGCGAGATCGTGGTCACCGGCTACTACCCGGTGCTGACCTGGGCGACCTACCTCTTCGCGGGTATGGCGATCGGGCGGCTGGATCTACGCACTCCCACGACCGCCCTCCGGCTCCTGACCTTCGGGTTCTGGCTCGCGATGGTATCTGTGACCGTCTCCGCCCTGGTGACTCGGAGCCGCTCGGTGGGTCAGGTCCTGCTGGCGACCTACGAGGGATTCGGTGACGTCTCGACCAACGCCGACCTGACCCGCGAGCTTGGGCTCGGCTTCTTCGGCACAACTCCCACGGACTCGTGGTGGTGGCTCAGCGTCTGGGTGCCGCACAGCGGAAGCATCGTGGACCTCGTGCACACCACCGGAGGCGCGATGGCCGCCCTGGGTGGTTGCCTGCTACTGACGTCTCGGCTGAGCCCTCGTGGGCGCCGACGGGTGAGCATCGTCGCGGGAGCGGGCACGATGACGCTGACCTTGTATGCCGCGCACGTCGTCCTGCTCGCGGCTCCGGAGCAGCTGGAGTGGGCCGACCGGATCATCGTGCACGTCGTCCTGTTGCTGAGCGTCGGCGCTCTCTTCGTTGCAGCGAGGGCACGAGGACCGCTGGAGTCGCTGGTCGGCGAGCTCTGCCGAGCAGCCGTTGCCGCAACGCACGACACGCCCCCCTCCCGCTTACACCGTAGATGACCTTGTGGTGTACCTTAAGTGAACACAAGGTTAACGAAAGGTGGACACCATGGATCAGATACGAGCACTGCCGCAGTCGAAGCGCCCTGCCGTCATGACGTGGGTCCCCGTGGTGGACGGCCGAGGTCACGTCCGCATGGAGATGCGCTGGCACGTCGGGGACGTCCAGGCCGCTCAGGTTCCTGCGATGGCGGGACGAACGGCGGCCTAGTAGGGGGATAGAGCAACGCGTGAGGGCGGGTCCGAATCGGACCCGCCCTCACCAACGTTATGACTGCGCCGTCGCTCTTCAGCGACCGGCTGGATCAGCCGTTGTCGTCGCCCTGACCGGCATCAGCAGAGCCGCCACCGTTGCCACGGTTGCGCCCACCGCGACGCCGACGGTTACGACGGGGACGCTCGGAGCCTCCCTCGCCACCCTCTGCGTCCTCGGAGTCACCATCGGCAGCGTCGTCATCCGAGGCGTTGTCATCGACCGCGGGAGCCGGGGCTGCCTGCGCGTCGGGCACAGCGTCGACCTGAGCCTGCGTGGTCGTCGTTTCCGTAACCTCCGGGGTGGTCGCTGCTGAGTTGTTGGCTGGAGCCTCGCCCGCCACGACCGCACCGAGCGAGAGCTTGCCGCGCGGGTCGATCTCCTTGAGCTCGACCTGCACCTTCTGACCCACGCTCATGACGTCTTCGACCGCGTCAATACGCTTGCCGCCGACGAGCTTGCGAATCTCGGAGATGTGCAGCAGCCCATCCTTGCCCGGCGTCAGCGAGATGAACGCGCCGAAGGTCGTGGTCTTGACCACGGTGCCCAGGAAACGCTCGCCGACCTCGGGCATCGTCGGGTTAGCGATCGCGTTGATCTGCGCGCGAGCCGCCTCCGCCGAGGGACCGTCGACCGCACCGATGTAGACCGTGCCGTCGTCCTCGATGGCAATGTCGGCGCCGGTGTCCTCCTGGATCTGCTTGATCATCTTGCCCTTCGGGCCGATGACCTCGCCGATCTTGTCGACGGGCACCTTGACGCTGATGACGCGAGGAGCGTAGGGGCTCATCTCGTCAGGGGCGTCGATGGCCTCGAGCATGACGTCGAGGATATGCAGTCGAGCCTCACGAGCCTGGGTGAGCGCGCCACCGAGCACCGAAGCGGGGATGCCGTCGAGCTTGGTGTCGAGCTGCAGCGCGGTGACGAACTCGCGGGTGCC